>NZ_JNLX01000148.1 GCF_000715495.1 Hymenobacter sp. IS2118 | reverse complement strand
GATTTGATAATAAGTAAGTTGCCGAATAAACCAGTCTAGCAGGGCCATGATTTTACGGGCCACCGGCTCTTGTGGCTGGGCGTGGGGCCGCGTGAGCTGGCGCAACAGATTCAGTCCGTAGCGGCTCAGGCTTGTGGCCCGGCAGCCGTGATTTTTGCGTGGAATGGCCTTGATTTTGCCGTGGGCCATCGTGCCCACGCCCAGACATAGCGCGTAGGCCAGGCTGACCAGAGCCACGAGCTTGCGCAGCTTCTGGTGGCAGCATAAGTGGGTGGCTTCCAGGTTAAAGCCGCGTCCTTTCAGGTTCTGAAAGCACTGCTCAATCGTCCAGCGGCTGGCGTAGAGGCCGCCCAGGTTGCGCAAGCCGGGCGCGGCGAAGAGAAACAGAAACTCCGTGTCGGCCAGCCGCTTGACCCAGACCTGTCCCCAGACCCCAGCCACTTGGCAATGCAGAAAATGCCGCTGCTGCCCTACGGCAAGGCCCAGGGCCGTGACGGCCTGCCGTCGGCCACTAGCAAAGGTGATTTGGTGGTGCTTGGGCAGGCGCATTACAAAAGGCAATTTATTCTTCCGTAGCCAGTTAAGCCAGACATGGCCCACAAACTCCCGGTCCCCCACCACCAGCCCGATGCGGTCGCGGCCCAGCACCTGTACGCAGATTTTGAGCAGGGCAATACGGTCGGCCGCACTGGAGTTCCCGCTGCGGTTGTCGAGCAGTTCCCAATAGAGCGGCAGTTGAAAGTCGCCTCGGCCTACGGTCACGAGCAGGATATTGACCTGGCAGCGGCCGAAGTCCCATTCGGTGCGGTCCAGGCACAGGCGCAGTTTGCCCGTGGCGGGCAGCAAGCGCAGCAGCAGGTGGGCCAGCACCAGATAATTCAGGTCCACCTGCCGAAAAAAGTCCTGAATGCGGGTTTCATTCGAAGCGATTTTCACCGCGTCATTCAGGTGCTGGGCTACCTCGCAAAATTGGACGTTGCGGCTTTTGAGCAGGGCGATAACAAACTGGCTGACAAACTTTTGCCGGGACAGATGGGGCACTAGCTGGACGCGACGCAAAAGCGTCGTAATTTTGGCAATGAGGCTTGGCTTCACGGGGCAGGACGGACAATGGTGTGTAGGAACCCCAAAGGTCGGACTGCCCCGTTTTTATGCCCTAAAGTTTAGTAGGGTAGAGTGTGATTTTTTATACGTCGCCTTTCTTCAGTGACACCCCGTATGCGCCCCCAAAAATTGCGCTAAGCGCCCTTCGTCGCGTAGGCCGAGGGCGCCTGCCCGAACTCCTCGCGGAAGCAGCGGGCGAAGTGAGAGAGGTTGCCGAAGCCGGTGGCGTAGGCCACGTCGGCTACGCTACCGGCGTGGCTGGCCAGCAGCTGGGCAGCCCGGCGCAGGCGCAGCGTGCGCACAAATTCGGCCGTCGACTGGTCGGTCAGCGCCTTCAGCTTGCGGTGCAGGTGCATGCGGCTCAGCGCCATTTCGGCGGCAAAATCCTCCACGCTGAATTCGGCCTCGGCCAGGTGGTTTTCCACCACCGCCAGCGCCCGGTTCAGGAACTGCTCGTCGGCCGAGGTAATGCTGATGTCGCGCGGCTGCAGGGTTACCTCGCGGCCGAAACGCTGCCGCAGCTGCTGCCGGCCCGCAATCAGGTTGCGCACCCGCGCCAGCAGCTCGGCCGGCCGGAAGGGCTTGGTGAGGTAGTCGTCGGCGCCGTGCTCGAAACCGCGCAGCCGGCTGGCCTCGTTGGTGAGGGCCGTGAGCACCACCACCGGAATGTGGCTGGTGCGCTCGTCGGTTTTCAGACGGCGGCACAGCTCCAGGCCATCCATGCCGGGCATCATCAGGTCGCTCAGCACCAGGTCGGGCAGGGCGGCCTGGGCGCGGGCCAGGCCCTGTTCGCCATCGGCGGCCAGCAGCAGGCGGTAGTTGGCCTGCAGGCATTGGCGCAGGTAGTCGCGCAGGTCGGCATTGTCGTCCACGATGAGCACCAGCGGGCGTGGGTCGGCTTCGGCCGGGCCATCGGCCACAGGCATTTCGTGGGCTTCGGCCACCAGCTCGTCGGTCATAGCGTCCAGCCAGCGGGCGGAAGCTTCGTCCGCTGCATCCAGCGCAGGACCGATATCATGGCCCGCTAAATGCGCCGTGCCCAACGCGAGGCTTACGACAAAAGTGCTGCCCTCGCCCACCGTGCTACGGGCCGTGGCCGTGCCGCCGTGCAGAGCCGCAAGCTCGCGCACCAGCGCCAGGCCCACGCCCGAGCCGCCGCGCTGCCGGGTGCGCCCCGCATCGGCCTGGTGGAAACGCTCGAACACCCGCAGCAGCTCCTCTGGGGCAATACCAATGCCGGTGTCGCGCACTGTTACCGTGGCGTAGCCGGCGACGTAGCGCACCGCCACCCCCACCCGGCCGCCAGGCGGGGTAAATTTCAGTGCATTGCTAAGTAGGTTATAGAGAATCTGTTCCAGCTTGTCGGCGTCGGCGTACAACGGGGCTTCTGTGGGCAGCGGCTCGGCGGTGCTTAAGTCCAACACCACATGCCGGTCCTGGGCCAGCGGCGCGAAGGCGTCCACGGTGGCGCGCACGGTGCGGGCCAGGTCGGTGGGCGCGGCCATCAGGGTCATGCTGCCGGCTTCGAGGCGGGCAATATCGAGCAGCTGGGTGATGAGGTGCAGCAGGCGGCGGGCGTTGCGGTGCATGGGAGCCACTTCGGGGCGCGGGGCCGGCTCAGTTAGCATCTGTTCCAGGGGGCTGATAATAAGCGTGAGGGGCGTGCGCAGCTCGTGACTGATATTAGTAAAAAAACGGGTTTTTACTTCATCCAGCTCCTGGAGGTGGTCGGTGGTAGCCAGGCTGGCTTGCAGCTCATCGTAGGCTTGGCGCAAGTCGTGGTTGGCTCGGCTTTGCACTTCCTCTTTCTCGCGGGCCACGGCCAGGGCTTCGGCCTGGGCCAGCGCCTTTTCGCGCCGGGCCAGGTTGATGCGGTCGGCCAGGCCCAGCGAAATCAGGATGACTTCCAGCGCCGAGGCGATGCGCACGCCATTCTCCGTCCAAAAACTGACCGGCACTACCCCCAGGCTGCGCAGAAAGTACAGCACGATGGCACTCATCAGCAGCACCCAGCCGGCCAGGTAGTAGCGGGCCGGCCGAAAGCCCGCCCGCAGCACCGCCACGCCCACCGTGAGCAGTACGGCCACGGTACTCAGCGGCAAAAAGTAGCTGAAGAAGCCGGCCAACCGGCCCAGGCCGTCTATCAGAATGAGTAGCACCAGCAGCGGGGCCAGCTCCATCACCACCCGCAAGGCCCCATCGAGCCGGGGCACCAGCCGGGCCGTTTCCAGAAAGGCCCGCGCCGTGAGAATGCTAAAAATGCAGGTGAGCGCCATCAACGTCACTTCAATCAGGTCGCGCAGCGGTGCTAGCGCGGGCAGCAGCGTATCGTAGCCCATCAGCACCAGCTGCAAAGCCCCGAAGCTGCCCACAAACAGCACGTAATAGAGGTAGCTGCGGTCGCGCACCGAGAAAAACAGCAGCAGGTTGTAGAACAGCAGCGCCAGCAGGGTAGCGAAATAGAACGCCGCCCCCACGTCGTTCAGCCGCACGCTTTGCCGCAGGTGGTCTTTTTCAATAATGCTGAACTGCATCAGCCCCGCGCGGGTATGCACGTACAGCGTAACGGGGCGGCCCGCCGGCAGCGGCAGCCGAATATTGTAGCGCCGGTCGGGCACCACATGCGTTCTGGCAAATAGGAAGGTGTCGCGCACCTGCTCCAAGGGCCGAACCTGGCCATCTTCGCCCACCAAAAAAGCGTCATAAGCCTGGTCCGACCGCAACAGCCAGCTGGTATTGGGTCCGGCCAGGTTACGCAGCTCGCAGCGGAGCCACACGTCCACGTTGCTGCCGGGCACGGTAGGCACATCTCGCGGGCTCGGCCGGAAGCGGTTGGCCCACTCCAGACGGCGCACCTGGGCCAGCGTCAGCTCTTTGTTGGCGTCGCCGCGCGGCACGGCCAGAATACTGCAATAACGGCCCAGCTGGTAGTTGCAGGCCGTATCGCGCAAAGCCAACGGGCCCGTTGCCACGGCCGGCAGTGACCACAACAAGCAGCAAATCAGAAGCCCTGACAGTAAAATATGCCGCATAAGCACAAGCAAAGCAGCGCCATTCTATGCGCCCGTAAATCTATTTAATACAAGTCTATATATTGAACAAGTTATAATTGTTTGGCAGAAACAAAAAAACCACCCCGACAGTCGGAGTGGTTTTCGTTGTTTGAGGCAGCAGCACCCTGTACTTACAGGGTACGCTTGATTTCTTTCTCCTCGAAGCCCTCAATGTTGTCGCCTTCCTGCAACTCGTTGAAGTTCTTGATGGAGATACCGCACTCGTAGCCTTGGCGAACTTCGTTCACGTCGTCTTTGAAGCGCTTGAGGTCCTGGATTTCGCCGGTGTGCAGCACAATACCGTTGCGCACCACCCGCACGCGGGTCTTGCGTTGGAACTGGCCTTCCGTCACCATACAGCCGGCAATAGAGCCCACTTTGGTGATGTTGAACACCATCCGGACTTCGGCGTTGGCCGTCACCACTTCCTGCACCGTTGGGGCCAGCATGCCTTCCATGGCATCCTTCACCTCGTTGATGGCATTGTAAATGATGCTATACAGGCGGATGTCAATCTGCTCGTGCTCGGCCAGCTTGCGGGCACTCTGCGAGGGCCGCACCTGGAAACCAATGATAATGGCGTCGGAAGCCGAGGCCAGCAGCACGTCGCTTTCCGAGATAGCGCCCACCCCTTTCGAGAGGATGTTCACCTTCACTTCCGGCGTACTCAGCTTCAGCAGCGAGTCGGAGAGTGCTTCCACCGAACCGTCCACGTCGCCTTTCACCAGAATATTGAGCTCCTTAAACGAACCGATAGCCAAACGGCGGCCGATTTCGTCCAGCGTAATGTGCTTCTTGGTCCGGATGGTCTGCTCGCGGGCCAGTTGCAGGCGCTGGGTGGCGGTTTCGCGGGCTTCGCGCTCCGTCTCCATCACCTGGATGCGGTCGCCGGCCTGGGGGGCCCCGGTCAGGCCGAGCACCTGCACCGGCGTAGCGGGCGGCGCGGTTTTCATTTTCTTGCCGCGGTGGTCGGTCATGGCCTTCACACGGCCAAAGTGCGGGCCAGCGAGGATGATGTCGCCCACGTTCAGCGTACCGGTTTGCACCAGCACGGTGGTTACGTAGCCACGGCCTTTGTCCAGCGAGGCTTCGATTACGGTACCAATGGCGCCGCGGTCGGGGTTGGCTTTCAGGTCGAGCAATTCGGCTTCCAGCAACACCTTTTCCAGCAACTCCTCAATACCAATGCCCGATTTGGCCGAAACCTCCTGGCTCTGGTACTTGCCACCCCATTCTTCCACCAGAATGTTAATCTGAGAAAGCTCCTCACGGATTTTCTCGGGATTGGCCGACTGCTTGTCAATCTTGTTGAGGGCGATGATAATCGGTACGCCCGCCGCTTGCGCGTGGTTGATGGCTTCCTTCGTCTGCGGCATCACCGAGTCGTCGGCAGCTACCACGATGATGGCGATGTCCGTCACCTTGGCACCACGGGCACGCATGGCCGTAAAGGCTTCGTGACCTGGCGTGTCAAGGAACGTAATGGGCTGGCCCGATTTGGTCCGCACCTCGTAGGCACCAATGTGCTGCGTGATGCCGCCGGCCTCGCCCTTGGCCACACTCGCGTCGCGGATGTAGTCAAGCAGCGACGTCTTACCATGGTCGACGTGGCCCATGATGGTCACAATCGGAGCGCGGTGCTTCAGGTCGGCTTCGTCGTCGCCGGCATCGATGCTGATTTCTTCCTCTTCTTTCGACAGGAATTCCACATCAAAGCCGAATTCGTCGGCAATCACGGTAATAGCTTCAGCATCGAGGCGCTGGTTGATGGACACGAACATGCCCATGCCCAAACACACCTTAATTACCTCGTTCACGTTCACGTCCATCAGCGAGGCCAGGTCGTGCGCCGAAATGAATTCGGTGAGCTTCAGCGTTTTGGCATCCAGCTCGTTCTGCGCGCGCAGGGCCTCGCGGTCCTCTGCCAGCATGCTGCGCTTGTCGCGACGGTACTTGGCGCGGTTGGCTTGGCCGGTGGCTTTGTTGCCGCCGAGCTTGGCCAGCGTGGCCTTAATCTGCTCCTGAATCTGCTTTTCAGCCTGCTCAGGGGTGAGGGCAGGCGCGTTAACCTTGGGAGCCGACTGACCAGGACGCTGACCAGGACCGCCGGGGCGCTGGCCGGGGCCACCACCGGGGCGGTTGCCCTGGTAGCCGCCACCCTGGCCGGGAGCACCCGCCGGGCGGTTGCCCTGGTAGCCAGGGCTGGGCGGCGAGGTAGTGCTGCCGGGAGGGCCAGGCAAGCGCGTGCGCTTCTTCTGGCCCGGACCACCAGCGGGCAACCCCCGCTTGCTCACATCCGACGAGGCAATGGGCCGAGGGCCGCGGCCACCCGGACCACGACGGTCGTTATTAATAGATGACAAATCGATTTTGCCGAGTACCGTGAGGCCCTTCAGCGTGTCCGACTTGGCTACAATGGTGCTGGTATCTTCGGGCGTACCACTATCGGCAGGCGCAGCAGCAACAGCAGGTGCGGCCGGAGCAGCAGCCTGCACAATCGGAGCGGGTGCGACCGGTGCAGGAGCAACTACTGGTGCAGCAGGCGCTGCTTCGGCTTTTGCCACTGGCGTAGCTGCCGGAGCGGCTGGCACAGGGGCCGGGGCCGGAGCAGCGGGCACTTCCGCTTTAGGAGCAGGCGCTGCTGCCACCGGAGCGGGGGCAGCTGAAGCCACCGGAGCAGGAGCTGGTACCGTGGCCGGCGTTTCCGCAGGCTTGGGCTTGGGTGCCACTACCCGACCGCGGCTGTCCAGCTCAATTTTGCCCATTACCTTAAGACCTGGAGCGGCTGGCGCAACGGGAGCTGGTGCGGGGGCAGGAGCTGGTGCAACGGCTACGGGAGCCGCCGGAGCTACTGGGGTTGGAGCGGGCGCGGGGGTTGGTGCCGCAGCCACAGGGGCAGCGGGCGCAGCCGGCTTGGGAGTAGGAGCAGCTGCCGGCACCGAACGCGGAGCCGGGGCAGCAGGCTTGGGAGCCGCGTCAAGGTCACTCTGGCGCTTGTCCTGAATGACCTTTTGAGCCTCCTGCCGGTCATGGGCATAGGCCGCGAATTCCTTCTCAAGCGAGGCCACTTGCTCACCAGTGAGCTTGGTGGTGGGCTTGTTCTCTACTTGTATACCTTTCTTGGCCAGGGCTTCAACCACCCTGTCCATTCCAATATTCAGGTCTTTGGCCGCCTGTTGTAGCCGTTTCGGGGTTGCTTCCGCCATTCTATCTGTTACTCGCGTACGATACGCTTCTAAGTGCAAAGGTATTACATTAAATCTTGCCAGCAGGGCGTAAACCGCGCCAACTGACACGATTTGTTACCTCTGCCGTACCGGCCGCGCGGCCGTCATTGGGCTGGCTCGGCGGGAGAGCTTGCGCCCGCATCCTCAGTAGTTGCTTTGGGTTCTTCGGTCATTTCAGCCTCCAAAGGGGTATGTTCGGGGGTAGTCTCGGCTTCGGAAGCATGCGTAACGGCTGCTTCTTCGTCCTTTTCGTCGGTTTTTGCCTCGGGGGCAGCATCTCCGGCAGCGCGCTTTTTAGCGGCATCCAGCGAGCTTTCGTCGAGGTCTTCGTCGTCGGCAAATTCCTGGCGAATAACGCGGTACACGTCGTCCACCATTTCTTCTTCCAGCTCCGTGCGACGCACAATGTCATCTTTCTTCACGGCCAGTACGGCACGGCCGGTGTCCAAACCGATTTTCTTCAGCTCGGCCAGTACCCAGGGCTCGATTTCGTCCTGGAACTCGTCCAAGGAAATATCCTCCTCATAGTCAATAGCTTCGCGGAATACGTCGATTTCCATGCCCACCAACCGGCTCGCCAGCTTAATGTTGGCACCGCCGCGGCCAATGGCCAGGCTCACCTGGTCGGGCTTCATGAACACCGAAACCCGGCCGCTCTCCTGGTTTATCTTCATAGAACCCACTTTGGCCGGCGATAGTGCCCGCGCAATATAGAGTTCTAAGTTATCGGTGTAGTTGATGATGTCGATGTTCTCATTCTCCAGCTCGCGCACCACCGGATGGATGCGGCTGCCCTTCATGCCCACGCAGGCGCCCACGGGGTCGATGCGCTCGTCGTAGCTTTCTACGGCCACTTTGGCGCGCTCGCCGGGCTCGCGCACCACGTTTTTGATGACGATGAGGCCGTCGTAAATCTCGGGCACTTCCAGTTCGAACAAGCGCTCTAGGAAGGCCGGGGCAGCGCGGGAAAGAATGATTTTCGGCGTGCCGTTAATCACCTCTACGCGGTGCACGACGGCGCGCACGGTGTCGCCCTTGCGGAACCGGTCCTTGGGGATTTGCTCGCCCTTGGGCATCACCAGTTCGTTGTCGTCCTTGTCCATGATAAGGGCCTCGCGGCTCCACACCTGGTAGACTTCCCCGGTCACGATTTCGCCGACCTGGTCTTTGTATTTCTGGTAAAGGTTATCGCGCTCCAGGTCCTTCACGCGCTGAATCAGCGTTTGGCGGGCCATGAGCACGGCGCGGCGGCCGAAATCCTCCAGCTTCACGCCTTCGGCTACGGACTCACCCACTTCGAAATCGGGCTCGATTTTCTGCGCGTCGGTGAGGGTGATTTTGTCGTGGTCCCAGATGTCCTCCGAGTTATCGTCCACGATTTCGCGGTTGCGCCAGATTTCCAGGTCGCCGTTATCGGGGTTGATGATAACGTCGAAATTTTCGTCCTGGTCGTACTTTTTGCGAATCATCGTGCGAAACACGTCGTCCAGGATGCTCATCATCGTGGGCCGGTCAATGTTTTTGCTCCGGGCAAATTCGCCGAAGGATTCGATTAGTTCGTGGCTATTCATAAATCGCTGATTGACGCTGATTAGGCTGATTTCGCTGATTTCTTGTTGTTTTTACCTTTTCAAAAACCCTTAATTTCTACTGTATTTTGCCCACTTTGCTTATTCAGAACAAAATCAATGAAATCAGCAGAATTAACGCAAATCAGCGATTATTTAAAGGAGATAACCACCTTGGCTTCCTGGATATCCGCGAAGGGATAGAAGGCGGCGGGCAGGGTGGTTTTCTTGGTTTTTTGTTTGATGACTTCCTCAATTTCCACGCCTTCTGCGGTGGCGGCGGTGAGGACGCCGGTTTTCTCGGTGCCGTCGGCCAGTTTCAGGGCCAGGGAACGGCCGATGTGCCGGGTGTACTGGCGCGGGTCGGTGAGGGGCTGGTCGGCGCCGGGGCTGGTGACTTCCAAAGAATAGGCAGAATCCTCGCCGTAGTGCTCGTCGATGCGACGGGCCAGGCGGCGGCTGATGGTGGCGCAGGCCTGAATGGCCAGGCCATTGGGGCCGTCGAGGGTGACGGTCACCTTCGGCAGCACCGAATCGGAAAGGGTGAGGCCCACGAGGAACAGCTCCTCTTCGCCGATGGCGTCCTGGAGCATTTCCAGCAGTAGGGTACGGTCGAAATGCATGGCTATGGAAAAAAGCGGGCAAAAAAAGAGGGGACTGCGCGTCCCCTCTTTGCTAAAGCGAATACCAACTTCGGGTGCAAAGATACGACAAGGGGCGGCGGAATGCAATACGAGCCCGTGGGTGGGCGAAGCACGCCCCGTTCGCCCTGGCCGTTCAGCTTGGGAACAGGGCTACGGCGCAACTCCTGCTACAAATTATTGACTTTGAAACCACAAGCCCTTCAGCGGGGTTTCACGGCGCGGGCAGCAAAGGCGGTTCGCTATTCACTTTCGACAAACCACAAGTCAAATGCAAACCCTTCAACTACTTCGCCACGTGGCGTTCGGACTGGCCACGGTGCTGACCACCAGCACTGCTTATGCGCAAACGGAGGCCCCAAAGGCTAAGCCAAGCCCGGCAGCCACCGCCAGCGGCAAAATCGGCAGCGCCGACGTGACGGTGAACTACAGCAGCCCGGCGGTGAAAGGCCGCACCATTTTTGGCGGTTTGGAGCCCTACGACAAAGTATGGCGCGCCGGGGCCAACGAGGCCACCACGGTGGAATTCAGCAAGCCCGTAATAGTGGAAGGCAAGGCCCTGCCCGCCGGCAAGTACAGTTTCTTCGTGATTCCGACTGCTGCAAAGCAGTGGACAGTTATTTTCAACAAAGAGCCGAACCAGTGGGGCGCCTACAAGTACGACCAGAAGCTGGACGCCCTGCGCGTAATGGTAACGCCCCGCAAACCCGCGGCCATGGCCGAGCGGCTGGTGTATGAAGTGACACCCAAGGGCTTGGTGTTGCGCTGGGAAAACGTGGAAGTACCCGTGATGGTGACCAGCAAGGCGTCGTAGGTACGGCTCTTGTCCTTCTGACTGGGAGAGGAATCCACACCGCGGCACTTTTGCCCGGTTGGGGTTCCTCTCTTTGCATTTTGGGCGAACTCAGGTAGCCAATCCGGCGACTCCAAAACTCTTTGCGGACTTTTGTAGTCTGCAACCGGCGGCCTAGCGCCTTCTTTTCTCTTCGATATGACACCCACCACCGAATACAAACTCACCCAATACAGCCACGGCGCGGGTTGCGGCTGCAAAATTGCCCCGGCCGTGCTCGACCAGATGCTGCACACCACCATTGCGCAGCCTCAATACCCCAACCTGCTGGTGGGCAACGCTAGCCGCGACGATGCGGCCGTGTACGACATTGGCGGGGGCCAGGCGGTGATTTCAACCACCGACTTTTTCATGCCCATCGTGGACGATGCCTACGACTTTGGGCGCATCGCCTCAGCCAATGCCATTTCGGATGTGTATGCGATGGGTGGGCGGCCGCTGCTGGCCATTGCCGTGCTGGGCTGGCCCGTGGACAAGCTGCCGCCCGAAGTAGCCGCCCGCGTGCTGGAAGGCGCCCGCAGCATCTGCGCCGAGGCTGGCATTCCGCTGGCCGGCGGCCACAGCATCGATTCGCCGGAACCCATTTTCGGCCTGGCCGTGACGGGCATGGTGAACATCGTGGACCTGAAGCAGAACGACACAGCCACGGCCGGCTCGGAGCTGTTCCTGACCAAGCCGCTGGGCGTGGGTATTCTGACTACGGCTCAGAAAAAAGGCATTTTGCGGGAAGAAGACGCGGCCATTGCCCCGGCCCAGATGATGCAGCTCAACAAGATTGGGGCGGAGCTGAGCAAGCTGGACGCGGTGACGGCCCTGACCGACGTGACGGGTTTTGGCCTGTTGGGACACCTTTCCGAAGTGTGCGAAGGCAGCGGCCTGACGGCAGAAATCGAGTTTTCGAAGGTGCCCCGCATCGCGGCGGCTGATGACTACCTGAAGCAGGGCAGCGTGCCCGGCGGCACCGGCCGCAACTGGGCCAGCTACGGCCACAAGGTGGGCCCCATCAGCGACGAACAGCGGGCCTGGCTCTGCGACCCGCAGACTTCCGGCGGCTTGCTGGTGTGCGTGGCGCCCGAGGGCCGCGCGGCGGTGCTGGAGGTGTTTGACAAGCACGGGCTGGCGCTGGGAAGCTTTGGCCACCTGCGGGCCCGCACCGAAGGCGAAGCCTGGGTGCAGGTAGGCGCATAGCCTGGACGCTGTAAGTTGATGAAATTCGCTTTTCTGAAGCCGCTGCTGGAAATAGCGGTGGTGCTGCTGGTGGTATTGGGCGCGTTGCGATGGGTGACGGGGCTGTTTTCGAAACGCACCGCCGTCTATCAGCTCACGGTGGCCCGGCAGGTGCGCTTGCTGTTTTGGCCGCTGCTGGCCTTCGGGGCGGGGCTGAGCGTGCTACCGGCCGTGTTGCTGGGCGGCCCTCAAACCACGATGTATGAATGGCTGCTGGCCGGCGGCTTCTTCCTGTTTACGCTGGTGCTGAGCGGGCCGGCGCTGCTGCTGTTTCTGCGCTACTGGACGCTGAACCATGCCACGGCACTGATTTTCAACGCCGAAGAAAATCTATTTGAGGTGTATGAGGCCGGCCAACGCGTGGCCTTCGAGCGCCGCGACTTAGCCCAGGTAGAACGGGTGACGTGCAGTGCGCGCCGCACCTTCTGGGCCCGCTACGATTACCTGCGCCTGCATCTGGCCGACGGGCGCAGCGTAGTGCTCACCTCGCTACTGGCTGATTTGGACCCGGTGACCGTTTTCTTGCGCAACCTGCCCACAAACCAGCACACCAAAACGTGGTGCTGGGTGTGAAATCCGCGCTATTTCTCCTCCTGCCGGCGGTAGAGGCCAGGCGTGCCTGTGGGTTGATAGGACGCGAATATGCCGGGCAGCAGCCGCTGGAGGCGCGGCACAATGGCCACTTGGTCGAGCAGGTAAGCCGGGGGCGTGGGGCCCATGCGCTGGCTTATCCGCACCACGGCCGCGTATTCATCCAAATGGCCGAAATCGACCTGGGAAAGGGCCCAGTCCAGGTAGGGCGTGGCGGGGCGGTTATGGAAATAGGCACGGTCGTCCTGGCCCAGGATGAGTAGGGTCTGATTGCGCAGGGCAGCGTAGCGCGGGTCGGGCTGCAGGCCGAAGCGACTTTCGGCGGGCATGCGTAGCAGGGCTTCGAGGCGAGGCACGTGGGCCCGGTAGCGCAGCACCACCGCCGCGTTCAGAATCAGCAGCAGCCCCAGCTCCAGCACCCAGGCGTGCTGGTAGCGCTGCCACAAAAACAGGCTGAAATACGCCAGCGGCGGCAGCGTGAGCACCAGTACGCCCGGCGCCGCGCCTTGCTCTACGGCGGCCGTGGCGCTGGCCACGGCCAGCCATACCAGCATCATTTGCCGGAATTTTACCTGAAAAACCAACCCCAGCGACGTGCCCAAAGACCGTAGCAGGCCCAGTAGCAGCACCAGGCCAGGCACTACCAACAGCCGCAGCTGCAAGCCCGCCGGCAGGCCGCTGGCAATCAAGTCGGTAAGGCCCGGCTGCAAATGAAACTGCATGAAGCCCGACAGGGCTCCGGTATAGAAGAAAAAAGTGGCCAGCAGCGCATAGGGAAAGAAAAACCCGCATAGCAGCAGCAGGGAACTGCGAAAGGAATTGGCCGCGAAGATGACCACGGCAAACAGCCCGACTAGCACAAACAAGCTCAGCGGCAGGTAGCACAGCGCGCCCACGCCAATCAACGACCCGGCCCGAAACAGGCGGCGGTTGTCGTAATCTTCGCGGGCCGTGGGCAGCAAGGCACTCAGGGCAAACACGATGAAGGTGTGCCCCAGCAGCAGCGGCGACAAAGTATCCAGGTCGGTACTGATGCTGCCCACCAGCAGGTACGTGAGCGCGGCCACGTAGCCACGCTCAGGATGCACATCGTAGCGGTTAAAAACCAGATTCAAGCGCAGGGCCTGCACCCCCAGCAACGTCAACGCAAACACCCGATAGAGCCATACCGGGCGTGCCACTACGGCGTCGAGGATGGCGAAGGTGGCGGCGGCCATAGGCGCGGTGCCATCAAAAAGGTCGCGGTAGGGCAGCGCGCCGCCGTGCAGCCGCTCGCCCACCAGCAGCGCCCGCAGCTCGGCGGCCGTCACGGGCAGGCCCAACCAGAGCAGCGGCAGCCGCAGGGCCAGCATCAGCAGCACCAGGGCCAGAAGCTGCGCGAGAAAAGAGCTTTTGAAAAAGCGAAGCAAGACGGGAGGGATTAGGAATGCAAAGTTGCATGACAAAGCCGCTGTTCCGCCCGCCCGCGTGCTTGTCCCTTTTCCCGCCGCTTACCGGAGCGTTAGCCGCGGCGGCTGTCGAAGAGCAGAAAGCCGAGGTTGAAAATCACCTGGCTGGTGCTCTGCCGATAGCCGTAGCGCTGGTTGTCCAGCGAAAAGGCTTTGGTGTAAGGCGTGAGGCTGTGCTCGAACCGGGCGTTCAGGTCGAGACGCCAGAGCTTGACGCCGATGCCGGCCTGGGCGGCCAGCTGCACCCGCTCCACGCTGGCATCCAGGCTAGCGGCCAGCTCTCCGGAGCGCGTGTCGGGACTGCTATAGCGCTCGCGCAGATTGAAGAGCACCACGGGCCCGGCCAGCAGGTAGGCATTTTGCCCGAAGCGCCAGCCAGCCAGCGGGGCCACATCCAGACGCCGCATCCAGTGGCTGTAAGTAGATACGTTGTCGTCGAACTGAGAGTCGGGAAACTGACGAAAGCCGACGGTAATGGACGAACCCAGCCCGGACGCATACGCCAGTTCGGGCTGCACGAAAAAGCGCCCGGCGCCCACTCCTACCCGCGCGTAAGCACTGAACCGGTTACCCGTGTCATCCAACCGCGAGCCGTCGGTATTGGTACGCAGCGTGAACTCGGCCGCGCTGATGCGGGCTTGGCGCACCCAGGTTTGGTTCACGGTGAAACTGGCGGCTACGCCCACGGCCTCCAGGCGCTGGGCCACGGCGCCGCCACCGCCAAACAGTGCCAGCACGAGTACAAGGGCGGCGGTTTGGCCCGCGAAAAAACAGCCACGCCCCAGCCGGGCCGGCCGCTGCGATGCATTATTGGAGAAAAATTTTGACATGGATTGAGAATGAAAATCAGGTTATGAATCAATTTATACTGTGGGGTTCAAGCCAATTCATTCAGCGCCCCAGCGCCAGCCCGATGCGCAAGAGCACCACGATGTGCACTACTGTGAAGCGCGGGCTTTCCAGGTTGGGCACCCGGTTGGTCAGCTGCAAGGGTACCCCCACGTTGGCGTCAACGAAGCCGTAACGGCCCAGCCGGCGCTGCAAGCCGTAGAGCACGGCCGCGTTGAGGCGCATGGCGGGCCCGCCCTGGGCGTAGCTGAAATAGGGCGTTTCCTGGGTGCGCCGGCCCCAGCCGCTGCCCAGGGCCAGCGAGAAGTAATTGGCCGAAAAGTCCCGTTGGCTTTTGCCCTTGCGCAGGCGGCGGCCAATGTTGTAGTAGTAGCGGCCGGCCAGCTGCGAACGCACCGCCAAGCCGCTGCCAAGCAAGCCCGTAGCCGGCGCCCGAAACCGGATAAACTCCGGGCTCACCTCCCCCATCACCGTCCAGGCCGGCCCCAGCTTGCGCTCGTAAATGGCGTGGATGCCCACGCGCCGATAGTCGGGGTCGCGCTTGCCGGCAGCGGCGGTGATGAAGTTGAAATCGTTGAGGCCCAGCTTCCACAGGCTGTTTTCTTCTACCCGCAGCCGCAGACTGTTTTTTGAGGTGACTGAATCAGCCACCACTTCTTCGCCGTAGCTCACCCGCGACGAGTCGGGCAGGGTCTGACCCACCGCCGGGGTCAGGCCCGCTAAACTCAGCAGCCCGGCAACCGCAAAAACCGATAGTCTTTTTATAATCAGCAACATATACGAATGCCAAAGCAGGTAGTGAAAACTATGGCTGCGCCAAAAGCGGCAGGGCCTGCAGCGTGAGGGGCGCAAACGTGGTGTAGGCGCGAATGAGGGGCAGGCGCGGCCGATTGGTCACGCTCAGGACTTTGCGGCCCAGGGTTTGGGTTTGGGCGGCGCTCAGCGCGGCGGGCAGCACCAGCGCCCCGTGCGTATTGCCCAGGTTGTAGTTGTAGCGGTCGAGCCGCGCCACGCCAATCGTGATTTCGCTGCGCTCGGCTTCGATGTATAGGCTTTTCAACTCCTCGCTCGGCTCAATGCGCACGCTGCCGTAGGTGTTGCGAATGGTGTAGGTGCCACCCGCCTGGGTGAGCTGAATGGCCGATTTGTCGGCCTCGCACGAGAACGTGAGGTTGGTGTCGTGCCCGGTCAGGTCGGCGTATTTGGCCTTCACCACCAGCGTTCCGCGCAGCTGGCTCAGCACAATTGGGCCAAACTCCTGGGTGAGCACCTGCGGGCCGCTAAGCCCCGTTAAGGTACTGTGGCCGTAGGCGTTGTGCAGCTCCACGGCCACGCCCGCCGGCACCCACAGCGTGTATTCGGCCCGCAGGTCGCTACGCAGCGCCGGCGCGCCGGCAGCCAGCGTGAAGTAGTTGGCCACGTCTATGGTGCGGCCACGCGCGGCAAATCGGTAGTGGGCCGCCGACAGCTCCTGTTCTGCCACCGCCCGCTCGGGGTGCTTGGCAATGAGGCGCATCACGAGGCGCACGGTGGGCTGGTCCCAGCCCTGCACCCGCACGGTGGCGGTTTCGGCACGAATCCGCACCTGCCCGTTGGCCGGGCACGCCAGCTGCTGCTCGATGATGCGCGTGACCACCTGCACGGTGCGCTGGGCGTGCGCGGCCGGCACCAGCCCCAGCACCAAAGCCAGCGCCGGCCAGCAGCCGACCAATCGGCACAGAAATAAATTATTGAACATCATGATATTAACAGACGAATAAGTTCGCGGGTGACGGTGGCTTTGCGGGCGGTTACCCGCACCTGATGCCGGACGATTTCGGGACGGTTGCCGTAGCGTTGGGTATCACGCAGCAGCCCGGCCTCTTCGGTTTCCAGCTCGTCGAGCTGGTCGCGCAAGAGCTGGAACTCGCTCGACTGGCACACCGCCGGCAGCGTCGAACACTTGCCGTCGATGAAGGCCCGACCTTCGGCTTCGAGCGGGTCGGGAGCGGGAAAGGCCGGGCCAGGTACCGGTTCCGCCAGTATTTCCTGGCTGTAGGCCACCGTGTCGCGGAGGCCACCGGGCACCGGGGCCGGACGCTGCCACCACACCAGGCCCACCAGCAGCAGCAGGCTGGCGGCTAGTGCCAGCAGGCGGCGCGAAGCCGGCCACAAAGTCCGCACCTTAGCGCGTTTTTCAGCCCGGTGTACAGTTTTTAGGGGAATCAAAAAAGAAGAATCGACCGTCAGATTTTTAATTTTTAATTCTTCATTTTTAATTCTATCCATGGTGGCCGGCGCATCGAGGCGCGCGGCAATGGCGTTCCACAGGGCGTCGTCGGGAGCGTGGGCGGGCAGGGCGGGCCAGGCCGGCTGAATGCCATTTTCAGCATCCAACTGATTCATAATAAGCGGCCACAATTCGAAATCAGGCTCGTGATTGGGGAGGGCGGCCAGGGCCCGGCACAGGTTTGGCCGGCCGGATTCGGGGAGTTCGGGCAGGTTGCTCATGCGTAGAGGTATTGAAGCTTGATTTTGAGTTGCTGCTTGGCAAAGTGCAGCTGCGATTTGCTGGTGCCTTCCGAAATACCGAGCAGCTCGGCCACTTCGCGGTGGGCGTAGCCTTCCACCTCCACCAGGCAAAACACGCTGCGGTAGCCGGCTGGCAGCTCGCCAATGGCTTTATCGAGCGCCTCACCCGTGAGGCCATCGTGCCAGGCCACCTGGGGCTCGGCATGGCGCAGGGGGTCATATACTTCCATCTGGTTTTCGCGGCGCAGCTGCCGCAGGGCCTGCCGCACCACGATGGTGCGAATCCAGGCGCCGAGCGTGGACTCGCGCCGGAACGCGGCCAGCTGCCGAAACACTTGCACGAAGGCTTCCTGCAAGGCATCATGCGCCAGGTCCCGGTCGCGCAGAATTCGGAAGGCACTGGAATACATGGCGGTTTTGTAGCGTTGGTAAAGCTGGTACTGAGCCGCGCGCTCCTGGGCCAGGCAGCCAGCCAGCAGCAGGTCGTCGGAAGCCGTGGCGGAGGGTAGGTCGGGCACTATCTATCTGGATTTGCCGCAAAGTGGCGGCCGGGGCGCGAAAGGTTGGTTGGGCGGGGAAATATTTTTTTCAGGGAATTAGCGGCGGGCTTGGGCGGCAAAATTTGCCGCCCCGAGTTTCGGCTGGCAACCCGCGCAACTACCCAGTCGGCAGCATATCCCACCAATCGTACCTTTGCTCCTTATTATGGAAAGCAAACGACAACAAAAAATGGCCAGCCTGCTGCAACAGGAGCTGGCCCAGGTGCTACAGCGCGACTTACCGCACCTTTTCGGCGGCGGTATGGCCCCAAGCATCAGCCTGGTGAAGGTGACGCCCGACCTAGGCCAGGCCCGCGTATACCTAAGCCTGCTGCTGGGCAACGACGCCAACGAGCGGCTCGAAATCGTGCGCGACAACGCCAAGGCCATCCGCCAGGCGCTGGCCAAGCGCATCCGCCAAACGGCCCGCGTGGTGCCCGAGCTCATCTTCTTTCACGATGACAGCGCCGCCTACGCCGCCCACATGGACCAGATACTAGGCACGCTCGACATTCCGGCCGCCCCCCAGGACGAGCCCAGCGCCGACGAGGAAAAACCCGCCCGCCCGCGCCTGTTTAACAATGAGTAACTGAGTGAGAGACTGACTGAGTGAAGAGCGGCGGGGTAAATGAATGACGTTTAAATACCACTCCTCATTTTCACTCCGCCGCTCTTCTCAAGTCATTCCGTCGCTCTTCACTCAGTCACTCCCTCACTCAGTTACTCTTTTGTACTACGACCCGATTAAGAAGACGCTCGGCCAGGTTTTTAACCGTACGCCGTGGCTGCGCCGCCTGTTTTACCACCTGCTCGATTTGCTGTTGCTGCGCACCTGGCACGTGCATCGGGAGCTGCGTCGCTGGGCCAAAGGCCGCACCCAGGAGCCGCTGAATATCCTCGACGCGGGCTCCGGCTACGGGCAGTACACCTACTGGCTGAGTGGGCTGAGCGCCAAGTGGAACATTCTGGCCGTGGACGTGAAGGACGACCAAGTGGCCGATTCCAACCGGTTTTTCCGGCAAATCGGCCGGCGCAACGTGCAGTTTGCGGTGCAGGACCTGGTGCTTTATCAGGAGCCCAATTCCTTCGATTTGGCCTTGTCGGTTGATGTGATGGAGCACATTCTGGAAGATGTGGAGGTATTCCGCAACATCCACGCTTCGCTGAAGGACGGCGGCATGCTGCTCATTTCCACGCCCAGCGACCAAGGCGGTTCCGACGTGCACGACGACGGCGAAACCAGCTTCATCGAAGAGCACGTGCGCGACGGCTACAACATCCGCGAAATCCAGCAGAAGCTTAGCACGGCCGGTTTCGAGCGCATCGAGGCCCGCTACGCCTACGGCGAGCCCGGCCAGATTTCGTGGCGCCTGAGCATGAAGTATCCGATTCTGATGCTCGGCAAGTCGCGCCTGTTTTTCCTGGTGCTGCCGTTCTACTACCTGCTCACGTTTCCGTTCTGCCTGCTGCTGAACTGGCTCGACGCCCGCACCGTACACGACTCGGGCACCGGCCTCATTGTGAAGGCTTGGAAGTAGAAATGGCTTTTCCGGGCCCGGCAGCGTACCTTGCCCAACCAAGCATCCCTTTTGCCCTGTGGCTGAAAACTCCGACATTATTCGCCTCACCGAGCTGCTCATCGGCCGGCAAGACCAGCAGCAGCAGCAGCTTGAGCTGCTGGCGGCCCGGCTCGACCGCACCGATGAAGTGCTGGTCCATCAGGTGCGGCAAACCGATTTATTGGTCGCCCAAGCGGCCAAAACCGACGAGTTGCTGGCCCGGCAACAGCAGCAAACCGAGCTGCTGACCAATCGGCTCGACCGCACCGATGAAGTGCTAGCCCGGCAGCAACAGCAAACCGAATTGCTAGTGGCCCAAGCCGCCAAAACCGACGCCGTAGTGGAAGTTTTTGGCCAGGTGCAGCAGAAACTGATTAATCAGTTGGAATTAATCTACGCCGAGCAGCAGCGCTTCAATCAAAAACAAGAAGGCGTCAATCAAATACAAGGAGGATACAATGAGCGCCAAGAGAAATTCAATGAGCGCCAAGAGAAATTCAATGAGCGTCAGGATAAATCCAACGAGCGCCAGGACCAGTTCAATATCATCTTTCTGGATGAGTTGCGGGGCGTTAAAAAAGAGTTGAAACATCTGGTTGACGTGGTGATAACGCGCCACGAGGAACGGCTCAAACGCCTGGAAGATTTCATGGACGGCTTTCTGCGGAAGGCTGGTTAACTGCTGCTGTTTTTGAACGTTCCTCTCCTCATTGCCCGGCGCTATTTCCGTTCCAAGAACAAGCGCAACATCATCACCATCATCTCCAACATTTCGATGATTGGGGTGGCGGTGGGCACGGCTGCGCTCATTATCGTGCTCTCGGTGTTCAACGGGCTGGAAGACCTGGTGCGCACGCTCTACGGCAAATCGGACCCGAATCTGGTTATTTCCGCTACCAAAGGCAAAGCTTTTGACGTGGACCGCACCTTTCTGATGAAGCTGGAACGGACGCCTGGCGTGGCCCTGGTCACCGAGGTGATTGAGGACAACGCCCTGCTGCAATACCACGACCGCCAAATGGTGGTGAAACTGCGCGGCCTGAGCGACAACTACTTCGGTCAGAGCCAGATTGACGCCAATATTAAAGAAGGCGACCACCGCCTGCGCCGCGACAGCCTGGAGGTGGCCCTCATTGGCGCCGGGGTGCAGCACGAGCTCAGCATCACGCTCAACAACCGCCTCTCGCCCATGCGCCTGCTGTATCCGCGCAACACGCCGGGCAAAAAAACGCTCAGCATGAACCCTGAGAGTGCTTTTAATGAGCAAAATCTGATTGCTGGGGGCGTTTTTCTCATCGAGCAGCATGTCGACGACAGCTACATTTTCGTGCCCATCAGCTTTGCCCAGCGCCTGCTGGGCTACACCACGCGCCGCACGGCGCTGTACGTGAAAGTGGGCGCCAGCTTCGAAATCGAACAGGTAAAAACGCAGCTGCGCGAGCAATTGGGGGCGGGCTTCAAGGTGCAGGATTCGGACGAGCAGCACGTCAGCCTGTTCAAGGCCATTAAGGTGGAAAAGCTGTTCGTATTCATCACCTTCACCCTCATTCTGCTCATTGCCTCGCTCAATATTTTCTTCTCCCTGTCGATGCTGGTCATCGACAAGCAAAAAGACATTTCGGTGCTGCTGGCCATGGGCGCCAACCAAAAAATGGTGCGTAACACCTTTTTACTGGTGGGCGCCATCGTGGCGTTTGTGGGAGCCGCGGTGGGGCTGGTGGTGGGCGTGTCGCTGTGCTGGCTCCAACAATACTTTGGCTTTGTGAGCATGGGCATGGCCACCAGTGTGGTGGATGCTTACCCGGTAAAAATGCAGCTCTCAGACCTGATTTTTACCTGCGCTTCTATCATCATTATCACCTTGGCTGTCAGCATTCGCCCGGCATTGAATGCGAGCAAGCTGGACCTGCGCGAAAATCTGTAATTCCGCCAGGCATTCCCTGGTGCCCGGTGCCGGAAAAATCAGACCCGTCTTGTGGCTGCAAAGCGCCACCGTGCCCGTTTCCACTTTCGGCCCTACCTTGCGCTTTACGCGTGTCCGGCCATGAAAGTATCAACCTCAGAACCGTTTCAGATTGTTTACTCGCTCTTCGAGCACGAGTTCCTCGGCCATTTGTTCGCGGCCTACGTGGTGCAGCTGGGTCCCAGGGGCCAGCTGACGCTGCTGCACCAGACGGTTTCGGGCAAAAACGCGCACGAGTTCGCGGAGGGCCTCGACCAGACCGACTTTGAGCTGGTGGAGCTCTGCGACCAGATGCAGCAGGAGGCGGTGGTCAAGGAATTCTGGCCCCGCAAGATTGCCACGGCCGAATTCTTCCTGAAAACCTACAACGCCGAAAAAGGCGATAAGCCGCTCCAGGAAGTTATTGCCCGGCACGTGCAGACGCGCATGGCCGCGCTGCTGGCCCGGCTGGCGGGCAAGCGCGTGTTCATCATGGGCCGCGACGGCGAGCCGACGTGGAAAGAAATTGGCCTGGCGCCGGCCAAGGCGTCCATCCTCTTCCACTTCCGGCGCAACGAGGAAGGCACTCACTACTTCCCCACCATTCAGTACCAGAATCAGCGCCTCGACTTTCAGTACAAGGATGCGCTGCTGGTGTGTTTGCAGCCGGCCTGGCTGCTGCTGGGCGACTTGCTTTATTCTTTCCGCACTGAGGTGGACGGGCGAAAGCTGTTGCCGTTTCTGAAGAAAAAATTTATTGTGGTGCCCCGCAACGTGGAAGAAAGCTACTTCCAGAAGTTCGTGGCGCCGCTCATGGAATCGTTTGAGGTGCACGCCCGTGGGTTCGATATTCGGTCGGAGCGCTACGTGGCGCGGCCGCGGCTCACCTTCAGCGATGCCCTGCCGGCGGCGCCTGCGCCCGAAGCGCCCGTGCGCCCGCCCGGCCCACCGCGCCGGGGCCGCATTCCGCTGCCCAAGCCCGTGGCTTTAGTGCTCGCAGGCAGCGACGCCGGGCAGATTCACTTTGAGCTAAGTTTCCGCTACGGCCCGCACCTCATGCCGCTGGGCACCGACAAACCGGTGAGCGTACGGCTGGAAAAAACGGCCGACAGCTACGTGTTTCACCGCCTGCTGCGCAACCCCGAACAGGAGCAGGCCACCGTAGCCGAGCTGCGGGAACGCCTGCTGACGGTAGAAAACGGCCAGGCCATTTTGCCCAAAAGCGAAGCCTTCAAGTGGCTGCACGACCACACCACGGCCCTGGCCGAGCTGGGCTACACCGTGGAAGCGGCCGCAACGGCTACCAAGAGCTACTTCATCGGCCCCACCAGCGTGCACGTGGGCATTCAGGAAGCCGGCGACTGGTTTGACGTGCGCGGCACGGTGCGCTTTGGCGACATTGAGGTGCCGTTTATCCGGCTGCGCGGGCACATTCTGCAACGGCGGCGCGAGTTTAAGCTGCCCAACGGCCAGATTGCCATCATTCCCGAAGAGTGGTTTACGGACTACCTGGAGTTGTTTGCCTTCGGCGAAGAGACGGAGGACGGCCTCAACCTGCGCCGCCACCACCTGGCGTTAGTGGCCGATTTGCAGAGCAACGAGCTGGCCACCGTGCGCATGGGCCGCAAGCTGGCCAAGCTGCGCGACTTTGCCGAGGTAGAAGACCAGCCGCTGCCCGCCGGCTTTCTGGGCGAGCTGCGGCCCTACCAAAAAGCGGGCTACAACTGGCTGCGTTTCGTGCAGGACTACCATTTCGGGGGCTGCCTGGCCGACGACATGGGCCTGGGCAAAACCGTTATGACGCTGACCATGCTGCTCCAGCGCCGCGAAAGCGGCGAGGCAAAAGGCGCGGCCTCGCTGTTGGTTTTGCCTACTTCACTGGTTTTCAATTGGCTGAATGAGGCGCAGAAATTCACTCCCGACCTGCGCCTCCTGGCCTACACGGGCACCTACCGCGACAAAAACCCCGACCAGTTTGCCGATTACGACGTGGTGCTGACCAGCTACGGCATCGTGCGCCTGGACACCGAGCTGCTGGCCAGCTACAAGTTCGATTACGTGATTCTGGACGAGTCGCAGGCCATCAAAAACCCGTCTTCCACTACCTCGCAGGCCGTGCGGCAGCTGCACTCCAAGCACCGCCTTATTCTCACGGGCACGCCCGTGGAAAACAGCACCATGGACCTGTGGTCGCAGATGTCGTTTATTAATCCCGGCCTGCTGGGCACGCAGGCTTTTTTCCGCAAGGAATTCCTCAAGCCCATTGAAAAGCACCAGGACGAAGGCCGCACGCGGCGCCTGCACGCTCTCATTAAACCCTTTATTCTACGGCGACACAAAGCCCAGGTAGCCAAAGAATTGCCCGCCAAAACCGAGCAGCTCAGCTACTGCACCATGACGGAGGAGCAGGCCCACGCCTACGAGGAGACCAAGAGCTTTTACCGCAACAAAATCCTGCGCAACCTCGACGAGAATGGCCCGGCCAGCACCCAGTTTCTGCTGCTCCAGGGCCTGACCCGGCTGCGCCAGATTGCCAACCACCCGCGCCTGGCCGACGAAACCTACGCCCACGATTCGGGCAAGCTGCGTGAGATATTGCGCATGATTCGCAACGTGGTGGCAGAAGGCCACAAGGTGCTGGTTTTTAGCCAGTTCGTGCAACATTTATCCTTGGTGCGCGCGGGCCTCGACGAGCGCCAGATGCCGTATGCCTACCTCGACGGGGCCACCCGCGACCGACCCGCCGAGGTGGCCCGCTTCCAGAACAACGAGGACCTGAAGGTTTTTCTCATCAGCCTGAAGGCCGGTGGCGTGGGCCTCAACCTCACCGCGGCCGACTACGTTTTCATCCTCGACCCGTGGTGGAACCCGGCCGTGGAAGCGCAGGCCGTGGACCGGGCCCATCGCATTGGGCAGCAGCGGCCGGTGTTCACCTACAAGTTCATCACCCAGGGCACGGTGGAGGAGAAAATTCTGGCCTTGCAGCGCCGCAAGCTGGCCTTGGTGAGCGAGCTGATTGCCACCGACGAAGCCGTTATCAAGCACCTTACCAGGGCCGACATTGAAGAATTGCTGGGCTAGGTGAGTAATGCGTCATCAGCTTTTGCTACTGGCTGTTAGCCTTTTTTGAAATTCATCAACTCTTTTTTTGCCTGTCCACCAACTATTCGGGCGCCTTTTCCCGTTTGAACGGACGTGTTCTTTTATTATTTACCTGCTAGCCGGTTGCTTCATCCAAACTCAGTTGCTGTTTCACCCAAACCGTTGTTGCGAACGTCTGGGCGGCTGCTAATGAAGGTTTTTCTGGCGCTGGCGTTTCTGGTTTGCGTTTTCCCGGCCGTCCTGCGTGCCCAACCGGAGCAGGCCGCCCCGGTGGTCTACGCTGATGCCTCGGGACGCTACCAACTCACTCATCCCCGTAGCTGGCAGCTGCGCAAACGGGTAGGCGGGGCCGAAGCCACGTTCTATGCCGGGCCAGCAACCCCAGCTGCGCCCGCCATCGTCACGCTGACTTCACAAATGCTGTCGGCGCAGCTCAAAGACCTGAAGCTTACCGCTTATGGTGGGCTGGATTCTATCTGGCTTAGCATTCAACGGATGCCAAGGGCGCAGGTGCTACGCCTGGAGCAGCAGGATTTTGGCACCCACGAAGAGGTGCGCTACGAGTACAGCTACCTGTCCGCGCCCACGGCTTCGGCCCGAACTCACGTACTGGGGCGGCGCATCTGGCGCGGTGGCTATCAGTTTCAGCTGGAGTACCGCGGCGAAGTGGCGCAGGACAGTGCCCTTTTTGCCGAGGGTCGGGAACTGGTCGGTTCGTTTTCGTTTACCGAAAAATCGTGGTCCAGCCGCCGCTACACCGCGCAGATGTGCGACGATAAACTGTACGGCATCGCGGCCATCCGCTACCACAACGACAACTGGGAAGACGACTGCCGCACTATTCACGAGTTTGCCCGCAGCGACCTAACCGAGGCGCCGGTGGTGCACCGGCAGGTGCTGCCCTTCCAGTCGTACGCGCTGGCCAAGGGCTTCGACAACTGCCTCTATTCCGTCACCAAAGCCCCCACCGACGCCCCGGAGCTGGTGTACCGCTACGACCCGGCCACCCGCAAGGGCGGCTATACCACTTGGCGGCTGCCGCCCCAGGGCCCCGATAACGTCTGGATTTCGGCGGCAACCGACGATAAGGGCGACTTATTCTTCATGACTTCCGATGCCAACCGGCTGATAAAAGTGAGCCCCGCCACGGGGCTGGTCACGCCCGTTTGGTACGTCGACCCCATGAAAAAAGCGCCTTTCTACCCGGACATTGCTTTTTCGGGTGCCGGCACGCACGGCAACTTCTGTCTGGACGACGCCAATACGATGTACCTGGTTTACAGTACCAATGGCTCCCTGCTTAAAGTTGATTTGAAAACCCAACGGCCCATTCCTACGGTGATGCCGCTCGAAGGCCTGCCAACAAAAGGCGGCTACAGCGACCTGCTGATGCAAAACGACCGCGCGGGCCGCCGCCGCCTCTACCTGGCCGGTCCCAAATCGGTGTACGAAGTAGACCTGGCCCGGAAGCGCGCTACCTTCGTGCGCAAAGGCACCTACACGGATTTGGCCGGCTGCAACCTCTTCCGCATCATCCCGCGGCCCGCCCCGGCACCCCCACCACCGGCCACCGCCGTGTGGCGCGGCCGGGTACTCAACGCCGCCACCTACCAGCCGCTGCCGCAGGCGCAGCTGCGCCTGGGCCTTAGCGGGTTTGGCAAAGTAGTGCGCCTGAGCCCGGATGGCACTTTTTCGTACACCGCCAAACCGGGAACGGGACATAGCTACCGCGCCCAGCTCACGGGCTACATCGCGGCCGACAGCACCTGGACGGCCGCCCCCGGCGCAATGGTACGGGACATTCTGCTTCAGCCGCTGGCCATTGGCGCCACCGTTCCGCTCGATAACGTACAGTTTGAGCAGGGCCGGGCTGTATTGCTGCCCACATCTTTTTCGGCGTTGGATAAGCTGGTGGGCCTGCTAACCGAAAACCCCCGCATGACCATTGAGTTGCGCGGCCACACCGACAACGTGGGGCCGCCGGACAAGAATGTGGCCCTCAGCGAGCAGCGCGTAGGCACGGTGAAGGAGTACCTGGCGGGCCACGGCATTGGCGAAACCCGCATCAGCGGCGTCGGTTTGGGAGGCGCTGAGCCCGCCGCCAGCAACGCCCAGGAGTACACCCGCAAGCTCAACCGCCGGGTCGAATTTCGCATTACCGGCCTGCAGTAGCCCGCCCCGGACCGGCGCACCGAACAAAGCCCGGCTGCGGCCGTTGTGCTGAATACTTATGCACGTCACCCTTCGTACCGCCGTAGCCCAGCCGCCCGCTCAGGTAATGGCCGGCTTCACCCGTGAGCTTTTTGTGGCCCTGGCGCCGCCGTTCCCCCGGCTGCGGGTGTTGCGTTTTGATGGCTGCCGCACCGACGACCGGGTCGAGATTGAGCTGGATACGCTGGTGAAGCGCCTGCCTTGGACCTCGCTCATCACCGACCACGGCACCTTGCCCGATGGCACCCACTTCTTCGTGGACGAAGGCAAAACCCTGCCCCCGCCCCTGCGTTTCTGGCGCCACCGCCACCTGCTGGAGCCCGGCCCGAACGGCACCTGCGTGATAGTGGACGCTCTGGAGTACCGCACAGCCTCGCCCCTGCTCGACGCCCTGCTGTATCCGGCCATGTGGGCCCAGTTTGCCTGGCGCAAGCCCATTTACCGGCGCTGGTTTAGGGTGTAGTTATCAGCTGTTGATGCTGATAATTCATCAGGACTTACGCACGGTAGCTGAACGAGTGTTTCCCGCAGAGATTCGCAGAGTGGAACGTTAGACCTCTGCTAACCTCTGCGGTTTTACCTCTGCGACCTCTGCGGGAAAGGCGGTTACCGAAAAGCACTGCACAAGTCCTGTTCATACTAATAACCGACCACTAACAACCCGCAACAGTATCGCACAGCGGACGCCGTACCTTTGTGGCCTATGCTGAACCCCGCCACCATCGTCCTCAAAAACGGAAAAGACCACTCCCTGCGCCGCCGCCACCCGTGGGTATTCTCGGGCGCCATTGCCCGCGTGAAGGGCGACACCCACGAGGGCGACCCCGTGCGCGTGGAAGCCATCGACGGCGAACTGCTAGGCGTGGGCCACTTTTCGGGCGGTGGCTCCATTGCCGTGCGCATGCTGGATTTTGGCGAAAACAGCGCCTTGCCTTCGCCGGATTTTTGGGAGAAAAAACTGAGAAACGCCTACCAGCTGCGCCAGCGCCTGGGCCTCACCGGCACGGCCGACACCAACGTGTTTCGGCTGGTGCACGCGGAGGGCGACGGCCTGCCGGGCCTGATTATCGACGTGTACGGCGACGTGGCCGTGGTGCAGGCCCACAGCGTGGGCATGTACCGGGCCCGCCCCGAAATTGCCGCCGCCCTGCAAGTGGTATTCGGTGAGAAGCTGCGGGCCATCTACGACAAGAGCGCCGAAACTGTACCCGGCAATGCCGTGCCCGACGCTAAAAATGGCTACCTCCTGGGCGAAAGCACCGGCACGGAACACCTGGTGATGGAAAACGGCCATCAGTTTGCCGTGGATTGGGAGACGGGCCAGAAAACCGGCTTCTTCATTGACCAGCGCGACAACCGCGCCCTGCTGGCCCGCTACTCGCCCGGCCGCAAGGTGCTTAACACCTTCTGCTACACGGGCGGCTTCTCGGTGTATGCCCTGGAGGCCGGCGCCGAATTGGTGCACTCCGTGGATTCGAGCAAGAAAGCCATTGCCCTCACCGAGCGCAACGCCGAGCTCTCGCACCACGCCGACCGCCACGCCGCCTACCCCGACGACGTGCTGGGCTTCCTCAAAAACCACTCGGCACAGTACGACTTGCTGGTGCTCGACCCGCCCGCTTTTGCCAAGCACATGGGCGCCCGCCACGCCGCCCTCATGGGCTACAAGCGCCTGAACATGGCCGGTATTGCCCACCTGGCACCCGGCGGGCTGCTGTTCACCTTCTCGTGCTCGCAAGTGGTGAGCCCCGAGCTGTTTGAAGGCGCCGTGCTGGCCGCCGCCATTGAGGCGGGCCGTCCGGCGCGCATTTTGCACCGCCTCACCCAGCCGGCCGACCACCCGGTGAGCCTGTTCCACCCCGAAGGCGCTTACCTGAAAGGGCTGGTGCTGGCGGTGGAGTAGTGCATAAGCGGCTTTTAGCAAGCGAAAAAACATCCAGAACGTCATGCTGAGCTTGTCGAAGCATCTCTACCGCAATAGTAAAATTGATTACTTATTCAGTAGAGATGCTTCGACAAGCTCAGCATGACCGTTTTACGAATCCCTGAACAACTTCTCTCGTTTATGCCTCTTGCCAACACGGTGCTGATGGTGCGCCCCGCCAGCTTTGGTTTCAACGCTGAAACCGCGGCGTCAAACCATTACCAGCAACATTTGGCCGCGGCCGACCTTACCGCGCAGGTGCTGGCCGAATTTGATGCGGCGGTGGCAACTTTGCGCGGCCGGGGCGTGCGGGTCCAGGTTTTCGACGATGAGCCGGTGCCGGCCAAGCCCGACGCGGTGTTTCCTAACAATTGGTTTTCGACCCATGCCGACGGCCGGCTGCTGCTCTACCCGATGTGTGCGCCCAACCGCCGCGCCGAGCGCCAACCCGACCTTATAGCGGCGCTGGCGCGTGAATTTGAGGTGCGCGAAGTTGTTGATTTATCGGGAAATGAGCTGGAAAATCGGTTTCTGGAAGGCACGGGCAGCATCATTTTCGACCACGAGCACCGGGTGGCCTACGCAGGCCTGTCGCCGCGCACCGACGCAGATTTGTTTGAGCAGGTGGCGCAGCAATTGGGCTACCGGCCGGTAGCTTTTCGGGCCACCGACGCACGGGGGCAGGAAATTTACCACACCAACGTGATGATGTGCGTGGGGCCGGGCGTGGCTGTGGTATGCCTCGACAGCATTGCCGATGCCGCCGAACGGGCCGCCGTGGTGGCGTCGCTCACCGCCACCGGCCACGAAATAGTGGACATCTCGCAGGAGCAGGTGGGCCAGTTTGCGGGCAATATGCTGGCCCTGGCGCCTGCTACTGGCGGGCAGCCCCTGCTGGTGCTGTCGCAGCAGGCCCACGATGCTCTCACCCCAAATCAGCGCCAGACGCTGGAGCGCCACGCCGCGCTGGTGCCGCTGGCCATCCCTACTATTGAGACGGTGGGTGGCGGCAGCGCCCGCTGCATGCTGGCGGAGGTATTCCTGCCAACTAAACCCGCTTGAACGGGGTTGTCAACCGACTACCGCTTCATTCCCTCGTTTGCCCGTGTTTCGTAAAAAGGAAAAAACAACGTCTTTGCGCCAGCCCGTGGCCGTTATCGGGGCGGGTATTGCCGGGCTGGCTACGGCCGTGCGACTGGCCGTTACCGGGCGGCCCGTCACAGTATTTGAGGCCAGCGGCACGTTCGGGGGCAAGATGCACCAGTTCAGTTTGCCGGGCGAATACCGGTTCGATGCGGGGCCGTCGCTGTTTACGCTGCCGCAGCTGGTGGACGATATTTTCCGGCTGGCGGGCCGCGAACCCAGTGACTACTTCCGCTACGAGCGGCTGGACCCCATCACCAACTACTTTTTTGCCGATGGCACCCGGCTCACGGCCTGGTCCGATGGCCAGAAATTTGCCGCTGAGGTGGAGGAAAAGCTGGGGACGCCCGCAGCGGCGGTCACGCAGTTTCTGGGCCGCAGCCATAAGGCCTATGATGCCACCGCGGGCACGTTTCTACATAAGTCGCTGCACAAAGCCAGCACCTACCTCAGCCCCGAAACGCTGAAAGCGGTGGCCGCGCTGCCCAGCCTGGGCCTGCTGGGCACCATGCACCAACGCCACGCTCAGGCCTTCACCGACCCGCGCCTCGTGCAGCTCTTCGACCGCTACGCCACCTACAACGGCTCGGACCCGTACCAGGCGCCGGCCACGTTGAGCATGATTCCGCACCTGGAGCACGGCATTGGCGCGTTTTACCCGGAGGGCGGCATTTATGCCATTGCCAGCAGCTTGGCGCGCCTGGCTGAGGAGTTCGGGGTGAAGTTCCGGTACAACGAGCCGGTGGAGGAAATAGTAGTTGCCGAAGGCCGCGTGACCGGCGTGCGCACAGCGCAGGACGTGTACGATTTTGGCCAAGTAGTGAGCAACATGGACGTGGTGCCCACCTACCGCCGCCTGCTGCCGCGCGAGCCCGCACCTGAGCGCACGCTCAGCCAGCCGCGGTCGTCCTCGGCGCTGATTTTTTACTGGGGTATCGCCCGCGAGTTTCCGGAGCTGGACCTGCACAACATCTTTTTCTCGGCGGACTACCAGCGCGAGTTCCAGGCCATTTTTCAAGACAAGACCGTGGCCGACGACGTGACGGTGTACGTGAACATCACCTCCAAAAAGACGCCCGCCGACGCCCCCGCCGGCCACGAAAACTGGTTTGTAATGGTGAACGTGCCCCACGACCAGGGCCAGGACTGGGACGCCCTCACCGCCAAAACCCGGGCCGTGGTGCTGCGCAAGCTCAGCCAAGCCCTGGGCACTGACCTGGCGCCGCTCATTGCCGCCGAAAAGGTGTGGACGCCGCCCGGCATTGCTGCCGACACCTCCTCGTTTGGCGGGGCGCTCTACGGCAGCTCGTCCAACAACGCGCTGGCGGCGTTCCTGCGGCACCCCAATTTTTCGGGGCGGCTCGAAGGGCTGTACTTTTGCGGCGGCTCGGTGCACCCCGGTGGCGGCATTCCGCTCTGCCTGCTGTCAGCCAAAATCGTTTCTTCGCTTATTAATGAGGCCTGAGCATGGGCAATAAAAAGCGGCTGCTGGGCTGCTTGCTGCTGTTTTTTGCTCCTCATTCCTTCTTATGGTTGATTATACCGAGCCGTTACCGGCCGCCAATACCCGCCGGCTGCGCGTGGCCCAAGGGCTGATATTGCTGTTTCACATCACCGGGTTTGTGGGATTGGCCTTCACCGATAATCCGGAGTTTTACCTGCGCTTCACGCCGCTCACGCTGCTGCTCACGGCGGGGCTGCTGTTTGCGTTGCAGAAGGACCGGGGCTTTAGCTTCTGGGGTTTTGGCCTCTCGGTGGCCCTGCTGGGCTTTGCGGCCGAAGTGATTGGGGTCCGAACGGGCTGGTTTTTCGGGCATTACTACTACGGCGCTACCATGGGCTACAAAGTGCTGGAAGTTCCCCTGGCCATTGGTCTCAACTGGCTGGTGCTGACGTGCGTATGCGGCACGCTGGCGCGCTACCTGCCACTATCCGAGCTGCCGCGCACGCTGGTGGCCGCGCTGCTCATGGTGGGCCTCGACGCATGCATTGAGCCCGTGGCCAGCACCTACGACTTCTGGTACTGGACGGCCGACGTTATTCCGTTCCAGAACTTCCGGGACTGGTTTATTCTGTCCTGTTTAATGCAAATGCTATTCAATCGAGCTAGTTTCAGCAAAAAAAATCCCCTGGCTCCACTTGTGTACCTGACCCAATTGCTGTTTTTTTTCTTCCTGGGCACGCTGTAGCAGGTGCTTACCGGGTAGTTTCGCAGCTTTATCCCTTGGGCCGAACTTCCGGGGTTGTTGCTCCGTTAGGCCAAAAAATTCCTTTGCGCCTATGCCCCTCGCTACCCCTGTTGCTGTTATTTCATTAGAGCCAGCCCTGCCCGTGTTTTATACGCACGGGCTGCGCACGGCACCCGATGCGCTGCTGGCGCAAGCCCTGGGCCTTACCGTGGCGGCCCTGAACCAACAGTACCCCGACCGGGCAAACCTGGTGCACGGAACCATACAGGCCGATATGGAGCGCCAGAAGCGGGAGCACATCGCGCTGTACGCGCAATACTCCACGGCCGTAGAGCGGCTTTATGGCCTGCTGCAGCTGGGGCTGCGCGATTTGACGACCATTCCCGGAAATTTTTATGCCGACCTGCAAACCGATTTTCCCAACAGTTGGGAAGCGGTTCTCGACCACCTTACCACGTATTCGTCGCCGCAGCTTCAACAGCTGCTCAACGATGGAATTCGCAACCGACTCTTCCGCTCCGACATCAACATCAACCTGGTAACCAAAATACTGATTGAGCAGCTCAACATGATGCTCAACCCGCAGGTATTTCCATCGGAGCGCTACAACATGGGAGAGGTATTCCGCAGCATTTTCCTGTACTATATCCGCGGCATTTGCACTGACGATGGCGCCCGCATCGCGGCCGAGCATTTTTCCCGTTTGTAATTGTTGCCAGATGTCAGACAGTCGCCAAGCTCGCCTTGTCTAAATTTATATCAAAAAGCCCTCCCGGCGTGCGTTTCCTGATGGGGAAGCACACGCCGGGAGGGCTTTTTACAAGACCGGTATTAGCTTACGAGACTTGGAGGCCCCCAAAGGCCTGCGGCTCCCGCGCCACGTGGTCTACGATGCGGCCAATGGCTTGGCCCAGAGTAGCATCGCCAGCCACGTAGTCCTGCAGGTGATGGAAAACGGCGCGGTCGAGCGGATTGGTTTTGGTGGCCAAAAAGGCAACGGCGCAATCGGCCACGTACTCACGACGGGCCCAGGCCGCGCGCTGTTCGGGGCCGAGGCCGGAAGGTTGAGGCGAGAAATAAGGAGAAGGCACAGCGGAGGAATTCAAGCGTTGAAGAACAGTTGGAAGAGCGGAGCGTGGTTTGAGGGGCCATTGGTTAGTTGGCCAAAACACTGCAAACCTTGGGTTTACACCGGCTAGAAGCGCTTGCCCAACAATTGGCAGCACGGCCTCCCAGCCACTAGCGCAACCGCTGGTTGGCCATTGCGAAAACCGCGCCAGAAAGCGCATCAAGCGGTGAGCAATAAGCTACAGGCCGCAAGCTTTCCTTCTGATTATCAATTGCGTGCCAGCCATTCAATGTGCTCCTACTTTTGCACCACTGCTTAAGGGCGACAAAACCGGGCGCGGGCGCTTAAAAAAGGCACCATTATCTGACGACGCAATAGCGCCAAGCACTTTGGCAAAACGCCGCGCTACCACCCTGCCTAACGCTTTTCGGCATTCGCAACATCCGCTATGGCAGCAGCAGCGGCGCTTTCATATTCAGGTGGCCTTGTTTTTCAAGTTGCTTGGCGGCGGCGGCTACTTGGGCGGGGTCATGGGTATTTACCAGAATGAGGGGGCCGGTTGGGCCGTTGATGCTGAGCAGGAAGCTGCGCTCGGGCCGGAGGCGCTGGCGGCGCAGGGCGGGCAGGTGCTGGCGCAGGTAGCGCAACGTGGCTTTGTGCTCGCGCGTAACCAGAATAACCGGTAGCACCTCGCCGCTCAGGGCGCGGCCCAGGGCTTTTTCCGAATTCAGAATGGGCGACGATGAATACGTGAACGTGCTTCTAAACCGGTCGCGGAACGGCCGCACGGTGGCCTGAAAGTCCTCGGCATCGGTCCAGTAGAGCACATTACGGAAGAGGTTGCCGTAGTCGGTGGCGGCCTGCGGAAATGTTTGGTCGAAGAGGCCAATGGCCTGGCTCACGAAAAGGCTATCGATAGACTGGCCGCGCTCCACGTAGCCCGTCATCAGCGGGTAAATGGCCCTGGCGTAGCGGTTGATGTAGTCGTCGTGGTACCACTCGCCGGTTTCAGGTTGGCCAGTTTGCCGGGCGTAAATCCACTCGCCGGCTACCGTGGCCAGGGCTTCTTCCATCAGGTTGTAGGCCGAGCGGGCATTGGGCGAGGCGTGGCGCAGGTACCAGCCTTCGAGCTGCTGCTGCAAGCCCCGACGCTGCTGTACCGACAAAGTATGGCTCATTTCATGAAAAACCACGGCCGTGCCGTCCACAAAGGCACGCGAAACGGGGTGGCAGTCGAGCAACACCAGGTTGCCGGTGGCGGTGGCGTGGTTGGTAAAAATCTTCCCATCCTTGCTCTGCTTCCCATCGAGCTGCGGGTTGAGCAATACGCGGTAGGGCAGCTCATCGGGCCAGACACTGCCGTAGAAAGTGCGCAGCTGCCCGAATTTTTGCATCAGCTGACTGTTGGCCAAGAACTTGGCGTAGTCCGTACGCAGCCGGTCCAGCTCGGCGGCGTGGGGCTGCCAGGCCAGCGTGTCGAAGGCGGGCGTGAAATAGCGGTACACGCTATCGAGGCTCAGCAGCACCTCGTTGGGTAGCAGGCCCACGGTGCGGCGCTGCAGGTCGGCCAGGCTCTGGGCGTCGGCGCTGGCGGCCAGATAGGCGGGCTCGGTGGAGCCCGCGCCGCCCATCCGGCCGGCGGGGTAGCCGTCGCGGTCAAAATTGGCTTCGTAGTCCAGGCCCTGGTAACGACGCAGCCAGCGCTTGGCCTCGGGCGTATTGAAGCGGCTGGCCTCGAAGGCCCGGCGGCTACCCCGGTAGCTGCCGCTACCACCGGCCAGGGTTTGCACGAACCGCACCAGGCTGTGCGTGCGGTTCACTTCGACGGTGACGGCCGGGCCGGCGCTGGCCGGCGACGCCTGAGCCCAAAGTGACGGGCTCGTTAGCAGGAAAATACTGAACAGCAGTTGTTTCATACCGCTAAAAGTAGCGGCGAAAGACCGTTTCCAAACCGGGACAGGGCTTTTTGTGTCGAGCGGGCCGCCGGCAATCAAGAATAACGGCTACCGCGCCAGCAGCCAGCCCAGCAGCCCGGCCCGCGCCGTCCAGGCCAGCGTCCGAAACCAGTTGGTGCGGATGAGGCCATCAATGGCAATGTAGTCGTAGCCAGCCGCCAGGCGGTTGTGAAACGGCACGGAAATGAAGAACGTGACGGCCCACACCAGCACCACCAGGCCCAGGCTCCACCAGCCGGCGCCGGCGGGCAAGGCCCCACGCCCAGCCAAGGCCAGCCAGACGGCCAGGACCAGCTCGGCCACCATGGGCGCCAGCACTACGTAGCTCATGCGCCGGGTGTGGGCGGCATGGAAAGCCTCCCACGCCGCCTTGGGCACCTGCCCAAAGCTGGGGTAATGCACCACCTGCACCGTCCAGATGAGGCCAGTGAGGTAGGCGGCGGCGGCGAAATTCAAGAGTAGCAGAAGGCGTAGCGACATCGAGGAGAAAATAATTATGGCTCCAACATACGGCTTCTTTGCTTCAGTTGCTGGCGCGCGTCTCCGACGCGTTGCCCGCTGGTTTCGCGTCTGTGACGCGCAGGGCCAACGAGACCAGACGGGGGCCAACGCATTGCGGCGGTGGAGAAATTCACGCGCCTCATCGTGGCTCGGAAACCGGAAATCGTGCTGCTGCTGCTGTGGGAAATCGGCAAGTCGGCGGCCGATTCGGAGAAGAAATTCGACCGCACCGTGGCCTACATTCACAACACGATTGATGCCCTCAAAAACCTGGACCGCGACTCGTCGCGCTTCACTATTGAGGAAGGCATTATTGGCCAGATTTGGCGCTCGCCGTTAGGCGTGGTGCTCTGCATGGACCCATTCAACTACCCGCTGAACGAGAAGTTCTGCGTGCTGATTCCGGCTCTCGTTATGGGCAACACTGTAATAACATTGTGGAGAGCCAGGAAAGCAGCTTCCTGAGCACGCGCTTCATTCTGTAGCCGCGGTATCGCAGTATTGAAAAGGCCACTCCGTATTGCCGGAGCGGCCTTTTTACTGGTCGCTGAATCGTTTTTTTTAGGCCAACGGGCTTTCTACGGATTCGGCCACGGGAGCCTCTCGCGCTTTTTCCAGGGCAGCGGGCAGGCTGACGGTGACGTTGGTGCCCGCGCCCGGCCGGCTTTGGATAACCAGCGTGCCCCCGTGCCGGTGCACGAAAGCCCGGCACAGCGCCAGGCCCAGGCCCAACCCAGTGGCCTGGGGCGAGGCAATGGGGGCAGGCAGCGCGGGACCACTCATGAGCGCGGCTACTGCGGCGGCGCTCATACCGGGTCCTGTGTCGGTGCAGCTTAGCAGTACCATCTGGGGGTTGTCGGGGTCGGGAGCGGCCTCCAGGTGCACGCGCCCTTCGGCTGGCATAAACTTCAGCGCGTTGCCCACCAGGTTGCGCAGAATGGTGCGGGCCATGTTGCGGTCGGCCAGCAGGCACAGCCCGGCGGGGGCCGACGCCGTGAGGTGCTGCCAGCTGGCGGCCGCCGTGGTCTGGTACAGCCCCTGGCACTCGCTAAAAAGCTCGGCAACCTGTAAGGGTACGGGCCGGCAATCCAGCTCCCCGGTTTGGCTCACGGCCCAGTTCAGTACGTTGTCGAGCAGGTGGTTGAGGCTATCGGCAGCCTGGCGTACCAGTGCCGGTAAACGCGCCAAGCCGGCTTGGTTGTTTTGGGCAATGTAGGAATCGATAAGGCTAGTGACGCCTGCAAAGGCCGTGACGGGACCACGCAGGTCGTGGGCCACTATGGCGTACAGCTTGTCCTTAAATTCGGCCACGCTGCGCAGCTCAGCCGACGCCTGTTCCAACGCCTGGTGGTTGGCCGCCAGCGCGGCGCGGCTGCGACGCAAATTGCGGTACAGATATACCGAAACAAGCAGACCAACAGTCAGAATAGCTACCACGCCTACCAGGAGCCGGTTGCGCCAGGCCTGCTCCCGCTGCTCTTCGGTCAGCTGGCGCAAGCGGAGCGCCCGCTCCTGTGCTTCGTAGTTAACCTGCGCTGAGGCCAGGGCTTGCATGGTCTGCCGGCTGTTCAGCGTATCGTTCAGAGCCACATAGCGTTGGTTCCACTCGTAGGCCTGCTGGTAGCGCGCTTGGTCGGCCGCTTCGGCGGCTAAAATGGCGTAGGCATCGAGAGCCCGCTCCAGGTAGTCGCTTTGCCGAGCCAGCCGCAGGGCTTCGCGGGTGGCCGCGTCGGTGCGCTCCGGCTGGCCCGTCTCGATGTAGTACATCGCAAACATTATCAGCTGATTGACCTGGCTGCGCACGGCATTTTGCCGGCTGCTGATGGCCAGCGCCTGGGTAAGCAGCCGCTTGGTCCGGCCCAGATTGCCCACCTGGAGCTGGTAAGTGGCCAGGCTGGAGAGGTAGTTGGACTGGGCCGTGGAGTCGCCATCGCGCCGGGCCAGCGCCAGGGCAAGCGAATCGAAATGCATGGCCTGCCGGTACTGCTGACGGAAGAAAAACAGGCTGCCCACATTGCCCAGCAGCCGCATGCGGGTCCGGGACCGTACGCCCGGCTGCGACATTAGCTCCAGGCCCTGGCGGTAGTGCTGCCAGGCCGTAACCGAATCCCGCCGCTCGTGGTAGATGCCGCCCTGAGCCGTATGGGCCCGCGTGAGGGCGTCGGCATTCTGCAGGCGGTGGGCCAGCATTTGGGCTTCCGTGAGTAGCGTAAGGGCTTCCGGGCCATTGGACAGGTTGGCGTAGCAGCTAGCCAGGCGGAGCAGGCTGTGCAAAAGCACCGGGGCTTGTTGGTTGGGAGGCAGCGTGCGGGCCAGCGACACGGCCGCCTCACCGTAGGGCAGGGCCTGTGCGGGCCGGGCGCTGTACAACGCGGTGCACATGGCGGTCAGGAGCCGGACGCGTGTGGTGTCGGGGAGCGGCGTAGCCAGCTGTTGGCGCAAAGCCACGGTATCGCCGGAAGTTGGGGGCGCGGCCATTGCCTGCCCCACTGCCGCCAGCAGCAACACCAGGGCCATGAGCCCCTTACTGAAGAAAACGAGTCTACTCACGGATAGCGGCATTGTGCTAGCCAAAGATAGTCGTTATGCCGTCTATTTCCCGCTTTAGTACTATTTCAAGTAAAAGAGTCCAGTCCGCACCGTTTGCGCATTTTCAACACACTCAAACACCCTGTATATCAGCAACTTATTTTCGATACGCGGTTTTGGTGTCTTCCGCCTTCAAAATCCGTTTTGAGAAAGGTTAAGGCAATTTCCTGGGCTTGCGCCTCGCTCACGTAACGGGCCGGCACGCACAGCACGTTGGCGTCGTTGTGCTGCCGGGCCAGGCTGGCCAGCTCGGGCAGCCATGCAATGGCCGCCCGCACGCCGGCGTGCTTGTTGGCCGTGATGCAAACCCCATTGGCGGAGCCGCAGAGCAGAATCCCCTTGGTGAATTCCCCCGCTTCTACGGCGGCCGACAAGGGGTGGGCTACGTCCGGGTAATCCATCGACTCGGCCGAAAAAGTGCCAAAGTCCTTTACTTCGTAGCCTTGGCCACTCAACCAGGTACGCAGCATTTCCTTATGCGAAAAACCGGCGTGGTCGGAACCGAGAGCAATTTTCATGGGATGACAGATAAAGGTGGAGGGCCGGCGAGTCCTGGTAAACTCCGGGGTTATTTGGCGTTGCTGAGCTCGCTGTTCAGGCGGTCTACGGCGCTGCGGCGCACAGAACGGGCAATGCTGATGCTTAGCTCATAAAGCAGCAGGATGGGAATGGTCACAATAATCTGCGACGAAATATCGGGCGGGGTAATAATGGCCGCGAGAACCAGAATAACCACAATAGCGTGCTTGCGGTACATCTGCATGATTTCGGGCGTGATGAGCCCGGCTTTGGCCAGGAAAAACACCACCATCGGCAGCTCAAATACAAAGGCGCAGGAGAGCGTCATGGTCGTGAGCGTGGAGATGTAGCTCTGCATATCAATCTGGTTCTCGATGGTGGCATCCACCGTGTACGAGGCCAGGAAGTTGATGCTCAGCGGCGCGGCCACGTAATAACCGAACAACAGCCCCAGAATAAATAGGATGGACACGAAGAACACGGCCCCCTGCGAGTTCTTCCGCTCGTGCGGGTACAGGCCGGGTTTCACGAAGCGCCATATTTCCCAGAACAGGTACGGAAACGCCAGCACGATGCCCACCACAAACGAAGTGCTGATGTGCATGGACAGCTGCCCGCTCATTTCGCGGTTCTGAATCACGAAGTTGACGCTGTTCTCGCAGGGCTCGGTCGACCCAAACCACTTGCCCAGCTTGCAGAACATCTCGTAGGTCCAGAAGTCGTTGCGCGAAGGGCCCAGAATCAAATCGTGGAATAGAAAGTCTTTAGCAAAAAAGGCCCCGGTGGCAAATACCACCACCGAAATAGCCGCCCGGATAACGTGCCAGCGCAGCGCTTCCAGGTGGTCGATGAAGGACATTTCGTGCTGGTCGCCCGATGAAGATTGTGGTTGCACAGAAAGGAATTAGTGAATGAGTGAATGAGCAAATGGGCGAATGGGTGAATGGGCAAATGGGCCAGAGGACCATTCACCCATTCACCCATTCAGCTATTCACCCATTGTTAAGCGAAAAGCGGGTAGTCCTGCAGCCAGTTGTTCACTTGCTGCCGCACCTGCCCAATGCGGGTGTCGTTGTCGTGGTGGGTCAGGGTTTCGTCAATCAGCTCCACGATGCGGCCCATGTCGGCTTCGTCCAGCCCGCGGGTAGTTACGGCCGCCGAGCCAATGCGGATGCCGCTGGTCACGAACGGCGACTTATCGTCGAAGGGCACCATGTTCTTGTTGATGGTGATATCGGCCCGCACCAGCGTGTTTTCGGCCAGCTTGCCGCTGACACCCTTCGAGCGCAGGTCAATCAGCATCAAATGGTTGTCGGTGCCGCCAGAAATAATATCGTAGCCCAGGCCCACAAAAGCCGAAGCCAATGCCTGCGCATTGCGCGCGACTTGCTGGGTGTAGGTTTTAAAATCGGCGTGCAGCGCCTCGCCAAACGCCACGGCCTTGGCGGCGATGACGTGCTCCAGCGGCCCGCCCTGGGTGCCGGGAAAAACAGCACCGTCGAGCACGGCCGACATCTGGCGGATTTCGCCTTTCGGAGTTTTCAGGCCGAATGGGTTTTCAAAGTCCTGGCCCAGCATGATGAGGCCGCCGCGGGGGCCGCGCAGGGTTTTGTGGGTGGTGGTGGTCACAATGTGGCAGTGCTCGAACGGCGAATTCAGCAAACCCGTGGCGATGAGGGCCGACGGGTGCGAAATATCGGCCAGCAGCAGGGCGCCCACTTCGTCGGCAGCTTCGCGCAGGGCGGCGTAGTTCCAGTCGCGGGAGTAGGCCGAGGCCCCGCAGATTATCATTTTGGGGCGCTCACGGCGGGCCGTTTCCTTCACCTTTTCCCAATCGATGAGGCCGGTTTCGCGCTCCACGCCATAAAAGCTGGGCACGAAGTACTTGCCCGAAAAGTTCACCGGCGAGCCGTGCGTGAGGTGGCCGCCGTGGCTCAGGTCGAACCCCAGGATTTTGTCGCCGGGCTTGAGGCAGGCCAGGAACACGGCCGCGTTGGCCTGGGCGCCGGAGTGGGGCTGCACGTTAGCCCAGGCCACGCCAAACAGCTCCTTCACGCGGTCGATGGCCAATTGCTCCACCTGGTCCACGATTTCGCAGCCGCCGTAATAGCGCTTGCCGGGCAGGCCCTCGGCATACTTGTTGGTGAGCACGGAACCCTGAGCGGCCATCACCTGCTCCGAAACATAGTTTTCGGAAGCAATGAGTTCGAGGCCGTGGGTTTGGCGGGTTTTCTCCTGCGCGATGAGGTCGAAAACGGCGGTATCGAGGAGGCGGGCGGGGGCGGCTGTTTGCATAAGTCCAAAGGTAACAGGCGAGGCGGGTTAGTAGATTTGAAAAATACGAGTTTAGCCCCGGTAAAATGCGCCACATTATCCGTCGCCTCATTCCCGCGTCCTCTCCTAACTGTTTCGGTTGTTACTTGCCAGCGTCTTTGCTTTTCCACCATGTCCGCGCCCCTCGCCGAAACCCTCACCCAGCTACGCGTCGGCAATCAGAAGTTTCTGATTGACTTTTACCAAAGCAGCCGACTTCTATTTGCTCGCTGGGCCCAACGCCAGTACCAGCTGGCCGCGCCACAGGCCCACAGGCTACTGCAAGACACGCTGCTGGATTTTTACGACCAAGTGGCCGACGGTCGCCTCACCCTGCTGCCCGCCGACCTGCGGGCCCACGTCTACGGCATGGCCCGGCAGCGGCTGGCCGCGCACGTGCCCGCGCACCAGCCCCTGCCCGCCGCCGAGGCCAGCCGCCGCCAGCGACTGCTGGCTCAGTTCAACCAGCTCGGCACCGATTGCCAGCAAGTGCTGACTTACTTTTACTTCCGGGCTTACAACTTCGAGAAGATGGGTGGCAAAATGGGTTTTCCCAACGCCACTGTGGCCCGCCGCCAAAAAGGAATCTGTCTGCGCAAACTTTACGAGCTGTTGAAATGAGTCCCCTGACTCCCTCTACCGACCTGCGGCCCTACTTCGACGAGCTGGAACGCTTTGCCGACGGCCAGATGTCGCTGGCCGAGCAGGAAGCTTTCGAGCTGCGACTGGAAGCCGAAGAGCCCCTGGCCGACGCCTACGCCGCCTACGAGCAGCTAACCGCCGACCTGCGCTGGGCAGCAGGGCACGACACCCTGCGCCTGCGCCTGCAAGCCCTCGACGAACGCATGAACGAGCGCGGCCAGGCGCTGGCCAAAACCAAGCTCCTGGAAAAAGTCCGGCAACGGCGCTGGATGATTTTAGGCAGTTTGGGCGTGTTTTTACTACTAGGTGCGGTCGTAGCGGCCTGGTACTTCAGCCGCCCCAACACCGCCGTCATCGCCCACGATTGGGAAGACTACTACCAACCCGACCCCGGCCCGACCGTGACGCCTAACCTGCTGCGCAAGCGGCCGTTTCTCAGCAAAACCCTCAAAGAATATCAGGCGGGCCATTATTCAACGGCTTTGCACTCGCTCGACCGCGTCCCCGTGAGAGTAGGGTCCGACACGGTGCGCTACGTGCACGGCCTTATTCTGCTGCGCCAGAACCAAGGCGACGCCGCCCAGGTGTACCTGCGCCTGGTGGGTGCCCGCGACAGCACCACCGAACTGGCCCACCGCGCCCGCTACCACCTGGGCATGGCCCACTGGCAGGCCAAGGAAACGCGCGAAGCCCTGGTGCAGCTACGCATCGTAGCCGCCGATTCTTTAAGTCCCTACCGCGCGCTGGCCCGGCACATCGTGGCGTCCGGCGCCCTCAAAGAATAGGAGATTTGAAGTGGCTAACAGCGGTTGCGAACTAAAATCGCGCCCGCCCCTAGCGCTTGCCGATGGCGTAGCCCGGCTCCCGGTTGGCCACCGTGGTCAGCTCCCAGGTGTCGAGGTTGAGGGCCGTGAGGTGGGCCAGCTCGGAATTGTGGCGGTATACGCAGCCGGTATCGAGGCCGAGGGCGCCGGGGTGGGTGGCAGCCCTGGCGCACACCTGCGCCGTGGGCGTGGGCACATGGCCGTGTAGCAGGCGCCGCCCGTCCAGCCGCGAGGCGTCGAAAACAAACTTCTTGGTATTGAGCATGGCGTGATGGTCGCGGCGCATTTCGGCGGCGGGCAGCGCGAAATCATAGCCGGCGTGCACGAGCACGAAATCGGGCAGCTCAATCTCATAAGGCAGCGCCGCCAGCCACTCCAGGTAGCGCGCCGGAATGTCGGACAGGCGGGCCACGCCGAAGCTGCGCAGCGTGGGCAGCCGGCCGCGGGGCCCCAGCCAGTCCCAGCGCCAGCGATGGCGGGCGGCGTCGAGCAGGGCCTGGTCGTGGTTGCCGCGCAGGCAGTGCACCTGGTAGCCGCTGGCTTGCAGATGCATCAGGTAGTCGAGCACGCCACGACTATCAGGGCCCTTGTTCACGTAGTCGCCCAGCAGGTACAGCACGTCGGCAGTAGTCAGGCGCAGCGCCTCTTCCACGAGGTAGCGGAAGGTGTGCAGGCAGCCGTGCAGGTCGGTAGTGGCGAAGCGGCGCACGGTGAAAACTATTGGGGTCGAAAAAAACAAAATCACGCTGAGCAATGCTGAGCGTGATTTTGTTTTCAAATCTAAAGCGCAAACGGTGAGCTAGTGCCCGCCGCCGTAGGCCGGCTTGTCGATTTCGGGCTTGTCGAGGTTGCGGTTCGGGTCGAGGATGCCCGCATCGAGGGCGGCCTGCTCGAGGCGCTCCTGGGTTTCGGCGTCGCGCGCGTTCACGGTCAAATCGCCGGTGCCCTTGGGCAGGCCCTCGCCGGTGGGAGCACCTTTATTTTCGCTGGATTGCTGGTTGCTGTTATCAGACGACATAGTGGAGAAGTGAAAATGTGGAAAGAAAGGATTGATTTTGTGCTGCGGTAGCCGGGGAGGGTAGGCCCAGTGCTTGCTATTGGTCGATGGCCGTATCGGTGGCGTCGGGGTCGTTCAGCTCGGCATTGGTATCGGTGCCGGTGATGGGTGGCAGGGGGCGGGGCTCCATCTGGCCCATGCCCACGCGGGAATTCGGGTTGCGCATTTCATCGAGGCCGGGGCGGCGGTCGTGCGCATCAAGCTCATCTACCGGGCCCACGGGGCGCAGGGCGGCCTCGTCTTCGTCGTCGGGACCATCCTGGTTGGGACCATTGGGGCGGCCTTCGTCTGAGGTACGCATGTTGTCTTTGGGGTGGCCCACCTGGTCGGCGTCGGAATTCACGCTCACGGCCGTAATTCCGTCCTCGCTATCAGTGCCAAAGCCCTGCTTGCCGTCGCGGTTGCCAAAGCCCCCGCGGGCAGCTTCATTCTTGGGCGGGTCGGCGTTGGGAATGTGATGGCCGGCCTCCATTTCTTCATTAGTGGTGTCATCGTTGATGACACGAACGGGGCGATTATTGGGGTCGATGGCCATTGCTTTTGTGTATGAGGGTATGGGGGGTGTGAGGGCGGGAGGGACTAAGCGAGCACGGCCCTTAAAAGGTGTACTTTAGTTCCTGCCTTTGGGTTGTGCCTTTTCCTACCCTCCCACCCCCATACCCTAAAAAACCCTCCTATGTGGACCGAAACCGATAATAGCCTGCGCCGCCACTTCCGCTTCGCGGATTTCAAAACCGCTTTCGCCTTTCTCACCGAAGTGGCCGCCGAGGCCGAGCGGCTCGACCATCACCCGTGGTTCAGCAACGAATACAATACGGTTGAATTTCGCCTCCGCAGCCACGACGCCGGCAATGCCGTGACCAAGCGCGACCACCAGCTCGCCGCCGCCATCGATGCCGTGGCAGCACGGCACGCCCCGGAATCCGCGTAGCGCAGTCCCTACCTTTGCGCCATGCCCAATACGGTCCTTTACCTCGTGCCCACGCCCATCGGCAATCTGGAAGACATTACCCTGCGGGCCATCCGCATACTGGGCGAAGTGGGCACGGTGCTCTGCGAAGACACCCGCACGAGCGGCCGCCTCATGCAGCACTTGGGCATCAAAAAGCCGCTCCTCTCCTACCACCTGCACAACGAGCACCAGCAGGTGCCCCGTCTGCTGGAACGCCTGGCCAAGGGCGAAACAATGGCGCTGATTTCAGACGCCGGCACGCCCGGAATTTCCGACCCTGGTTTTTTGCTGGTGCGCGAGTGCCTGGCGCAGGGCCTGGGTGTGGAGTGCCTGCCGGGACCCACGGCGTTTGTGCCGGCGCTGCTCAAGTCCGGTTTTGGGGCCGAGCGGTTCACGTTTGAAGGATTTTTGCCAGTGAAAAAAGGCCGGCAAACGCGCCTGAAAGAGCTGGCTTCGGAAACCCGGACCATGATTTTTTACGAGTCGCCGCACCGCATCGTGAAAACGCTGGGGCAGCTGGCCGAGGTGCTGGGCCCGGACCGGCCCGCGTCCGTGAGCCGCGAATTGACTAAGCTATTTGAAGAAACTGTAACCGGGACGCTGGCCAGCCTGGAGGCTGATTTTGCCGCCCGTCCCACTATCAAAGGAGAAATTGTCGTTGTCGTCGAAGGAAACCTTACCCCGCCCCCTCGCGAGCCCCGCCCCGGCCGCGCAGACCGCTACCGCCGCGACGACGACGATGTCGATGTCGATGTCGAGAACGAAGACTAGCCGGCCGTGGCCGGCCTTGCTGGCCGTGCTGGGCGCCCTGCTGCTGTGGGGTGGCTGGGCGCCGTGGCCCACGGCCTGGCTGGTGCCGCTGCTATTCATCGGCTGGGTGCCCTACCTGCTGCTGGAGCGCCAGCTCACGCTGCAGGGCGCCCGCAAACGGCGCGTATTTGCCCACACTTACCTGTTTTTGGTGCTTTGGAACGCTCTCACTACGTGGTGGGTAAGTTACGCCGAGCTTACGGCCGGCATTGCCGCTGTGGTGCTCAACGCCCTGCTCATGTGCCTGCCGCTCATGGCCTTCCGCCAAACCAAAAAGCGGCTGGGCAACCGCATCGGCTACCTCTCGCTGCCGGTGTTCTGGATTGCCTTTGAGCAGCTGCACCTTACCTGGGACCTCACCTGGCCCTGGCTCACGCTCGGCAACGGCTTTGCCGCCGCGCCGCAGTGGGTGCAGTGGTACGAGTACACCGGTTTTCTGGGCGGCTCGGTGTGGGTGTGGGCGGTGAACCTGTTGTTTTTCGCGATTCTAATTAAAAACTATGAATTAAAAATTAAAAATAACTTCCCAGCAATTGCTGCTGACTCAAGGCGCGGCATCACATCTGCGGGGTCATTTTCAATCTTTAATTTTCAATTTTTAATTCCCTGCCTGGCGGTGCTACTGCCCATCGCGCTATCGTACCTCATTGGCGCTACGTACCAGGAAAAAGGCCCCACGGCCGAAGTCGTGGTGGTGCAGCCCAACCTCGACCCGTACGCGGAGAAGTTCGAAGGCGGGGCCAAATTCGTGCCCTACGACGAGCAGCTCACCCGCCTGCTGGACCTGACCGAGCAAAAGCTTACGCCCCAAACGCGCCTCGTGCTCTGGCCCGAAACCGCGCTTGAGGAGTCGTACTGGCAGAATAATATTGACAGCAACTACAAGATTCTCCGCATTCGGGAGTGGCTGCGGCGGCATCCCGGCGTGGCCCTGCTCACGGGCATCACCACCATCGATTCTTACCCCAGCAAGGAGGCGGCCAGCGAAACCGCCCGCTACCGCGACGACCTGGGCTACTACGACATCTTCAATACCGGTGCTTATTTCGCCACGGCGGCCGCGCCCATTGCCTTCTACCACAAGTCGCGGCTCGTGCCCGGCGTGGAAAAAATTCCGCCGCTCCTGGCCTCCATTGTCTCCCACATCGACCTTGGCGGCACGGTGGGCAGCGTGGGCAGCCAGCCCGAACGCACCGTGTACCCCGCCCACCCCTCGGCCCCGGCCCTGCGCCTGGCGCCCATCATCTGCTACGAATCCATTTACGGGGACTTTGTGAGTAAATACGCCCAAAACGGCGCCACGCTGCTCGGCGTCATCACCAACGATGCGTGGTGGCACGACTCGCCCGGCTACCGGCAGCTATTCAGCTACGGGGTGCTGCGCTGCATCGAAACCCGCCGCGACCTCGCCCGCTCGGCCAACACGGGTTTCACCGGCTTCATCAACCAAAAAGGCGAAGTCACGCAGCGCGAGCCGGCCTGGGTGCCCACTGCCAGCCGCAGCACCGTGCACCTGAACGATGAGCTGACGTTCTACGTCCGCTTCGGCGAACTGATTGGCCGGGGCACGCAGCTTCTGGCCGTGCTGCTTTTGCTGATTGCGGTGGTGCAGGGCTGGCGCAACAAGCAGCTCGCGCGCTAAAAATCAGGCTCCTATGCTTCATTGAGGCTGGGCGTTTTCGTTAATTTCAACTTATGCTCCCCGATTTCGCTCAACTTTCCCTGGCCTTGGCGGCCCTGTGCCGCACCGCGGCCGAGTTCATTCGCCAGGAAGCCACGACCTTTGACCGCGCCAAAGTGGAGCACAAGGGCCTGCACGATTTGGTGAGCTACGTGGACCAGGAAACTGAGCGCCGCCTCGTGGCCGGCCTGCGGGCGCTGCTACCCGAAGCCGGCTTCATCACCGAAGAAGGTACCGCCGGCCCTGATACCCACAGCGAGGAATTTACCTGGATAATTGACCCACTCGACGGCACCACCAACTTCGTGCACGGCCTGCCGGTGTACGCCATCAGCGTGGCGCTGCTGCACCGTAAGGAGCTGGTGGTGGGCGTGGTGCACGAAGTGAACCGTGACGAAAGCTTCCGGGCCGTACGCGGCGGCGGTGCGTTTTGCAACGAGCAGCCCATCCGCGTCACCGACGTTTTAACCCTCGGCGGCGGCCTTGTGGCCACTGGTTTTCCCTACAAGGATTTTGATAGAATGAGCAGCTACCTGCCTCTGTTGGCCGCCTTCATGCAGCGCACCCACGGCGTGCGGAGGCTGGGCTCGGCCGCCGTCGATTTGGCCTACGTGGCCGCCGGGCGCTTCGAGGGCTTTTTTGAGTACAACCTGAATTCGTACGACGTGGCAGCCGGTATTTTGCTCGTGCGCGAGGCGGGTGGGCAGGTCACGCAGTTTTTGGCGGCGGGCGACCCACTTTTTGGGCGGGAAGTACTGGCCAGCAACGGCCATATTCACGCCCAGATGCAGCAGACCATCGGCGAGTTCTGGGCCTAGCGTCGTAAACCATTCCTTTCTCATCGCAGTTTACCCGGTATGCTCCTGCTGGCCCTCACTTCCGTCGAAATTCAGTATGCCCTCATTGCTGCCCTGTTTGTGGCGGCAACTTTCTACGTGGGCCGGATTTTCTGGCGGGCCTTCTTCAGCAAAACTGCGGCCGGCTGCGCCAAAGGCTGCGGCGGTGCCTGCGGCAGCCTCGATGTGGACGCGCTGCAACGCACCATCGAAGCGCGTGCCACGGCGCGAAACGGCCAATAACGCAGCCGACGAATTTTCTGGTTGTTTAATGACCCGCCCCCGCCCTGGCTGCGTATAGCCGACGCGGGGGCGGGCTACTTTTGTCCGTTCCGCTTCGCTTTACTACTCCTAAATACCCACCGCCATGCAGGACAAAGAAGAAGAACGTTCCCTTGTGAACGTCGAAAACAAGCTCAAAAAGGACGGCTTCACCCAGGATTTCAACGTAGTGGACGGGCGTCTGCAAACCATCGGGCAAGATTCCGAAAAGAGCTACGCGGCCAGCGAAGTCACCATCGTGGACTTCTACCGCTTCGAAGGCGAAAGCAACCCCGACGACATGTCCATCCTCTACGCCCTGGAGGCCAACGACGGCATCCGCGGCACTATTTCGTCGGCCTACGGCACTTACGCGGACACCGACACGCTTGAATTTCTCAACGAAGTAGAAAGCCTTGGCAAGAATCTGGATAAAAAACACAAGTAAGTATCTCCAGCTTTTCGGCATCCGTTACGATAGCGGGGTGAATGGTAATTCATTCACCCCGCTATCGTAACGGATGTTTTTTTTATGCGCTGGCCTAGCCGTTTTGTCACGGAACAACCAACAAGCTGCCACTTTCAAAAACCTCAACCAATCAACTGAACCCAATTAGCTGAAAGTAAGCTGCAAAGCTGTCAGCTAATGGCCAAAAGCTATTAGTTCAATCCTCAGCCCCACACCTTCGTGCCTTCGGAGCAGTTGCGGCACATCTCAATCTGGTCGCGGCCCTTGAGCAAGCTGCCGCGAAACTGCTGGTATTTGGGGCCGCGCCAGAGTTGGCGGAAGGTTTCGGTTTTGAGGTCGCCCTGCCGGTACTCGGCGTCTTTGTCGAAGCAGCACGGCACCACGAGGCCGTCCCAGGTGATGACGCAGGAATGCCACATTTTCCAGCAGTGGTCCACGAGCTTGTTTTTCAGGCTCCAGGTACCGTTCAGGTTGTTTTGGTAGCGCGAGTAGTAGTCGATGGTGGGAATGAGCGGTGAGCCGTGCTGATGGTCGTAAATCTGCGCGGTTTTAAACCACACGTCGTCCACGCCCAGCGCCTCGGCCAGCTGCCGGGCGTCATCAATCTGGTGCTCGTTGGGCCGCACCACCAGAAACTGAAAGATGATGCGCGGCGTGCTCGATTTCAACTCCTTGCGCCACTTCACCACGTTGCGGGTGCCGGCCAGCACCTTCTCCAGCTTGCCGCCCACGCGGTATTGCTGGTACACCTCCTGCGTGGTGCCGTCGAGGGAGATGATGAGGCGGTCGAGGCCGCTTTCCACGGTGCGCCGGGCATTTTCGTCGTTCAGGTAGTGGGCGTTGGTGCTGGTGGCCGTGTAAATGCCTTTGTCGGCCGCGTACTTCACTAGCTCCAGAAACTGCGGGTGCAGGTAGGGCTCGCCCTGAAAATAAAAAATCAGGTACCAGAGCCGGCTGGCCACTTCGTCTATCGTTCGTTTAAACAAATCGGCTGGCAGCATGCCCGTGGGCCGCGTGAACGAACGCAGCCCGCTGGGGCACTCCGGGCAGCGCAGGTTGCAGCTAGTGGTGGGCTCGAAGCTCAGGGCCATGGGCAGTCCGGCCATCCGGGCCCGGCCCGTTATTTTGCTCAAAATATAGGAGCCCACCACCTGCACCGCGTTCCAGGCACGCAACGGCGTGGCTTTCGACAAAACATTCAGACTATCGGTGAGCACGGACATGGGAAGGGGATAAAGCAGTAGCGCGAACTTCGTAATTCGCGTCTCCGCGCCAACGGACGGAGCCCGGATGGCGCAGGGACGCGAACTACAAAGTTCGCGCTACTTAGGTTGCGTGCGGCCTACTTCTTAGTATCCGTAAATTCGATGGCGCTGGTGTAGGTGCTGGCCTTACCAAACGACTGGTTGATTTCGTCGATGGCGGCGCGGCTGCTCAGGCGCTTGGGCTTGGTGTTGAGGAAGGTTCCATCTTCGCCCACCAGCATGTAAGTGGGCACATCCTGCAACGCATACGCACTGGCTAGCGGCGAGCGCAGCCCACCGCCGGGCACGCGCACCTGCACGCCGGGCAGCTTTTTCACGGTCACGAGCTGGCGCCAGGCTTGCTCGTTCTCATCAAGGGCGATGTTGATGAAGGTAATATTCTTACCCTCAAACTTGCGTATCAGCTCCTGGGCGTAGGCCAGGTCGCGCAGGCACAAGCCGTTGGTGGTTTTCCAGAAGTTGAGGTAGACCAGCTTGCCCACATAGTCATGCAGGTTCACCGTATCGCCGGAAGCGGTGGCTAACTTGAAATCGGGAGCGGGAGCGCCAATGGCGAAATCCTTATGCCGGTTGAAATCACTCTCCAGCGTGGAGTAGTACATGTTTTTGGGGTCGTAGGTGCGGAAGTCGGCCAGCATGGCTGCCGACTGCCGTACATGCCCGAACCGGAAGGACTCCTGCAGAATCCGGCCCAGAATAATGGGCCGCGTGGGGCCGGCGAGCTTCTTGCTGGCCAGCGCATAGGAGGCCGGATAAAAATCCGGGTCGGAACGCTGGCGCTTGTCCTGGGCCACGGTGAAGTGCACGTAGTTCAGCAAAAACTCGTGGTAAAGCTCGCTCTGCGCCGCATTGGGCTCATTTAGCAAGCCGGGCTCACGCAAGAAGTTGTAGTAGCTGGGGTCCATTTTCAGGCGGCTTTCGGTGTTTACCACCTGTTCCCGCAGGTCTTGAAACGTCAGCCGGTCGTTGGCGTAGGCATACACCACTTCGGCATGGGCGTAGTTATAGAAATCCTGCGTGAAGGACTGCTTGGCCGAATGGTCCTCCAGAAATTCGAGTTGGTGCTTGCGGCGGTACTCCAAAAAGGAAAGGAAAGGAGCCTCGTAGAGCTGAATGTTATCGGGCAGCACCTGAAAGCCATCATTCTCCACGAATTGAGCATCGGCTTCTACCAGGTAATTGTTGGCATTGGCCGCTTGCTGGCGGTGCTTTTGTTCATCAGTCAAGTTCGCACGATTGCGAAATTTGGTAGCCAGGCCCGTGGACACATCGTTGGGCTTGAAACGCAGCGTGCCCGCCATGTCATCGCCCTTGAAGCGCACGTCCATATCCGTACCCGCGTCCAGATAAAGGGGTGCTACATCATCGCCATACACCAAATCTGCTTTGGTGGACCCGCGCACGGGTATCACCAGCTTGAAATCCCCTTTTTCGCCCAGCGCCACCCGAATAACCCTTTCGGTAGGGTCGAGGGGGTTTTCCCGCAGCGAGACGCCCACCGAATCTGTAGTGGAGCCGCTCACCCGGCCGGAAAGCGTAGCCGTGCCCGTAATCGGGGCCATGAAGGGCTTCATTGGCGCGGCTTTGGCAGGAGCGGGAGCGGGCTTTGCGGCCGCAACTTTGGCCGGCGCGGGTTCGGCTACCACAGCCGTCTGTTCGACCGAAACGGGCACTGGCTCAGCCTTGGGGGCTTTTTCGGCAACGGGAGCCGACGCTTTTCGGCGCCTTTCCGCACTGATATCTGCCGCCGATTTGCGCTTAGCGGTTTTAGTGGCAGGCTGGTCTGCTGAAGTACTCTTGCGCGTGGGAGTGGTGGCGGCCGTTTTGCCGGTCCCGGCCGGGACGGGTTTGGTCTGGCCATGGGCAAGCACCGGAACCACCAGCAGCACTGTGCCCAGCAAGCGGCGTACGGAAATGGTGAAGGCAGATATCATATCACAAAAAACTAGCAGAAGACGAATGGTGTGGACCATCAATTACTGACAAACCCGAACTTACCGACAAAGCTACCTAAACAATTCGCGGTAAAACCCTATCAGCCATCCGAAGATACGGCCTTTCGATTTATAAAATACAAATCAGTCCTTTTTCATTTTTTAAGCCGTCACGCTCAGACCAACGGCCGGCCTCCCCCAGCCTGGCCGCCAGCAACGCATTATCAGCCTGCTTCTGGCTCAGCCAAATAAGCCGTCCAGAACTTCATCGAGCCGGCTCACGGCCCGCACTTTTAGCCCAAAACGCGCCAGGTCCAACCCTTTACCATTAAATTGGGAGACGTACATCTCCCTGAAGCCCAGCTTTTCGGCCTCCGCAAGGCGCTGGTCCAGGCGCGAAACGGCGCGGATTTCGCCGCTCAGCCCGACTTCGGCGGCCAGGCAAACATCGCCGGGAATGGGCACATCGTTGAGAGAGGAAACCACGGCCGCGCACACGGCCATATCCAGGGCCGGGTCGTCGAGGCGCAGGCCCCCGGCAATATTCAAAAACACGTCATGCTGGCCCAGGCGCAGGCCGGCGCGCTTTTCGAGCACGGCCAACAGCATTTGCAGGCGCTTGGCATCGAAGCCGGTGCTGCTGCGCTGCGGCGTACCGTAGGACGTGGGCGACACCAAGGCCTGCACTTCCACCAGCAGCGGGCGGTTGCCTTCCAGCGTGGCCCCAATGGCCATGCCGCTCAGGCTTTCGCCGCGCTGCGAGAGCAGAATTTCGCTGGGGTTGCTCACCTGGCGCAGGCCGTCGCCCTGCATCTCGTAAATACCCAGCTCGGAGGTGCTGCCAAAGCGGTTTTTGGTGGTGCGCAGGATGCGGTAACTCATGTGCCGGTCGCCCTCAAATTGCAGCACAGTATCCACCATGTGCTCCAGAATTTTGGGGCCGGCAATGCTGCCGTCCTTTGTGATGTGGCCGATGAGCAATACCGGCGTGCTGGTTTCCTTGGCAAATTTCAGGAATTCGGCAGTGCATTCGCGCACCTGGCTCACGCTACCCGCGCCGCTTTCCACCAGCGTGGAGTGCATGGTTTGGATGGAATCGATGACGAGGAGGTTGGGCTGCACCTGGTCGATTTGCCGGAAAATATTCTGGGTATTGGTTTCCGTCAGAATGTAGCAGCCGGGGTGCTGGCCGTCGGCCAGGCGTTCGGCGCGCATTTTTATCTGGGCCTCGCTTTCCTCGCCGCTCACGTACAGCACTTTCATCTGGCGCAGGCTCAGGGCAATCTGGAGCATCAGCGTGCTTTTGCCGATGCCCGGCTCACCACCGATAAGCACGATGGAGCCCGGCACCAAGCCGCCACCGAGCACGCGGTTCAGCTCGCCGTCGGGAGTTAGAATCCGGGGTTCGTCTTCGGCCAGAATATCGTTGAGCGCAACGGATTTAGTGGCTTTTTTGGTGTTGCCGCCGGGCACAGTGCTGGCGGGTTTCCACTGGCCGGTGGTGGTGGCCACGGTTTCCTTCTGAATAACTTCCTCCACGTAGGTATTCCACTCGCCGCACACCGGGCAGCGGCCCAGCCATTTGGCCGACTGCGCGCCGCAGGATTGGCAGAAAAAAACAGTTCTGGCTTTGGCCATAAAAGACGTATTTGAATAAGTTGAGGCAATTATTACAAGGCCGTGGCGGCAAAAAAAGTTGCCCCCAAAACCTCATCAGCTGGTTTTCAGGCCGCTTAGTTGACGGCGGCCCAGGCGAATGAGCAGCCACCGGTGATGGCACGTGGCCCGCCCGAAATCGGTGCTTTGCTAAAGCATTTTCTCCGTTGGACCGTTATTTATTGGACCACAAGGTACGGCTCCGCGCTACCCGCTGCGGTTTTACTTTCCAGCCCTCGCCAAGTTCTCCTGTCATGCCCGAAATTACAGCATTGCCCCCTGCCGACCTCGCCGCCATCACTGCCTTTACCGACCTGCCCGCGGCCGTGCTCAACTGGTTGCTCGCCCATGGGGAGCGGCGGGTATTTGCCGATGGCGAACCCATTTTCCAGCCCGGCGACCCGGCTGAATTTCTTACGGCGGTACTCCAGGGCAGTATCCAGTTTTATGCGCTGCAAAACGGCAGCCGGGAGCCCCGTTTCCGGGTCGAGCAAGGCCAGGTGAGTGGCGTGCTGCCGTATTCGCGGCTGCGCGTTATTGGCGGGCTGGGCGTGAGCGTGGGCCAAACCGTGCTTTACCTGCTGCACCGCGACCATTTTCCGGCCCTCGAACAAGCCAGCCCGGAGTTGATACAGCGACTGGTGGCGCTGATGAGCGACCGCGCCCGCGACGAGGCCCGCGGCCAGGAACGCGACGACAAGCTGCGGGCCCTGGGCAAGCTCTCGGCCGGCCTCGCCCACGAGCTCAACAACCCCGCCGCCGCTATTGCCCGCGCCGCCCAGGCCCTGGCCCAGCGCGCCGCCACCCAGCCGCAACTCCTGCGCGAACTGATTGAGCAGTGCCCCGACCCCAACGCACTGTGCGCCTTCACGGCCCTGGCGGTGCCGCTGGCCAAACATGCGATGCCGTTGCCGCATCTTTCACCTCTGCAACAGTCGGCGCGGGAAGATGAGCTGGCCGACTGGCTGGCCGACCAAGGCGTGGCCGACAGCTACCGTCTGGCGCCGGGCTTGCTCGAAACCGGGCTCACCGCCGAGCTGCTGGCCACGGCTGCCGCGGCACTGCCCGTGACGGCCCGGCCCGCGGCTTTTGCTTGGCTTGAAAGCCAGCAAAGCACCCTGCAGCTTATCCGCGACGTGCAGGAGGCCGGCAGCCGCATCAGCAAGCTGGTGGCCGACGTGAAAACCTATTCCCACATGGACCGCGCCGGCGGGTTCGAGCTGCTGGACGTGACGGCCGGACTCGACAGCACGCTCAATATGCTGGGGTTTGCGCTACGCCAAAAGCAGGTGCACCTCACCCGCGACTACGCGCCCGGCCTGCCCCAGGTGCAGGGCCAGGTAAGCAGCCTAAACCAGGTGTGGACCAATCTCATCGACAACGCCATTGCAGCCCTGCCGGCCCAGGGCGGTACGCTCACGCTTCGGGCCCGCCAGGAAGGCGACTTTGTGCGGATATTCTTGATTGACAACGGCACCGGCATTCCGCCGGAAGTGCTGCCGCACATCTTTGAGCCGTTTTATACCACCAAGCAGGCCGGGGCGGGCTCTGGCCTGGGGTTAGATATTGCCCAGCGCATCATCCGTCAGCACGACGGGCGGCTGGAAGTCAGCTCCCGACCTGGCCACACCGAGTTTTGCGCGTGGCTGCCCGTGGCTTCTTAGTTATTTGTCGGTTGTTAATTACTGTCCGTAAGTTACTGGTTGTCAGTTATTAGACACCCTACTTGCTCAAAACCAATAACTGACAACCAGCAACTGACAACCAGTAACTGACAACTAACAATTAGCAACCAGCAACTAACAACCATATGTCTGCAAAAAAGCCTTTCATTCTCGTCGTCGACGACGACCCGCAGGTGCTGGCCGCCATTACCCGCGACCTACGCCAGGAATTCAGTCAGGACTACCGCATTTTGCGTGTGGGTTCCGGACCAGAGGCGCTGACGACCCTACAGGAGTTGCGGGCGAAAGATGAGCCGCTGGCCCTCATCGTGGCCGACCAGCGCATGCCCGATTTGGAAGGTGTGGAGCTGCTCAGTGCGTCGCGTGCGCTGTTTCCGGATGCGAAGCGCGTGCTGCTCACGGCCTATGCCGACACCGAAGCCGCCATTCGGGCCATCAATTCGGCCCGGCTCGACCACTACCTGATGAAGCCCTGGGACCCGCCCGAACAGCTGCTTTTCCCGACGCTGCACGACCTGCTGAATGCCTGGCAAGCCGCCTATAAACCCAAATACGACGGCATTCGGCTCATTGGCTTCCAATGGTCGCCGCTCTCGCACGAGCTCAAGGATTTCCTCAGCGGCTACCTGGTGGGCTATCAGTGGCTGGATTTCGAAACCCAGCCCGAAGCCCGTGAGCTGGTGCAGGCGGCTGGGTTTGAGCCCACAGATTTACCGCTCGTCATTTGTGCCGATGGCACTGCGCTGACCAAACCCACCAAGGCCGCGCTGGCGCAGCAGTTGGGCATCAATACCAAAGCCTCGCAGGAAATGTACGATGTGGTGGTGGTGGGCGCCGGCCCCAGCGGGCTGGCTGCGGCGGTGTATGGGGCCAGCGAGGGCTTGAAAACGCTCATTATCGAGCGGCAGACGCCCGGCGGCCAGGCCGGCACCAGCTCCCGCATCGAAAACTACCTGGGGTTTCCCACCGGCCTGAGCGGGGCCGAGCTGGCGCACCGGGCCTGGGCCCAAGCCGTGCGCCTCGGGGCCGAATTCCTGGCCCCGCAGGAGGTGAGCCAGCTGTGCGTGCAGGATGGCTACAAGGTGCTGACCCTGAGCGACGGCAGCGAAATCAGGACGAAAGCCGTAGTGCTGACCACCGGCGTCAGCTACCGCACCCTCGACGTGCCGGGTATGGACCGCCTCAGCGGGGCCGGCGTGTACTACGGCGCGGCCCGCACCGAGGCCCGCAGCTGCGACGCCCAGGACGTGTACATTGTGGGCGGCGGCAATTCGGCCGGGCAGGCGGCCATGTATCTGGCCACGTATGCCCGTCGGGTGTTCATCGTCATCCGCGGGGCCGATTTGGCCGCCAGCATGTCGGCCTACCTCATCGAACAGATTCGCAGCACGCCCAATATTGAGCTGCTGTCCTTCTCGCAGATAAAAGAAGTGTGTGGCCAAGACCATCTCGAAGCCGTGATGGTTGACAGTAACGGCACGGTGGAACAACGCCCGGCCCGCGCGCTGTTCGTTTTCATTGGCGCAAAGCCCAGCACCGAATGGGTCGACGACCAAGTTCTATGCGACAGTAAAGGCTTCCTGCTCACCGGTCGTGACCTGCTGGCTGACTCCCGCTTCGCGCCCATCTGGAAAAAGCAGCGCGAGCCATTCCTCCTCGAAACCTGCATTCCAGGCATTTTCGCCGCCGGCGACAGCCGGGCCGGGGCCATGGCCCGCGTGGCCTCGGCCGTGGGCGAAGGCAGCATGGCCATTAAATTCGTGCACCAGTACCTGGACGAGGGTTTTTAGAGGTTTTTAGGGTAAGAGGGTGTGGGGGTAGGAGGGTAAGAGTTTGCTATTGTGTGCAACTCCTACCCTCCTACCCCCACACCCTCCTACCCTAAAAACCCTATCCTTCCAGCATCAGCTGGTCGGGCAGGTTCATCAGGTAGTCGCCGTAGCCGCTTTTGCGTAGCGGCGCGGCAATGGCACGGAGCTGGTCGGCGTCGATGAAGCCCTGGCGGTAGGCGGCTTCTTCGATGGAGCCCACTTTCAGGCCCTGGCGCTGCTCGATGACTTTTACGAACTCGCCGGCCTGCATCAGGCTTTCGAAGGTGCCGGTGTCGAGCCAGGCGGTGCCGCGGCCGAGGATGCCGACTTTGAGCGTGCCGCGGCGCAGGTATTCGCGGTTCACGTCCGTGATTTCGTACTCGCCGCGGGGGCTCATTTCGAGGTTTTTGGCGATTTCCACCACGTCGTTGTCGTAGAAATAGAGGCCGGGCACGGCGTAGTTGCTCTTGGGCTTCTCCGGCTTTTCCTCAATGCTGAGGGCTTTTTTGTCGGCATCGAACTCCACCACGCCGTAGCGCTCGGGGTCGTGTACGTGGTAGGCGAACACCACGCCGCCCTGCGGGTCGTTGTTGGATTTGAGCAGCTCTTCGAGGCCGGCGCCGTAGAAAATGTTATCGCCGAGCACCAGGGCTACTTTATCGGTTCCGATGAAATCGGCGCCCAGCACAAAGGCTTGCGCGAGGCCGTTGGGCACTTCCTGCACCACGTACTGGAAGTCGCAACCCAGGTTTTTGCCGTCACCAAGCAGCCTCTTAAATTGCTCCTGGTCGTGGGGTGTGGTGATAATCAGCACTTCCCGAATGCCCGCCGACAGCAGAATCGACAGCGGATAATAAATCATCGGCTTATCGTACACGGGCATCAACTGCTTCGATACGGCCAGCGTGAGCGGGTGCAACCGGGTGCCGGAGCCGCCGGCGAGAATAATTCCTTTCATGGGTAAACGGTCATGTTGAGCAAAGCGAAACGTCTTATCAGGTTCGCGGTGCGGAAATGATTACTTCTGACGAGAGCAGCCCAGAGAAGATGCCTCCTTAACTGACGCCGACCTCCGGTTCGTCAGCATGACAACTGAATTAATTACGCTCCCGAATAAATTCCTGGTTGGCCTTGAACCAGGCCAGCGTTTGGCGCAGGCCCTCACGGATGCGCACCTGGGGCGCGTAGCCCAACAGGCGGCCCGCCTTGGAAATGTCGGCCAGCGAATCGCGGATGTCTCCGGCCCGGTCGGGGCCAAATTTTGGGGCCAGGTCCGAGCCGGCTTCTTCGCGCAGGATGTCGTACATCTCTACCAGCGAGGTGCGGTCGCCCACGGCAATGTTGTACACCTGGCCCAGTGCGTCAGGATTTTGCACCAGCGCGGCGCGGATATTGGCTTCTACGCAGTTCTCCACGAAGGTGAAGTCGCGGGTCTGGCCGCCATCGCCGTTGAGCGTGGGCGCTTCGTTCTGCAAAATGGCGTCGATGAACAGCGGAATCACGGCCGCGTAGGCCCCGCCGGGGTCCTGGCGCGGGCCGAAGATATTGAAGTAGCGCAGGCCAATGATTTCCATGCCGTAGGTGCGGGCAAACACGTCGGCATACAGCTCGTTGGCATATTTAGTAACGGCGTAGGGCGAGAGCGGCTTGCCAATCCGGTCTTCCACTTTGGGCAGGCCGGGGTGGTCGCCGTAGGTCGAGGACGAGGCCGCGTACACAAAGCGCTTTACGCCGGCATCTTTGGCGGCGGTCAGCATCTGCACGAAGCCGCCCACGTTCACGTCGTTGGTCAGCACCGGGTCGTTGATGGAGCGGGGCACCGAACCGAGGGCGGCTTCGTGCAGCACCACGTCCACGCCGGCGCAGGCAGCAGCGCACACGGCCGCGTCGCGGATGTCGCCGTCCATTATTTCCAGGCGGGCATCGCCGGCAAAAAGCGACAGATTTTTGCGAAAGCCGTTGGAGTAATTGTCCAGCGTACGCACCTTTTTCACGCCGAATTTCAGCAGGTACTCCACAATGTTGGAACCGATGAAACCCGCGCCACCGGTCACAAGAAAAGTCAGGTTATCGAGCGGCTGCTCGTGAAAAGGGTTTTCGTACACTTGGTTTTGAATTAGTAATTAGTAATTAGTAGTTAAGAATTGTCCTTTTTGCTACCGCAGAGGAAACGCCTGATTGCTAATTACTAATTCTCAATTATTTAATTACTTTAAACTCCGTATTGCCGGGTGTTGTAGTCCTGGTAGGTGCCGCTGGTTACGTTGTTCAGCCATTCCTCGTTTTCGAGGTACCAATCCACGGTTTGGGCCAGGCCCTGCTCGAAGGTCACGCTGGGTTTCCAGCCCAGCTCGTTCATGATTTTGCTGCTGTCGATGGCGTAGCGCATGTCGTGGCCGGCGCGGTCGGTCACAAACTTGATGAGCTTGCGCGAAGTGCCCGGCGCCTGGCCGGTTTTCTCGTCTACCACGTCGCAGAGCAGTTGAATCAGCTTGAGGTTCTGCCACTCGTTGACACCGCCGATGTTGTAGGTTTCGCCAGCCGTGCCTTTATGGAACACCGCGTCGATGGCCGTGGCGTGGTCTTTCACAAATAGCCAGTCGCGCACGTTTTCGCCCTTGCCGTACACGGGCACGGGCTGGCCGGTGCGCAACCGATGAATAGCCAGCGGAATCAGCTTTTCGGGGAAGTGGTTGGGGCCGTAGTTGTTCGAGCAGTTGCTGAGCTTGATGGGCAGCCCGTAGGTGTGGTGCCAGGCGCGTACGAAGTGGTCGGAGCTGGCCTTGGAGGCCGAGTACGGCGAGCGGGGGTCGTAGGAAGTTTCCTCGGTAAACAGCTCGGGGCCAAAGTCCAGCGAGCCGTACACCTCGTCGGTGCTCACGTGGTAGAACACGTGGCCGTCGTAGCCACTGGGCTGCCACAGGTTGCGGGCCGCGTGCAGCAAATTCACCGTGCCGATGACGTTGGTTTTCACAAAAGCCATCGGGTCGGTAATGCTGCGGTCGACGTGCGACTCGGCCGCGAGGTGAATCACGGCGTCGGGCTCTTCGTGGGCAAAGAGTTGGTCCACAAACGCCTGGTCCGAAATGTCGCCTTTGATGAAGCGGTAGTTGTCTGCGGCTTCCACGTCGCGCAGGTTTTCGAGGTTACCGGCGTAAGTCAGCGCGTCGAGGTTGATAATCTGATAGTTCGGATACTTGTTGACGAACAGTCGAACAACGTGGGAGCCAATGAAGCCGGCGCCGCCAGTGATGAGAATTTTCATAATTTGTGCGGTAAGCTTTAGCTTGCCATTTCATCGTTAAACACTATATATCAAGCAATTATGGCACGGCAAGCTGAAGCTTACCTCACAGTGTCTGCTGCCACTTCCAGGCGCTGGCCAGGGAATCAACCAATGATGTCTCGGTTTTGAAGCCTAGCACCTGCTCCGCTTTAGTGGCGTCGGCGTAGATGGCCGGCACATCGCCGGGCCGGCGCGGACCGATGCTGTAATTCAGTTTCTGGCCACTGGCCTGCTCGAAAGCCTGAACCACTTCGAGCACCGTATTGCCGTGGCCCGTGCCCACGTTGAAGGTTTCGACGGGCTCACTCGCTTTGCGGTCCAGCAGACGCTGCACGGCTACCACATGCGCCTTGGCCAGGTCCACCACGTGGATGTAGTCGCGCACGTTGGTGCCGTCCGGCGTGTCGTAATCGTTGCCGTAAATCGTCAGCTTCTCGCGCATACCAGCCGCCGTTTGGGTGATGAACGGCACCAGGTTGTTGGGCACGCCCAAGGGCAGCTCGCCAATCTTGGCCGATGCGTGCGCTCCAATGGGATTGAAGTAGCGCAGCAAAATGGTGTGCAGGGTGTTGTCCGGCGCAGCCGAAACATCGCGGATAAGGTCTTCGCACATCTGCTTGGTGCGGCCGTAGGGAGACGAGGCCGGCTTAGTGGGCGTGGCTTCCGTCACGGGCAGGGCATCGGGAATGCCATATACGGTGCAGGAAGAGGAGAAAACTAGGTTTTCAACGCCAAATTCCTTCATCACGGCCAGCAGCGTGAGCAGCGAGCCCACGTTGTTCTGGAAATATGCCAGCGGCTTCTGCACCGATTCGCCCACGGCCTTGAATGCCGCAAAGTGAATGACGCCCGCAATGTCGGGCTCGGCTGCGAACACGCTCCGCAAAGCCGCTTCATCGGCACAGTCGATGCGGTACAGGGGCACCGCAACACCCAAAATAGCCTCAATCCCCGCCAGCGCCGATTCTTCCGAATTACTGAAATCATCAATAATAACGGGCTGGTAGCCGGCCTGATGCAGTTCTACCACGGCGTGCGAGCCGATGTAGCCGGCCCCGCCGGTAACGAGAATTTTCATAGGTTTAGCCATTAGCTGAAAGCTATTAGCTGCTAGCTTTTCTAACTGCTACTCCGGGCAGGAGCTAACAGCTAATAGCTTTCAGCTAACCGCTGAATAATTACAGGCTCCAATACATTAGCTCCTTCATCTTACCGCGGTACAAGCCTTTGATATCGACCAGCACGGCATTGTCGGAAGTGATGGACTGGAAATAGGCTTCGTCTTTGGCAGCGTAGGGCAAGTGGCTCACGGCTACGATAACGGCGTCGTAATCGGTCCGCACGTCGTCGGTGGCGGTGAGGCGGAAGCCGTATTCGTGGTGCAGCTCATCGGAATCCGCGTGCGGGTCGATGATGTCGACATTCACCGAGAAGTTTTTCAGCTCTTGAATAACGTCCGCGACCTTGGAATTGCGGATGTCCTCCACGTTTTCCTTGAAGGTGGCGCCCATCACCAGCACGCGGCTTTTGGCCACGTCCTTGCCTTTCTTAATCATCATCTGCACCGTTTTGCGCGCGATGTAGGCGCCCATATTGTCGTTGGTGGTGCGGCCGCTCAGAATCACCTTGGCATCGTAGCCCAGCTCTTTCGCCTTGTAGGTCAGGTAGTACGGGTCGACGCCGATGCAGTGCCCGCCCACCAGGCCGGGCGAGAATTTCAGGAAATTCCACTTCGTACCGGCCGCTTCCAGCACCTCGTAGGTGTTGATGTTCATGCGGTCGAAAATCATCGACAGCTCGTTCATCAGCGCGATGTTCACGTCGCGCTGGGTGTTTTCGATGATTTTGGCGGCTTCGGCCACCCGGATGCTACTGGCGCGGTGCACGCCGGCATCCACCACCAGCTCGTAGACTTTGGCAATGGTATCGAGGGCTTCCTCGTCGTTGCCCGACACCACTTTCACGATGCGGCGCAACGTGTGTTCCTTGTCGCCGGGGTTGATACGTTCGGGCGAGTAGCCCACCTTAAAATCGGTCGGGAATTTCAGGCCCGACAGGCGCTCAATCACAGGAATGCAGTCTTCCTCGGTACAGCCGGGGTACACGGTGCTCTCGAACACCACATAATCACCCTTCTCCAGCACCTTGCCCACCGAGCCCGATGCGCCCAGCAGCGGCTTAAGGTCGGGCTGGGCGTGCTCGTCGATGGGCGTGGGCACGGCCACGATGTAGAACTGGGCCTGTCGCAGCACGTCCAGCGAATCGGTGAAGGTGATGTCGCAGCCTTCAAAATCCTTCTTTTCCAGCTCCCCGCTGGGGTCGATGCCGTCCTTCATCTGGGCCACGCGGCCGGCGTTGATGTCGAAGCCAATTACCTTGAGCTGCTTCGCGAATTCCAGGGCAATGGGCAAGCCCACGTAGCCGAGGCCGATAACGGCCAGGGTGGCCTCTTTGCGCAATAGTTTTTCGTACACGGGAGCAGTATATTAGTGTTAGTTACTGTTTTTCAATTATTTGCCAGAAGCTACTGCCACCGGCCGCACCGCTTGGCCGTCGGCACTTAAGCTGTACGTTTCCCCGCTCTCGGGGCAGGTTGCGCGGCGGTTGGTATCGAAGCTCAGGCGGTGGCCATAGGCACTCATCCAGCCCTGCGGCCGGGCGGGCGTGCCGTATACGAGGGCATAGGCCGGAACGTCGTGCGTGACCACGCTGCCCGCGCCCACAAAGGCGTAGCGGCCCAGGCGCACCCCGCAGACAATGGTGGCATTGGCGCCCACGGTTACGCCCCGCTCCAGGTAGGTGGTCAGGTATTGTTCGGCGCCTTTGCGCGGTACGGCGCTACGCGGATTTTTCACGTTGGTGAACACCACTGACGGCCCCAGAAACACATCGTCTTCGCACACCACGCCGCCGTAGAGGCTCACGTTATTCTGCACTTTCACGTTGCGGCCCAGCGTCACGCCATCGGCCACGAAAATATTCTGGCCCAGGTTGCATTCCTCGCCAATATCAGCGCCGGCACAGATGTGGCAAAAGTGCCAGATACGACTGCCGGAACCTATCTGACAGCCCTCGTCGAGGATGGCGGTGGGATGGGCGTAATAATCGGCAGTAGAATGAGGCATTCGGGGCACGTGGGTGATTCAGCCTGCAAAGGTAAGGCGAAGGCCGGAGTTAGCTTCGTACTTTTAGGTAATTCCTTTAACCAGACCTTACTATGAGTCCGCCCGCGCTACAAACCGATGCTCCTGCCCACGTTTCGCCCGACGACTACCTGCGGCTGGAGTGCGCAGCCGGGGAAAAGCACGAATACTATTTCGGCGAAATCCGGGCGATGGCCGGGGCCAGCTACGCGCACAACCGCATTTGTATGAATATGGGGGAGCGAACTGAATACGCAGCTGCGTGATAAAAGCTGCGCTGTAGTGGGCAGCGAACAGCGCCTGCAGATTCTAAACGGCAGCGCCTACGTGTACCCCGACCTAACCGTGGTTTGTGGCCTGCCCTGCTTCAACGAAACCCGCCGCCCCGAAACGGTGCTGAACCCCACCCTGCTGGTGGAAGTACTGTCCGAATCGATGGCTGACAAGGACCGTAGCGAGAAATTCACGCTCTACCGCCAAGTTCCCGGCCTGCAGCAATACCTGATGCTGGATTCGCAAACCCCGCTGGCAGAACTGTACACCCGCCAGCCCAACGGCTACTAGACTTGTTCCTATAATACAGAAAAGTGTAAAATCGACGGTCATGCTGAGCGTAGCCGAAGCATCTCTACCGCTTCGTTGAGTCGACTGAATTAGTTGCGCGGTAGAGATGCTTCGGCTACGCTCAGCATGACCACTTTTTTTCATTTATGCTTATTCGGGAACAAGTCTACTGGCTGTTCATGGAAACCCACGACCCAGCCGCCGTGCTCGACCTAAGCAGCGTGGGCTGCCAGGTGCCGTTGGCGGAAATATACAGGACCACAGATTTAACGGATTTTAGCGGATGAAACGGAACCCCAAAAAGTCCGTTTCATCCGCTAAAATCCGTTAAATCTGTGGTCACAGCTTCACGCATACGTTCTGGGTTTCGGTGAAGAAACGCAGTGCTTCCAGGCCGCCTTCGCGGCCGACGCCGGAGTTTTTCATGCCGCCGAAGGGCGTGCGCAGGTCGCGGTGCAGCCAGGTATTCACCCACACGATGCCGCTGTGCAGGGACTGGGCCACGCAGTGCGCCCGGTTCAGGTCACGGGTCCAGATGGTGGCCGACAGGCCGTAATCCGTGCTGTTAGCCATTCGCAGGGCTTCCGCGTCGGTATCGAAAGGCGTGAGGGTGACGACGGGGCCGAATATTTCTTCCTGGTTAGTGCGGCAGTCGAAGGGCAGGTTTTCGAACACGGTGGGCTCCAGGAAGTAGCCCTCGGCGCAGCGGCCGGGCACGGTGGCCCGGTGGCCGCCGGCCAGTAGCCTGCCGCCTTCTTCGTGCGCCAGTTCGATGTAGGCCAGCACTTTGTGCAAGTGTGCCTCGCTCACCAGGGCGCCTTGTTTGGTGTCGGCTTCGAGTGGGTCGCCGATTTTTTGCTGCTTCAGCTGCTGGAGAAACTCCGCTTTGAAGGCCTCATAAATCGGGCGCTCGATGAAGATACGGGAGCCACAGAGGCAAATCTGGCCCTGGTTGGCAAAGCTGCTGCGGATGCTGGTAGCTACGGCGGCGGCCAGGTCGCAATCGGCGAAAATGATATTTGGGTTTTTGCCGCCCAGCTCCAGGCTGAGCTTTTTGAACATCGGCGCGGCCGTGCGGGCCAGGTGCCGCCCGGTGGCCGTGCCCCCCGTGAAGCTGATGGCCTTGATGCCCGGATGCTCCACCAGCGCCTGCCCACAGCTCGGCCCGTTGCCGTGCACGATGTTGAGCACGCCCGCCGGCAGCCCGGCTTCGATGCACAGCTCACTGAGTAAAAAAGCGGTAGCCGGCGTGATTTCTGAGGGTTTGGCTACCACGCAGCAGCCCACGGCCAGGGCCGGCGCAATTTTCCAGGTGAACAAGTAGAGTGGCAGATTCCAGGGCGAGATGCAGCCCACCACGCCCACGGGGTGGCGCACGGTGTAATTCAGGGCCACGCCTTCCTGCAAGTGCGCCTCGCTGGCAAAGTGCTCGATGGCAGTGCCGAAGAAGTGAAAATTGGAGGCGGCGCGGGGAATATCCATGGCCCGCGCCAGGCTCAGCGGCTTGCCATTGTCCTGGCTTTCGGCCTGGGCCAGGCGGTCGAGGTTGGCGTCGATGAGGTCGGCTATTTTCACCAGCAGGCGGCCCCGGTCCGCGGCGGGCAACTTGCGCCAGGCGGGCAAAGCCGCTTCGGCCGCGTGTACTGCGGCGGCCACGTCGGTCGCGTCAGAATCCGGAATCTGGCCGTAGACCTGGCCGGTGGCGGGCTCGATATTGTCGAGGTAGCGGCCGGACTGGGGCGGCACGAGCTGGCCGTTGATGTAATTCTGGATGCGGAGCATAGGGGAAAGCTAAGGTGCTGCGAAGACCCCAAAAGTAGGTTTTCAGCAACAAAGGCCCGATGTGAAAGGGCGCCCGCCAGGCGTACCCGCACCCCACACGCTGACTACCCCGTTGGCTCAGCGGCTTTCGGGTAGTGCAGCGGGAATGTTGGTATCCGAAATCAAATAGAGTGGCCGCTGGCGCACGTTGGCAGATAGGCGGGCCAAGTACTCGCCAATAATGCCCACGGAAATGAGCTGCACCCCACCCAGGAACAGGATGCTCACCATGAGCGACGGCCAGCCGGGTTCGTAGTCGTGGGTCACGAACCGGGAATAGAGCGTGTACAGGCCCACCAGAAACGCCAGGCCCGACACGATGAACCCGCCCAACGTGGCCACTTTCAGGGGCACATCGGAAAAAGCGGTGATGCCGTCCAGCGCCAGCCGAATCATTTTGCGGTACGTGTAACCCGTTTCGCCGCCGGCCCGCTCGGCCCGGTCATACTCGATAAACGTCTGGCGGTAGCCAATCCAGGAAATCTGGCCCCGGATAAACTTATTCTGTTCGGGCATCAGGCGCAGCCCTTCCACCACCTTGTGCGAGATGATGCGAAAATCACCGGTATCCACGGGAATAGAAATACGCGTGATGCTGGCCAGCAACAGGTAAAACACCTTGGCTGTCAGCTTTTTGGCGGCGCTATCGCCCTGGCGCGAACGCCGTTTGGCGTACACTACCTCGTAGCCCTCGCGCATCTTTTGGTACAGCACCGGGATGAGCTCGGGCGGGTCCTGCAGGTCGGCATCAATGATGACCACGGCTTGGCCCGCCGCCCGGTCCAGACCCGCCGTCACGGCAATCTGGTGGCCAAAGTTGCGGCTGAAATCGATGTAGCGCACCCGCTCGTCGCGGGCGGCCAGGTTCAGCAGCAGCGGCAACGATTGGTCGCGCGAGCCGTCGTTGATGAAAATAAGCTCGAAGCTGCCGGGCAGGGCCATGGGCTCCAGCACGCTCAGCAAGCGGCGGTACAGCTCCCCGATGTTGGCTTCCTCGTTGTAGATGGGAATGATGACGGACAGTTCCACGCGGGTTGGGTTAGGCAAGGGCGAAAGAAGCGGGGAATCAGGCAGGTTTTTGGGCCAGCGCAAATACGCTCACTCCCAGCGGAAGGTCGACGTGGCGCAGCAGCCGGTTTTCGACCTTCACCCACTGCAGGAGCAGGCGGTTGGCCGGGCCGGCAAAATGGTGCAGGTCGCCCGTGGCACCGGGCTTGCTTTCGGTGGCCGGCGGGCCAGCCAGCAGGCGCCGCCCCACGCGCAGCACCGCCGTGGGCAAGAATAGGCCCGCATTCCAGAACGAGCGGCGCTTCACGCGCAAGCCGGCGCCCTCCAGCGCCGCCACCAGGCCACGGCGGGAGTAGCGCCGGAAGTGGTGGTTCACTACATCGTGCTCGCTCCAGAGGTACTTGTGCGCGGGCACAAACACGAGCAGCTGCCCGCCCGGCTTCAGCACGCGCACCCACTCGCGCAGGGCCTGGGCCTCGTCCTCAATGTGTTCCAGCACATCGGAGGCAATGACTACATCGAACCGCGCCGGGGCAAATTCCAGGGCCGCCCCGTCCATCACCGACACGTTGGGCACGCCGCGGGCGGTGGCCAGCGCAATGGCCGGCTCACTCACGTCGATGCCGGTGAGGTCGGTGTAGCCGGCGGCGCGCAGGCGCTGCAGCAGCGGCCCGCCCGAGCAACCGATTTCCAGCAGCGCGGCCGTGGCGGGCAGCTTTAGGCCCGCAATCAGGTCATACACCGCATCGCGCCGGCTGGCAAACCACCAGTGTTCTTCTTCGAGCTGATGGTATTTGGCTTCGTAGGTCAGGTCCATGCGTCAAAAGTAGGCAATGGAACTTGCTGGCGGGCCAGCAAAATGCCTCATGCTTCCGCACCTGGGCCGGGCTGGTGGCCCCACAACCGGGCGCTGGCCGGCCCGGCTAGCGCGTCACCGACGGGTAGAGCGGGTAGGTATTTTTGCTGAGGCTGCGGGGTTGGCCCGGCCGGGAATAATGGTACACATCGGTGTCGAGTGGCCGGATGAGCAGGTCGTCGGCCAGCAGGTCGCGGCTTTCATACTGCACCTCCAGCCGCGAAACCCCCGCCCGCATCCGGATGGGCAGCACTACCCGGAGCCAGTCGCCATCAATCTCCGTCGAGGCCGTGGCGCCAATGGCCTGCTGGTCTACTACCTCGGTGCCCACGTACTGGCGGGCCAGCATGCTGCCCACGCTATAGGCCGTTTTGCCATTTATCCACACCGAAATCTCGTATTGCCCGGTATCGCTCGGCATCGGCACGGGCCCATCGTAAAGCACTGAGTACTTAGCCAATGGCTCGTGGAAGGCGCCGGGGGCCAGGTGACCGAGGCGGCTGGTTCCGTTGTCGAAGGTGCGCAGCAGCACGCCTTTGGTGGTGGTGCAACGCAGGCCGTCGGGCCGCACGGGCAACTGGGGCAGCAGGGCGGCGGCCCGCGCCTGCTCGGCGGCTTGCGTAGTGGCGGCCAGGGCAGCCACCGGCAGCTCATACAATGCACCGTCGGCACCGGCATAGAGCCGCTTCGCCAATGTGAGAATGCGCAGCTCGGGCGGCGAGAGGTAGCCGTTGCCCACTACCACGAGCAGGGGCTTAGCCGAGGGCAGGCCGGCCAGCAGCGGCTTGGGCAGCAGCGGGCCGCTCAGCAGCTGAATGTGGCGTAGCGACGCCCCGGCCGACGCCCGGGTGGTGTGGTTGGCCAGTAGCGGCAGCCCCGTCACAAAAGCCGCGTTGTAGCTCTGATGAAATGACTCTTCCGAGCCGTTCAGGCTCAGCTTATCGGTACCGAGGCTGAAGTAGGGCAGCGACAGAATGGCCTGGTAATCGGCAGGCGTGCGGCCCGCCCACGACAGCTGCTGGGTGAGGCTTTCCTCTTCGCTGAACAAGCTCGATGCCCCCGTCAGCTCCCGTATCATGCTGGCCCGAAAATCGACGTTGATGCCCGCCTCGACGGCCCAGCCCAGCAGCACCAGCGGCAGCCACGCCAGCTGCCAGCGCGCTGCCCCGCGCGCCGCCTGCCGCTGCCACAGCGCGTAGAGGCAATAAGCCGTGTAGCAGCCGGCCACGTAGTAAAACGGCCACGCAAACCGTCCCAACGCCCGAAACTGCTTGACCGGCCCGGAGTGGTCGGTGAGCCAGGCAAAAGACTCCCACTTCAGCGGAATGGCAAACGAGAGCAGCAGCAGCAGCGTGGCCGCCCACAGGCCCGTGAGCAAATGCACCGGCACCGCGTTCCAACGCGCCACAAAAGCCGCCCGCTGCCCGCGCCAAAGCAGCCCCATCGCCACGGCCACGGCCGAGGCTAGTAGGGTGAATGTAGTGGCCAGACCCACGTAAGACCAGCCTTCGCCTTCGGGCATTTCGGGCGAAAAAACACTCCGCCACATCGGCTGCAACGGCGCCAGCACCGGCAGAAAAACGCTCGTCAGGCTGGCTTTGTAAATCAGCAGACCGTAGGGATTATCGGGGCGGTCGGTGACTGAGTCCGTTAGCCAGAGCCACCCCTGCATCACCACCAGCGGCACCACGGCCGTGAGCGTCATGCGCCAGGGCAAGGGGCTAAGCCGCCGCTTCCAGACCAGAAACAGCGCCACATGGCCCAGCAAAAACAGGCTGCCCAGGGCCACGTAGTAGGGCACAACGAACCCCATCAGGGTGAGGCTGACGGCGAAAACCGTGTACCAGCGCGCCCGATACGGCGCCTCCTGCATCCGCACCACGCAGTACCACATCCACGGAAAAAACACCACGTAGCTCAGGGCCAGGTGGGCGCTGAAGCGAAGCACCTGCGGCGAGAGAAACGCAATGAGCAGGGCCGTGATACCGGCGTACCAGACCGGCAGCCGGGAGCGGCGCAGCAGCAGAAACAGTGGCCCCGGCGCCAGAGCCAACCCCAACAGCGCCAGCAAGTTGGTGATGCCCACCGTGTACTGCGCCACCGGCAGGCCCGCCAGCTCCAGCACCCGCATGGTGCCGGCCAGCAGCGGCTGCATGTTGGTGTAGTTGATGTGGTCACCCTCGGGATAGTTCATGCCCCCAAAGTGCATCAAGCTGCCAAAGCGGGCGAAGTAGCTGGTGGTGAAATACGCCTGCACGCCGTCGCCCTTCCCAAAATAATAGTCGTTCGGGTCCAGCAGCACAAACCAGAAAAATGCGGCCACCAACACCACCCCGGCCAGTAGTACCAAAAGCAACCCCGACCGGGAAGAAACCTGCGAACTGTTCTCTTTCATAAACACAAGTACTGAACTGTCAGCTTTCTCATTTACTGCTGTTACGCCGCCCAGGCGCCAACCTCGGTGATTAACTGTGGCCGGCTACTTAAACGTGAGTAACCAGACCACTCAGCGGCCTGGACGCGGAATGCATAAGCCCGGCTTTTCGGCAAAGCTACGGGCACGCCCGGCACTGCGCGGCCGGCCCAAACACGGGCGGGCGCCGTTCTTTGGGGTAAAAATCACACATTCGTCACGTTTCCGTGCCGGGACAGGCCATGATGAGAGGATTTCGGGGGCTGGTTTTTCTTTGGGGCCTTTGCACGGCGGCCGTGGGGCACGGGCAGGACTTAGCCGACACGCTCCGCCACGCCGATTGGCGCCTGTACTGGCACAGCGAGTTCGACCGGGCCGGCGACAGCAGCGTGGTCGCCGACAACTGGCAATTTGCCTATCCGTGGGGGCGCAACCTGGGCGGCTACGAAGGCCAGTACTATCGCGGGCAGCAGGTTAGCGTTGACACGACGGGCGTGCTGCACCTGCGGGCCCAACGCCTGGACACGCCGCGCACCTACCACACAGGTAGGGGGCCGGGCCGCCGGCTGGCCTACGAGTCCGGCATGCTGTTTAGCCGGCCCGGCCCGGATTCCACGGCCCTGCCGGCTTGTGGCGAACGGTCGGGCTTCACCTACGGGCTGTTTGAAATTCGCTGCCGGATGCCCGGCACCCCCAATTCCTTTCCGGCCTTCTGGCTCTACGGCGCACCCGACGAGGTGGATATTTTTGAAGCCGGCGGGGCGGATTTGCTATCGAACAACGTCATTCATGCGCCCCACGAGTTCTGGCGCCCCGGCCCCGCTGAGGCTTCCCAAAGCTTTTTTTACTGGGTGGGGGCGGGCCGCCTCACCGACGACTTTCACACGCTGGCCCTGAGCTGGCAGCCGCAGGAGCTGGTGTATTATTTCGATGGCATTGCCATCCGGCGCGAAACCCGCCTGCTCCCGCTGGGCTGCTCGCTGGAGCTGATTGCCAACCTGGCGATGTTTAACTGGGCCAGCGCCCCGGCTGCTTCTTTCGACATCGACTACATCCGGGTGTACAAGGCGCGCCAGGCCCCGCTGCTGGCACCATTCAGGCCCGTGGCCCCGGCGGCCGGCGAGTACCTGGGCCCGCGCAGCCCCGACGGCGTGCGCAACGCCACCCGCCCCGACATGAGTTGGCGCGTGCATGCCCTGCCGCACGAACGGCCCCGGCTGCTACTGCACACCAACCGCAACCCGCCCGATTTCAACACGCTGCCGCTGCCTGCGCAGGGGCGCTGGCTGGCGCCGCTGGTGGCCTTCAACCAGGCCGATTCGCCCCGGCATTGGGTGGCCTCGCCCGATAGTGCCCGCTCGGACCTGAGCTGGACGCTACTCGACGTGTGCGGGCAGCCCGTGCGCAGCGGGCAGCAACCACCGGCGGCCGGCTGGGAGCTGGCCTGGCCCGACCTGGCGCCCGGCGCCTACCGCCTGCGCCTGCGCATCGGCAACCGGCAGCTTATTCAGGCGGTGTACCAGCTGGGCCGACCGGCCATTACCCAACTCACCGCTGACTGGCTGGCGCCGCCTGTTGTTTCCACGCCCGACCAGGAATAGCCAGCTCCCGGCCACCCGATTAAGTAACTGCGTGGCCGCAGTTATTTACTTGTGGCGCTTACCGCCTTGGCCCGGCGCATGGCCGCGAGCACTCGGGCATTCCTGGCGGGCTGTGCCGGGAATGCGGAAATGGGCCTTTCAAGCGGGTGGTTGTTAATGAGAAATGCCTTAATTTTGGCTTTATCGCGCTTCTTACTTCTTCTCGATTTTAGTAAATGACCCTTTCCTTACTGGCTTTGGCCAACCGCCAATTTATCCGCTTGGTGGCGGGCAGCTTCCTGCTGGCAGGAGCCACCGCGTGTTCTTCGTCTACCAAAGAAGAGGCGGTACCGGCCAACCTGGTGACGCGCAACGACTTTGAGGCCGTGGAAGGCTGGGGCGTGGTTTCGCCGTCGCTGACGAAGGCCAAAGCGCGGTCTGGCCGGTATGCCATTAAGGTTGATGGCGAAACGGAATTCAGCATTGGCTACCAGAACACCCTGCTGCAAGTTTCGAACTCCAAACTCAAGAAGCTGCACGTGCGGGGCTGGGCCCTGCTGACCGGCCCGCAGGCCAAGGCCGTGCTTGTGGTGCAGGTTACGGACCCGGCCAAGGGGGGCGAGCAAGTGTACTGGGAAGCGCTGGACATCCGCGGGGAAGTGAAAACGCTGAATCACTGGACGCAGGTAGACAAGGATTTTGTACTGCCCGCCACCATTGGCCCAAACCAGGAGCTGAAAATTTACATGTGGCGCACGGGCCCCGACGATGCCACTTACCTCGACGACCTGGAAATCACCAAAGGGTAAACGCCTTTTCATCGAGGCCATGAGGTCCTTTTCTTATTACCCCGCCGTGGTATTTCCCGGCCTCGCATTGCGCCTGCTGTGCGTGGGCCGGGGGCGCGGCGGCTTTGTCTCTGGTTGGTATGGCGGCTCACAATAGCACGGCGGCGGCAGGTCTGTTTTCATGGGCCGTGCTTGGATTAGTTGTCCTGGAGGCGCTCCAGTTCACTTTTCTATCCAATAAGCTTGGGCCCTACGCCAGCCCGGTGGTGCTCTACCTCACGGCCGTAGCGCTGTGCTTCGCGGCCTACCAGGCCTTGCGGCACCGACCGTGGCCGGTGCTGCAGCCGGTGGCGGTGCGCAGCCGGTGGTGGTGGCCGGCCGCGCTGGCGCTGGGCGTGGGCCTGCTGCTGTGCGTGCCCCTGCTGGCGGCTCGCATCAGCGGAACCCATCCGCAGGACTATTCGGATATTATCCCGGCCCTCACCGTGTATTGCCAGCGGCTGCTGGCGGGCGAAGTGGTGCACCGGCCGTTGACTGAAGACCTGGGCTATTTTCTGGAGCCGGGCTACCTGCCCGGCACCTGGCTGCCTTTTGTGGTGCCCGAATATTTCCGGTTTGACTACCGGTGGATGAGCAGCTTCGTGCTGCTGCTGGGGCTGCTGGGCTACCTGGTGGTGGTGGTGCGGCTGCGGCGCGCGGCGCTGGTCACGCTGGGGCTCAGCGCCTTGCCACTGCTGTTTACCTACGCCGTGCTTCTCAGGAGGGCGGATATTTTTTCCCTTACGGTGGAGCCGCTGGTGGTGGGGTACTACCTGCTGCTGGTGGCTGGCGTGCTGCTGCCCTCGCGGCCGCTGTTCGTTGGCGCGCTGCTGCTGTGCCTGCTTTCGCGCTATTCGGTGGTGTTTTGGGTGCCGCTGTACCTGGGGTTGCTCTACGTGAATGAATCGCGGCGCGGGGCCTGGACGGTGGCCGGGCTGGCGGCGGCGGGCGTGGTGGCGTTCTACATCGTGCCAGTGCTTTCGCACGACTGGGGCCTGTTCATGCGCGTCCAAAAAGTGTACACAACCACAACCTTGGGCGAGTGGAACCACCTGAACGACAACGGACTGCCCATGCACCTTTATAACGGCATTGGCCTCACCAACTTTTTCTATGAGTTTGCACCGGGCGATATGCTGGCCCGGTTGGGACTGGCCAAAGTGGTGCACCTGGCGGCATCGCTGGCCGTTGTTGGTGGCGCGGCGCTGGTGTATTGGCGGCAGCGGCTGCCCCGCACCCACCACCGCCTCTATGCCGTGATTGCGCTGAAGCTCTACCTCACCACTTTCTACGCTTTTTTACAAGTACCCTACGCCTATCTGGCCGTGGTGGGCTTTTTCACCTCGTTCTACCTGGTGGTGCTGGTCGTGGGCCCCGGAGCCGGAAGTCCTACATCAAAAGCCGTTGTCGGGTAGCCCGCGCCAGCCTGTAGGCTTATTGGTACGTGCCCGTGGACTTATCACCTAAATTACTGGCTGCTGATTAGTCTTGTTATTAATGTACCGCTACTCCTTCACCTGTTTGGTGAGAAAGCACGACAAGGCTACCTCCTGAAAACGGCGGAATCAGTGCCCGAGCAGGCCGTATTTTCCGATGCAGTACAGGGCGCGCACGCCGTCGCGCCAGCCAATTTTCTTGCCCTCGGCATACGTGCGGCCGTAGTAGCTGATGCCCACTTCGTAGATGCGCACGTCCTTCACCCGCGCTACTTTGGCCGTTACTTCGGGCTCGAAGCCGAAACGCTTTTCCTCCAGGCGCAGGCCCTGAATGATGTCGCGCCGGAACAGCTTATAGCACGTTTCCATGTCGGTCAGGTTCAGGTCCGTCACCATATTGGAGAGGAAGGTGAGCACGTTGTTGCCGATGCTGTGCCAGAAGAACAGGATGCGGTGCGGATTGCCGCCCATGAACCGGGACCCGAAAACCACGTCGGCAAAGCCTTTCAATATCGGCTTTATCAGCAGGTTGTACTCTTCCGGGTCGTATTCCAGGTCGGCATCCTGAATGATGACGTAGTCGCCGGTGGCCTCGCGGATGCCCGTGTGCAGGGCGGCGCCCTTGCCCTGGTTCACGGCGTGCTCCAGCAGGCGCAGGCGCATTTCGGGGTAGCGCGCAGCATACGCCCGAATGGCATCGCCGGACCCGTCGGAAGAACAGTCGTTGACCAGGATAATCTCCTTGCCGATGTTGTTCACCAGTTTCAGCTCGCGCAGCAAATCCAGAATCTGGTGGATGGTGCGGGCTTCGTTATAAACCGGGACAACGATGGAAAGCGTATCGAATTTTACCAAAATCGGGAAGGGCTTGCGTGCTGCAAAAGTAACAGGACTTTAACCGGCTGCGCTAGTGCTTCTGAAACGGGTGCCTCCTTACAAGCTGCCGGTGCGGCCGCCGTCCACGGGCACGCTCGTGCCGGTGATGTAGCCAGCCGCCGGCGAGGCCAGGAAGGCCACGGCCGCCGCTACCTCCTCAGCTAGCCCGAAGCGCCGGGCCGGAATCAGCTTGAGCATGTCGGCTTCGATGGCGTCGGCCGACTGGCCGGTTTGGGCGGTTTTCTTGTCGATGAGCGAGGTGTGGCGCTGGGTGAGCGTGGCGCCGGGCAGCACGTTGTTTACCGTGATGCCGTGCGGAGCCAGCTCGTTGGCCAGGGTTTTGGCCCAGCTGGCTACGGCCCCGCGCGTGGTGTTGCTCACGCCCAGGCCGGGCAGCGGCACCTTCACCGACGTGCTCACAATGTTGATAATGCGCCCGAAACCGGCGGCCTGCATGGCCGGCACCGTGGCCTGGGCCAGCAGGTGGTTGGCCACGAGGTGTTGCTCAAAGGCGGCCCTGAAATCGGCGGGCGTGGCCGCGAGCAAAGGGCCGCCGGGAGGGCCGCCGGTGTTGTTCACCAGAATGTGGAAGCCGGTGCCGGGGGCCGCCAGGTACGCGCGCACGGTAGCCGCCAACGCTTCGGGCGCCGTGAAATCGGCCACCAGAAAATCGTGCTGCTGGCCGGCTGGAGTGGGCAGCTCCTTGGCAACTTCCCGCAGCCGGGCGGCGTCGCGGGCCAGCAGCGTCACGGTGGCGCCTTGGGCGGCCAAGGCTTCGGCTACGGCGCGGCCAATGCCTTGGGTGGAGCCACCCACGAGGGCGCGACGGGCGGAAAGGGGCAGGTTCGGGGTCATAAGACGAGAGTAAAAGGGCAGGAATCGCGGGAGCGCTGGTTCGGGCGCCTACGGGCAGCCGTTGGGCAAAGCTACCCAACCGGCGCGGGCCACCGGGCGGCGGGGCGCGGGTACGGTTCGGGGCCCGGCCGTAACTTAGCATTCGCAACCAACCCTTCCCGCCCATGATAACCCGCCCGTTTAACTTCCAGAAGTGGATTGATGAGCACCGCCATTTGCTGAAGCCGCCCGTGGGCAACCAGCAGGTGTTCAAAGACAACAAGGACTTTATTGTGATGGTAGTAGGCGGCCCCAATGCCCGCAAAGACTACCACGTAGATGCCGGCGAGGAGCTGTTCTGGCAAATCGAGGGCACGATGACGGTCAAAATCATCGAAGACGGCCAGCCGGTGGACATCACCATCGGGCCCGGCGAGATGTTTCTGCTGCCGCCCCATGTGCCCCACTCGCCGCGCCGCCCGGCCGGCACCGTGGGCCTGGTGCTGGAGCGCTACCGCAGCACCGACGAAGTGGACGGCTTCCAGTGGTACTGCGAAAACTGCGGCAACAAGCTGCACGAGGAGTTCGCCCTCATCACCGACATCGTGGCCCAGCTCCCGCCCATCATGGATGCCTTTTGGGCCAACGACGACCTGCGTACCTGCAACAACTGCGGCACCTACATGGAAGCACCTTCTAAATAGCTGTTAGCCAATTGCTGTTAGCTGTTAGCTACCCTTCAATCACCGGCCACTGGCCACCGGCCACTGGCTAACAGCTAACAGCTAACAGCTAACAGCTAAAAAATCCATGCTTTCCATCGATATCCACACCCACATTCTGCCCGAGCGCTGGCCCGATTTAGCGGACCGCTACGGGTACGGGGGCTTCATTCGGCTGGACCACCACAAGCCCTGCTGCGCCCGCATGATGCAGGACGACAAGTTCTTCCGGGAGGTGCAGGATAATTGCTGGGACCCGGCCGTGCGCCTGCGCGAGTACGACCAGTTTGGGGTGCAGGTGCAGGTCATCAGCACCGTGCCGGTGATGTTCAGCTACTGGGCCAAACCCGCCGACTGCCTCGACCTGAGCCAGCTGCTCAACGACCACATTGCCGACGTGGTACGCCGTTATCCCAGCCGCTACGTGGGCCTGGGCACGCTGCCCATGCAAGCGCCCAAGCTGGCCATTCGGGAGCTGGAGCGCTGCATGAAAATCGGGCTGGCCGGCGTGCAAATCGGCTCGCACGTCAACGACTGGAACCTTGACCAGCCGGAGCTTTTCGAAGTATTTGCCGCCGCCGAGGAGCTGGGCGCTTGCGTGTTCGTGCATCCCTGGGACATGATGGCCCAGCAGAAAATGCCCAAATACTGGCTGCCCTGGCTGGTGGGCATGCCCGCCGAAAGCACCCTGGCCCTGTGCTCGCTCATCTTCGGGGGCGTGCTGGAGCGGCTGCCCCGGCTGCGCGTGGCGGTGGCGCACGGCGGGGGCTCGTTTGCCAGCACCATTGGGCGCATTGAGCACGGCTGGCAGGTGCGGCCCGACCTCTGCGCCGTGGACAACCCGCACAACCCGCGCAACTACCTGGGCAAGTTTTGGGTCGATTCGCTGGTGCACGACCCGCTGATGCTGGACCTGCTGGTGAAGACACTGGGGCCCGACAAAATCACCCTCGGCTCCGACTACCCGTTCCCGCTCGGCGAGCTGGCGCCGGGGCAGCTCATCGAGTCCATGCCGTTTCCGACCGATATGAAAGCCCGGATGCTGGGCCAGAACGCCCTGGACTGGCTGGGCGTGCCCGGTCATCGCTTTTTGAGCTAGCCGACCCGCAGCAATCAGAACTACTACCCTAACTTCGTTCATCCACAACTGCTCCGCGTCTACCTTTTGGCTGCTTTCGATTCTGTTTTTTGGCGGGTGCTGGGTGCCTGGGGCGGGCTGAGCTTGCTGGCGGGCTGTGGTGCGGCCCCAGAAGAGCGCTGCGTGCTGCTCAGCTCCGATTTTGAGCAGTTTGAGGGCTGGGTGAGCCCGCTGCCCTCGTTTCTCACCACTGAGAGGGCCCACTCCGGGCGCTACTCCTACTACGTGGGCGATGGCGCCGAATTTGTGGCGCCCTACCGCACCACCCTGGAGGGCTGCGCTTTCATGCCGTCCCGCCTCCGGCTGCAGGCCTGGACCTACCTCACCAGCGGCCTCATCCGGTCCACCAAGCTGGTGGTGGAAATCCGCTGCCACGGCCGGCGGCCCGACATCTGGCGCGGGCTGGAAGTGTCGCAAGTGGTGCGCCGCTATCAGAAATGGGAGCACCTCACCAAAACCATTCACCTGCCCGCCGACCTTGCGCCCACCGACGAGGTGCTGGTGTACGTGTGGTGTCCCGAACGCGGAGCCGCCAAATATTTCGACGACATCACGCTGGAAGGCTGGCGCTAACGCCGCTGCCGCGTGGCCTTTCGCTTTAAAACTGCCTTAAATCCCGTGCCTCCCCTCCCTGCTCCTGCCTCCTTTGCGAAGCGCTACCCCATTCCGGTGGTGGTGGCCGGGCACCTGGTGCTGCTCGCCGCGTTGGGCTCGGTGCTGTACTGCTTTGGCATCATCCGCTATTTGCCCACCAACGAGAACATTGCCCGCTGGGACGTGTACTGGTACAATCTCATTCGGGAGCAAGGCTACTCCTACTCCGCCACGAGCATGAGCTCGACGGCTTTTTTCCCGCTGTTCCCTTACCTGTGGCGGCTCACCGGGCTCAACGCCTTCCACATGGGCCTGCTCAATTTCAGCCTGTTCATTGCCGCTTTTACCTGGCTGGCCCAGCAGCTGCGGCTGCCCGGCCGCTGGGCCCTGCTGCTGCTTTCCACACCGCCGCTGCTCTTTATGGTGATTCCGTACACGGAAGCGCTGTTTTTTGTGTTTGCAACCCTTGCACTCCTGGGCCTGCACCGGGGCCGCCTTAGCTGGTGGATGCTGGGCCTGCTGGGCTGCGGGCTCACCCGCTCGGCCAGCACCATGTTTACCCCGGCGGTGCTGTTTACCACGCTGCTTTGGGCGGCCCAGCCGGGCCAGGTGCGCCGGGCGCTGCAGTGGGGCGGAGCCGGCCTGCTCGCCATTACCTCATCGGTCGGCACCGTTGCGTTCATTCAGTGGTACCAGGTGGGCGAACCATTTGCGTTTGTGGCAACCCACAAGTTCTGGGGCCAGAAGCTGCAATGGCCGCAGTTCCCGTTTGCCTCGCCCTCGGGCATCAATATGCTCTGGCTCGATGCCCTGGCGCTCTGGGTGGGGTGCGCCGCTATTGCCACGTGCCTGTGGCTGGCCGGCCGGTGGCTGCAACAGCGGCAGCGCCCTCTGCCGGCCCTGCCCCCAGTGGTTACGTTTGCCCTGGGCTACTGCGTGAGCATTGCCTTGTTTATTCTGCTGTATCAGGGGGGCAGTGTCTGGAATTTCAGCCGTTACCTGTTGGCCACGCCCTTTTTTGTGGTGCTGGTGTGGTACCTGGGCACGCTCCCGGCCTGGCCGTGGCCCAGGTATCTGTATTTGCTGCTGGCCACGCTGGGCCTGTGGCAGGTTTTTGGCGCCTATACCCTGGAGTTCGATAATTTCGGCCGCGGGCAGGCGCTGTGGTATTTCGCTTTGCTGACCGGGTATCTCTTTGCTTACCTGACGCTGCGGCAGCTGCGCTGGCAGCGCGAGGTAATTATGGTGCTTTACGTCTTCAACCTGGTTATTCAGCTGCATCTGCTCGAATGCTTTCTGCAGGATTACGTGGTGCAGTGAGGCCTGCCCGGCCCGCACGCCCGTGAGCCGGCTATCTTTACAACCCATGACAACCACTCTTTCCGCGGCCCAACTGGATGCGGCCGACCCGCTGGCCGCCTTCCGCCAGGAGTTTCACCTGCCGGCCGGCCCCGATGGGCAGCCCTGCGCCTACCTCTGCGGCAACTCGCTGGGCCTGCAGCCCAAAGCCGCCCGCGCCGCCGTGGAGCAGGAGTTTGATGCCTGGGAACGGCTGGGCGTGGAGGGCCATTTCCACGGCACTTCGCCGTGGATGCACTACCACGAAACCCTCGCCGCCGGCGCGGCCCGCCTGGTAGGCGCCCGCCCGCTCGAAGTGGTGGTGATGAATAACCTCACGGTGAACCTGCACCTGCTGCTCGTCTCGTTTTATCGCCCCACGGCCACGCGCTACAAGATTTTGATGGAAGGCGGCGCCTTTCCGTCCGACCAGTACGCCATCGAAAGCCAGGCCCGCCTGCACGGCCTCGACCCCGCCGAGGTGATTGTGGAGCTGCTGCCCCGGCCCGGCGAGCACACCCTGCGCACGGCCGACATCGAAGCCACGATTCGGGAGCTGGGCGACTCGCTGGCCACGGTGCTCATCGGGGGCGTGAACTACTACACCGGGCAAGCGTTCGACATGGCCGCCATCACGCGGGCGGGCCACGCGGTGGGCGCCCTGGTGGGTTTCGACCTGGCCCACGCGGCCGGCAACCTGGAAATGCACCTGCACGACTGGGACGTAGATTTTGCCTGCTGGTGCTCTTATAAATACCTCAACTCGGGGCCGGGCGGCACGTCGGGCATCTTTGTGCACGAGCGGTTTGCCCACCGCCCCGATTTGGTGCGCCTGGCCGGCTGGTGGGGCCACGACCCCGCCGACCGATTCCAGATGAGAAAAGGCTTCCGGCCCATGCCCGGCGCAGCCGGCTGGCAGCTCTCGAATGCCCAGATTTTCCCCATGGCCATTCACCGCGCCAGCCTCGACATGGTGGACCGGGCCGGCGGGCTGGCGGCGCTGCGGCGCAAAAGCGAGCAGCTCACCGGCTACCTCGAAACCCTGATTCGCGGCCTGAACCTGCCCATCAGCCAGCTGGAAATCATCACGCCTGCCGACCCGGCGCAGCGCGGCTGCCAGCTCTCGGTGCTGGTGCACCAGCGCGGCCGCGAGCTGTTCGACTACCTGGCCAGTCAGGGCATCATCGCCGACTGGCGCGAGCCCAACGTCATCCGCCTGGCCCCCGTACCGCTCTACAACTCGTTTGAGGACGTGCACCGCGTGGGAGTTGCGCTGCAATTCTTTTTCAATGAACAATGAGCAATTATCGTGTGGTTGCTCACTGCTAATTACTCATTGTTCATTGCTCATTATTAATTGATTCCGATGGAAGATTACGCCGCCAAGATGCTGCTCAAGACCGACGCAGACCTGCGCGAGTACGTGACCGGCCATGCCCAGTACCGCGAGGACGCCGTGCTGGCCGCCCTCGACGAGCTGCGGCGCCGTGGCCAGCCCGCGGCCGAAGAAGCCGCCCTACGCCCCGGCCTGGAAATTGCTGCTACGAAGCTACACGCCCTCCAAGCCGCGGCCGAAGCGGAACGGGAAGCCGCCACCGCTACCGCCGCTGACGAGGCCGCAGTCCCAACCGGGCCGGCGCTGTATTCGCCCATCACCATCATCCTGTTTTCGATTCCCTTCACCTTTCTGGCGGGAGGCGTGCTCCTGGGCCTGAACCTGTGGCGCCTCGACCGCAAGCGGGCTTTGGTGGGCCTGGTCGCTTTCATCGTTGCCTATGTGGTGCTTGGGGGGCTGTTTTTGATGTATTGGGCGCTGCCCCGCTATGGCCTGAGCTCGTGGTACGGCCCGTTATTCAACTTGCCAGCCGTGCTGGCTTACGTGCTGTGGTTTTGGCCGCGCACCATCGGCACCACCAACTACCGCAGCCGGAGCTGGTTTCCCGCGCTACTGGTGTGCTTCGCGCTGCTCTTCGGCCTCCAGAAGCTCAACGGCTACCTCATCCAAAAACAGCCCAAAGAGGTCCGTGAGCAGCTGGAGAAAATGATGCCCAAATAAAGGCTTCTATCTGTTCCGTCACAAACGGCATAATATTTCGCATGGCCTTTTCGACGCTGCCGCTGCCGCAGGCCGACCTGCTTTTTGACCCGGCTTTCCTGCCCTTGACCGAAGCCGATGCCCTGCTGGCCCAGCTCATCCGCGAAGTGGCCTGGGAGCAGCGCAGCATCCGCATGTTTGGGAAGGAGCTGCCGCAGCCCCGCCTCACCGCCTGGTACGGCGACCCGGATGCTCACTACAGCTATTCCGGCCTGGCGTGGGAGCCACAGCCCTGGACGCCCGTGCTGCTCCAGCTCCGCCAGCGCATCGAAGCCGCCACCGGCGCGGCCTTCAATAGCGTGCTGCTGAACTACTACCGCAACGGCCGCGACAGCATGGGCTGGCACGCCGACGACGAGCCGGAACTAGGCCCGGTACCCGCCATTGCCTCCCTCAGCCTGGGGGCCACGCGCCGCTTTCGGCTGCGGCCCCGCGCCGGGCTGGCCGCCGCACCTTACGGGCTGGATTTGCCCACGGGCAGCCTGCTCCTGATGCGCGGCCCCACCCAGCAGCACTGGCAGCACGCCTTGCCCAAAACCGCCCGCCCAATGGGCCCGCGCCTCAACCTCACCTTTCGGCAGGTAGTTTAGCTGCTGGTTTTTAGTTATTTATTTCTGGTTATCAATTCACTATGCCACAAAGTGACACAAGAAATAACCGTGTTTTACTTGGTCGTCATGCTGAGCCTGTCGAAGCATGACGGGCTTTTGCTACGGTTACTTTTAAAATTAACTGCCAACAACCAACGAGACCGTTGCTAAAAGAAAAACCCCCGACCTGAATACAGGTCGGGGGTTTTTCTTTTAGCAACGGGGTGTCCTTACTTGATGTCGAACAGCAGTCCGAAGTAGGCGATGCGGCCGATGCTGGGGGCGCCGTACACCTGCAGGTTCTGGGCGTCGAGCAGGTTGGTGCCGCCCACTTGGAGCGTGGTGTGCAGGCTGGGCAGCGTGTAGCCCACCTGCGCGTCGAGGGTTTGCGCCACGGGCACGGTGCCGGTCGCGAAGGTCGACTCGTACACGAAGGCATCCACCCAGCGGTAGTTCAGGTTGTAGCTCAGCTTGCGCTCCAGCAGCAGGCCATCGGCGCCCAAATTGAACTTATGGGTTGGCGTGTTGAAGAACGACTGGGTGCCGGCCTTGAAGTTGTCAGTCGTAAGCTCGTTGTAGCTGTAGTTGCCGTTCAGGATGAGGGCGGGCGAAAACGAGTAGCTCAACGTAAAGGCCGCGCCCTGGCTTTTTACTTCCTGGTCCACGTTGGCCGCCACCTGAATCACACGTACCGAGCTGCCGGCAGTGTTGGTGGTAGCCAGCTGAGCCGGAGCGGGGCGGGTACCGTCCACGTTGCCCACAAAGTTTTGGGTGGCAATGAAGTTGTTGAAGTTGTTCCGGAAAAGGTCAACATCCACGTACAGCTTTTTGGCCAGCTGGGCGCGGTAACCGATTTCGAAGCTGTTCACTTCTTCCAGCGTGAGCTTGTCGGCGCGGTACAGGTTGGCCGCATCGGCGGGCGAGGCACCGCGCAACACGTTCACGGAGTAGCCTTCGAAGCCGCTACGAACGTTGCCCAGCAGAATGGCCCGGCCCACGTCGAGCTTGATGTATTGGTCGTTCTGAGTAGGGGCCCGAAAGGCGCGGCTGTAGCTGGCGCGGAAGTTATGCTGCTTGTCGGCGCCCACCGAGTACACGGCCGAGGCGCGGGGCGAGAAGGCCGTACCAAAGTTCTTGAAGCGGTCGACCCGGCCGGCAGCGGCCAGTTTCAGGTGGTCATCGAGCAGGGTTTTGCTGGCCTGGGCATACGCGCCGTACTCGTAGTTGGGAATGCGGTCGCCGTCCCGGGTGTCTTCAAACAAGCTGCCATCCGAACCCAGCAAAAACTGGCGGTAGGCCGCGCCCACGGTCAGGTCGGCAAAGCTATTGCGGTAGGTGTACTGCCCGCTGCCGTCGTTGAGAATGGAGCGCAGCACCAGACGGGCGCCCTGGCCGGGCGTTGGGTCGTGGATAATCTGATTCCGGGCGGCCGCAAACTCAGGCGTGCCGGGCTGCAATAAGGTAGGTCTTGCGGCAGCAACGGCCGCATTAATGGCCGCATCAGCGGGCAGGCCACCGCTCAGGGAACCAGCCAGCGTACCGAGGTAAGTTCCCACGTAGCGTTGAGCGTAGGTAGTTGAACTGCTGGGGATAACCTGGTTTTGCAAGAAGCCGCCCAAAAACCCAAGGTTATAAGACCCATCGGTCTGGGGGTCGCGGCCACCGGAATAGTCGCGGGTGGTAAAGGCTCTTATAAACCAGTTACTGCCTTCCAATTGCACGCGTCCCTGGTGGGCTCCGCTGTTGATGAAGCGGTAACGGCTGGCGCTTTGGTAGGTGGTAGTGGCGTTGGTGTATTTGTAATCGACCGTCGCCTTGATGCTATTGGTGAGCAGTACGGCCAGACTCGGCGCCACTTTATAGGAGTGCGTTTTGTCGTCGCTACCAATCAATTGGGCTTCGGTGAAGCCCGGCAGAAAGAGCGTTTTGCCCACCAAAGCCGCTGGCGTTGCAATTGGGCTGCCATTACGGTCCAGGTAAGGAGTCCGGGTAGCGGGGTTAATCAAGGTGGTGCCCAGCGTAATGGCGCCTACGTCGCCGTAGCGGCTCACGGCATCGTAGCCGGCCGGCGAGCCCACGGCGTTGTTGTTCGGCTCGATAAGACTGGACGTGGCGCTTTGGTTGTCGGCGATAAAATCATCGGCCCGAATGGCCCCACCAACAATTTTGAACGCCACCCGCTCGCCGATTTTCTGGGCGTAGCGCAGCTGGCCGTCGAGCAGGCTGCGGGTGCCACCGCGCAGGCGCACCGTCAGGCCCTGGTCGATGAAGGGGTCTTTGGAGTTGGTAAGCAGCACGCCGTTGAAGGCGTTGGCGCCGTAGAGCGCCGAGGCCGGGCCGTGCACAATTTCCACGCTGGCCACGTCCAGGATGGGCGTGCCGAGCAGGTTGCCAAAGTTGCTGGTCAGGCTGGGAATGGACGTATCCATGTAGTCGGCCAGCTGAATCACGCGCTCCGAGCGCGAGGAATTGAAGCCCCGCGTGCTGAAGCTGGTGGACAGCATGCTGGAGCTACTGATGTCGATGCCCTTAAACCGGCCCAGGCCTGCCACCAGGTCGGGCGTGGTGATTTGCTCTACCTGGCGCTGGTTCAGCTTCTCAACCGTCACCGGCACCTGGCCGATACTCTCTTCCACGCGGGAAGCCGCTACCACCACCTGGTCGAGCACAGCACTGGGCCGCAGCGTCACGATGATGGCGTTATCCGGCGCGCTGAGGGGCAGCTCCTGGGTTTCGTAGCCGATAAAAGAAACCGAAAGCACCAACGGTCCTTTCGAGAAATCGGCTTTCAGCTGAAACTGGCCTTCCTCGTTGGTGCTGCCGCCGGTGTAGGTGCCCTTCACCACCACCGTGGCCCCGGGCAGCGACGTCCCGACTTCCGTCTGAACAGTTCCACTGATGGCCTGAGCGCCCTGCGCCCAACTCCCTAGCGGAAGCAGCAGGCATAAAATAAAAACAAAGTAAGGTTGACGCATATGGTGGAAGCTGAAAAATGAGGCTGCAAATCTACTGCTTTTTTCTCAAATCACTGCGTTATTTAAATTCATAACAGCATTCTTTGCGGTGATTATTTTTCTGATTTATAGCTAATTAATACATAATATCAGGGTGGCCCAGTAGTTGGGGGTCGCCTTCCTCCCCAACCACAAAGTCCCCAACCCGCAATACCGTCGCCGCCGGCTTCAATAGAACCATTACGGGAATGGCCCGCCGCCAGGCGGCGGCACTTGGCCCGGCACTGTAGCCCGTTAGCAGGGGCCGCGCCATCAATAGGGCCTGGCGGCTGGTAGCCCGGCAGCGCCACCGCAGGTAACTGATGCGCTGATATCGAATTCGAAAATGCTTCACAATAGAAAGTGGTTTTGTTCTAATACCCCAAAGGTCTGGCTATCAATTTGGGCGCTGGCCAGATTCCGGCAAACCCCGGCTGATGCCCGGCAAACACGCGCCTGCACCCGACGAAGCAACCCGCCAAAACTGGCGCTGGCTCAACCACCCGCACGATGGCCGTACTGGGTGCCCGGCACGTAGTAGCTTCGTTGCCTCACCATGCACTGTCCTATGTCCGCACCTACTCCATCGTTGCCCGCTGCCGAATCCCTCACCGTGATGGGAGCCGGCCTGGTCGGTTCTTTGCTCTCCTTGTATCTGGCCCGGCGCGGGCATTCCGTGCAAGTGTTCGAGCGCCGCGCCGACCCGCGCCGGGAAGGCTTCCAGGAAGGCCGCTCCATCAACCTGGCGCTGTCGGACCGCGGCTGGCGGGCCCTGGAAGGCGTGGGCGTGGCCGACGACATCCGCGAAGTAGGCATTGCCATGAGCGGCCGGGTGATGCACGATGCCCAGGGCAACCTCACCCGCCAGCCCTACGGGCAGGAAGGCCAGGCCATCTACTCCGTCAACCGCGGCCACCTCAACCGCCGCCTGCTCGACCTGGCCGATGCCAACCCCGCCGTGACGCTGCGCTTCGACCAGCAGTGCCGGCGCATCGACCTCAAAAAGCAGGAGCTGCAGTTGCTCGACAACGCCACCCAGCAGGAGCATACCGAGCCCTACACGCGCCTTTTCGGCACCGATGGGGCGTTTTCGGCCGTGCGCGGGGCGTTGCAGAGAACGGACCGCTACGACTACTCGCAGGACTACCTTGACTACGGCTACAAGGAGCTCACCATTGAGGCCGGCCCCGACGGCGCGTGGCAGCTCGAGAAAAATGCCCTGCACATCTGGCCCCGCGGCCAGTACCTGATGATTGCGCTGCCCAACCTGGACGGCTCGTTCAACTGCACGCTGTTTTTCCCCTATGAGGGCGCCGAGAGCTTTGCCGCGCTGCAAACGCCGGCCGACGTCACTGCCTTTTTCACCCGCGTTTTCCCCGATGCCGTGCCGCTGATGCCGGAGCTTACGCAGGAGTTTTTTGAGAACCCCACTGGCTCGCTGGTCACCATTCGCTGCTACCCCTGGAAGTACGACGACGACGTGCTGCTGCTCGGCGATGCCTCGCACGCCATGGTACCGTTTTACGGGCAGGGCATGAATGCTGGCTTCGAGGACTGCCGCGTGCTCAATGACTTGCTCGACCAGCACGGCGACGCCGCCTGGCCCGCTATTTTCAGCGAGTTTCAGACCCAGCGCAAGCCCAACGCCGACGCCATGGCCGACCTGGCCCTCTACAACTTCACCGAGATGCGCGACCGGGTGGCGGACCCACGTTTTCTGCTGCAAAAGAAGATAGAAGCCAAAATCTCGCAGCAGTTTCCCGGCCGCTGGACGCCGCTCTACTCCCAGGTTACGTTTTCGCACACGCCCTACGCCGAGGCCTGGGCCGCCGGCCAGCGCCAGGATGCCATCATGGCCCGGCTTATGCCCGGCATTCAAACCGAAGCCGATTTTGACCTGCCCGCCGTGCAGGAACTGGTTGCGCAGGAGATGCGGCAGAAGGACCTGGAATAAGTGCGGCACCTTAAATGCAACGCGGGGCGGGAGCCGGAAGCCATTTGCTTTCCGGCTCCCGCCCCGCGTTGCATTTAGCGGTTAAGGCTATCGGGAGGCGATGTCCAGGGCATCGAGGGGCATGAGGGTGCCGACCAGCTGCGCGCGAATGGCGATGTAATTCTCCAGCTGGCTGGGAGCCAGCGTCCGGCCCAATGCCAGCAGGTATTGCCGCCGCGCCAGGGCCGCGTCGGCGGGCGTGGCGGCCAGCGCCAGGGCTTCGCACCCGACCGGGTGCAGGCTTCTACGGCGTGCCCCTGCGCGCTGCTGAGCACCAGCATATCGGTGAGGTAGCCGCTGATGCGTTGGGCTTCGCGAACCTGCACCGCAAAGCCGGGAGTGGCTTTTTCGCCACGGACTTCGGTCGCGGCTTCCGAGATGGGCCGGGGGCGGGGCCGCGCCTGCAGCGTGGAAGTACCCAAAACCATGGCCAGCAAGAGGAAAGCTTTCGTAATCATCGCGGAAAAGCTGAAGGAGTTGGAGAAACCTAGTCCTCTACGTGAGGTGGTTGACTGCTCAAAACTAGAGATTTCGGTTGAGCGAGCCGTTTGAGGACCGGCCGCGGGGCGTAATTGCCCGGCGAGTGGTTACTTTATGGCGGCGAATGGTTGCTTTTGCCACTTGCCCACGCTGTTGCCCGCCTCTTCTTCCTTTTGCTATGTTGACCTGCGCCATCATCGACGACGACGAAATCAATCGTCTGACGCTCGAACACTACATCGAACTTTCGCCGAATCTGAAGCTGGAAGCATCCCTGGCCGACGGTATTGCCGGGCTGGCTTTCTTTCGGGAAGGCAAGCAGGTGGACGTGCTTTTTCTCGACATTGAGATGCCCCACCTCAGCGGTCTGGAGCTGCTGCGCGTGCTCACGGACCCGCCCGAAGTCATTATCACCACCTCCCGGCAGGATTTCGCCGTCGATGCCTTTGAGCTGCGCGTGACGGACTACCTGGTGAAGCCCTTCGACTTTGCCCGTTTCACGCAGGCTGTTGAGCGGGTGCAGTCGCGGCAGCCCCCCGCCCCGGCCGCCGAGAGTCCCGTGAACACGGACCTGTTCGTGAAGGTGAACAGCCGCATGGTGCGCATCAATTTCGATGATGTGCTGTACGTGGAGGCCTTGTCGGACTACGTTAACATCGTGACTGCCAAGCACAAATACATTGTGTACACTACCCTGAAGGCGCTGGAAACCCGCCTTCGCACGTTCCCGAATTTCATTCGGGTACACCGCAGCTACTTGCTCAATACCCAGCACATCGAATCCATCGAGGACAACACGGCTAACCTGCGGGACGGCCACTTCGTGCCCATTGGCAAATCGTATCAGGAGGCTTTTTACAAAAGCCTGCAACGGATTTAACCGGGCCGGCGTCCTTCCCGCCGCAGCTTCGTCGCCTTTTCTACCGCCTTTGCACCCATGAAAACATACCGCATTACGGGCGGGCTGGGCTTGTGCCTGTTTGCCCTCAGCCTGCCCGTTTGGGGCCAGCAGTCCCCGGACGATGCCCGCTTGCTAGCGGCCGTGACGGCGGCTCAGCAGCAGTACACTGCGGCTTTCGTGGGCCCGCCACAGCTCTACAACGGCCCCGAATACGTGGACTACGCCAAGCGGTACCACGCCCAGATTGGCCATCAGTTTTTCTCCGTACCCGAGAAACAACCGGGCAGCATCGACTACAACAATCACGTGTTCAGCAATCTGCGTCTAAATTATGATGTGGTGCTAGACCAGGTGGTGTTGCAGCACCCTACCAGCCCGCTCACCCTGCGGCTCATCAACGAGCAGTTGCGGGGCTTCACCATCAACGACCGCCGGTTTCTGCGCCTGGTGGCCGATAGCGCTTCGAAAGCCGTCATTCGCACGGGCTATTACGAAGTGTTGGCAGACGGCGAGATGCAGCTGCTGGCCAAGCGGGCCAAGCGCCAGCAGGAGCAAATTATCGACCGCAAAGTCGACGTCGAGTTTTTGAACATCGACAAATTATTCATCAAAAAAGCGGGCGTTTATTATCCCGTCGGCTCCAAGGCCTCGGTGGTGCGGCTGCTCGCCGACCGCAGCAAGGAAATACAGCAGTACCTACAGGCCCACAAGCTAAATTTCAGCAAGAAACAGCGCGAAGCAGCCGCCGTGGAGCTGGTGCGCTACTACAACGGCCTGCTTGCTGCGTAGCGCGGGCGGTAGTAAATCCGATTCCTTTCCATCCTTTTTTCTGCGGTTAATGAAGCCTGTCTACCCCGTGCTACTCCTGCTGTTTTTTGTGCTGACGTGCTTTTCCGGTGCCGCGCAGCAGACTGAAAAAACAGTGAGCGGCACCTTTGACAAACTGCCTTTTGAGCAATTTGCCCGCCAGCTGGAAGCCCAGACGAGCCTGCGGTTCTACTTTGAGTCCGGCGCCGTCGACAGCCTGTTTGTGACGCTGCGGGTGCAAAACCAGCCGGTGCGTACCGTACTGGAGCAGGCCCTGCAAAACACACCATTTCGGTTTGCCATCGACGATGAGAACCGCGTTTTTATCACTTCCGGGGTTTCGATTAGCCCGCGGCTGCCGACCGAGTTTTACCAGCCGCAAAGCACCAGTGCCGTGGCCGGACGCGTGGCGGAGGAGGAGCCGCTGCCGACGGAAAACACCGGCCGCTCGCGCTACGTGAGCGCCGCCGAATACCAGGTATATGAGATTGGCGGGCCGGGGAGCGGCGGGGGCCGGGCCACGCTGGCCGGCCACGTGCGCGACCTAAAATCAGGCGAGCCCGCCATTGGGGCGTCCATCTACACGGAATCGCCGAACGTGGGCACGACTACCGACCAATTTGGGTCGTACTCCCTTACGCTGCCCGTGGGCCGCTACGACCTGAAAGTGCGGGGCCTGGGCCTGAAAAACACCAAGCGCCAGGTGGTGCTACGCAGCGACGGCAAGCTGGACATCGACGTGGAGGAGGACATTATCCCGCTGAAGGAAGTGATAATTGAGGCCGAAAAGGACAAGAACGTGTCGGGCATGCAGATGGGCCTGGAGAAGCTGGATATCAAGACCATGCGGCAGGTACCCACGGCTTTTGGCGAAACCGATATTCTGCGGGTAGTGCTGACGCTGCCGGGTGTGAAGTCGGTGGGCGAAGGCAGCACGGGCCTGAACGTGCGCGGCGGCAGCACCGACCAGAACCTGATTCTGTTCAACGACGCCACTATCTACAATCCGTCGCACTTATTCGGCTTCTTTTCGGCCTTCAACCCCGACGTGTTGCAGTCGGTGGAGCTCTACAAGAGCGCCATTCCGGCCAAGTACGGCGGCCGGCTGTCGTCGGTGCTGGATATTACTACCCGGGAAGGCAATAAAAAGAAGTTTTCGGGCTCGGGCGGCATCGGCCCGCTCACCAGCCGCCTCACGCTGGAAGGCCCGCTGGTGAAGGACAAAAGCGCGTTTATCGTGAGCGGCCGGGCCAGCTACTCCGACTGGATTCTGCGCCAGCTGAAGGACAACAACTTCAGCCAAAGCGCGGCCTCGTTCTACGACCTGACGGCCTACATCAGCCACGAGTTCAACGACAAAAACGCGCTTTACGCCACCGCCTATCAGAGCACCGACCGGTTCCGGCTGGCCGGCGACACCACCTACCGCTACCAGAACCAGACCGCCAGCCTGAAATGGCGCCACACCTTCAACAACAAGTTTTACGGGGTGCTCACGGGCGCCTACAGCCACTACGACTACGGCATCAAGAGCGACATGAACGAGGCCACGGCGTCGGACCTGACCTACCGCATCAATCAGAACAGCCTGCGGGCCGACTTCAACTACTACCCCAATTCGCAGCATACCATTGAGTTCGGAGGCAGCTCGCTGCTGTATAACATAGCGCCGGGCAGCTTCCTGCCCCGGGGCGAGGCCTCGCTGATTGTGCCCGTGGTGCTGGCCCGTGAGCAGGCCCTGGAAAGCGCCCTTTACGCCTCGGACCGCTACGACATTACGCCGCGCCTGTCGCTGGCGGTGGGCCTACGCTACTCGTTTTTTCAGGCGCTGGGGCCGCGCGACGTGTACCGCTACGCGCCGGGCGAGGCGCGCACCCTGGCCACCCTCACCGACACCGTGCGCTACGCCGCGGGCAAGGTCATTGCCAACTACCACGGCCCCGAATACCGGATGTCGGCGCGCTATTCTTTATCGGATAACTCGTCGGTGAAGGCGTCTTACAACCGCACGCGCCAGTACATTCACCAGCTTTCGAATACGGCCTCCGTGTCGCCGGCCGATGTGTGGAAGCTGAGCGACACCAACATCCGGCCGCAGGTGGGCGACCAGTATTCGGTAGGCTACTACCGCAACTTCAAGAATAACACCATTGAGGCGTCGGTGGAAACCTATTACAAGTCGCTACGGGACTTCGTGGACTATAAGAGCGGCGCCACGCTGGTCCTCAACCCGCACATCGAAACCGACATTGTGAACGCCGAGGGTAAAGCCTACGGCGTGGAGGTGTTCGTGAAAAAGCTCACCGGCAAGCTCAACGGCTGGATAAGCTACACCTACTCGCGCTCGCTGGTGCGGGTGAACGCCGGCACGCCGGCCGACATGATAAATGGCGGCAGCTACTACCCCAGCAATTTCGACAAGCCCCACGACATGACGCTGGTGGGCAACTACCGCTTCAGCCGCCGCTTCAGCACGTCCATGAACTTCACCTACAGCACCGGCCGGCCCATTACCCTGCCCCTGGCCGAGTACTACGTGGCCAACTCGAAGCGCCTGTTCTACTCGGACCGCAACGCCTACCGCGTGCCCGACTACCTGCGCCTGGACCTGGCCGTGAACATCGAAGGCAGCCACAAAGTGAAAAAGCTGGCCCACAGCTCCTGGACGGTGGGCGTGTACAACCTCACCGGCCGCCGCAACCCCTACTCCATCTACTTTAAGTCGGTGAATGGCCAAATAAAGGGCTACAAGCTCTCCGTCTTTGGCCAGCCCATCCCGACGGTTACCTATAATTTCAAGTTCTAAATGACCCTTTCCACGCTCTCTATCCGGCTGGCCTGGCTGTGGTGCCTGGCCATGGCCCTGCCAGGCTGCATCGACCCCTACGAGCCCGAAGCCATCAGCTCCCCACCCAGCTACCTGGTGGTGGACGGCTTCATCAACACCAACGGGCCTACCACCATCAAGCTCTCGCGCACCTACGCCATCGGCAGCGGCACGGCCAAGCGGCCCCCAGCCGAGGGCAATGCCACCGTTACCATCGAAAGCGAGGCCGGCCCGATTACCCGCTTGCAGGAGGGCCCCGTGGGCACCTACACGTCGCCGTACCTGACCCTGACGCCGGGCCGCACCTACCGCCTCGTGGTAGAAACGCAGATGGGCCAGTATGCGTCGGAGTACGTGGCGGCCAAAACCACGCCCCGCATCGACAGCCTGCCCTGGCAAGTCCAAAGCACGGGGGTGGGCATTTTCATCAATAGCCACGACGACGCCGGCGCCACGCAGTACTACCGGTGGGCGTTTGAGGAAACCTGGGAAATTATTCCGCCGTTTCAGCCCGTGCTGGAGTACAAAGACGGTTCTCTTCAGCGAATAAGTGTGCGCTACCCTACTATTTGCTGGGGCAACGACCTGTCTTCGGCCATTCAAATCAGCAAAACAACGGCCCTGAGCAAGGACGTGGTGGCTAATTTTCCGATTCGCTTCCTGCCCATTCTTTCGCCCCTGCTCAACGAGCGCTACAGCATTCTGGTAAAGCAGTACGCCCTCTCCAAGGCCGAGTACGAATACTGGGAGTTGCTGCGCAAAAACACCGAAAGCATCGGCTCGCTCTTCGACCCGCAACCCTCCCAGCTCACGGGCAATGTGCGCTCCCTCACCAACCCGGGCGACCTGGTGCTGGGCTTCGTGGGCGTGCAGTCCGAGACGTCCCAGCGGATATTCATCAGCCGGGCCGAGCTGCCCGCGAACTGGACCAATGGCACTGGCTACGAAAGCTGTATCCCCCCCGATACGGTAGACACCGAATTCACCAGCCTTGCGCAAGCTTTTGGCGGCGGCCGACTCCTCCCCATAAACCAAGTGCCTTCAGGAAAGAAAGGCGCCGCGCGATTTTCAGCTTCCACACTGGGCTGCATCGACTGCCGCACCCGCGGCACGGACGTGAAACCTTCCTTCTGGTAACTGCTCTGCCCGTGAACGATATAAACACCAAAGTAACGATGGCCGGCTGGCTGCTACGGCGTCTGCTGCCACTTCTGGCGCTGGGGGCCGCGGCCAGTGGCACGGCCCAGGGCCAAACTGATTCCGTGGGGCGGGCCGTGGCGCGCCAGTTGGCCCGCTACGAGCAGCGTGGCCCGCAGGAAAAGCTATTTCTGCACCTCGACCGGCCGGTGTACCTGGCCGGCGAGCTCATGTGGTTTAAGGTATATGCCGTGGACGGCGGCCAGAACAAACCATTAGCCTTGAGCAGCGTGGCCTACGTAGAAGTGCTGAACCAGGCCAACCAGCCCGTGCTGCAAGGCAAAGTAGCCCTGGCCAACGCCGTGGGCCGGGGCTCGTTTTCGCTGCCGGGCGCACTGGCCTCGGGCCACTACACGGTGCGGGCCTACACCAGCTGGATGCAGAACTTCGGCCCCGAAACCTACTTCCACACCTCGGTGACGGTGGTGAACACCTTCGCCGCGTCGGCCGCGGCCGTGCGCAAGGACTCAGCGGCGCACGACGCGCAGTTTTTCCCCGAGGGCGGCCACCTGGTGAAAGGCCTGCGCAGCACGGTCGCGTTCAAAGTCACGGATCGCAACGGGCGCGGGATGGCGGCGCGGGGCAGGGTGCTCAACGGCCGGGGCCAGGAGGTGGCCGCGTTTCAAACGCTGCGCCTGGGCATGGGCCGGTTCAGCTTCACGCCGGCTTCGGAGCAGGAAACATACACCGCTGTGCTCACACTGGCCACCAAGCAGGTGCTGACCCGCCGGCTGCCCCGCGTGCAGGAGCAGGGCTATGTGCTGCACCTCGAAGCCAGCAGCCCCACCCAGCTCACGCTCACGGTGAATGCCACGCGCACACAGCCGGAGACTGTTTTTGTATTGGGCCACGCCCGGAAAAAAGTGGCGGTAGCCAACTCCATTCAACTGGTGAATGGACAGGCCGTGCTGGTGGTCAATAAAAGCCAGCTGCCGGAGGGAGTCACTCACTTCACGCTCTTCGACGCCGGACAAAAGCCGCTGTGCGAGCGGTTGTATTTCCGGCCGCCCACGAGCACGCTGGCCCTCACGGCCCGCGCCGATAAAGCCCACTACGCGCCGCGCGAGCAGGTACACATAGAGGCCGCCCTGGCCGCACCCACGCCCCGGCTGGCCGCCAGCCTGTCGATGGCCGTGTACCGGCTGGATTCGCTCAACGCCACGCCGGCCCTCGCCATTGACCGCTACCTGGGGCTGACCTCCGACCTGAAAGGCAACGTGGAAAACCCCGACTACTACTTCATGGCCACCGGCCCGGAAGCCGAGGCGGCCACCGACAACCTGATGCTGACCCAGGGCTGGAGCCGTTTTCGCTGGGAAGACGTGCTGCGGCCGGCCTTCAAACCCTTCGAGCACCTGCCCGAACCCAACGGCCCGCTTATTCGGGGCCGGATTTCGCAGGCCGGCACCAACCTGCCGCAGCCGAATATCATGACCTACCTATCGTCGCCGAGCCGCATTATTCAGCTGAATAATTCTCAGAGCAATGCCCAGGGCCAGGTGCAGTTCGAGATGAACGACTTCGTGGGGCCACAGGAAATTGTGGTTCAGACCGACCCGCAGCAGGACAGCACCTGCCGAATCACCATCACCGACCCGTTTTCGGCCCAATACGCGAGCAGGCGGCTGCCGGGGTTCGGCATCAATACCCGCTTCGAAACCGATTATGCCAAACGCCACCTTCAGAACCAGGTGCAGAACGTGTATGCCGGCAAGTACCGCAACCACTACCGACGCCTGCCCGCCGACAGTCTGGCCTTCTACGGCAAGCCCGACCAGACGTATCTGCTCGACAAGTACACCCGCTTTAAGGTGCTGGAAGAAGTGCTGCGCGAGTATGTGCCCGGTGTGGTGGTGCGCATTCGCAAGGACGGCTTCCATTTCCTCGTGGCCGACAATGTGAACCAGACGCTACAGGACCGGAACCCCATGGTGCTACTGGATGGCGTGCCGGTGTTCGATATCAATAAGATTATGGCCATGCCGCCGATAAAAATCCAGAAGCTGGACGTCATCACCAGCCGGTACTTTCAGGGGCTGGCCGTGTACGATGGCATTGTGAGCTTCACCACCTACAAAGGCGACCTGGAAGGCTTTCAGCTCGACCCGCGGGTGTTGGTGCAGCGCTACGAGGGCGTGCAGCAGCAGCGCGAATTTTACGCGCCGCGCTACGACACGCCCCAGGCCGCCCAGAGCCGCCTGCCCGACCTGCGCAACCTATTGTACTGGAACCCGGATATTCAACTGACTGGAGCCGTCCCGCGGCAGCTGGACTTCTTTACCGGCGACCAGGCCGGCCGCTACCTCGTGGTGCTGCAAGGGCTGGCGACCAACGGGTTGGCGGGCAGCACCAGTTTTGTGCTGGAGGTGAAGCCGGCGTTGTAGTTTCCTAACGCGGCATGTGGATGGTCCTGATGACGCTTTCTGCCGTTGTCAGGACCTTTTTTTGTACTGTCGGTTTTGAGTTTAGCCGTGCGGTGAGTGGGTTTCGTACCTTCGCCCCTATGTCCGACACCACCGCCGCTCCCGCCAAAAAGCTCTTCCTGCTCGACGCCTTTGCCCTGATTTACCGCTCGCACTTCGCGTTCAGCAAAAACCCGCGCATCAACTCCAAGGGCATGAACACCGGGGCCGTGCTGGGCTTCACCAACACGCTGGTGGAGGTGCTGCAGAAGGAGAAGCCTACGCACATCGGCGTGTGCTTCGATGGGCCGAAAAAGACCTTCCGGCACGAGCAGTTCCCGGAGTACAAAGCGCAGCGGCAGGCCATGCCCGAGGACATCGGCATCGCCCTGCCCTACATCAAGAAAATCATCGCAGGCTTCCACATTCCCATTCTGATGATGGACGGCTTCGAGGCCGACGACGTGATTGGGACGCTGGCGCAGAAGGCGGAAAAGGAAGGCTTCGAGGTGTTTATGATGACGCCCGACAAGGACTACTGCCAGCTGGTGACGGAGAACATCAAAATCTACCGCCCCGCTTTTATGGGCAACGCGGCCGAGATTCTGGACGTGGCCCACGTGCTGGCCCGCTTCGAGATTGAGCGCGTGGAGCAGGTGATTGACATTCTGGGCCTTCAGGGCGACGCCTCGGACAACATTCCCGGCATTCCCGGCATCGGCGAGAAAACGGCCAAAACGCTTATTCAGAAGTACGGCTCGGTGGAAAACCTGCTGGCCAATACCGACCAGCTCAAGGGCAAGCAGCAGGAAAACGTGCGCAACTTTGCCGAGCAGGGCCTGATGAGCAAGGAGCTGGCCACCATCCATGTGAACGTGCCGCTGGATTTTGAAGCCGACAAGCTGGTGCTGGACGCGCCCGACGAAGCCACCCTGCGCGAGCTGTTTGAGGAGCTGGAGTTCCGGCAGCTGGCGGCCCGCGTGCTGAGCGGCGGCGGCCCCCAGCGCACCCCGGCTGGCGTGGCCGCGCCCGGCAGCAAGCCCGTGCGCCGGCCCAAGTTGGTGGGCGGCGACCAAGCTTCGCTCTTCGGCGACGGGGCCGTGGCCAGCGGCGCCGAGGAAGGCGAAACGGGCCACCACGGCGCGCCCGCCGGCCCGCGCAAGCGCCTGGAAGACGTGCCCTACCAGTACCATATGATGGACACGCCGGCGCTGCGCCAGTCGCTGCTGGGCTTCCTGCTGCAGCAGGCCGAAGTGAGCTTCGACACCGAAACCACGGGCCTGGACATTATGACGGCGCGGCTGGTGGGGCTCAGCTTCTGCTGGCTGCCGGGCGAGGCCTACTATGTGCCCGTGCCCACCGAAGACCCGGCTGCCGTGCAGGCCATTGTGGAGGAGTTCGGCCCGTTTTTCGAGGCCGCGCACATCCTCAAAATCGGCCAGAACATCAAGTACGACCTCACCATTCTGCGGCACTACGGCGTGGAGGTGAGCGGGCAGCTTTTTGATACGATGCTGGCCCACTACCTCATCGAGCCCGACATGCGCCACAACATGGACGTGCTGGCCGAAACCTATCTGCACTACTCGCCGGTGTCCATCACCGAGCTCATCGGCCCCAAAGGCAAGAAGCAGAAAACCATGGCCGACATTCCGCCGGCCGAGGTGAAGGACTACGCCTGCGAAGACGCCGACGTGACCCTGCAGCTCAAGCACGTGTTTGAGCCCATGCTGCAGGAGCTGGGCTTGCTGGGCTTGCTCAATGACGTGGAAAACCCGCTGGTGCCCGTGCTCAGCAGCATTGAGTACGAGGGCGTGCGGATTGATTCCGAGGCCATGACCGAGTACTCGGCCGAGCTGCAGGGCTACATCACGGAGCTGGAAACGCAGATTTTCCGCGAGGCCGGGCAGGAGTTCAACATCGGCTCGCCGAAGCAGCTGGGCGAGGTGCTGTTCGATAAGATGGACATCGGCAAGGGCAAAATCAAGAAAACCAAAACCGGCCAGTACGCCACCGGCGAGGAAATCCTGAGCCAGCTCGCCACCGACAACCCCATTGCCGCCCTCATCCTGGAGTACCGCCAGCTCACCAAGCTGCGCAGCACCTACGTGGAGGCCCTGCCCCAGCTGGTGAGCGTGACCGACGGCCGCGTGCACACCAGCTTCAACCAGGCCGTGACCGCCACCGGCCGCCTGAGCAGCACCAACCCCAACCTGCAGAACATCCCCATCCGCACGGAAAAGGGCCGCGAAATCCGCAAGGCTTTCGTGCCGCGCGACGACCAGCACGTGCTGCTGGCCGCCGACTACTCGCAGGTGGAGCTGCGCATCATGGCCGACTTCTCGGGCGACGCCACCATGATTGAAGCCTTCCGCCTGGGCCAAGACATCCACAACAGCACCGCCAGCAAGGTCTTCAAAGTGCCGCTCGACCAAGTGGACGCCGAGATGCGCCGCAAGGCCAAAACCGTCAATTTTGGCATTATCTACGGCATTTCGGCCTTCGGGCTGGCCCAGCGCATCGGTATCAGCCGCAAGGAAGCCACGGAGATTATCGACACCTATTTCCAGGAATTTCCGAGCGTGAAGCAGTTCATGGACGAGAGCATCAACCGGGCCCGCGAGCAGGAATACGCCGAGACGCTGCTCAAGCGCCGCCGCTACCTGCGCGACATCAACTCGCGCAACGCCACGCTGCGCGGCTACACCGAGCGCAACGCCATCAACGCCCCCATCCAGGGCACGGCCGCCGACATCATCAAAATGGCCATGATTAACATCTACCACTGGCTGCGCGAGGAGAAGCTCCAGACCCGCATGATTCTGCAGGTGCACGACGAACTCGTCTTCGACGCCGTGCAGGAGGAAGTGGCCCACATCACCCCCAAAATCAAGGAACTGATGACCACGGCGCTGCTGCTGCCCCGCGGCGTGCCCCTGGAAGTGGAAGTGGGCACCGGCAAGAACTGGCTGCAGGCGCACTAACTGATGGACTGCAAGCACAGAACGTCATGCTGAGCATGACGGCCTTTTGGCTGCGGTTACTCTTGCTTCTCCCCTTAAAAACCAAAAGAGCCCGAAACGTCAAACGTTCCGGGCTCTTTTTCTTGATTAAGCAGCCTACTTCTTCTGGGTCACCTTGGTCTTGCCCGAAACCTTGTCTTTCACTTCGGTTTCGTTTTTTTTCTCGTCACGCTTGGTAGCGGGGTCGGTATGCTTCGGGGTATTGGGAGTGTTGGTGGAATTAGACATGACTGGGAATGTGATTGATGGAAAGATGCTGTGTTCTACGGCTGATTTGGCAGAACAGCTAACTCAGAAGCGCGAAGAGTCCAACTAATTTGGTGAATGGTGCCACGTTGGCGGTGGCCCGTCGGGCATCAGCCTGTAACTTGGCCCCCCATGAAACAGCTTGTACTCCTGGCCGCTGCGGCCCTGCTCGGCAGCCCTCACGCCCACGCCCAGGCGCCTGCCGAAACCCTGCTGCTGCGCGAGCCGGCCCTGAGCCGCGACCGACTGGCCTTCAGCTACGCCGGCGACATTTGGGTGGCGAACCGCGACGGCTCCAACCCCCAGCGCCTCACCGTGGGGCCGGGCGTGGAAACCAGCCCGCACTTCTCGCCCGACGGTCAGTTCATTGCCTACACCGGCGACTACGACCGCAACGCCGACGTGTACGTGGTGCCCGTGAGCGGCGGGCAGCCGCGCCGCCTCACCTGGCACCCCTCGGCCGAAACCGTGCGCGACTGGACGCCCGACGGGCAGCGCATCCTGTTCAGCAGCTCGCAGGAGGCCTACGCGCGTGGCCTTCAGCTATTCACGGTGGCCGTGGGCGGCGGCCTGCCCACGCGCCTGCCCATGATTATGGGCGAGAAGGGCAGCTACTCGTCCGATGGTCAGACCTTGGCCCACACGCACATCACCAACGCCACCAACACCTGGAAGCACTACCGCGGCGGCCAGACCGGCCCCATCTGGCTCACCAACCTACAAACGCTGGCCACCGAGGAGATTCCGCACGAAAACGCCACCGACACCAGCCCGCGCTGGCTGGGTGGCAAGGTGTATTTCCTCAGCGACCGGGCCCGCACCAACAACGTGTTTGTGTACGACCCGGCCACCAAGAAAGTGGAGCAGCTGACCCGCCACGCCGACTACGATGTGAAGGCCCTGAACGGCTACGGCTCCGAGCTGGTGTACGAGCAAGCCGGGCGCCTGCATGTGCTGAACCCGGCCACTAGCAAAGCCAACGCTCTGGCTATCAGCATCAGCCCCGAAGTACTGGCCCTGCGCCCGCAGTACCGCCCGGTGAGCGGCATGGTGCGCACGGCGGCCATTTCGCCCACTGGCATGCGCGCCGTGGTGGAGGCCCGGGGCGACATTTTCACGGTACCAGCCAAAAAGGGTGAAAGCCGCAACCTGACCCACTCCGACACCTCGCACGAGCGCTACCCGGCGTGGTCGCCCGACGGCACGCGCATTGCCTACGTGTCCGATGCCGGGGGCGAGTACCAGCTGCGGGTGCAGGACCAGCGCGGCACCACGCCCCCCGAAACGTATTCGCTGGGGCCGGCCTCGTTCTACTTCTACCCGCTGTGGTCACCCGACAGCCGGAAAATTGCCTACACCGACAAGAAGCTCAACCTCTGGTACCTGGACCTGGCCTCGAAGAAAACCACCCTAGTTGCCACCGACACCTACGGCCCGCTGCTGGGTGAGCCCGCCCTGGCTCCGGCCTGGTCGCCCGACGGGCAGTGGCTGGCCTACTCGCAGCAGATGCCCAACCACCTGCGCACGGTGTACGTGTACCACCTGCCCAGCGGGCGCCGCGCCGCCGTGAGCGACGGCCGCAGCGACGCCACCGCGCCCGCCTTCAGCCGCGACGGCAAGTACCTGTTCTTCGCCGCCAGCACCGACGTGGGCCTGCGCACCACCTGGCTCGACATGACGTCGTATGACCGCCAGAGCAAGAGCACGCTCTATGTGGCCGTGCTCAACCGGAAGGACGCCTCGCCCTTCGCCCCGCAGAGCGACGAGGAAAAGGACGCCGCAACCAAGCCCGACTCGGTGGTAATCGGCAAGGCGGTGGGCAACCGCGCCGCGCCCAAAGTGGCCCTCAAGGACCTCAAGCCGAAGAAGCCCGACGCCGTGAAGGTGGTGATTGACACGGCCGGGCTGGGCCAGCGCATTCTGGTGGTGCCCGGCTCAGCCGCAGGCGAGCTAAGCAGCGTGCGGGCGGCCGATGGCGACAAGCTGTTTTACCTGGAAGCCGTGCCCGCCGCCGCGCCGGCCGGCCCCACGGCCACGCCGGCCCAGCCCACCCAGCGCCTGCACCGCTTCGACATGAAGGAGCGCAAGGACGAGGTATTCATGGCCGAGTTGAACGACTACGCCCTGAGTGCCGACGGCAAAAAGGTGCTCTACATGGCCCCCAACAACGCCTACGGCATTGTGGAAGCTGCCGGCAAGCCCACCGCCACGGATGGCAAGCTCGCCCTCACGGGCCTTGACGCCTACATCGACCCGCGCCACGAGTGGGCCCAGATGTTTGATGAAGTGTGGCGCCTAGAGCGCGACTACTTCTACGACGCCGATATGCACGGCCTGGACTGGGCCGCGACCAAGAAGAAGTACGCCACCTTCCTGCCCCACGTGGCGCACCGCGCCGACCTCAACTACCTGTTTGCCGAAATGATGGGCGAGATGGTGGTGGGCCACAATTACGTGAGCGGCGGCGACATGCCCGCCCTCACGGCCGGTCCAGTGGGCCTGCTCGGGGCCGACTACGAGGTGGCCAATGACCACTACCGCTTCCGGCGGGTGTTCAACGGCGAGAGCTTCAACCCCGGCCTGCGGGCGCCCCTCACCGGCCCCGGCGTGGGCGTGGCGGCCGGCGACTACCTGCTTGCCGTGAACAACCGCCCCCTGCGCGGCACCGACAACGTGTACAGCTTTTTCGAGAACACCGTGGGCAAGCAAATAACCCTCTTGGTGAACGACAAGCCCACCACCAAAGGCGCCCGCGAGGTGACGGTGGTGCCCGTGGCCAGCGAAGCCACCCTGCGCCGCATTGCCTGGGTAGAAGATAACCGCCGCAAGGTGGACGCCCTCACCGGTGGCCGCGTGGCCTACGTGTACCTGCCCAACACCGGCGCCGAAGGCTACGAATTCTTCAACCGCTACTACTTCAGTCAGCTGGACAAGGAGGCCATCATTATCGACGAGCGGTTTAATGGCGGCGGCTTCGTGGCCGATTACATCATCGACCTGCTCAACCGGCCGCTGCTCAGCTACTGGGCCCCGCGCGAGGGCAAGGCCTTTACCTCGCCGGGCGCGTCCATCTACGGGCCCAAGGTGATGCTGGTGAACGAGTACGCCGGCTCGGGCGGCGACGCGCTGCCGGCCTTTTTCCGGCGGCGCGGGCTGGGCACCGTGGTGGGCAAGCGCACCTGGGGCGGCCTGGTGGGCATTTCGGGCTACCCGCCGCTACTCGACGGCGGCTCCGTCACCTCGCCCAGCTTCGCCATCTACAGCCCCGACGGCAAGTGGGAAATCGAAAACGAAGGCGTAGCCCCCGACATCGAAGTGGACATTCTGCCCAACGCCACCCAGAACGGCGCCGACCCCCAGCTGGCCAAAGCCGTGGAAGTCATCATGGCCGACCTGAAAAAGCAGTCGTTCAAACCCCTGCCCATTCCCACGCAGCGCCCCTTGCGCGGCCGGGAGTAGCGGGGCAGTTGCGCCCGCGACAGCAACAGCAACAGCAAAAGTGGAAACACCGGTCATGCTGAGCGCAGCCGAAGCATCTCTACCACAGCAAGTAAACAGATTGCTTGTGCGGTAGAGATGCTTCGGCTGCGCTCAGCATGACCGGTATTTTTGTTGGACTTATGAATTTTACGTGATACACTCCCGCCATCTATCTCCCGTATAGCCTGCTTCAACAACCTCCCCTAGGAAACCATGCCGCAACACTCCCACACAACTACCCTGCAAAACGTAACCTGTGGCCTGCTGGGCACCTTTATGGTGGTGGCCGGCACGGGGCACCTCACCTTTGCGCGACAGGATTTCCAGGCGCAGGTGCCCGACTTCATACCCTTGAATAAAGACGCCGTGGTGCTGGCTTCGGGCGTGGTGGAAATTGGACTGGGCTTGGCGCTGCTGCTGCTCAAGGGCAAGAACCGAGGGCGCATGGGCCTTGGGCTGGCGGCGTTCTACGCGGCAGTGTTTCCGGGCAATATTCACCAATACACGCACCACCTTTCCGCTTTCGGGCTCAATACCGATGCCAAACGGCTGGCCCGGCTGTTTTTCCAGCCCGTGCTGATGGGGGCGGCCCTGTACGGCACCGGGGCATTGCAAACGTTGAAGAAGCGGAAATAGCGCCTGGCACTCGATGGACAGAACCAATCAAAAAGCCCTGCTGGCGGAGCTAACCAGCTTGCTTACCAAGGGCAACGCCCACGCCACCTTCGAAGAAGCCATAGACGGCCTCACGCCCAAAACCTGGAACCAGCGCGTGCCCGATGTGCCCTACACCATCTGGCAGCTGGTCGAACACCTGCGCATTGCGCAGTGGGACATTGTAGAGTTTTCCATCGATGCCGAACACGAATCGCCGGAATTTCCGGAGGGATACTGGCCAGCCCCCAACGCCACCGCCGATGAAGAGCAGTGGCAGGCGGCCCTGGACCACATTCGGCAGCAGCGGCAGCGGTTTCTGCACCTGCTGCACGCGCCGGGCACCGACCTGCTGGCCCCCATTCCACACGGCACCGGCCAAACCATTCTGCGCGAAGCCCTGCTCATTGCCGACCACAACGCCTACCACATCGGCGAAATCGTGCTGCTGCGGCGCCTGCTGAAGGACTGGTAGCAGGTTGCGGTCAGGCTGGTGCTTTGGGGTTGGCGCCGTCCCTAGAGAAGTTTCTCGCAAAGCAGCACGTAGCCATTGGTGACACTTACGCGGTTGGTGTCGGTCCCGGCCCCGCCCTGCGTGGGGTTGAAGCTGACTACCCGGTACCCGCTACGGACCACAAAGTTGATGATGGAAGCGGACGAAGCGGGCAAGGGAATCTTGGCAAATTTCTGGTTCAATTCCTTCTGGCTCAAGCCACCGATTGTTTCCCCATCGGTATCAAATGCAGCCCCTAGAAATGGGGTTCCCAATAAGTTTCCCCACCAATTGATGGTTACGAGCACCATTTTAGGGGCTGGCGCAATGGGAGCTGGCGCCGTTTGCCCGGCAGCCGCGCTTCCCCAAAACAGGCGGCAGGCAACCAATGAGGCAATCACAATAAGTTTCATGGCAGAGTTCTTAAGTTATTGAAATCACGAACCACTAGTTACGAAAAGTGGCCCATTTCTGCCCGAAAGGTTAAGCAGAATCAGGCCGCTTTTTTTGACTGACAGCCGCTTCTCGCGTTAACGCTCACCCAAATAGTCCGTCATCGAGTCATCCGCAAGCGGATTTCAATGAGAGGGCGACAACCTGCAAAGCAGAAAATGCCAAAGCCGGGCGCTTAAGCAGCCCCAGCAACCGGCCGAAGAAGCTTAAGCGCCCGGCGGCTTTCGGAGGATAACTCCAAAAGAGCAGTAGGGGCACTTTCCTAGGCGCAATGATGCGGACCTGCACGACTGCCGACCACTCAATAGTCCCACAGTTTTTCGCCTTTGCCAAAGCACAGCCGCCGTCATATGCGGCGGCGCAGCCACTGGTCAATAACGAAAAAAAGTTAGTCATGCATAACATTTTTTCTTTGATATGCGGATATATCCTTTGAAATTGCCGGCCTGTTAGGGGACTTTTATTGCGACATTTTTAATGAGCTGGCCGCTTATTGAATTTTTTCTCAAAATAAGCAACCCTGAACGACCATTCTTTCATTCCAATCCAAATCCCACCCATGACCAAAACCCTACTGTTTTGCGGCCTCGCGCTGGCTGCCGCCACCTCTGTTCAGGCGCAGGCCCTGCCCGACCGCTACCGCAGCAACATCACCAGCAGCGTGACCACGACGACCGGCGTGGCCTTCAGCACCAACATTCCGCAGGTGAGCACCAGCAACGTGCTCGGTTTTAAGCTCGCCAATGAGCAGACCTACGGGAACGTGCGCGCGACCCTGCGCATGGACATCTACCAGCCCCAGGGCGATACGCTTTCCAAGCGGCCGGTCATCATTTTTTGCTTTGGTGGGGGCTTTGTGAACGGCAGCCGCACCGACGCCGACATGGTGGCCCTGGCCCGCTCCTTTGCCCAGCGCGGCTTCGTGACGGCCAGCATCGACTACCGCCTGGGCATGAACCTGACGGACCCCGAAAAGGCCAAGCGCGCCGTGTACCGCGCCCTGCAGGACGGCCGCTCGGCAGTGCGCTTCTTCCGCAACAACGCCCGCACCTACCGCGTCGACCCCAACCAGGTGTTCATCTCGGGCCACAGCGCCGGCGCCTTCATCGCCTGCAACAACGCCTACGTGGACCGCGAAGCCGAGCGGCCCGCCGCTACTTACGCCGTGAACGGTCTGGCTGACCTGGGCGCACTCGATGCCATCGGCGACAACCGCACCAACGCCCAGGGCCAGGCCGTGAGTGGCAAGGCCAACGCCGTACTCAGCTTCGCCGGGGCCGTGGTCGACCCCAACCACATCGAAGGACCCAACGACGTGCCCGTGGCCTTGTTCCACAGCATCAACGACCCCGTGGTGCTCTACAACACTGGCAAGCCGTTCGCGTTTCTCGACATCGTGCCCGGCTTCAACCTGCCCGTGGTCTACGGCAGCAACCCCATCAACACCCGCGCCAACGCCGTGAATGCGCCGCACCTGTTCTACTCCTACTCGCTCCGCGGGCACGACGTCCACTACAGTCGGCTCACCTTTCCGAAGTTCATCTATTCCGACATTGCGCCCCGCGGCAGCGACTTTTTCTACAACTACCGCCTCAAGCCTGCCACGGCCACCATTAGCGGGCCGGCCACGGTGTGCAGCGGCGCCCTCACCAAAACCTACAGCGTGGGCAGCAGCTTCGGCTACTGCGACTGGCAGGCCACCGGCGGCACCATCGTGGCCCGCAACGCGGCCACCAACAGCGTGACCGTGGCCTGGAGTGGCTCCACTACCACCCGTCGCCTCACGGCCACGCCCTACAGCCGCCAGCTGGCCAAGGGCCTGCCCGTGAGCCTGACCGTGAGCCTGGGCAGCTGCCCAACCCTGAGCCGACTGGCTGATAACTCGCTGGCCGAGGCCACCAAGACCCCGGCAACCCGTGCCTTCGGGGCCTACCCCAACCCCACCACCGGCCAGCTGCACCTGCAGCTGGATAGTGAGCTGGAAGGCGCCGTTTCCATTCGCCTGCTCGATAAATTCGGGGCCGTGCGTGCCCGCGCCGAGCTAACCGACGCCGCCGCCACGTCCGAACAGTCGCTCGACCTCTCTGCGTTACCCGCCGGCGTGTACTACGTGCAGGTGACCACCGCCCAGCAAGTGCTGACGCGGCGCGTCGTAAAAGAATAGCACGGCTTCAGCCAGCCGTAAATAGAATAAGGTAGTCTGCTGCCTACAGATTATTTAGTGCTTACAACAAGGCCGATGCTCACCGCATCGGCCTTGTTTGTTTTTCGGCTCCTCCAACATCACCCATCTACGCCCACCGTACGCCGGATACCCAGTTTTTTCATGCGGGCTTCCAGGGTTTTAGGGTTGATGTCGAGCAACAGGGCCGCGCCTTGCGGGCCGCTCACGCGGCCGCCCGTGCGCTCCAGCGCCGCCAGAATGTGGGCCCGTTCCTGCTCCTTTAGCGTTTTGATGGGCCCGGCATCGGCTGGGGCGCTCTTGTGCGGGGCCAGCGGGGAGGCGGCGAAGCCCGCGAACTCCAGAAATTGGCCCTGGCTCACAATAATGGACTGTTCGAGCACGTGCTCCAGCTCCCGGATGTTGCCGGGCCAGGTGTAGGCTTGCAGCGCGGCCAGGTCGGCGGGGCGCACCTGGCGGGCGGGCTTGCCCAGGCGCTTGCTCAGGCGCTGCACGAAGTGGCGCAGCAGCGGTTCCACATCTTCGCGGCGTTCGCGCAGAGGCGCCAGCGCAATGGGAAATACGTTGAGGCGGTAGTACAAATCGGCCCGGAAGCGGCCGGCAGCCACTTCGTCAGCCAGCACGCGGTTGGTAGCCGCAATCACGCGAGCGGTTGAGTGCAGCACTTTGGTACCGCCCACGCGCTCAAATTCCCGCTCTTGCAGCACGCGCAGCAGCTTGGCCTGCAGGTCGAGGGGCAGCTCACCAATTTCATCGAGGAAAATACTGCCGCCGTCGGCTAGCTCAAACTTGCCGATGCGGCGCTCCACGGCGCCCGTAAACGCTCCTTTTTCGTGCCCAAACAGCTCGCTTTCGATGAGCTGGGCAGGCAGAGCGGCGCAGTTGAGCTTGATGAGGGCGCGGGCGTGCCGGGGCGAGGCGTTGTGCAGCTCGCGGGCCACCAGCTCCTTGCCGGTGCCGGTTTCGCCCGAAATCAGTACCGTGGTGTCGGTGGCGGCCACCTGCCGGATGCGCAGCAGCGTTTGCTGCAGGGCCGGCCCGTTGCCCACGAAGGCACCCGAATCGGCCCCGAAGCGGGCGGAGGCGTTGATTTCGTCCACCAGATAAGTGCGCTCCTGCTCTACCTGCGATTTTAGCGCCTCAATCTGTTCGAAGGCGAAGAGGTTTTCCAGGGCCAGCGCAATCTGGGGCACCAGGGCCAGCACGGTGGCCAGGTCTTCGGGGCGGAAGTTGGTGGCGTTGGGCGAGGCGAGGATGAGCATGGCCGCGCCGTCGGGCCGCTGCCAGACGGGCGCGATGAGCAGCGCCCGCGTGCCGTGGTCTTCGTACACGCGGCGCATGAGTGGGTAACGGCGGGCCAGGTCCAGAAAATCGTCGCCGGCGTAAACGGCGGGCACTTGCAGCAAATCGTTCATTTGCTGGTACATGGCGGCGGTATCGAGCTGGTTGAGGCCCTGCTGGCGCTGGGGGTCGAGGGCCAGCAGGGGCGCATCAGGGCCTGCGTCCAGCCGCGAAAACTCGGCGAAGCCCTCGAAACCTTCTTGCCGGCCCGCCCGCTGCACCCGAATACCGAAATATCCAAATGGTACCACCTGGTTCAGGCCCTCGGCTACGGCCCGGAACAGAGGCTCGCGCTGCTTGATGCTGAGCAGGGCGTTGGTGATGTTGAGCTGCAGGGTGCGCTCCTGCTCGCGGCGGGCCATTTCCTCAAACGCCAGGGTGTTGGCCACGGCTACCGCGATGAGCGAGCCAATTCGTTCCAGCAGCTTCTGGTCGGCGGGGGTGAGGGGCGGCGTGCGGCGGGCGGCCAGCGTTAGGAAGCCCGTGAGGCGCCCCCCGATGCGCAGCGGCACGGCTGTGAGGTGCGTCAAGCCCAGTTGCTCGAACTTGTTGTAGAGTGGATAATCGGGGTAGTGGGCCAGGTACTCGCGGGCGGTGAACTGCTGCACCCGTGGGTTGGCCACCAGTTGTTCGAGGGGCGTGCCTGCTATGGGCATGAACTGGTCCAGACCGTCCGGCACAGGCGGCGCTTCTTCGGCCCCAAAATAGTCGCGCAAAAACAGCCGCTTGCGCTCCAGCGCCTCATCAAAGACGTTGATACCAATGAGGTCGAAGGGAAAAATAAGCCGCAGCTTGGTCGTCACTATTTTAAACAGCGAGTCCTTGTCGCGCACCGTGGCAATGGCTTCGTTGAGGTGCGAAAGCAGATTCTCGTCCTGTTCGGTCATGGGAGGCGGCACAACAGGCTGAATGTTTTTTCCTGAAATAGCAGGAGCAAATTTACAGCAATTCCTGCCATTTCAGGAATTCGTATTAGCGCTTCGACTCTACCCAAGAAACACTTAAGACATTAACTCACTTACCTAAATACAGTTAATTACATTACCTAAGCCTCTTAATCTGATTTTAATCCCTGGCACAGCTTTCGGTAAGGCAGTGGTGACTTACACTTGAAAATTGCCATGTCTTTCCGCTTTTCGCCCGTTGCCGTTGGGGCCGTTGCCGCCATTTTGCTGGGCAGCGGCACTACGCACGCTCAAGCCCTGTCCGGCGTCGATGTTCTGAGTGATTCCCTGACCTTGGACGGGACGCTGCGTTCGGTGCTCGATGCTAATCCGGCCGTGACTTCACTCGATGAAATTGCCAACGCCGCCAGCGGCCGCCTGGCCCAGAGCCGTACCGGCTTGTTCCCTCAGATTACCGGCACGGCTACTTATACGCGCATCGACCCGGTGGTGAAAATTCCGCTGGGCGCTGAGCCATTTCAGATAGCGCCGAACAACAACTACGACGCCCACATCACGGCGCAGTACCTGCTGCTGGACTTTGGCAAGAGCGACGCCACCGTGAAGCTGGCCGAGTCGCAGGTGCAAACCGCGCGCGACAACGTGAGTGTGACCAAGCGCGACCTGGCCTTCAACGCCGCGCAGGTGTACTACAACATCCTGTTTATGCGCGAAAGCATTCGGGTGCAGGACGCCCAGATTGCCTCGCTGCAGGCCCACCGCGACGAAATGCAGAAGCGCGTGGAAGGCGGCGTGAGCACGCGCTTCGACGTGACGACCACCGACGTACGCATTACGCAGGCCCAAAACACCCGCATTGATTTGCAGAACCAACTTCGCAACCAGCAGGTGCAGCTGGCGCGGCTGCTACACAAGCCCACCCCGGCCGACGTGCCCGTGAAGGGCCGGCTCACCTTCGAGCCACAGGCCGTGGACGTGAACGCCGAAATGGCCAAAGCTCTGGAAAACCGGCCCGAAATCAAGCTGGCCCGCGACGCCGAAACCACTGCCACGCTTCAGCAGCGCCTTGTGGAGCGCAGCAATATGCCCAGCCTGGGCGTGGGCGCGCAGGTGGGCGCCAAAAATGGCTACCTGCCCAACCTCACGCAAATTCGCCCCAACACGGTGGGCGTGGTGCAGCTCTCGGTGCCGATTTACGACGGCAACAAGAATAAAAACCAGCGGGTAGAAGCCCTGGCCAACGCCCGCAGCGCCGTGGCCCGCACCCAGGACACGCAGGAGCAAATCCGGGCCGACGTGCGCCAGGCGGCCAACAACCTGGAGTTCAGCCAGGCCCGCTACGCCAACGCCGAGCAGCAGATTATGCAGGCCACCGATGCCCTCACCCGCGCCCAGGGCCGCTACCGCTACGGCGTGGGCCAGAACCTGGACGTGCTTGACGCCGAAACCCAGCTGGCCCAGGCCCGCCTGGCCCGCGCCCAGGCCATCTACAACTACACCCTGGGCCAGTTTCAACTCAAGCGCGCCACCGGCGAGGTCATTTGGAAGTAGGTTTTTAGGGTAGGTTTTTAGGGTAAGAGGGTGTGGGGGTAGGAAGGTAGGAGTTGGTTTTGCGGTTCGAACTATCACAAGGCACTAAACTCTCCAGACACCATCACCCAAAAAACTCCTACCCTCCACCCCCACACCCTTTTACCCAAAAAATCCACCACCAAAAAAACTCCTACCCTCCTACCCCCCCACCCTCCTACCCTAAAAATTTCCCCTAGAAATGACCATCCTTTGTCCGCTTGATTTCTCGGCCGCGTCGGCGGAGGTGGTGACGGTGGCGGCGGCGCTGGCCGTGGCTACCGGCGCCGAGCTGCGGCTGCTGCACGTGTGCGAGCCTCAGGAGGCGCCGGACAATCCCCGGCCGGGCGAGGCAGCACCGAGCGACCGGGTGGCTTGCGCGGAGCGGCTGAACGGCCTGCGCACGGTAGCGGAGCAGGCGGGTGCCGGGCGCGTTCAAATCGGCATTGTGCGGGGCGAGGCCGCGGCCGAGATAGTAGCCGAGGCCAGCCGCCAACAAGCCGACCTCATTGTTATCGGGGCGCACGGCTGCACGGGCATCACCCGTTTCCTAATGGGCACCACCGCCGAAATCGTGCTGCGCACCGCTGCCTGCGCCACCCTGCTGGTGCGGCCCCCCCTGCAACCCGAAACTGACGCAATCCCGAGAACAAAGGCTGCCTGACCAGCTCCTCTCTCGCTGCTGACTTCCCTTATTATTTAAAAAACGCCCCTGTACCTTACCAAGATGGCCCAGCCTGAAAATTCTCCCGCCCTACCCCACGCTCCCGCCCCCTACCCCCACGCGGCCTCGCCGGAGGCCGGCACCCCGATGGAGGAGCCCAAGCGGCGCAGCCCGCTCCTGTTCATCATTTTGGCGGTGGTGCTGCTGGCCGGCGGCTACTACGGCTGGACGCGCTACCAGTTTGCCGTGGCCCACGAAAGCACCGACGACGCCCAGGTGGAAGGCGACGTGTATCCCGTGCTGCCCCGCGTGGGCGGCCCAGTGCTTGAAGTGAAAGTGGAGGACAACCAGCCCGTGAAAAAAGGCGACGTGCTGGCCACCCTCGACCCGGCCGACTACCAGCAGCGCGTGAATGCCACCGAAGCCGCCCTAGCCGCCGCCCTGGCCCAGGTAACGGCCGCCCGCGCCGCTGTGGGCACGGCCCAGGCCGGCGTGCGCACAGCGCAGTCCACCATCGGCGTGAGCGAAGCCAACCAGGACAAGCTCCGCAAAGACCTCAAGCGCAGCACGTTCCTACGCGAGCAGGATATTATTCCGCAGAGTGAGTATGATGCCGTGCAGGCCAACCTGCGCGCCACCAACGCCCAGCGCGCCACCGCCACCGACCAGGTGAGCGTGGCCCGCCAGCAGGTGGTGGCGGCCGAGCAGCAGGTAGCCGTGGCCCAGGCCGTGGTGAAGCAGCGCCAGGCCGACCTCGACAATGCCAAGCTTCAGCTGAGCTACACCACGCTGGTGGCGCCCACCAACGGCTTCGTGAGCCGCAAAAACGTGCAGCCCGGCCAGGTAGTGGCGCCCGGCCAGCAGCTCATGGGCCTGGTGGGCAGCGAGCGGGTGTGGGTGGTAGCCAACTTCAAAGAGACGCAGCTGGAAGACATGAAAGTGGGCCAGCCCGTGAAGCTGGAAGTGGACGCCTACCCCAACGAAGAATTCCAGGGCCACATCGAGTCGCTCTCGGCCGCTACCGGCGCCCGCTTCGCCCTGCTGCCGCCCGACAATGCCAGCGGCAACTTCGTGAAAGTAACCCAGCGCATCCCCGTCAAAATTGCCCTCGACAAAACCGACCCGCAGCACCCCCTGCGCGCTGGCATGAGCGTGAACGCCATCGTGGCGGTAAAATAGGGTTTGGGGTAGGATTTATTGGGGTGAGTTGACACGTTTTGGCTGGCCAGCCGTGCACCCCACCCCCTAGCCCCCTCCCCTCCGGGAGAGGGGGGACTATCACTAGACCTAAAATATTAGTAAACAAAGACTAAAATTAGTCCCCCCTCTCCCGGAGGGGAGGGGGCTAGGGGGTGGGGTGCACGCGTGGCCAGCCAAAACGTGTCAACTCGCCATTTCACCATCTCACCATTTCACCTCATGGAAACCGGATTTACCAAGTGGATTATCGTCGTGACGGTGGTGCTCTGCTGCTTGCTGGAGCTCATCGACACCAGCATTGTGAACGTGGCCCTGACCCAGATGATGGGCAACCTCTCGGCCACCCAGCAGGAAGTAACCTGGGTAATTGCCTCCTACGGCATCGCCAACGTAATTGTGATTCCGATGACCGGCTTTTTGGCCGAGCAGTTTGGGCGGCGCAACTACTACTTCGTGTCGGTGCTGGTTTTCACCATCGCCTCCATTGCATGCGGGCAAAGCACCAACATCTGGGAGCTGGTGGCCTTTCGCTTCATTCAGGGCATTGGGGGCGGCGCGCTCATGGCCACATCGCAGGCCATTCTTATTGATACGTTTCCGCCCCGGCAGCTGGCGCTGGGCCAAGCCTTGTTCGGCATGGGCATCATCATCGGGCCCACTATCGGGCCCTCGCTGGGCGGCTACATCGTGGACAGCAACCTAGGTTGGCCCTGGATTTTTTACGTGAACGTGCCCGTGGGCATTCTGGCGGCCATTTTTACCATGCTCTTCATTCGCGACCCGGAGCGCATCAAAAACGCCGTACCGCGGCCCTTACGCGACATTGACTGGGCGGGCATCGGCTTGCTGGTGCTGGGCGTGGGCTCGTTGCAGCTGGTACTGGAGCAGGGCGAAAGCGAGGACTGGTTCGATAGCGCCTACATCAACACGTTTGTTTTCTTTTCCGTGGTCGGCATCATCGGCTTCATTTGGCGCGAGCTTACGGCCCGGCAGCCCATCGTGGACCTGCGCGTGCTGGGCAAGAGCCGCAACCTGGCAGTGGGCGCGTTTTTGTCCTTCATTCTGGGCTTCGGGCTGTTCTCATCGGTGTTCGTGTTCCCCATATTCACGCAGCGGATTCTGGGCTTCACGGCCGCCCAAACGGGCCTCATTCTGCTGCCCGGTGCCCTGGCTTCGGGCTTCATGATGCCCGTGATTGGCAAGTCCCTGCAAGCCGGCGTGCCCCAGAAATACATGATTCCGGTGGGCTTCACGCTCTTCTTCGTGTTCACCTTCTGGATGTCCACGCGCATCTCGCCCACGGCGGGCGAAAGCGACTTCTTCTGGCCTCTGATGGTGCGCGGGCTGGCGCTGGGCCTGATATTCCTGCCCATCACCACCATGTCGTTGGCCGGCTTGCAGGGCAAAGACGCCGGCCAGGCCGCCGGCCTCACCGGCATGATTCGCCAGCTCGGCGGCTCGTTCGGCGTGGCCATCGTGGGTACGTATCTGGAGCGCAGCCTCATGCAAAACCGCAACGCCCAGTCGGTGCACCTCTCCCTCTACGACCCCGAAACCGTGCAGCGCGTGCGGGCTTTCACCCAGAATTTCATGGCCAAAGGCTTCTCCTTCGAGCAAGCCCAGCAGCAAGCCTACGCCGCCCTCAACGGCATTCTGATGAAGCAGGTATCCATCATCACCTACGCGCAGGTGTTCTCGGCGCTCGGCCTCTTCTTCATCGCCTGCCTGCCGCTGGTATTCCTCATCAAACGTGCGAAAGTCACCGGCAAAATCAGCCTCGACGCCCATTAACCTGAAGGCGGCGTACCGTTAAAAAGCCCAACCCAGATTGAAACCCGAGGAGATTTTCAGCGCCGAGCCGTTGGGCATATTTTCGAGGAAGGCGCCGTTCTCGTCGTAGCTTTTGGTTTGAATATCGCGGTAGCCCAGGCCCGTAAATGCCTCGGCCGCCAAGTGCCGCCACACTATTCGCTGGTAGCCGAAGAGCAGGTTGTAGTTACGGTTGGTCGTTTTCAGGATGCGCGTCACGTCAAAATCCTTGAGCGAGATGTTGTACTCGGCCTGCGCATAGGAAAAATGCGGGGCCAAGTACAAGCCCTGCAGCCCGCGCCGCTGTTGGCTCAGGTAGTAGCGGTACTGGAACTGGTAGCGGTGGCCGGTGGTGCGGATGCGCGTTTCGGTCCAGACGATGGCCGGGTGCCCAGCCGCCGTAAACGCCGTGCTGATGGCCGAGCTAAGCGCCACGCTGCCCAGGAAGCTAAACGGGTAATTGGTACCCAGGTAGGAGTAACTGCCCATCAAGCTGCCGCGCTCGCCAATGGCCCGCTCGTAGCCCAGGCGCGACTCCACCGTGAACGGCAGCTGCCCGTGAACGAACGCCAGTGGTGCAATCTTGATGATGTTTTTCGGCGCCTCAGTCGGAGCTGACGACGTGGCTCCCTGCCCCACGGCCCCAAGCGCAGCCAGGCAGAAAACAGCGGCGCAACAGACGGTTTTTGTAATCATTGAAATCATAAGTGCAATAGAATAAGGGGATAAAGATACAATAGCAGCAAGGTTGCCTCGCGGCTGCTTTCGGCTGCGCATCCAAGCAATAAAAAAGGCCGTTGGGGATTCCAACGGCCTTTATATTCAACGTATTAGCACTTATTGGTACTGAATATATAGCGGCGACGGCTTGAGGGCAATTACTTCCTCGGGCGTCATGATGTGGTGGGGCTTGGGGCGGGCGTCGTACTCGTAGAACAGCTTGAAGCCGGTGTACTGCACGGGCTCGTTCACGATGTAGTGCTGGTAGGAGTCCTTTTTGAGGGTGGGGTCGCCGTGGCCGTCCATGTGCATCACAATCTGCACGCGGGGGTCTAGCTTGATGTTTTTGTAGTTAGACACCATTTTGCGCGTGAAGCGGTGCACGGTGAGTACCTTGGGCGGCAGCTTGTTTTCGCTCACGATGCGAGCCAGGAAGCTCACCGTGAAGTTGATGTCCTTGGCATCGAGGGTACCGATTTTCTGGTTGGGGCGCACGCCGGGCATGGTAGAGAGCGAGAACTCCGGGTCGATGCCCAGGTGCACGATGGGGTCTTTGAGGTAGGGCTCCAGCTTGGGCAGCTCGGCCGCGAGGGTGCTGTGGCCGGGCTGCACGTCCAGGAATATGATGCAGTTGTGCTCCTTGGCCCAGCTGATAACCTCTTCGATGGTGGCTTTGGAGTTCATCAGGCGCCACTTGCCGTCTTTGCCGGCCGTGCCCTGGGCCGTGATGGTGACGTTGTGCAGGGCAGCCTGCACGCCCCGGCTGGGGTCGGCGGGGCGCCACTCGGCCAGCACTTTCTCAAACTTGCGGAACATCTGCTCCTTGGGCTCGCGGCCCAATATGCCCATGCCCTTCGAGCGGATGTTGCCATAGAAGGCCACAATGCGCTTGCCCGGCAGAATGGCGCCCGGCAGCTGCCCGCTTTTCTTCATAATGGAATCGGCCAGCAGCGAGTCGCGGCGCATGACAATGGCCTGGAGCTGCGCCGAGTCGAGCACCACGGGCTTGGCGGCGGCTTCGGCGGCGGCACCGGTGGGCGTTTCACCCTCAGCGGGGCGGGTTTGGCAGGCGGGGAAAGCGAGCGTGGTGCCCAGGGCAGCCAACGCAAGGACGTGGGTTATTTTAAAATGCACGAGGGGAAAGGGTTGAGCGGTTCGGTGTAAAGGTACGGGCCGGAATGCCAGCGCGGAAGCCCGGCCCGTTGGTCGCTGCGGGTGCGCCAACCCACCGGCGCCAGGCCCAGGAAACAGTAGCCGGCCCCAGCCAGCGAACAGCTCAGCCCCAGAAAATTGACGCACGTCGGGTAGCAGCATCTTTCTACGGTCTAAATACCTTGTTTCATCGAATACGCTGCCACATGCCGCGTTCAGACCCCAACTTTTATGCTCTGTTTCGGATTTCAACTCCCCGGCCGAGTCTGAACCCATGCGTCTGATTATTTGTGCGTTACTAGTCCTTATTGTTGTCCTGACTGGAGCTACTGCTCCGGCCCACCGCCCCGTGGCCATTACCGAGCAGCAGCAGCTTGGCAAACTCCTGTTTTTTGAGCCCGGCCTTTCCGTGAACGGCAAGCGCAGCTGTTCCTCCTGCCACCGCCCCGAAAAGGCTTTTACCGACCATCGGGGCACTTCGCGGGCACTTCGCTTTGCCAGCAACCTCACCCGCAACTCGCCCACGTTGCTTAACGCGGCCGACCAAACCAGCTTTTTCCACGATGGCCGTGCCGCCAACCTCGCCGCCGTGGTGGAGAGCGTGCTCACCAGCCCCGACGAGATGGGCAGCAGCTACGCCCTGGCCACCGAGCGCCTGCAAGGCAGCGCCGAATACCGGCGGCTATTTCGGCGGGCGTTTGGCGCGCCCGCCGGGCCGGCCACCATCAACGCCGCGCTGGCCGCCTACCTGAGCAGCCTCACGGCCACGGCCAGCCCCTACGACCAAGCCCTGGCCGGCGGG
>NZ_JNLX01000147.1 GCF_000715495.1 Hymenobacter sp. IS2118 | reverse complement strand
CACTCTACCCTACTAAACTTTAGGGCATAAAAACGGGGCAGTCCGACCTTTGGGGTTCCTACACACCATTGTCCGTCCTGCCCCGTGAAGCCAAGCCTCATTGCCAAAATTACGACGCTTTTGCGTCGCGTCCAGCTAGTGCCCCATCTGTCCCGGCAAAAGTTTGTCAGCCAGTTTGTTATCGCCCTGCTCAAAAGCCGCAACGTCCAATTTTGCGAGGTAGCCCAGCACCTGAATGACGCGGTGAAAATCGCTTCGAATGAAACCCGCATTCAGGACTTTTTTCGGCAGGTGGACCTGAATTATCTGGTGCTGGCCCACCTGCTGCTGCGCTTGCTGCCCGCCACGGGCAAACTGCGCCTGTGCCTGGACCGCACCGAATGGGACTTCGGCCGCTGCCAGGTCAATATCCTGCTCGTGACCGTAGGCCGAGGCGACTTTCAACTGCCGCTCTATTGGGAACTGCTCGACAACCGCAGCGGGAACTCCAGTGCGGCCGACCGTATTGCCCTGCTCAAAATCTGCGTACAGGTGCTGGGCCGCGACCGCATCGGGCTGGTGGTGGGGGACCGGGAGTTTGTGGGCCATGTCTGGCTTAACTGGCTACGGAAGAATAAATTGCCTTTTGTAATGCGCCTGCCCAAGCACCACCAAATCACCTTTGCTAGTGGCCGACGGCAGGCCGTCACGGCCCTGGGCCTTGCCGTAGGGCAGCAGCGGCATTTTCTGCATTGCCAAGTGGCTGGGGTCTGGGGACAGGTCTGGGTCAAGCGGCTGGCCGACACGGAGTTTCTGTTTCTCTTCGCCGCGCCCGGCTTGCGCAACCTGGGCGGCCTCTACGCCAGCCGCTGGACGATTGAGCAGTGCTTTCAGAACCTGAAAGGACGCGGCTTTAACCTGGAAGCCACCCACTTATGCTGCCACCAGAAGCTGCGCAAGCTCGTGGCTCTGGTCAGCCTGGCCTACGCGCTATGTCTGGGCGTGGGCACGATGGCCCACGGCAAAATCAAGGCCATTCCACGCAAAAATCACGGCTGCCGGGCCACAAGCCTGAGCCGCTACGGACTGAATCTGTTGCGCCAGCTCACGCGGCCCCACGCCCAGCCACAAGAGCCGGTGGCCCGTAAAATCATGGCCCTGCTAGACTGGTTTATTCGGCAACTTACTTATTATCAAATCCCTAAAATAGTAGGGTAGAGTGCTTAAAATCAACACTTGATATTCCCGCTCATGACCACTAATCCCGCCCTTCGCCTATCCGCCCTAGCCCTGCTGGGCCTGCTGCCCGGTACCGCCGCGCTGGCCCAGTCGGCCGCGCCCGCCACCATCACCGTGCAGGTGAACAAGCCCGTGGCCCCGGTTGCGAAAAACATGTACGGCCTCTTTTTCGAGGACATCAACTTCGCGGCCGACGGGGGCCTGTACCCCGAGCTGGTGAAGAACAAGTCGTTCGAAACCGACGACCAGCTCATTGGCTGGAAAGCGGTGCGGGGCGCGGCCGGGCTGGAGAGCTACCTGATATCTACCGACCGACCCATCAGCAACGCCAACAACCACTTCCTGCGTCTGAGCGTGAAAACCGCCGGCCCCGACGCGGCATTCGTGAACGAAGGCTTCCGCGGCATGGGCGTGAAGGCCGGCGCCGAGTACACCTTCTCCTTCTATGCCCGCAAAGGCCCCGGCAACGTGGCCGGCGTGACCGTGACGCTGGAAGAAGCCGGCCTAGGCCGCGGGCCCGAGACTGCGGCGTCGGGCCCGGCCCTGGCGCAAGTGAAAATCACCGGCCTCACCAGCGAGTGGAAAAAGTACAGCGTGGCGATGAAGCCTTCGGCCACGGCGGCCAAAGCCCGCCTGAAGCTGGCCGTGGAAGGCACCGGCACCCTGGACGTTGACGTGGTGTCGCTGTTCCCGAAAGACACCTACATGAACCGCGAAAACGGCCTGCGCCCCGACCTCGTGCAGCTGCTCAAGGACATGAAGCCCGGCTTCCTGCGCTTCCCCGGCGGCTGCATTGTGGAGGGCCGCACGCTGGCCCAGCGCTACCAGTGGAAGGAAACCATCGGCGACGTGGCCTCGCGCCGCCCGCTGGTGAACCGCTGGAACACCGAGTTTATCCACAAATTCACCCCCGATTACTACCAGTCGTTTGGCCTGGGCTTTTTCGAGTATTTTCAGCTCTCGGAAGACATCGGTGCCGAGCCACTGCCGATTCTGAACGTGGGCATGGCCTGCCAGTTCAACTCGGCCGAGCTGGCGCCCATCACCAGCAGCGCCAAGGGGCCGAACGCGGCCGGCCAGGGCGACGAGCCTTCGCTGGAAACATATATTCAGGACGCCATCGACCTGATTGAGTTTGCCAACGGCCCGGCCAGCAGCCCCTGGGGCGCCAAGCGCGTGGCCATGGGCCACCCCGCCCCCTTCAACATGAAGATGATTGGCATCGGCAACGAGCAGTGGGGCCCGCAATACCTGGAGCGCTACGAGCCGTTTGCCAAGGCCGTGAAGGCGAAGTACCCCAACATGCAGATTGTGAGCAGCGTGGGCCCGTCGCCCGACGGCGAGTTGTTTGACAAAGCCACGTTGAAAATGCGCGAGCTGAAGGCCGAATTCATCGACGAGCACTACTACGCCAAGCCCGAGTGGTTCCGCCAGCACGCCGACCGCTACGACAACTACCCCCGCACCGGCCCCAAAGTCTTCGCCGGCGAGTACGCCGCCCAGAGCGTGGCCATCGGCAGCCCCGACAACAAAAACAGCTGGGATTGCGCCATCTCAGAAGCCGCGTTTATGACCGGCCTGGAGCGCAACGCCGGCGTGGTAACCATGGCTTCCTACGCCCCCATACTCGCCCACGTAGACGCCTGGCAGTGGACGCCAAACATGATTTGGTTCGATAACCTGACCTCCTACGGCACCGTGAACTACTACGTGCAGAAGCTGTACGCCCTCAACAAAGGCACCAGCGTGCTGCCCGTAACCATGCCCGCCAACGCCAAAAACGGTACCGATAACCTCTTCGCCAGCGCCGTGGCCGACGCCCCCACCGGCGACGTCATCGTAAAGCTGGTGAACTACGCCACCACCCCCCGCGCCGTGAAAGTGAACCTGGCCGGCGCCAAAAAAGTAGGCAAATCCGGCACGGCTCAGGTGATGGCCAGCGACGACCTGAGCACCATGAACACCATTGCGGAGCCCACCAGGCTCACGCCGAAAGAGGAGAAGTTCGCCGTGTCGGGCTCCACGGTGAGCTACACGCTGGCCCCCAACTCCTTCACGGTGCTGCGCATACCGGGCAAGAAGTAGGGGTAGGCTGAACACCACAGAACGTCTTGCTGGGCGTAGCCGAAGTATCTCGCGTGCAGTAAGTAAACCAATCGACTGAGTTGCTACCACACGCGAGATGCTTCGGCAGCGCTCCGCATGACGTTCTTTTTTTTGCTTCTTCAAACAATGCTGACATTCTATAAATCTGCTGTACTGCATTTTAAGTCCTAAAAATAGCACGAGGTCGAACCGCAAAATGTTGGGCCTCTATACCAAAACAGTTATTTGCCATGCCCACACCCACTTCATTCCTGCTTGTCCTTGGTCTGGCCGCCAGCCTGTCGGCCACGGCCCAGCAGCGCGCTGACTACCCCATTCAGGCGGTGCCCTTCACGAAGGTGACGCTGGCGGATGACTTCTGGCAGCCGCGCCTCAAAACCAACACCGACGTCACCATTCCGGCTTCGTTTCAGCGCTGCGAGGCCACCAATCGGGTGAAGAACTTTGAGATGGCGGCGGCTAAGTCGGGCAAGTTTGCCACCGTGTTTCCCTTTGATGACACGGACATCTACAAGACCCTCGAAGGGGCTTCCTACTCGCTGAGCCTGCACCCCGACAAGAACCAAGAAGCTTACATGGATGCGCTGATTGCCAAAGTAGCCGCCGCCCAGGAACCTGACGGCTACCTCTACACCGCCCGCACCATCGACCCCGCCCACCCGCACCCCTGGGCCGGCCCGGAGCGCTGGGTGAACGAGCGCGAAATGAGCCACGAGCTCTACAACTCCGGCCATCTCTACGAAGCCGCCGTGGCCCACTACCAGGCTACCGGCAAGAAAACCCTGCTCAACATCGCCCTCAAAAATGCCGACCTAGTGTGCTCGGTGTTCGGGCCCGGCAAGCGCACCGTGGCGCCCGGCCACGAAATCGTGGAAATGGGCCTCGTGAAGCTCTACCGCGTGACCGGCAAGCCCGAATACCTGAGCACGGCCAAGTTTTTCATCGAAGCCCGCGGCCAGTACAAGGGCTATGACCCCAAGAGTCCCGACCCGTTCCGCAACGGCTCTTACTGGCAGGACCACAAGCCCGTGGCGGCCCAAACCGAAGCCGTGGGCCACGCCGTGCGCGCCGAATACCTGTATTCGGCGATGGCCGATGTGGCGGCCCTCACCGGCGATAAGCAGCTGCTAACCGCCGTGGACAGCATCTGGAACAACATGGCTTCCCGCAAAATCTACGTGACGGGCGGCACCGGCGCAGTGCCCGGCGGCGAGCGGTTTGGCCGCAACTACGAACTGCCCAACGCCACGGCCTACAACGAAACCTGCGCCTCGGTGGCCAACATCTACTGGAACCAGCGCATGTTCCAGCTGCACGGCCACGCCAAGTACGCCGACCTCATGGAGAAGGTGCTCTACAACGGCCTGCTTTCGGGCGTGGGCCTCGATGGTAAGTCGTTCTTCTACTCCAACGCCATGCAGATTAAAAACTCGGCCAGCTTCGCCCAGACCGAGCCGGCGCGGGCGGGCTGGTTTGAGTGTTCGTGCTGCCCCACCAACCTGGCGCGCCTGTTTCCCGCGCTGCCCGGCTACGTGTACGGCCAAAACGGCAAGGACATTTACGTGAACCTGTTCGTGAGCGGCAGCGCCGATTTGACCGTGCAGAAAAAGCCCGTGCGCCTCACCCAAGCCAACAACTACCCCTGGAACGGCGACCTGAAATTCACCATCGACCAGGCTGCCACTTCTGATTTCAACCTGCTGGTGCGCATTCCTGGCTGGGCGCGGGAGGAGGCTATTCCGTCGGATTTATACCGCTTCGCGCAGCCCTCGGCGGCGAAGGTGACCATCAAAGTAAACGGCAAGCCGGTGCAATACACCCTGAAAAACGGCTACGCCGTGCTGGCCCGCAAGTGGCGCAAAAACGACGTGGTAGAAGTGAGCTTGCCCATGGAAACCCGCACCGTAGCAGCGCACCCCAACGTGCAGGACAACGTGGGCAAGGTGGCCCTGCAGCGCGGCCCGGTCATCTATTGCGCCGAGTGGAAGGACAACAACGGCAAAGCCACCAACATCACCGTGCCCAACGGCACCATCTTCACCGCAACCTTCCGGCCCGACGTGCTGAACGGCATCACGGCGCTAACCGCTACCGTGCCCGTAGTGCAGGTGGACGCCGCCACCAACACCATCAGCACCGTGCGCCAGACCCTGACGGCCATCCCGTACTACGCCTGGGCCAACCGCGGCAAGGGCGAAATGACCGTCTGGTTCCCGCAGCGCGTGCTGGACGTGGATTTGGTGACGCGCCAGGCGGCCGAAGCGCCGCACTTGAAGTAGGTGCCCGGAGCATCATCAAGAAGAATGAGGTCGAAAAATAAAATAGCACGTCATGCTGAGCTTGCCGAAGCATGACGTGCTATTTTATGGTAGCGGGTGATTTTCGAATAACTCTAAACACCGTTCTGTAAAGAGCCGCATTCCTGCTGCTGCTCGTCTGCCAACAACATCCCAAACATTGCTTTTGACTGAGCGTTGTGTCGAAGACAAAATCATTGACACAACCCGCATGAAAATCCTGTACTGGCTGCGCAACGACCTGCGCCTGCACGACAACGAAGTGCTGGCGGCCCTGCCCGCGCACACCGAAGCCCTGCTGCCCGTTTATTGCTTCGACCCCGTGGCCCTGGGCCCCGACCCCTACCTGGGCCTGCCCCGCACCGGCCCGCACCGTCTGCCTTTCCTGCTCGACAGCCTGGCCGACCTGCAGCGGCGCTACGCCGCGCTGGGCAGCGGCGTGCACTTCGCCATTGGCCGGCCCGAAGACGTGCTGCCGGTCCTGGTGCAGCAGCTGGACCTGGGCGCCGTGTGGACCAGCACCGAGCACACCACCGAGGAAGAAGAAGCCGAAGACGTCCTGACCGGAGCTCTGACTGCCTTGCCCGGCCCGCCTGTGCCGCTGCGCCGCTTCGAGACGCTGACGCTACTGCACCCCGCCGACCTGCCCATTGCCGTGCGCAACCTGCCGCTCTCATTCAGCAAGTTTCGGTTCGACGTGGCCAGCAAGGCAGTGCCGCGGGCGCCGCTGCCGGTCCCGTCGCGGCTGCCGTCGCTGCCGACGGGCTTCGCGCCCGCCCCGCTGCCTACTGCTGAGGCGCTGGCCGTGGCCCTGGACCTGCCGGTGCCGACCCGGCCCGTACCCGACCGCCGCTCGGCCCTGCCCGCGCTGGGCGGGGGCGAAACCGCCGCCCTGGCCCGTCTGCATGACTATGCCGTCGACCGCCACCTCATCGGGCGCTACGACGACACCCGCAACGAGCTGCTGGGCGAGGCCTTCAGCACCAAGTTTTCGCCTTGGCTGGCCAACGGCAGCTTGTCGGCCCGGCAGGTGTGGGCAGCCATTGATGCCTACGACGCGGTGCACGGCGCCCGCAGCAAGGGCGCCATGCAGCTGCGGCTGGAGCTGCTCTGGCGCGACTACTTCCGGCTGCTGGCCGAGCGCACCGGGCCGGACTTTTTTCGGTGGCGCGGCCTGCGCGAACAACAGCCCAAAGCATCCGCGCCCGACCGCGCCGCGTTTGACCGCTGGACCCAGGGCCGCACCGGCAACGCCTTCGTCGACGCCAACATGCGTGAGCTGGCCGCCACCGGCTTCATGAGCAACCGCGGCCGCCAAAACGCCGCCAGCTACCTCATCCACGACCTGCACCAGGACTGGCGCTGGGGCGCCGCCTGGTTCGAGCACCAGCTCATCGACCACGACCCAGCCTCCAACTGGGGCAACTGGAAGTACATCGCCGGCACCGGCACCGACGTGCGCGACACGGCCTTCGACGTGGCCCAGCAAGCCAAGCGCTACGACCCCAAAGGGAGCTACGTCCGCACGTGGATGCGGTGAGGGAGAAGGTCCGAAAAAGCTCACCTTAAATCAGAACGTCATGCTGAGCTTGTCGAAGCATCTCTACCTCAGTACTAAAATTGGTTAGTATTGCGGTAGAGATGCTTCGGCTGCGCTCAGCATGACGTTCTCTTTTGCTTTGCAAACGGCCGTTCTATCTAAAACTAATAATCAGGCTCACTTCGCCGCCTTCACGCCCTCCGTCGTCATCACCACGCGCTTCATCGTGCCGTCCTTGTTGTAGTACAGGTAATCGATGCAGACCGAGCGGCGGAAGCTGCCGCCATCCGGGTTGAGGCCGCCGTTGTGGTAAATGAAGTAGGACTGGCCTTTGAAGTCGATAATGGCTTGGTGGTTGGTGTTGGAATTGCCGGCCAGCTCGTTCAGAATGCCCTTGTATTCCCACGGCCCCTCAATGCTGCGGCTCATGGCGTACACTATTTTCTCGGGGAACTGCGCGGCGTAGCTCAGGTAGTACCAGCCGTTGCGCTGGTGCACCCAGGGCGCCTCCGTGAACTGCGGCAGCTTCACGGTTTGAATGGGGCCGTCCAGCTCCGTCATGTTGGGTTTGAGTTTGGCGTAGTAGCACGTCACGTTGCCCCAGAAGAGGTAGGCTTGGCCGTTGGCATCAATGAAAACGCTGGGGTCAATGTCGTCCCACGGGTGCTTGTCGTCGGTGGTCATATTATTGGCAATCAGGGCCGTGCCGCGCGCGTCCTTGAACGGCCCGGTGGGGTTGTCAGCCACCGCCACGCCAATGGATTTGCCCGGAATGGTGCCGTGCTCCACCGCCGCGTACCAGTAGAACTTCCCGTTGCGCGCAATCACCTGCGAGGCCCAGGCATCGCCCTTGGCCCAGGCAAAATCCGACACCTTTAGGGGCACCGGATGCTCGGTCCAGCTCACCATGTCGGTGGAGGAAAAGCACAGCCATTCGTTCATCACGTAGCGCTCCTGGCGGGCGGGCGCTTCGTCGTGGCCGGTGTAGAGGTACACCGTGCCCTTTTGCACCATGGCGGCGGGGTCGGCCGTGTATTTGCTTTTGATGACGGGGTTGCCGCCAACCGTGGCGCCCAGTACCGGCGGGGCCATCGGGGCAGTTTGGGCAAGGGCCGCAGTAGCAGCCCCGGCCACGATAACCAGTGCGGCCAGCCCGTTCCGGCACATGGCCCAGGTAGTGGCAGGAGATTCAGAGTGAGTGGTTTTCATCGTCTGAGAATTAGATTATCGATTGTGTAAACTGAATTAAAAAAGGAGTGGCGGACCTTGATTCGCCACTCCTTTTCCTGCCCTTACGCCTTCAAATCCAGCGCTGCCAGCATTTTTTTCAGCCCCTTCTCGGCATCGGCGCCGAGGTGTACGCGCAGGGTGCGGCGGTGGTAGCTGTGCAGCGCCTCCAAGTCGCCCAGAGCCTGGGCATTTTTGAAGGTGCCGAAGGTGTAGGAGCGGCCCGGCAGCGCCAGGTCCTGCGGGTTGTCGTCGGTGAACTGCACAAACAGGCCCGTGTCGGGCCCGCCCTTGTGGTACTGGCCGGTGGAGTGCAGGAAGCGCGGGCCGTAGCCCGACGTGGTGGCAATGTGGTACCGGGCCTGCACACGGGCCCGCAGCTCCTGCAGGCTCTTGCTCACGGCGGGGTTCTCAGTCAGGTAGGCTTGCAGGCAGAGGAAATCGCCGGGGCGGGCCTGGTCAAAAAATGCTTTCAGCACCTCGGTGGCGCCTTCGCCCGATACGGCGGAGTAGTAGGCCACGCCGTTTTCGCGGGCTACGGGCTGGGTTTTTTCTGGCAGGCTGCCCTGCTCTTCCACCACCTTCATCAGGCCGTCGGTGGCGGTTTTGGCGGCCTGCACGTTGGGCTGGTCGAAGGGGTTGATGCCGAGCACGGCGCTGGCCACGGCCGTGGCCACCTCCCAGCGGAAGAACTCCTGGCCCAGGTCCAGCGCCTCGTCCATGAAAATGCTGATGGTGGGGTGGCCGGCCTGCTCCAGCGCCTTCAGCTTGGTCTGGTTGGCTTCATCGGCCTGGCCTTTGTAGCCCACGTACACAAACACCCGGTCCTGGCCATACAAGCTAGGGTCGGCCAGCGGCTCGCCGGCTACGGGCAGGATGCCTTTGCCTTCCTTGCCGGTGCTCTCGGCCAGCAGCTGCTCCAGCCACAGGCCCAGGTCGCTTAGTTTTTCGGGCACTACCAGCGTCAGCTTGTCGCGGCCCAGCTGCGCGAGCGTGCCCAGCGCGGCGCCCAGGTCGAGGCCGGGGTTGCGCTTGGCGTCGCCGTAGGCTCCGCAGGCGCGCATCATGCGAATGGCACGGGCCAACAGCTCGCCGATGGGTAGGCCGTACAAGGCGGCCGGCACCAATCCGAAATAGGTGAGGGCCGAGAACCGGCCGCCTACTTCCGAGAAATTCAGGAAAATGCGGCGGTAGCCCTGCGCCGTGGCCGAGGTCACGAACTTGGAGCCCGGGTCGGTGATGGCCACGAAGTTTTCGCCGGCCTTATCGCCCTTTAGCTCCTTCAGTTTGGCGTAGAAATAGTCACCGAAGGCCAGCGGCTCGGCCGTAGTCCCGGACTTGCTGGCCACAATGAACAGCGTGTCAGCCAGCGGCACGGAGGCTTCAATCTGGCGCACCGTGCCGGGGTCGGTGGTGTCTAGCACCGACATGGGCAGGCCGTTCTCGCCCTGCTCAAACGCGGCCTTGAACACGATGGGCGCCATGGTGCTGCCGCCCATGCCCATCACCACCACGTGCTTGAACCCGGCGGCTTTCACCTCGTGCACGAACTGCTCGATTTCGGACACCCGGCCCACCATCGTTTCGGCCACGCGCAGCCAGCCCATGAAGCTGCGGATGCTCTGCTGCCCGGCCTCGTCCTGCACCCAAAGCTCGGCCTTTTTTGCCCAGAATCCTTCGGTGAAATCCTGGTCGTTCAGCTCGTCAATCTGCTTATCTACGGCCGCCTGGTAGCCGCCCAGGCGCATGGCCACGGGCACCACTTGCAGGTCGAGGGCGTGCTTGCGCTTCATATCCAGCGAAAGCATCAGCTTGCTGAAGGGCTCATTGAATTTCTTGGCGCCGTCCACTTCCAGGAAGTTGGTGCGCTCTTCCAAGTCGATGCCCAGCTCGGGCAGGCGGCGCAGCACTTCGCGGGCCTGCTCAATGCCGTCTTCGAGGCGGCTGGCGGGCTGGCCGCGCTCGCGGAAAATGTCCAGCGTTTCCACCGGTACGGTGTTCACCGTTTTCGGACCAATGAGGTTTTCGACGTACTTCAGGTCGTCGTATTTGGGGTTTTTGTTGCCGGTGCTGGCCCACAGCAGGCGCTGCGTAGCGGCACCCTGCGCCTCCAGCGTGGCCCAACGCGGCCCCGCAAAAATCTCCTTGTATAGCTGGTAGGCCTGCTTGGCGCTGGCCAGGGCCACTTCGCCCACCATAGATTGCGCCAGCGCGCCTTGCTCGCCGCCTTCGGCCGCAATTTTCTCCAGCAGCGGGTCTATCAGCACGTCGATGCGGCTCAGGAAGAAGCTAGCCACCGAGTCGATGCGCGCCAGCGGCAGGCCGGCCTGCGCACGGTCTTCGAGGCCCGCCAAAAAGGCTTCGGTGACCAAACGGTAGCGCTCCAGCCCAAAAATCAGGGTCACGTTCACGTTCACACCTTCGGCAATGAGGCGGCGGATGGCGGGCAGGCCTTCGAGCGTGGCCGGCACTTTTATCATCACGTTGGGGCGGTCCACGGTGTGCCACAGGCGCAGGCCCTCCTCAATGGTGCCCTCGGTGTCGTTCACCAGCGTGGGCGATACTTCCAGGCTCACGTAGCCATCGCTGCTGGTATGCTCGTCGTCGTAGAGGGGCCGGAACAGGTCGCAGGCGGCCTGCACGTCGGCCACGGCCAGGTTGGTGTAGATTTCGTCAGTGGTTTTGCCTTGCAGGGCCAGCGCCTGAATGGCCGAATCGTAGTCGCTGCTGTCGCCAATGGACTTGGCAAAAATGGCGGGGTTCGACGTCACGCCGCGCAGGGCTTCGTCGGTGATGCGGCGCTGCAATTTGCCGTTAATCAGAATGGGGCGGCTGATAAAGTCCAGCCAAAGGCTTTGGTCAAACTGGCGGATGGCAACGAGAGGGTTCATAGAAATGCAGTTAGTCTGAGCGCCAAAGGTCCGGAAAGAAGCGCGTTGTTTTCAATAAAAAAAATGTGAGGTTGCCGCCGGACGAGGTGCTAACGGCTACTGAGCCGCCACTCTCGGCCACCCTTCCTTGTTCCAGGCCAGCTTCTCAATCCGCAGTTTCGGCCGGCCACGGTCCGAGGCGTCGTAACCGTGGAAGACCAGGTAGTCGGCTTTATCGAAGGTGTACACCGAGTTGTGGCCCACGCCAAACCACTTGCTGTCGCCGGCCAGCACCAGCGTGCCGCCGCCCTGCTCCAGGAGCAGGCCCGCGCGGTCCACGTAGGGCCCGGTGATTTCCTTGGCGCGGCCCACCACCATTTTGTAGGTGCTTTGGGGGCCGCGGCAGCAGTAGTCAAACGAGGTGAAAAGGTAATAAAAACCGTCTTTCTTGAACAGGAAGGGCGCTTCAATGGCGCCGTCGCCGGGCAGCGAGTCGTTCAGCTTGGGGTCGCGGGGGCGGCGGGCCACGGTGCGCCACTGCTCGGGTTGGGCGGGCGCGGTGAGGTCGGGCCGGAGCTGCACCAGCTTCATACCGCTCCAGAACGAGCCGAAGGTGAGCCAGGGCACGCCAGCGTTGTCGCGGGCCAGGTTGGGGTCGATGGCGTTCCACATGTCGCGGCCCGGCACCGACTGAATAACCTTGCCGTGGTCCACCCACTTGAAGTCGGGCGACTTCGGGTCCAGGGTTTTATTGGTGGCCAGACCGATGGCCGAGGTGTTCTTGCCAAACGCCGATACCGAATAAAACAGGCTGTACTGGCCGTTGGCAAAGGAAATATCCGGCGCCCAGATGTGGCCCTTGAAGCCGGGGATGGCGGCCACGGCCCAGGCGGGCGGCGCGGCAAACACCGGGGGCTGCTGCGTCCAGATTTTCATGTCGGGCGACGACCACACCGCAATACCGTTGCCGGTACAGAACATGTAGTACGTCCCGTTCTGGCGAATCATCACCGGGTCGTGGGCCGGCGGGCTGGCCATTGGGCCCAGGGCGGGGCGCGGGGCCGGGCCGGGTGTAGCGGGTGGCGGCACCATTTGCGCGGCGGCGCCCAGACTGGTCATCAATAGCAGCGCCAACAGAATTCGGGTCACGTTCATTCGGAAATTGAATTATCGATTGTGTAATCTGGGAATTGACGAGTAAGCATTTTGGTTGCACCAAAGTTAAATGATTTCACAATCGTTTGTGTAAATTATTTTCTTCTCTCTTCCAACGATTAAAAAGATGCACATCTTTTCGAGCCTGGAGCATAGTCGGGGAGTGGCTGCCATCCGCCAAAAAAACGCTCCGGTGCGCCGCTTCCAGCGGGGGCTTCTGCCGAATGCCGGGGCCGGCGCAAGGGGCCGCGCTATTGCCACGGCATACGGTCGGGCTTCCCCGCAACCCGCTGTACCTTCGTCCTACATTTCGTATTCATTATTGCAAGTAAAATGGCCACTCGCCGTACTCCGTCCAAAGAAACCAGTGCGTCCGGCAGCCCGGTTTCCATGGCCGATTTGGCTCGGGAGCTGGGCGTGTCCATGACCACGATTTCGCGGGCCCTGAGCGACCACCACAGCATTGGGCCGGCTACTAAGCAGGCGGTGCTCAAGCTGGCCAAAAAGCTGAACTACCAGCCTAACCACCTGGCCGCGGCCCTGCGCAAAGGCAAGAGCAAGCTCATCGGCGTGATTGTGCCCTACATCGAAGGCCGCTTCTTTGCCTCCGTGGTGCACGGCATCGAAACGGCGGCCAGCAAGGCGGGCTTCAGCGTCATCATCTGCCAGTCGGGTGAGGACGTGGAACACGAGCGCAAAAACCTGGAAACCCTGCTCAGCGCCCAGGTTGCGGGTATTCTGATATCCGTGTCGCTGAACACGCTCGACTTTAAGCACTTCGAAAAAGTGCGCAAGCACGGCGTGCCGCTGGTGTTTTTCGACCGCCTGCTGGAAGGCGACCACGTGAACGCCGTGGTGCTCAACGACCGCGAAGGCGGCTACCAGGCCACGAGCCATTTGCTGGAGCAAGGATGCCGCCGCGTGGCGCACATCTGCGGCACGCAGCACCTCAACATCTACAAAAACCGCCGCCAGGGCTACCTCGATGCCCTGCAGCGCTACGGCATCGCGCCCGACGACAGCCTCATCCGGGATTCCAACATGACCCTGGAAAGCGGCGCCCAGTGCATGGCCGACCTGCTGGCGCTGCCCAACCCGCCTGATGCCGTGTTTGCGGCCGGCGACACGGCCATTCTGGGCGCGTTGCAGCTGCTGAAAAGCCGTGGCCTCCGGGTGCCGCAGGACGTGGCCCTGGCCGGCTTCAGCAACGAGGCCCTTACGCAAGTGGCCGAGCCCATGCTCACCTCCGTGGACCAGCGCACCGAGGAAATGGGCCAGGCCGCCTTCCGCCTGTTCACCGAGCTGCTTTCGGCCGAGGGCACGGCGTTTTCACAGCGGCAGGTGGTGCTTCAGCCGCAGCTGTTCGTGCGGGCGTCGTCGTTGCGCAAGGACACGATTTAGCGCAACCATGCGGCGCGGCTACTGCGTGGCTACCGGGCGGGGCGCTTCGCAGCGGCGCTTGAGCACGGTGAGGATGCGGCCTTGAATTTCGCTCATCACGAAGCGGGTCCATAGCCCGGCGTACCAGTTGAGGTGGGTGCTGAGGCGCTGCCGGCTGTGCAGCACGAGGCGCGTGCGGCCGGGGCTGGCGGGCTGCAATTCGTAGGTGCCGCGCAGCACGTCGAAGAACCGGCCGCCCACGATGACGTGCTCATCAAAAGTGGTGGGCGGAATGGTGGCCGTATTGGGCACGATGCTGAACGAGAGCCGTTGCAGTGGCACCCATTCGTACACGGTTTCGATGAACTCGACGCCGCGCTCGAAGGTGGCGTGGCGCACCCCGCCCACGCCCTCGCGGGTGAGCGTGGCCTCAACGGGCCGCGGAAACCCGATGTCGTCGATGATGCTGTGACCCAAATCCTGGGCCTGAATGGGGGCCACTCGAATGATGTGCTGCCAGACCACGGCGGCCGGTGCGTTGATGAGAATGGTGTTTTCGACCTGCCGGAAATCGTCGGGGTTGGTGAGCTGGTTTTCGAGCGGTCCGGCGACGAAGGGCAGGAGGGCGAAGGCGGCGACCACCAGGGTTTTGTTGTCTCGTTTGGGAGATTTTTTCGTCAGGTTAATATAGAAGAGCGCGCCAAGGAAAGACATTACCAGGTACAACGGCGTGATGATTAGCACGCATATCATTCCCTCTAAATGGAACAGTAGGGCGCTCAATAAAAAACAAAAAACTACCAAATACGGAGCCCAGAGCATTCGCCACATTTTTGAGGCCGTGGCGGGGATGAAATAGGCCGTAATGGCGCCCAAAGCCATCGGCATCAGCAATAGGAATCCCCAACTCAGCAGCCCGAAATCGAAGATGGTGCGGAAAGTGCCTGCGACGAAGAAAAAACGGGCGGCGAAGGCGTAAACCAAGCCCACGCCAATGGCCAATAGAAAAGGGTAGCGCTGCCGTGCAATCTTCATGAGTAATTTTGGCCGAAGTGAAAGGCTGATGCCCCGAGGCCGAAAGCCGCCTGATAGTTCCTATAAAGTCGCGAGCGCACCCGTTGCTTCGCAAGGTAATTCCCGCATGAGTACCGCCCCTTTGCCCACCATCGTCTTCCTCCACGGCTTTGCCGAAAGCCGAGAGGTCTGGACGGCCTTCACCCGCGCCTTCCCCGACGGCTACCGGCTGCTCACGCCCAACCTGCCCGGCCACGGCACCAACCTGGCGCCCGTACCCGACTTCTCGATGGAGGCCCAGGCCCGCTACGTTATCGACTACTTGGCGCAGAAAAATTGCTCCGGCCCCGTGCTGCTGGTGTGCCACAGCATGGGCGGCTACGTGGCCCTGGCCCTGGCCGAGCGCTGGCCCCAGCGCGTGGCCGGCCTGGCGCTCATCAACTCCTCGGCCCTGGCCGATACGGAGGAAAAAAGCCAGAACCGCGAGAAAAACATCGGCTTCGTGGAGCGCCACGGCGTGGCCAAGTTCATGGAGTCGTTCGTGCGCCCGCTTTTCGCGCCCGTCAACCGCGACCGCCTCACCGAGGCCCGCGCCCTGCTAGAGGAAATCGGCAAAGCCACGCCCGAAACCACCATCACGGGCGCGATGCGCGGCATGGCTGCCCGCCCCGACCGCACCGCCCTGCTCCGCAACGCCAAATTTCCGGTGCTCACGGTCGCCGGCAAGCACGACGTGGCCGTGCATTTTGAAGACGCCGTGCGCCAGGCCGCCCTGCCCGCCGAGGCCCACGCCCTGTTTCTGGAAGGCAGCGGCCACCAGGCGTACCTGGAGCAGCCCGAGCCAACCCGCGCCGCCGTGCTGGCGCTGGCCGCAGCGGTGTTCGGGGGTTAATCGGCAGTGGCAACTTACATAATTTTGAAGGTAATGGGCAAAGCGTAGTACACGCGCACCGGTTGACCCCGCAACTGCGCTGCGACATTGGCAGCGGGAAGCTTTCTCACAATCTTCAAGGTTTCGTCGTCGAGGTACTTGCCGGCCGTGCCCACCACTTGGGGGTTCTCAATGGCGCCGCTTTCAGCTACCTCAAAATAGATGTACACTTGGCCCTGCTGCTGGTAACGTAAGGCATTGGGCGGGTACTTTACCTGCAATTGAATGTAAGATATCAGGGTTCTGGAAGAGGACGCGAATAGAGATTGTTGCACGGAGTCTTCTGGCTGCTGCTGCATTTTACTGAATCTGGTTCGCATGACTTCCAATGCAGCTGCAAATACCGGCTGTTGGTCGCCATAATTATAAGCCCATGCTGCGGGAGGCGTTGCGAAGTCCATCACCAAGCTGATTTTTGGTGGTTTGCCAACCGCTTCCGCCAAACGGGTGCTGCCAAGCAGCCAGGGCAGCATGTGGGCCTCCAGGTAGTCGAGAGCCGCGGCTGTTGCTTTCACCAATTCCGGATTTATGGGGTCGGGCGGCCGCACCATCGTGAGGTTGTAGGCTTTGCCGTCGGACTGCAACTCAAATTGAACCAGCATACGGCCGGCCGGTGCGGGCGTAGTTGTTCGGGTGCTACGATACACCAGAGCGCGCAACGAATCCGGCCCGCCGGGGTAGCGCGGGCCGGTGTAGGCCGCCGCGGGCGCGGTGGTTTGGGCCTGGGATGTGGGGGGCGCGCCCAATTGGAGGGCAATGGCGGCGACAAGAATGAGTAGAGGGAATTTCATGGGTGGCAGATGCGGGGTTGACGGCGCAAGATATGGCCATAATGCCCGGCAGGAAAAGCCCGGCGTCCATGCGGAAACTAGGCTTTTCTTGTCGGGCATTATGGCGGCGCTACACCAAACCCGCCAGGCGTTCGAAGCCCGTGCCCAGTATGGCCGTGTCGTCGGCTCCCAGCCAGTCCTTCAGAATGCTGGCGTAGATGCTGCGGAAATCGATTTGGTGGCGCAGGTCGCCCTGGTCGAGGTTGGCCAGGTCGGGGGCGGCGTTGAGCACGCCTTTTTTTCGCAGGCCGCCGCCCAGCAGCAGCACGTTGTTGGCGGTGCCGTGGTCGGTGCCGTTGCTGGCGTTCTGGCCCACGCGGCGGCCAAATTCTGAGAACACCAGCACCAGCGTGTTGCTCCACTGGCTGTTTTGTTGCAGGTCCTGGGCCAGGGCGGCCAAGCCGTTGCCCAGGTCGCCGAGCAGGCGCTGCTGCTGCTCCTGCTGGCGCACGTGCGTGTCGAAGCCCGACAAGGCCAGGTAGTACACCCGCGACTCCACGCCGGACGTAATGAGCTCGGCCGTGGTCTTCAGGTTTTTGCCGAAGTCTGAGTTGGGGTAGGCCACCGCCGACCGGTAAATCTTGGACTTCTCGTACAGGTAATCGGCCGAGGACGCGGTTTCGGCCAGCGTCTTGTAGAGGTAGTCCACTTGGTCGTGGTGGGCGGGCGCGGCCTGCTGGCTCACCTTGGCCAGCAGGCGGTTTTGGGTGAGCTGGTGCAGCTTGGCGGGATTTTTCAGGGCCAGCCCTTTGCGGGCGCTGCCCTTCAGCGCCAGGCTCAGCGTGTCGTCGATTTCCAGGGCGTTGTAGGGGTGCTGGCAGTCGGGGCAGTTCGAGTCGAGGTAGCGGCCCAGCCAGCCGGTGCTCACGGCCTGGTCGGCGCCCGAGCCGCTCTGCCAGATGTCCATCGAGCGGAAGTGCGACCGGTCGGGATTGGGGTAGCCCACCGAGTTGAGCACCGCCAGGTGGCCCTGGTCATACAGTCCCTTCAGTCCTTTCAGGGCCGGGTGCAGGCCCAGGTCTTTTTCCATCGCCAGAATTCCCTGCGCTTCCCGAATGCCCAGCGTGGGCCGAGCCTGGTAGTACAAGTCGTTTTTGTAGGGAATAATGGTGTTCAGGCCATCATTGCCGCCGCTGAGCTGCACCACAATCAGGCGACGCGCGCCCGGCGCCTCGCCCAGGCGGGCCAGCCCCGGCCCCCGGTCCAGGGCATGCAGAAACTTAGGCACCAGCAGCAACGAGCTGGCCAAAGCCGAATTACGAAGAAAATCACGCCGAGTAGTAGCCATAACGATAGGGATAATAAGAGGAGAAAAAACTCCCCTCCTTACCAAGGAGGGGACGTTGGCGCGAAGCGGCAACTGGGGTGGTTGGTGGCGTTAGATGGCGGCTGGAACACTGACCCTTTGACCGCCATCCTACCTCAGCTCAACGCTACTCCAACGCCACAACCACCCCAGTTTCAGCCAAAGGCTGAAACATCCCCTCCTTGGTAAGGAGGGGAGTTTTTTTCTGCTACGCCAACTGGTATTCGGGCAGGCTGAGCAGGCTGACCAGCGTGGTGCGCAGGGCCTCGGTGGGTTCTTTTTGTTGGGTGGCCTCCTGCACCAGCCGCAGGTTTTCGGGGCGCAGGGGGGCTTGCAGCAGGAAGGTGCTGAGCTTCTCGGGTTGCTGGGCGGGCGGTGTGAGGCCCAGCAGCTGTTGCAGCGGGGCAAGCGGCAGGTGGGCGCCTACGCCGGGCCGCAGGGTGCGCTCGGCCTTGCTAAGGTTGGGGGCAATGTCGTTTTCGTCCTGCTTGAGGGCCACGGCAAACTCGGCGTTGCGAAACAGCACGGCGGGCAGCTGCAGGCGCAGCAGCAGCGACGACGAATCTATCCAGCTGCGGCCGCCGGGCCAGCCAGCCACGTTCGGCGGCTGAAATAGCGTTTGGCCCAGGGCCTTTTGGAAGCCCAGCAGCGCCTTGTCATTGTCGATGGTCAGATTCAGCGTGCGGCGCAGGCCGGCCAGTAGCTCCACCGGCGACTTGAGGTGCGTGCCCACGTTGGCCGGCTCGTAAAACCAGTCGGCCGAAAACACGCGCTCCATCAGGTCGGCCAGGTCGTAGCCGCTCCGGCGAAAGGCCACGGCCAGGGGTTCGATGTGGCCGGTATTGGGCACCTCGTTCACGAAAAAGCGGTACACTTTGGTGACCAGAAACGTGGCCGCCGCTGGCTGCTCCAGAATAATCCGCAGCACGTCCTCGCCCGTGAAGTTGCCGGTGCGGCCCAGAAACGTTTTGGAGCCCGCGTCGTGGTCGCGCTCCCGAAACCGGAAGTTGCCCTCGCCGTCGTAGCCCCAGCCGGTGAAGGCGCGGGCGGCTTCCTTCACGTCCTGCTCGGAGTAGTTGCCCCGGCCCAGCGTGAACAGCTCCATCACTTCGCGGGCGAAGTTTTCGTTGGGACTGGCCTTGCGGTTCTGCTGGTTGTTAAGGAACTGCAGCATGGCCGGCTCCCGGCTCACGGCCAGCAGCAGGTCGGGAAATTTGCCCAGGGCGAGGCGGCGGGTGGTATTGTGCAAACTCAGAGCCGGGCCCGGCTGGCGCACCCGGCAGGCAAAGTGCCCGTGCCAAAAGAGCGTCATCTTCTCGCGTAGCTGGGCCGGCGAGGTGGCCATGCGGCTCATCCAGGCCGTGCTCATGTTGGCGAAAGCATCGCGCAGGCCCGCGTTCTGCATCTTGCGCTGCTCCGGGGTGAGGGCCGCCCGGCGCGGGCGCGACGCGCCTGCCTGCGGACGTAGCGGCTGGTCGGGCGGGGTGGTTACGGTGCCGTCGGGCACCGGCTTTTTCATGGTGGCGGGCTCGGCCATCAGGGCGGCTTGGGGCTCGCGGTATTCCAGGGCGGCACCGGCCAGGGGCTCGTACTTGGCCGCGTCCTGCAACAGTTGCCGCAGGGCTTTGCGCGGGCTCAGGCCGGCGGTCACGTCCTGGGGGCGCGGCCCAAAACCCGCCCGCCAATACAAATGCTGAAGTTGCTGATTGCTATTCATGCCCCTTCTGATGCGAAAGAGCGGTGATGGTTTAATACTGGTTGTCGCATGTGTATTCATGCAAAAATCACCGTAACCAAAATTTGGTCATGCTGAGCTTGTCGAAGCATCTCTACCGCACCGTTGAAGCCGTCCAACGGTGCGGTAGAGATGCTTCGACAAGCTCAGCATGACCAACGGAATAGAATACAATACTTAACAACCGACAACCAGCAACTAAAACCGCGCGCCCAGCACCACCGTCTTCTTGTACTCGCGCTTCTCGCCGCCGCTGGGGCGGAACAGCTCTACGTGCAGAATATAGTAGCCCACGGCGGCTTTGCGGCCTTTTTCGTCGATGCCATCCCACTGGAAAAAGCCGGTGGTGGGCACTGTTTCGTTGCGTACCAGGCGGCGGGTGAGGCGGCCCAGGGCGTCGTACACCGTTACGGAGGCGACGTAGCCGGGCTGGTCGAGGTGAAAGTTGAGGGTGGCGAAATCCTGCTGGCCGTCGTCGTCGGGCGTGAATACTTCGGGCGTCACGGTCAGCTCCTGGTTGCCGCCGGGCGCGTCCTGGGCCTGCGAATTGGGGCTGCCGGGCGTGGCGTAGCCCACCGCCCCGGCAGCCGAGTGGAAATTGCTGCCCGCTGTGGGGCCGGCCGCCCGAATGCGCTCCAGCGAAACCCCGTCCTGGGTGGCCAGCAGGCTCAGGTGCAGCTTGTCGCTGTACACGAACTGGTCGATTTCGAGGCCGCGACTGTTGAATAACAGGGCCGTGCTCTCGTCCGGAAACGTGGGAAAGCTGCTCAGCTGCACCAGGTTGGCGGTAGTGGTGCTGGTCGGGTATTGCAGCAGCAGGTTGTCGCTGCTGGTGCTGAAGGCCAGCAGCTGGCCCGGCGCCAGCACCAGCGGCCCGCTGCTGAGAATGTCGGCGTCCACGCTGCCGTCGGGTTTCAGGTTGGCAATTTGCCAGCCTTGCAGGTCGATAAACTTGGCGCTGCGATTCAGCAATTCCACGAAGCGCACGGCGCTCACGCGGGGGTTGAATAGCAACTCGTTGATGACGACATCGCCGCTCGCGGCCGCCTCGGGTAGGGCGAAGGTGGCCGACTGCAACGGTCCGCTGGCATTGCCCACGCAGTCGGTGGCAGTTTGCACGGCCAGGGTGGCGGCGCGGCTGGCCCCCAGCGGAGCGTCCAGCGTGAGGTCGACCTGCCGGAAATCGGGCGCTACCGGCGCTGCCCGTACGATGGCCGGCCCACCCGTGCCCAGCGAGTAGCGGCTCACGACGGCCGCCGCCGCGCTGTCGAGCTTCTCCGAGAAATAGGCCCGTACGGTGGTGGCGCTCAGAGCCACGGCGCGGAGCAGGGCGGGCGGCGTGGCGTCGGGCCGGGCGGCGCGCACGGCGTTGGCCTTGCCGGGCGTGCCACCGCTGGGGTCGGTGCTGGCCAGCCAGTTATCGGCCCCGCCGCAGAAGTTGTCTGGGTCCAGCATTTCCAGGCTCCAGCCGCCTTCCTTCTTCTGCGCGTCGCGGTACCAGCTATCCGAGTACGTGACTTCAAACAGGGTGCGGCCGTCGCGCCCGCGCAGTACCAGCTGGTCGCCGCCATTGCTGAGAGCCGGGAAATTGGTGGGGCCGTACACCTTGCCCAAGCCGGCAAACTGCGGCACCCGCGTGCTGCCGCACACAATGGCGTACTGGCCGGGCAGCAGTCGGGCGGTATCGGGCAAAATAGCGGCCGAGCTGCTCCCCGGCTTGCTCAGGCGCACGCCACCCAGGCTGATGACCTTGGTAGTGCGGTTGTAGATTTCCACGTACTCGGAGAGCGGCAGCCCCACCTGGGGCGTTTCGTCGGCAAATATTTCGGTGATAATCAGCTCCCCAAACCGGGGTGCGGCGGGCGGGGCCGAAAAGGCGGCGCTGAGCGGACCTACGGCCACGTTGCCGTACAAATCGGCTACGTTGCGTACTTCAAGTACGTTTTGGGCGGCCACATCGTCGGCAAACGTGAGGCGAATCACGGCCGGATTGCTAGCCAGCACTTCGGCCGAAACGGGCACGGCGCCGCTTTGCAGCCGGTAGTTGGCCGGGTTGGTAGCGCTGGTCGGGTCCACGGCTTCGTTGAAGCCGGCGTCGAGCTGGCGGGCGCTGAGCGGCACGGCCCGCAGCAGCAGCGGCGGGGTGGCGTCGGTCACGGCAAAGTCGTCGAAGAAAAAGCTGCGGCTGTTGGCCGAAGAATAGAGCAGCGCCACGCCCATGGCCGCGCTGCGCTGGTAAGTGGCGTCGAAGGGCTGCGCGGCTTCGGCCACGAAATTGCGGCCGCCGGTAAGGTCGCGCTCCAGGGTCCAGCGGCTGTCGGTGGTGCGGGTCACGCGCACGCGCACCAGGTTGTTGGTGGCGCTGGCGAGCGTGCCGTCCAGCCCGTCGATAACCAGTACGGCGGCGCGGGTCGAGTCCTTGCGGAACAGGCTCACCTCGTCGGCCGTGCCGCCGAGGCGCACGTAGTAGCCCGAATTTCGGGAGCTGCGCAGGTCTTCCTGCGAGGCCATCAGCCACACGTCGGCCAGGTTGCCGGAGCTGGTAGCCAGGCGCAGGTTGGCCCAAAACTCCCACACGGTGCCCGTGCTGGCTTGGCTTGGCGTGCTGAGCTGCAGGGCGGTGCCGGTCACGGCCGGGCCGTTGCTTTGCAGTTGTTGGTTGGCCACCTGAAAACTCGCGTCGTCGCCGCGCCAGGCAGGATTGGCGGTGAAATCCCCGTCGGTAAACGTGTCGGCCAACTGGGCCGAAGCCAGAAAAGGCAGGAAGATGAGAAGTAGAAGAATTCGCTTCATGAACGGGGGCGCGGGTATTAGCAGTGCCCAATGTAAGCCCTTATTAATGATATTATGCTATGTAGATAGGTTGCGTTGGCGCGCATCGGGGCGCGGGCCAGCTGGTGCCTGGGTGGGTAGCACCCAATGGCCGGCCCGGAAATGAGGGAGGTTGCCAAACTCCTTGTTTGTGGGCGAACTTTGCGGCGTGCGGCGCGCTGGGTTTGCGCACATCATTTTCCTGACTTTATGAAACTTGCTATTGTGGGTGCCACCGGCCTGGTGGGCACCGAGCTGCTGAAAGTATTGGCCGAGCGCCAGTTCCCCCTCACCGAATTGCTGCCCGTGGCTTCGGCCAAATCGGTGGGCCAGCTGGTCGAATTCAGGGGCAAGCAATACCCGGTGGTGAGCATGGACGACGCCATTGCGGCCCGGCCCGATATCGCTATTTTCTCGGCGGGCGGCTCGGTTTCCAAGGAGCACGCCCCGCGCTTTGCCGCCGTGGGCACCACCGTTATCGACAATTCCTCGGCCTGGCGCATGGACCCCACCAAGAAGCTGGTGGTGCCCGAGCTTAATGCCTACACCCTCACGCCGCAGGACAAGATTATTGCCAATCCCAACTGCTCCACCATTCAGCTGGTGGTGGCCATCAATGAGTTGCACAAGGTGTACCAGGTGCAGCGCATTGTGGTGAGCACCTACCAGAGCGTGACCGGTACCGGCAAAAAAGCCGTGGACCAGCTGCTGGAAGAGCGCGCCGGCCAAACCGCCAGCAACCCCGCCTACCCGCACCCCATCGACCTGAACGTGCTGCCGCACATCGACGTGTTCGAGGACAACGGCTACACCAAGGAGGAAATGAAAATGGTGAACGAGACCAAGAAAATCATGGGCGACGACAGTATCCGCGTCACGGCCACTTGCGTGCGGATTCCCGTGATGGGCGGCCACTCGGAGGCGCTGAACGTGGAGTTTGCCCGCGAGTTTGAGCTGGCTGACGTGCGCGCCATTCTGGCCCGCACGCCCGGCGTGGAGCTGGTGGACGACCCCGCCCAAAACCGCTACCCCATGCCCAAAGACAGCCACGGCCGCGACGCCGTGCTGGTGGGCCGCCTGCGCCGCGACGAAACCCAGCCCCGCACCCTCAACCTGTGGGTGGTGGCCGACAACCTGCGCAAGGGCGCCGCCACCAACGCCGTGCAAATTGCCGAGTACCTGGTGCGCGAAATGGCGCTTGCCGGGGCGTAACGTCCGCTTACCCGTTTAGCACCTCAATCAATTGCCTTGAGCGCCAGTAAACTGCCCGCCACTTTTTTCCAGCGCCCCGACGTGCTGCAAATTGCCCGCGAGCTGCTGGGTAAGCACCTGTACACCTGCGTGGAGGGCGTAGTAACGGCCGGCCGCGTGGTGGAAACCGAGGCCTACCGGCACGAAGGCGACCATTCCCTGACGCTGCACCTGCAGCGCAAGCGCCACCAGGCGCAGGGCCTGCACGTACCCGGCGGCCACGCCTACATCTACACCGTCTACAACCGCCACGCCCTCTTCAACATCGCCACCCACGACGCCGCCCACCCCGACGCCGTCCTCATCCGCGCTGTGGAGCCCACCATCGGCATCCCGGAAATGCTGCGCCGCCGCGGCCTGACTGCGCCCAAACGTGCCCTCACCGCCGGCCCCGGCGTCATGAGCCAGGCCCTGGGCATCACGCCCGCCCTCACCGGCTTGCCCGTCACCGGCGACGTGCTCTGGTTTGAAGACCACGGCGAAGCGGTGGCCACGGCCGACGTGGTGGCGAGTGCGCGGGTGGGCCTCGCCTACGCCGGCCCGGAAGCCGCGGGCCTGCCGTGGCGGTTCCGCCTGCGCGACAACCCGTGGACCAGCCCGGCGAAGTAGGGCAAATTCTCGTTTCGTTTACTTGAAGCATGTGGATGTTTCTGCCATCCTGCCCCCTCTACGACCCCTAGAATTGAATTAGAAACGACCTGTATCGGAGTTCACGAAACTCATCCCCATGAGATGTTTCGTAAACTTTGATTAATGAACCAGTTTATTAAAATCAGCTTGGAATACTGAGCGAGTTTGTAGGGTCAGCAAACTCATGCATGCAGTGGTTCAGAGAAAGAAGCCTTTGCCTTGTTCACATTAGCGTAGGGGCCTCCGGGGACGGCTGAGCCACTTGCAGCGTATCCGTAAAATCAATCGCGCCCACGGCGCACTGGATGCGCCACTGCGTGGGGGTGAGCCGTTGGCCCGAAATGGAATTTCCTGAGTCCGGCACCCGTCGGGCTTTATTGGCTTCCGGGGTAACGCACAGGCAACTCCGCTCATACAAAGCATTGTGGTGGTCGAAGCTGCGGCCTTGCAGGTTAAAGGCCGTCGCTGTGTCGGCGAGTTCGAACACTAGGGCCTCTACTGTGGACCCATCGGTGAAGATGGTGTCTCCGTGTAGGTAACGGATTTCGACTACTTGTTTGCTCCCCGCAGCTAGTTGGTATTCGTAGTAGGTAAAGGGCAAGACCCCTTCCGTGTTTTGGCGCGGGGTTACCGCTAATCGTGCCTGCGGGGTGATGGTTAAGCGATAAGACTCGACATAAGGAGGGCGCGTCGCCTTGGAACTGCAGGAGCCACACACTCCCACAGCCAAGAGTAGAAAGTATGCTGGTTTCATTCGTTCAGGAAAAGGGTCGTGGCTGTTGCAGAAGTCAGTAAACAACGAGCAATCCACCTCAATGGGCTGCTCTGGGCGTGTAAAAGGGCCGTTGGATGGACTTTCTAGCTTGATTTAAACCGTGAAACCATCGCGGATTACGTAGGTGTTGAGTTCTGCAATAGCCACGGTCCCAAGTTAAACGCCTTTCGGCTGTTTCGGGGCAATGCCGTCAATGAAAGCGAGTTTGTAACTCGCCCGCAAGGAGGCTGCCGCCAAGGCAAGGTGCAAACTCGCTTTACAATCGGCGCACGGTCGCCGCTGCGCTTATACTGCGACAAGCTTAAATATCTGCTCAAGTTGACTTACTGCCTGCCTCACCCAACCTTGTAACTATCCTGTTTGCCCGGGATTACCTTCTTTACCAACAGCACCAGTTTCTCCACCACAAAACCAATTCCCAATCCGGCCACGGCGCAGACCAGCGCCTTCGCCAGCCAGGCCACTACCGGCAGGTGGGCCAGGGACCGGGCTAAGTCGTCCAGCAAATGACTGGTGACCGGAATGCCGTGGGCGATGATTTCGGCCCCGACCCAGAGCATGGCCACCGTTCCCACATAGCTTAAGATGCTTAGGAAACGCGGCATAAATTTCACGATACCGCGTCCTAATTTCTGCACCGCGGGGGGGTATTTATCCTGCGTCAGGTGTACGCCAATATCGTCGGCCTTCACAATGAGTCCCACGAAGCCATACACGGCCACGGTAATAAAAACCGCCACGGCCAGCATGACGAGAATTTGGTTGACGATTGCCTGCCCCACTACCTGGCTGTAAGCAATGGCCATGATTTCGGCCGACAGGATAATGTCGGTGCGAACGGCCCCCTTCACCCGCTGCTGTTCCAGTTCCTCCGGCGTAATTTTTTCGAGCTGCTCGCTTTCTACAGCCACCGCGGGGTGTTTGCTGAACATGGAATGCACCTTCTCATACCCTTCGAAGCACAAATACGCCCCGCCCAGCATTAGAATGGGCGTGATGGCCCACGGCGCAAAATACCCCAGCACCAGGGCCGCTGGCGTCAGGATGAATAGTTTGTTGATGAGGGACTTCTTCGCAATCTGGAAAATAATCGAGAGCTCGCGGGAAGGGTCGAGGCCCACCACGTACTTGGGCGTCACGGCCGTGTCGTCGATGACAATGCCGGACACTTTGCCGGTGGTTTTGGCCACCTGCGCCGGCACGTCGTCCAGGCTCGCCGCGCTGGCTTTCACCAACGCGGAAACGTCGTCTAACAAAGCAAAAAGACCGGAAGCCATGAGCGGTTATTGGGGTGGATAAAAATTCCGTTGGCACGGGAGGGCGCGGGTTGCTCCGCAACGGGGCCGCAAGGTAAAGCGGTTTGACGAGCACGCGCTGACCATACGCTGCCACACGCTGGCTGTAGTCGCACACGCTGGCCGTAGTCTGAGCGTAGCGACGACTACGCGCCGTCAATGAAAGCGAGTTTGCAACTCGCCCGCCGGGAGGCTACCGCCAAGGCGAGTTGCAAACTCGCTTTACCATTGGCGCGCAGTCGTCGCTGCGCTTAGACTGTGGCCAGCGGACTGTGGCCAGCGGCCAGCTGAATGCGTTGACATAAGCAACTCCCAACTCACCCGTACGGGTTCGGGTGCTTGATTTCCAGCCAGCGGTCGGGGCGGTCCAGGGGTTCGTAGCCGAAGCGCTGGTAGAGGGTGTGGGCGTCGAAGGTGGCGAGCAGGTGGCGGCGCAGGTTTTGCAGGTCGGGGTGGGCCAGCATCTGATGCACCAGCCACTTGGAGAGGCCGTGGCCGCGGTGCTCGGGCAGTACAAACACGTCGCAGAGCCAGGCGAAAGTGGCGCGGTCCGTCACCACGCGGCAGAAGCCGGCCAGGCGGCCGTCGGGGGCGTAAAGGCCGAAGTTGAGGGAGTTGGCAATGGCGCGCTCCACGGTGGCCCGTGAAATATTGCGCGCCCAGTACGACTCCTCGCTCAGCCAGCGGTGCACGGCCGCTACGTCGAGCCGGGCGGGGTCGGTGCTGAGGACGTAGCCGGCAGGGTGGGGGGCGGGGCTGAAATCGGACATGATTCTTGGTTGACAGTTGTCAGTTGCTGGTTGCTGGTTGTCAGTTATCAGATAGTGCGTCAAAACTAGAAAACTGATAACTAACAACTGACAACCAACAACTGACAACCAACCGCCGGCGCGGGGCAACCGCACTTTTCCAGGCTTCGTTTGTTGGAATAACACCGTTGTTGCTCTTCCACATTTTCGCTGCTTGCTATGAAACTTTTACGCAATTCGATGCTGGCCTTTGGAGCCATTGGACTAGCCCTTTCGGCCGGCGCCCAGGCCCCGGCCCTCGCCACTTTCACCGTGGGCACTACCACGGTCACGGCCTCGGCGCTGGCCACCGGCCGCAGCCACATCTGGGAGCTGGTGTGGGGGCCCGATAATTTCTTGTGGATGACCGAGCGGGGCGGCCGCATCAGCCGCGTGGACCCCGCTACCGGGCAGGTGCTGCCCCTGCTGGCCGTGCCCGACATGACGCCCACCGGCGAGAGCGGCTTGCTGGGAATGGCGCTCCACCCCGATTTCGCCACCCTGCCCTACGTGTATGTGGTGTACAATTACACCGAAGCCGGCAACCTGAAAGAAAAGCTGGTGCGCTTCACGTACTCGGCCGCCGCCAACAGCCTGACGGCGCCGTTGGTGCTGCTGGGCAATATTCCGGCTACCACCACGCACAGCGGTTCGCGCCTGCTCATCCTGCCCGACCGCACCCTGCTCATGACCACCGGCGATGCCCAACTCAAGCCCGAAGCTCAGAACGGGGCCTCCCTCAACGGCAAAATCCTGCGCCTGAGCCTCGACGGCTCCGTGCCCGCCGACAACCCCACGCCCGGCAGCCTCGTGTTCACGCTGGGCCACCGCAACCCGCAGGGCCTGGTGCGCCTGCCCGATGGCCGCCTCTACAGCTCGGAGCACGGCCCCAGCACCGACGACGAAATCAACAAAATAGAGCCGGGCCGCAACTACGGCTGGCCCAATGTGGAGGGCAATTGCAACCTGACCAACGAGGCCACCTTCTGCGCCGCCAACAACGTGCGCGAACCCCTCACGACCTGGACGCCCACCATCGCACCCGCCGGCCTCACCTACTACGACCATCCCGCCATTACCGGCTGGCGCGGCACCCTGCTGCTGGCTACCCTGAAACACCAGCGGCTGGTGCAGCTGCCGCTGAGCCCGGCCGGCGACGCCATCACGGCCCGCAACGAGTTTCTGGCCGGTACGTTCGGACGCCTGCGCTCTATCTGCGTCTCTCCAGCCGGCAAGGTGTACCTGGGCACTACCAACGGCACCAACGACCGCATCATCGTGCTCGAAAATCGCGCCTACGTGGCCACCAGCACCCGCGCCGCCGCCGACTTTTCGTTCGACCTGTTTCCCAACCCGAGCCAGCGCCAAGCCACCGTGCGGTTGCCCCAGCCCAACGCCCTGCTCACCGTGCGCGACCTGTTGGGCCGCGCCGTACTCACGCAGCGCGCCGCTAGCACTACCGCCACGCTGGACTTGAGCACCCTGCGCTCCGGCACGTACGTGCTGCAAGCCCAAACTACGGTGGGTAGCGCCACGCGCCAGCTGGTGGTGGAGTAGGGTGGGAGGTTGTTGGGGTGCCCCGTTATCCCCCTTCCAGCGAATGCCGCTCGTTTTTCACAGCATTGTGCAGGTCCCACTTTACCTCGTGTTTGAAGGGCCGCTGGCGCACGGAGCAGTCGGGCATGAGGCACAGCGAGCAGGCGGCGAAGGTGCAGGGGTCGGCGTGGACGAACATCTCCACTTCCACCGCGAAGCGCGCCCGGATTAGCTCCTCAATGTCGTGCAGCTGGGTATGTACTTCTTCCAGGGTGAAGTAGTAGGGCATCTGCATGTGGCAGTCGATGTGCAGGTTGGCGCCGTAGCGCTGCACGCGTAGGTTATGCACGTCTATCCAGGGGGCGCGGCGTTGGGCCTGCAACTCGGCAATGACCTCGGCTACCACGGCGGTGTCGGTTTCGTCCATGAGGCCCGAAATGGCGCGGCGCAGCATCCGCCCGCCGTTCACCAGAATGAAGCCGCCCAGTAACAAGGCTGCGCCGGCGTCGAAACGCACTTCATCGGTAGCCGCCACCAGCAGCAGCGCCCCCGACGACACGATGGACGTCAGCGCATCAATGTACAGGTGCTGCCCGTCGCCCACCAGGGCCAACGAATTCAATTTCTTGCCGTTGCGGACCAGTAGCAGGCCCACGCCGAAATTCACCACGGCCGTGCTGGCCAGCAGCAGCACGCCCCAGTCGGGCCGGGCCACGGGCTGCGGGTCGAACAGCGCCAGGCTGGCCTTGTAAAGAATGTAGGCCCCGGCCATGAAAATCAGGCCCCCTTCAAACCCCAGCGACAGGTTCTCGATTTTGCCGTGGCCGTAGGGGTGGTTTTCGTCCTTGGGCAGGCTGGCGAGGTAGATGCTGTAGAGCGCGAACCCGCTGGTAAACACGTTGATAATGCTTTCCAGCGCATCGGTGAGCACCACCTGCGAGCGGGTCAGGTAGTAGGCGTAGAATTTCACCGCCACCAGCCCGATGCTGACCACGAGGGAAAGCAGGCCGAGGCGGCGTTTGAGTTGGGTTGGCGTCATGCAAAAGGGGTTTCGGCCCAAAGGTCGGGCCTGGCCGGCAACCGCCACCGCGCCCGCCCGGCTCCATTACAAAACCTTTTGGAGGATTTCCAGTATTTAAGTCGGCCAAAAAATATTTTTAGGCCACCCTAAAAAAGCGTATTTTTGTAGAAATCAATTCGTTTAGCAGCGGTGCTGAATAATCGGATTGTATTCGCAGCCCTCACGCCAACCTCACCCCCTAGCCCCCTCTCCCCAGGAGAGGGGGAACTAGTTTTTAGTATTTATTAGGGTACTAGAAATAAGTTTTTTAGAACTAGAACTAGTTCCCCCTCTCCTGGGGAGAGGGGGCTAGGGGGTGAGGTTAGCGCCTGGGCGGCGCAAAGTCAGTTACCACTTAATTCCAGCTACTTACCGGTTTGCCTCCCTCCCCGATTATCGACACCAATCCCCAGCCGCCCGCGCCCGACGCCGGCTGGCGCCGCGCCCGGCGCAACAATTCGCTGAGCGAAGTGTACGCCAGCATTCGCGTGCCGGGCGCCGATGCCTCATTCTGGCGCAAGCTGATGGCCTTTTGGGGCCCCGGCCTGCTCATCGCCGTGGGCTACATGGACCCCGGCAACTGGGCCACCGACATTGCCGGTGGCGCCCGCTACGGCTACACGCTGCTCTCGGTAGTGCTGATTTCCAACCTGTTTGCCATGCTCTTGCAGCATTTGGCGGCCAAGCTGGGCATCGTTACGGGGCGTGACCTGGCCCAGGCGTGCCGCGACCACTACTCGCGCCCCGTGAGTCTGGTGCTGTGGGTGCTGTGTGAAATTGCCATCGCAGCCTGCGATTTGGCCGAAGTCATCGGCTCGGCCATTGCCCTGAACCTGCTGTTTGGGCTGCCGCTGGCCTGGGGCGTGGTCTTCACGGCCCTCGACGTGCTGGTGGTGCTCTACTTCCAGAACAAGGGCTTTCGCATTATCGAAAGCATCGTGGCGGGGCTTATCTTCCTGATTTTCGTGTGTTTTCTCTACGAAATCGTGGCGTCGAACCCCGACTGGCTGGCGCTGAGCAAGGGCCTGATGCCCCGCCTCGAAATCGTGACTAACCCGGCCATGCTCTACGTGGCCATCGGCATTCTGGGCGCCACTGTGATGCCGCACAACCTGTATTTGCACTCCAGCATCGTGCAAACGCGGGACTTCCCCAAGGACGAGCCCGGCAAACGCTCGGCCATCAAGTTTGCTACCATCGACTCGACGGTGGCGCTGTTTCTGGCTTTTTTTGTGAATGCGGCCATCCTCGTCACGGCCGCCGCCGCCTTCCACGGCAACGGCTACGAAAACGTGGCCGACATCACCGACGCCCACAAGCTGCTCACGCCGGTGCTGGGCGCGGGCGCGGCCAGCGTGCTGTTTGCCGTGGCGCTGCTGGCCTCGGGCCAAAGCTCGACACTGACCGGTACCCTGGCCGGCCAGATTGTGATGGAAGGCTTTCTGGACCTGAAGCTCAAGCCCTGGCTGCGGCGGCTCATCACGCGCTCCATCGCCGTAGTGCCGGCCCTGATTGTGACCATTTTATACGGCGAAAAAGGCACCGGCCAGCTCCTGGTGCTGAGCCAGGTTATCCTCTCGTTTCAGCTCAGTTTTGCGGTGGTGCCCCTGGTGCTTTTCACCAGCAGCAAAGCCAAAATGGGCGTATTCGTGAACAAGCCTGTCGTCCAAGTCGTGGCCTGGGTGATATCGGGGATAATTATCGCGCTCAACGTTTTCCTCCTCTGGCAAACCTTCGCGGAATAGGCGCGGCAGCAGCGGTGCAAAGGTGAGCGTTTCCCATTCCGTTTGTCATGCTGAGCGCAGCCGAAGCATCTCTACCGCACCGTTGAACGGCCATTCAATCCTTGCAGTAGAGATACTTCGACAAGCGGACGCCAGATGAGCATGACAACTTTTTTGCAGCGGCTTCATTCCAGAGGCTTAACTCTAAAGCTGCTACAGAGCCCGGCACTCGGCCAGCCGAACTCAACTCAGGCGCGTAGAAGCGGCATGAAACATATTTTATGGTGCTTGTACCTGCTGCCGCTGGGTGCTTACGCTCAGGAAACGCCCGCGACCTCGCCCTACGACTCGGCTAGTTACAGCTGGCGCAAACCCGTGCCCCGCAACCTCCTGCGCGAGCTGCAGCCCGACCGGCCCGGCATCACCGAAAGCGCTTTTACCGTGGATGCCGGCCATGTGCAGCTGGAGCTGGATGCCCTCCGCCTCCGCAATAGCGGCAAGGGCAATGAGGAGCGCAGCCGCGAATGGCGCATGGCCTACACCATGCTAAAATTCGGCCTCAGCCGCCGCACCGACGTGCAGCTGGAACTGCCCCTCTACACCGTGGCCAAGCAACGCCCCGCCGATGCCCGCACCTGGGAGCAGCGCAACGCGGCCTTCGGCGACCTCACCTTTCGCGTCAAGCACAACTTCCTGGGCGACAAGCAGGACGGCACATTTGCCCTGGCCGCTATTGGCCTAGTGCGCCTGCCCAGCGGCGGCCTCGTCGGCCAGGGTGGCCCGGAATACGGCTTTTTGGTCACCACCGACATCGAACTGAGTAACAAGGCCAACTTAGGCGTGCAGATGGCAAGCGACCTCGACTACGACCGGGAGCAGGCCAGCCACTACCTGCAGCTTTTCCCATCCGTAGCCCTGGCCTACGACATCACCAAAAAGCTCGGCCTCATCACCGAAGGCGTCGCTCAGTGGAGCACGCTTGAGCGTCGGTGGGAAGCCTCTTTCAACATTGCCCCGCTTCTGAAGCTGACGCCCAACGTGCAGCTGGACGCCGGCACCCACATTGCCCTGAACCGCCTCAGCGACCAGGAATACTTTGTGGGCGTTACCCTGCGGCGCTAAGCGGCCGTGCGAACGCTGCTGTTCGCGCCCCCCGCCCCAGTGAGGCTGTCGGTGTACCCGTTACGACCTACCTTTGGGCCGTCAAGGTGCCAGACCCTAATTGCGGGGCGCGGCTGAAAAGGGAATCCGGTTCAATGCCGGAGCTGTCCCCGCAACTGTACGCTCCACATCGGGGTGGGCCCACACGCCACTGTTCGCCGCTGGTTTTCGCTCCGAAAACCCAGCACTGAATGGGAAGGCGGCCCACCCGGCGGAGCAAGCCAGGAGACCTGCCCGGACATTCATAGGTTCAGCATTCGCGGAGGACGGATGGAGAAAGAGAGCAGCAGCGGCCTCCGGGTCGCTGATTTTACAACTGTTTTTCGGCCTCGGTCCGGCAGTGGCTTCCTTCGTCTGAAGGCGGCGGCGACGGGTTTTGAATCGAATTTTCTTTATCGAAAATTTGATTCGGATGCATTTTTTTAATCTTGGACGCGCTGCTTGGCGGCGGGCCCTGCTGTGGGTGCTGCTGGTGGTGCCCGGTCTGGCCGTTGGGCAGCAGCGCCCCGGTCCGGTGGCCACGCCCGCCGATTCGGCCCGCCTTAGCCAGCGGCTGCAGCGCCTGGCCGAAGTGCGGGTGCGCGCCGTGGGCCCCGAGCGGTTTGCCGTGGGCAGCCGCCGCTTCGAGCTGGATTCGGCCGTGTTGGCCCAGTACCGCGGCGCCAACCTGGCCGACGTGCTCCAGGCCCGCACCCCGCTCATTCTGAAAAACTACGGCCCCGGCCAGCTGGCCACCATTGCCCTGCGCGGCACCTCGGCCCAGCACACCGCCGTGCTCTGGAACGGGTTGAATATCATGCTGCCCACCCTGGGCCAGAACGATTTTGCCCTGCTGCCGGTGGGGGCCAATACGCGCGTGTCGGTGCAGCCTGGGCCGGCGGCCGCGCTCTACGGCAGCGGGGCCGTGGGTGGCGCCGTGCTCCTCAACAATGACCCTGACTGGCGGCCCGGCGTCCGGGGCAGCATGCAGGCGGATGCTGGCAGCTTTGGGCTGCTGGGCGGCAGCCTGGAGGCCCGCGCCGCCACGCCCACCGTGGCCGTGCGGGTGGCCGCCAGCTACCGCCAGGCCCATAATAACTACTCCTACCTGCTGCGCGAAGCCCGTGGCCCCGTACGCTACACCCTGCGCAACGCGGCGCTGCGCCACCAGTGGAGCATCAGCCCCGACGTGGCCTGGCGCGTGGGCGCGGCCGGCGAGGTCACCGCCGCCGCCTGGCTCACCGATGCCGACCGCGAAATCCAGTCCGGCGTGAACGTGACGGGTACCCAGGCCCGCGAGCGCGACCAAAGCCGCCGCCTCGTGCTGGGCTACCGCCACGTGGCCGCCCGCCGGCAATGGGCCGTGCGCGGCGCCTGGTTCGAAGACATTATCGACTACCGCGACGGCGGCGCCCCAAGCAATTCGCGCGTACGCACCACCCAAATGCAGGCCGAGCACACCGCCGCGCTGGGCGCCCGCGGTAGCTTGCGCCTGGGCGCCGAAGCCCAGCACTTTGCCGCCCTGGTGGGCGGTTACGGCTCCCAAACCATCACCGAGAACCGGGCCGCTGCCTTCGCCCTGCTGCGCTACGACCCCCAACCGGCCCTGCGCCTTTCGGCGAACCTGCGCCAGGCCGCCCTGCCCGCTGGCCTGGCCCCGCTCACGCCCACAGTGGGCCTGGAGTGGGACCTGCTGCGAACTGATAATGACTCACTCAGCTACTCCCTCACCCAGTCACTCACCGCCAAAGCCAGCGCGGCGCGCAGCTACCGGGCGCCCACCCTCAACGAGCGGTACTGGCTGCCGGGCGGCAACCCCAACCTACGCTCCGAGTCGGGATTTGGGGCGGAAGCCGGGCTGCGCCACCGCTTGGGCTGGGGCCGCGCCACCACCCTGGAAACCGAGCTGACGGTCTTCCGGCAGGATGTGGACGACTGGGTGCAGTGGCTGCCCGCGACCGGCACCGGCATCTGGAGCCCGCGCAACCTGCGCCAGGTACGCAGCCAGGGCTTGGAAGCCAGCATGGCGCTGCGCCAGCGCCGGGGCCGCTACACCGGCGGCGCCCAGCTGGCCTACCACCTCACCGACACCCGCAAAACCCAGGGCACTGCCGCCGATTCCGACCCCGTGGGCGTGCAGTTGGCGTTTGTGCCCCTGCACCAGGCCAGTTTCAGCACCGACCACCGCTGGCGCGACTGGCTGCTGAGCGGCACGCTGGCCTTCACCAGCTTCCGCTACATCAATGCTTCGGGGGATGATTTTCTGCCCGGCACCGGGCTGCTCGGGGCCACGGTGGGGCGCACGCTGCCGGGGCCGGCCTGCACCAGTCTGCTGGTGCTGGTGCAGGCCGCCAACCTGCTCAACCAAGCCTACGACAGCTATCCGGGCCGGCCGGCGCCGCCGCGCACGGTGGGCGGCAGCCTGCGGGTGAGCTGGAAGTAGGCTCTGAGCCACGGGCTTTAAGCTGCAAGCTTTCATTCTGATTATAAAAACGTTGTCATCCTTCGTCGCTGCTTGAATCGCAGCATGCTCAGGATGATAAAAGCGGACATTCTAAACTGCTTCAAAACTATCACGCCTTAAAAATCAACCTCACTTTTCCCACTTTACTCTGCCGGCTGAAATCGGTGCGTTTTCCATGAAAAAACAGTTTTTTTTCCTTTTCGCGGGGCTGGCTTTGCTGGCTGCCTGCGACCCCAAAGGCCCGGATGTGGTAGTGCCGGCGCCTGCGCCTACTACGGGCGTTTTCGTGCTCAGCGAGGGCCAGTTTGGCGGTGGCGATGGCGCGGTGAGCGTGTTCGACAAAGCCACTAAAAGCCTGACGGTGGATGCCTTTGGCAGTGCCAACAACGGCGCCAAGCTCGGCGACGTGGTACAGAGCATGGGCGTGCAGGGCAACCGCGGCTACATCGTGGTGAATGCCTCGAAGAAGATTGAAGTGGTGACACTGCCCGACTTCAAGACGGCCGGGACCATTTCCGGGCTCAGTGAGCCGCGCTATTTTACTTCTACTTCGGCCACCCGCGGCTACGTGACGGAGTGGCGCGGGCCCTTCACCGGCTACCTACCGGGCGTGCTCAGCATCCTCGACCTCACCACCAATACCGTCATCAAAAGCGTGCCGGTGGGCCGCAACCCTGAGCAATTGCTGGCCCTGGATGGCCGCATCTACGTGCCCAACAGCCTGGATAACACCGTTTCCATCGTGGACGAAGCCTCGGCCGAAGTAACGTCCACGTTCACGGTGCCCGACGGGCCGTCGAGCATGGTGGTCGATAAGGACGGCAACGTGTGGGTGCTCTGCTCCGGCTTCGTGACCTACCTGAGCGTGCCACCCTACACGCTCACCCGGGTTTCGAACGGTGCGCTCGTGCGCTTCAACCCCCGCAACCCCACGTCCCAGTTCAAGCTGAGCTTCCCCGGTACCAGCAGCCCCGGCCAGCTGCGCATCAGCCCGGCCAAAGACCAGCTCTACTACGCTTTCGGTAGCGCCGAATACCAGATGAGCACCGCCGCCACGGCCCTGCCCACCGCGCCCTTCATTCGCCGCAGCTTCACTGGCTTTGCCATTGACCCGCGCGACAACACGGTTTTTGCCGCCGTCACACCCAGCTTCACCAACAACGGCCGCTTCATCCGCTACCAGCCCACGGGCGTGGCCATCGACTCGTTTGAAGTGAAGGTGGGCCCCAACGGGTTCGTGTTTTACTAACTGCTGTTACGCACCAACAGGCTGGCGCGCGCCATCGCTACGTAAAATTATTCACTAATTGATTGTTTATCAGTGAATTGTTGTTGATTTTCGGGAAATAAAAATCCCTGATGACCAACAGCTGCCAACTAATAACTGAGTCCTTCCTGTTTCCACGCCCGCTCTTCTACCACATTCTCTTTCTACCAACCTCATCCTTAACTCTGCGAAAAAGGAAAGGCCCTTACCGTTTGGTAAGGGCCTTTTTTTGTGGGGCGACGGGCTGCGGGAACCTGTCGTTTTAGTCGGCAATGCCGTCGTGGTTGCGGTCTTTGGCGTCGGCGGCGGCTTTGTAGACCTCTTTACCGGTGGGCTGGTGGGGGCCGGTTTCACGGTTCAGGCCGGAAGTGGCCGAATCGCCGGCCGGGGTGCCAGGGGCAGTGGTGGTGGTGGGCCTCCGCTTGTTGGAGCCGCGTTCCACGTTGGTGTCGCCGTCGGTGGTGCCAGAGCTGCAGCCGCTGAGGGTGGCGGTGAGGGCGCAGGCCAAGGCGAAGGGGCGGAATAGGTATTTAAACTGCATGAAGAGCGTAAGTGAAGAAGTGAAGAGCCAGCGGGGGCGCAAGGTAGAAAAATAACTCGCCGCCGCGCAACCCGAACCTTACGTACGAGGTAGGGTTGTAGCAACAGCCGCGGGCGTTTGGTTGCGCCTGGTTCGGCTATTTTCAACTCCGCTTCCTATGTCCGATTCGTCGCCGCTGCCCGCTACCGTGCCCGCGCCCGCTTACACCTACGCCCAGTTTCGCGAGCTGGTGGGCACGCTCTCCGACGAGGGCCGCACCACGGGCCCCGACCAAAATCCCGGCCTCGTCCGCTACACCAAGCAGAACCAGCACCACCTCGATAATACCTACGCCATGCCGCTGCTGCCCGCCCTGGTGCAGCAGTTGGCCCATCTGCCCCAACCCGAGCTCTGGCTGGTATTGGCCGAAGCCTGGTGCGGCGACACCGCTCATGTACTGCCCATCCTGGCGCACCTGGTCGACGAAAGCGCGGGCCGCGTGGCGCTGTACGTGGTGCTGCGCTCTGACCACCCCGACCTGATGGCCGCACACCAAACCAACGGTGGCAACAGCATCCCCAAGCTCATTCGGCGCGACTTAGCCACCGGTGAAACATTGGGCGACTGGGGGCCCCGGCCCGCCGAGGCCCAGAAGCTGGCCAAGGAGTTGCACGCCAATAAAGACCTGCATACCAACGAAATAGTTAAAACCATGAACGAATGGTACACCACCAGTAATGGGCAGGCGGTGCAGCAGGAGCTGCTGGCTTTGCTGGGGTAGCATGCGGAATCAATCAATTTTATTTCCTATTTTCACCTTCCCAATTTTCAACTGATGCCCGTTTCCTTCCCCCAGCGTATTCAAAAAAGCATTGCCGCCTGGCAATGGTCGCGGGTGGCGGTATTGGCTGGCATCAGCCTGCTATTGGCACTAATGCTGGTCGTTTACTTGTTTGGGGTGAGTGACTACTTCTTTAGTCGACTTTTTTCTGCGTTTCTCGTACTGTTCTGGCTGCTCGCGGTTACGTTTCTGGCCGTGGTGCCTTTCGTAACCTGGGCTACTGAGCACTGGTTTGGGCGTGGTTGGGCGGAGGCTTCTTCGCCGGTGCCGCGTCCGCGCCGGACGGGCAGTGGCTCTCCGGCAAATCGCTCTTTTTCTTCACCGGCCCCCTCACGGCGGCCCGAAACACGTTAAAGACCTTGAAAAACAACCTACTGCATATCAAAAATATGGTGTGCCCCCGGTGCGTCGAAGCCGTGCAAAACTTGTTGGAACGCGCCGGCTACCATCCCAAAGCCGTGACCCTGGGCGTGGCCGAGCTTGACGAAGCTGCCCCCGCCAACCCCGAAGTCCTGGCTTCGCTGCTGCACGCCGCCGGCTTCGAACTGCTACTGGGTCGGGCCGAGCAGCTCACCGAACAAATAAAAACCGTGCTGGCCGACTACCTGGAGCACCTGCGCACGGCGCGCTCGCCCCTCACCACGTCGGCCTTTCTTACCGACCGGTTTGCGGCCACCTACTCGCACCTGAGCAAGGTGTTTTCGCGCACCGCCCACCTCACCATCGAGAAGTACTTGATTCGCCTCAAAATCGAGCGAGTGAAGGAGCTGCTCAGCTACGGCGAGCTGACGCTGAACCAGATAGCTGACCAGATGCGCTACAGCTCGGGCCAGCACCTGAGCAATCAGTTCCGGCAGGTAACAGGTTATTCGGTAAGCGAATTTCGCCGCCTGATGCTGCCCGAGCGCGTGTCGCTCGACGCCATTGCGTAGGCTTATTCCAGCAAATTTGAACGCAAAAAAGGCGACCCTGTACAGGGTCGCCTTTTTTTGTTTTTCTGCCCGATAAAAGCTTAGGCGGCGTAGGCGCGGCAGGCTTCGAGGCAGGCTTTGCAGGCGGCCGCGCACTGCTGGCAGTGGTCGTGCTGGTGCTGGGAGCACTCGTCGTGGCATTTCTGACAAATCTCCATGCACTCCTTGAGCACGTGCTGCGCGTGGTCGGAGCCGCGGGCGATGAAAGCGGCCGTGAGGCGGCAGATGTCGGCGCAGTCGCGGTCGAGGCGGATGCAGGGCACCATCATCTTGGTATCGTTCTCGTCGAGGCAGGCGTCGGCACACATTTCGCAGGCCGCGATGCAGCGGCTGAGGGCGTCAATCACGGCGCGGTTGTCTTTGCGGGTGCGGGGGGAAGCAGCGGGATGATTCATCTGGAAAGGGTTCGGTGAAAAAAAGTAATTGTTATCCAATGTTTTACGGACAGGGTAGCAGACGGGATATACAGAATTTGCGCCGTGACCCAACAGAATTTAGTCATTGGCATGCGGAAGTGGCCGTATTGCGGCCGGTTTTGGGCATGGCCCCCGCGCCATACCATCAACTATGCCCGACATTTGCCCGAAATGAACCCCGGCCCCCCTTGCCGGGTTAGTTGCTGCCGTGTCCACTGTCTCGCCCCGCATCCTGCTCCTCACGCCGCCGCTCACGCAGCTCAACACCCCGTACCCGGCCACGGCCTACATCAAGGGGTTTCTGGGCGGGCGCGGCTACCAGGTAACGCAGGCCGATATGGGCTTGCAGCTGGTGCTGCGGCTGTTTTCGACGGATGGTCTGAAGCAGGTTTTTGCTGAAATTGAAGCCGGTGGTTTCGACCTGAGCGATAATGCCAAGCGTATGCTGCGCCTGCAAAACCGCTACTTGTCCACCATTACGCCGGTTATCCGGTTTTTGCAAAACAAGGACCTCACGCTGGCCCCGCGTATCTGCCACGGCCGCTTTTTGCCCGAAGCCAGCCGCTTCGACAACGTGGCCGACCTGGAAACCGCCTTCGGCACGATGGGCCTCACCGACCAGGCCCGGCACCTGGCCACGCTCTACCTCGAAGACCTCGCCGACCTCATCAAGGAAACCGTGGGGCCGCACTTCGGCTTCTCGCGCTACGCCGAAAAGCTGGCCCTTTCCGCCACCAGCTTCGAGCCCCTGCACGAAGCCCTGGCCGCCGCCCCCAACCTGCTCGACCGTCTGCTGCTGGAGGAGCTGGACGCCCTGCTGGCCCGCGTGCAGCCCGACGTGGTGGGCTTCACGGTGCCCTTTCCCGGCAACCTCTACGGTGCCCTGCGACTGGCTCAGCGCATCAAGCAAACCAGCCCCGCCACCGTCACCATTATGGGCGGCGGCTACCCCAACACGGAGTTGCGCACCATTCAGGAGCCCCGGTTTTTCGATTATATCGATTACCTGACCCTGGACGATGGCGAAGGCCCATGGCTGCGTTTGTTGGATTATTTGAGTGGTTCGAACTGGGAAAAATCCCGTCATGCTGAGCTTGCCGAAGCATCTCTACCGCTTCGTCGGAATGGGGATTTGATTACTCCCCCGGTAGAGATGCTTCGGCAAGCTCAGCATGACCGACCAGAAGCGCTGCTCCTTCAGCGCACCTTTCTGCGCGACGAATCCGGCCAAATTCAGTACATCAACCACCCGCACCCCGATGTGCCGCACCACGAAGTGGGCACGCCCGACTACTCCGATTTGCCGCTGACCGAGTACCTCTCGGTGCTGGAGGTGCTGAACCCCATGCACCGCCTCTGGAGCGACGGCCGCTGGAATAAGCTCACTGTGGCCCACGGCTGCTATTGGAAGCGCTGCTCGTTCTGCGATGTCACCTTGGACTACATTTCCCGCTACGAAACCGCGCCCAGCACTTTGCTGGTGGACCGCATCGAGCAGATTATTAAGCAAACTGGCCAAACCGGTTTCCATTTCGTGGATGAAGCTGCGCCGCCCCTGGCCCTGCGCGACCTGGCCGTGGAGCTGCTCAAGCGCCGCGTAGCCATCACCTGGTGGGGCAATATCCGGTTTGAAAAAACCTTCTCGCCCGACCTTTGCCGGTTGCTGGCCGCCTCGGGCTGCATTGCCATTTCGGGCGGCCTGGAAGTGGCTTCAGACCGGCTTTTGGCGCTCATGGAAAAGGGCGTAACCATTGCGCAGGTGGCCCGCGTGGCCGACGGTTTCACGCAGGCCGGCATCATGGTGCACGCCTATCTGATGTACGGCTTCCCCACCCAAACCGCGCAGGAAACCGTGGACAGCCTCGAAGTGGTGCGCCAGCTCTTTGCCGCTGGCGTAGTGCAAAGCGGCTACTGGCACCGATTTTCGATGACGGCCCACTCGCCCGTGGGGAAGAACCCGGCCAAGTACCAAGTGGCCGCCATTGGCCCCGAGCCCGCCGGCTTCGCCTGGAACGACCTGTGGCACGACGACCCGTTGGGCGCCGACCACGAAGCCTTCGGTCCCGGCCTGGCCAAGTCGCTCTACAACTACCTGCACGCCGTGGCGCTGGACGAACCGCTGGCCCGCTGGTTCGACTTCAAAACGCCCCGGCCAACCACCCCGCGTCACCTCGTGCAGCAGGCCCTGCAAGCCCCCGAAAAACCTGACTTTGCCCGGCAAAACCAACGCCTCTTCTGGCTCGGCAACGCGCCGGAAATCCGTATCGAACCCGGCAAAAAGGCGCCGCGCGCCGTGCTCACCTGCTACGAGCAGGCCGAGGATTTTGAAGTGAAAACCACCGAAGCGGTTGGCCGTTGGCTGCATCAGCTCCTCACCCAGCTCAGCTGCGACTACGACACCAAAATGCTGCTGAAAGAAGCCAGCGCTACTTTTCCGGCTGGCGAAGGCTCCTTCGAGGCATTTTTGCCAGGCCCGGCGTGGCAGCTGCTGCGGGAAAAAGGCTTGCTGCTTATTTGACGTGCCTGCCGTGCCTTGCGGGCGGATTTCCCGCAGAGGCACGCAGAGGAGAAAACGCAGAGGTTCGCAGAGTTTGGCTGCTACAGGGCTGCGAGTTTCTGTCGGAGCGGTATAGACTGTCAGCTTGAAAGGAACGGGCCAATCCGAGGCGATGCCGTGGCTACTGCGCCGTGGCACCGCGCAGCCATTCCACTATTTCGGTGGGTAGGCCGGGGCCGAAACCAGGGCTGATACTTCCGGCAACCAGCAGGTCGGGGCCGGTGGCGCGGTAGGTATGCACAGTGGCCCGGCGCCCGCCCAGGGCGTTGCGGAGCGCGACCATTTGCTGGGTCGCAGCCGAACCGCCGTACAAGCCCAGCACGGGCAGCTTGCGCTGCTTTAGCGCTCGGAAAGCCTCCCGCCCGGCCGCGTCAACGGTGGCATTCTGCGCGACGAAAAAGGCCGGGCGCTGGCCATCCGGCGTGGCCAATACCTGCGCCATCACTGCCGCCCGGCCGCCAGCCGCCCACACGCCAATGCTGGCGGTATCGGCGCCGGGCGTGTCGCGAAGCAACTGTAGGGCTGTTTGCAGGCGCGGGGTTTCGGCCGGTGCCGCGGCCGAGTCGGCGGCCGGCAGCACCAGTACGATAAAACCCTCACGGGCCAGGGCATCGGCCCACAGCGGCGCGGCCGGGGCGGTGGCCGCATCGGGCAGGAGCAGCAGGGCGGCCCCCGGCGTGCCGGTATCGGAAGGAGCATAGAGCCAGGCCGAACCGTTGTCCTGGGGGAGCTCCTCGACGCGGTAGGTGCTGGGTGTGGGCGCCCCACGCTTCAGCAGAATAACCTCGGCCCTGGTGGAATCCAGTTGCAGGGAGCCACGCCAGAAGTCGCCTTCCCGCGTCAGGGTGAGCACCTGGCCGGGCCGCGCCGGCCGCTTGAGCTGTAATTGCTTATCGCGAAAGAAGATGGTGTCGGCCACGAAGCTGAGGGTGCCGAGGGCGGGCACGGTCAGCTCGGCTTCGTAGTGGCCGGGACTGGGATGCCGGATGTCGAGCGCAGCGCGGATTTCGGGCTGGCCGGCTACCGTAAGGCTGCCCTCGTAGTGCCCGACGGGCGGGGGAGAAGCAGCCTCAGCGTCTGGTTGGGACTGGCAGCCGGCTAGCTGTCCGCCCAAGCCCAGCAGGGCTGCAAACCGGGCCAGTCGGCCGCCATAAGTACTCATCAAACGCATCAATGCAGGCATAGGCATTTCCAAAAGTAGCCGGTTTAGCGCCCGGCCAGGCCTTTGCGCAGAATAAGGTCGTTCTGAAGGTCCTGGCCCAACCGAAATTCGTGCTGCCCGATTTCGCGAAAGCCGAAGCGCTGGTAGAAAGCACGGGCCCGCTCGTTCTTTTCCCACACGCCCAGCACCACGGCGGCGCAGTGCAGCTGCTCGGCCAGGGCCAGAATGCCCCGCATGAGTGCCGCGCCCAGGCCGGTGCCTTGCCAGTCGTCGCGCACGTACAGGCGCTCAATCTCGAGGCGGCCGGCGGGGTCCTGCCCGTCAGTCAGGCCCAGGGCGGAGTTATCGCGCAGCTTGGCGTAGCCCACCAGCTCGGCCTGCATATGAGCCAGCAAAAAGGTATTTTCGCGGTCCTGTAGCTCCGCCAGCTGGATATCCGGCCCGAAGGTCTGGCCCAGGTAGGTAGCCATGTCGGCTGGAGTATTGGTGGCCGCAAAGGTATCCTGAAACGTGCGCCGGCCCAGGTCAGCGAGTTGGGCGGCGGTAACGGGGTTGGCCTTGGCCAGGGAAATGCGCAGGGGTGATGACATAACACAAAGGTCGAACAGCGCCCGCCGATTTACACTATTTCGTTGGCTTCGCGTTCCTGGCTGGGGGTGAGGCGGCGGCGCATCCGCAGGCCCATACGCATCAACAGTCCGCTGGCCAGCAGCCCTACCAGGTTGAGGGACAGCTTGGTGGCGTCCGGGCTGTCCGAGCCCAGGGCGCTCCAGCTATACACGGCAATGCCCACCTTGAGCAGCAGCCCCAGGCCCATGAGCGCCCCGCTTAGCAGCAGCAGCAGGCCCACCAGGCGGCGGGTAGACGGGGCAAGGGGGCGAGTGGCTTTGGACATGTTGAGCATACGGGCCGTCGCCGTAGGGAGTTGGGGCCGCGCTCGAAGCGGGTTGCTTATCCGGTTCTTTGGCGTAATTTCGTGCTACCAAGTCACCCCGCGAGAGTAGCTCAGTTGGTAGAGCATCAGCTTCCCAAGCTGAGGGTCGCGAGTTCGAGCCTCGTTTCTCGCTCAAAACCAAAACAGCCACTCCGAAACGGGGTGGCTGTTTTGGTTTTGAGTACTGCCGGTTGGCCAAAGCACTGGAGTATGTTGCTTCGGGGACATGACGACAGCCAATCCATTCGGCATTGGCGTTGATATCAGCTTACTTCCTCAGCACCAGATAGCCGTAGGCGGGCAGCACAACCTCGGTGCCGAGCGAAACAGTGTTGCCTTGCAAGGCATTGGTCCACGTAGAGTTGGCCAAGGCTGCGGGCAGGGTGTAAACGGTGCCCGCATTGCGCACATTCACCAGTACGAGGGCTTGCTCGGTGCCGGCAGTTTTGGTGAAGGCGCACACGCTGGTCGTGCTGTAGGGCGTGGGCGTGCCCCGGCGCAGGGCGGGGCTGGCCGCGCGGGCCGCCAGTAGCTGCTGGTAGGCGCGCTTCACGTCGGGGTTGGCGCCCCACTGCACTTTCACGGAGGTGAAAGGGAAGGGGATGGCCGTGGTCATGCCGGCTTCCTGGCCGTTGTAAACCATTGGTACGCCCTTGTAGAGCGCGGCGATGACGAAGGCCGACATGGCGCCCGCCTTGCCGCCAAACAGGGCGGGCGGCGTGCCGTCCGAGCCGTTCACGTCGTGGTTGGTGGTGTAGCGTACTACTTGCTGGGTGCCCGTGGCGCCCACGTACTCGCTGGTATTGAGGGCGTCGAAGGTGCTGGCCGGCGCACCGTTGCGGTACACGTTGTAGATGCCGCCGTAGAACCCGAATCCGAAGTTGTAGTCGAAGCCCGACGCGAAGTTGGAGGCGCGGGTACCTTCGGCCAGCAGCAGCAGCTTGTGGGTTTTGATGCTGCGGAGCGTGTCGGTGGCCTGCTTCCAGAAGTCGTTGGGCTGGAAGTCGCTGTAATCGAAGCGGAAGCCGTCCACGTTGGCCGTGTACACCCAGGATTTCATCGCCGAAATCATCTCCAGGCGCATGGGCCGGCTGTCGAAATTCAGCTGAGCCACGTCGTTGTAAGTGATGCCGTTGTTGGAGGGCGAGATGATGGCGCCGGCCGCGTTTTTCTGGTACCAGTCGGGGTGCTCCGTAATCCAAGAATGGTCGAAGGCGGTGTGATTGGCCACCCAGTCCAACATCACGGTCAGGCCGCGGGCGTGGGCGGCGTCCACCAGCGTGCGCAGGTCGGCCAGGTTGCCAAACTCCGGGTTCACGGCCCGGTAGTCGCGCACGGCGTAGGGCGAGTTCACCCCGCGCAACTGGCCCACGGGGTAAATGGGCATAAGGTAAAGCACATTCACGCCCACGTCCTTAATGGAATCGAGCCGGGCCGTGACGCCGGCAAAGTTGGCGGTTTGGCTGAAGGCCCGCATGTTTACCTGATACATCACCGCGTCGGCGCGGTCGGGCACCCCAGCGAAGGGCGTGCCGTACTGGGGCGGCGTCGCGTCGGGGGTCGGCGGGGGCGTCACCACCACGGGCGGCGGCTTCGGAACGTCGGCTTTGCAGCCCGTGAGCAGGCTGCCGGCTGCGAGCAGGGCCAGGCAATTGTTGAATAGAATACGACGGAAGGACATCATATTAAAGGGATGATTTGGCGAAACTTAGGGGAGGTAACTGGATGCGTATTTCTCGCAGAGGTCCGCAGAGGAAAAACCGCAGAGGTCCGCAGAGGTGGCCGTTGAAACTCTGCGAACCTCTGCGTTTTCCCCTCTGCGGGCCTCTGCGAGAAAAACGGATAAAAAAGTAGTGTATGAGTCTTGAAAAAAGCTTCCAACCCTACTTTTTCAGCGGCTTGAAGCTGATTGCCGTGCCGCCGCCGGGCGCCAGCCGCAGCGTGAGGGCCGATTTGCTGGTGACCACCTGCCGGCTGATGCGGTAGGCCATCGGGTTCTTCTGCCAGTCGGCGCCCTTGCCATCGGCGTAGATGGTGGCTTCGTAACGCTGGCCGGGCGTGAGAAAATTCAGCTTGATGGGTTGGGTGCGGGCGTTTTCGTCGGTGATGCTGCCTAGGTACCACTCGTCTTTGCCCTTGGCCTTGCGCACGGTGGTGAGGTAGTCGCCCGGCTCGGCGGCCAGCACGCGGGTGTCGTCCCAGTCCACGGCCACGTCTTCGATGAAGCGAAAGGCGTCGGGGTGTTTTTCGTAGGCTTCGGGCAGGTCGGCGGCCATTTGCAGGGGCGAATACAGGGTCACGTACAGGGCCAGCTGCTTGGCCAGGGTGGTGTGCACCTGCTTGCCCTGATTGCGGGCCGGGTTCCAGTCATCGAGCTTGATTTGGAAGATGCCGGGCGTGTAGTCCATCGGGCCGCCCATGAGGCGGGTGAAGGGCAGGATGGTTTCGTGCTCGGGCGGGTTGCCGCTGCTCCAGGCGTTGAACTCGTTGCCGCGGGCGGCCTCGCTGGCCATCCAGTTGGGGTAGGTGCGGTGCAGGCCGGTGGGGCGCACGGCCTCGTGCATGTCCACCATAATGTGGTTGTCGGCCGTGAGCTGGGCCGTGCGGTTGTAGTGGTTCACCATCCACTGCCCGTCGTGGTGCTCGCCGCGCGGAATGATGCGGCCCACGTAGCCGGTTTTCACGGCGTCATAGCCGTACTGTTTCATGAATTGGTAGGCGGCGGGCTGGCGGCGCTCGTAGTTGGTAACCGAGCTGCTGGTTTCGTGGTGCATGATGAGCTTGACGCCCTTGCCGGCGGCGTAGCGCTGCAATTCGCTCACGTCGAAATCCGGATACGGCGTCACGAAGTCAAACACCTCCTCCTTCCAGTTATTGGCCCAGTCCTCCCAGCCCACGTTCCAGCCCTCCACCAGCACGCCCTGAATGTGGTGCTGCGCGGCAAAGTCGATGTAGCGCTTCACGTTGGCGGTGTTGGCGCCGTGGCGGCCGTTGGCTTTCAGGCCGGCCCAGTTGGTGCCGGCCAGCTTGATGTTGCTGGTGTCGGCGTAGTTCCAGGTGGCGCGGTTCACGTGCATTTCCCACCACACGCCCACAAATTTCTGGGGCTGAATCCAGCTGGTTTCGGAGAGCTTGCTGGGCTCGTTGAGGTTCAGAATCAGCTTGCTGGTGAGCAGGGCGGGCGCGTTGTCGGCCACTACCACGGTGCGCCAGGGCGTGTGCTCCGGCGCCTGCAGGTAGGCTTTGGCGCCCGTGGCATCGGGCACGAGCTGGCTGCTGAGGCAGAAGGTTTGCGGGTCTACGTTCAGCATCAGGGCCGGGTAGTTCACCAGCGCGGCTTCGTGAATGTTGACGTACAGCCCGTCATCGGACTTGAGTAGGAGCGGGGTTTGCACCCGGTGGGGCGCCGCCTTCTGCTGAATGGCCTCAATGGGCGTGGTGTTCACCGCGCTCAGGCGGCTGGTGGTGTAGGTATATTCGTTGGAATCGTAGTCGCCCGGAATCCAGAACGCTTTGTGGTTGGCGGGCAGGTTGAACTCGGTGTGCTCGTCCTGCACCGTGAAATAGGCCAGGTTGGGCTGCGCCGGAAGCTCGTAGCGGAAGCCCACGCCATCGGCAAACACCCGAAACACCACGTCGAGCAAGCGGCCGGGCGCCGCCGGCTGGCGCAGGTGCACCGTAAGCTGCTGGTAGTGGTTGCGAATGCTCTTCACCTCGCCCCAGACCGGCTGCCAGGTTTCGTCCACGTTCTTCGTTTCGCTGCCCGTCACTACCAGCGGCCCGTCAAAACCCTGGCCATCGGCAAAGGAAAGGCCCAGGTGCGAGGGCGCAATCACGGGCTTCGTGCCGAACGAAATGGCGTAGCCGGGCCGCCCATCCGCTCCCAGGGCAAACGTCAGGCGCACCTGGTCCAGGCGGGCAGTCAGCGGCCCGACGGCCTGCGCCTGGACCAGGTGGCCGGCCGTAAGCAGCATTAGCAGCAGGTAGTTTCTCATAATTGCGATAAATCGGATTCTAATTAACAGTTAATTGCTCACTGCTCACTGCTCACTATTCTAACGGGTTACCGCCAGGCGCCGGGTAGCTACTTTGTCGCCCACCTGCACCTTCACCAGGTAGGCGCCCACGGCCAGGTCGCCGGTGGCCACCTTCAACTCGTGAAAGCCCACCCGCTGCCGGGCCTCCACGAAGGTGCGCACCTCGCGGCCCACCAAATCAGTGACGCGCACTACCACGTTCTGGGCGCTACCCTGCACCTGGTAAACCACCGTGGATTCGCCCTGCGAGGGGTTCGGGAACACGCTCAGGGCCACCACGGCCTCATCGGCTTTGCGGTTGCTGAGCACGGTCACGTTCACGGTAGCGGCCTGGGTGCCGGCTAAGGCCGTGAAATCGGGGCTGAATTCTAGGTTGTTGTTGCCGTTGCCGGGAATTTCGGGAATCACATCCGACGACCAGAAGGCGTCGCCGCTCACATATGCTGCGAACACGCGCACGATGGATGCGCCCGAGGGCAGGCCCAGCGCGGCGCGGTCAAACTCGTATTCCAGCGCGTAGGAGCCGGCGCCGCCCCCATTATCGTTGCCAGGGTTAGTGGTGATGTTGCCCGTGGGAGCCAGGTAGGCCACGCGGGTGCCCGCAAACAGGCTGTAGGCGCCGGTGGTCTGGGCGCCGTCCACGGTGCTGGGCACGCCGTCTTTGGTAATTGCGGTGCTCAGGCCGTCGCCGAGCGACTTGGCCACGCCCGTCGTGGCCGTGTAGATGGCGGCCTGCACGTCGCCGTTGCCGGTGGTGGCAATGGCCGCATCGGCTTCCAACTCCAGCTTAGTGCCGCCGATGCCGCCCTTTTCAAAGGTGCCAAATACCGTACTGGTGCCCGCGATGGCGGGCAGGCCCGTGCCCACGGGCACCCCACTTTTGCCGGGCAAATCCATGTAAAGCTGGAAGTTGTTGCCCCCGTTCTCGATGGTGCCGGCTAGGCCGATATAGAGCTTGCCGCTGCTGTTGGCGCCGTATAGGCGCAGCAGACCGGCAAAGCCAAAGCCCTTGTCGCCCACGTGTGGCGTCGTGAATGCGCCCAGCGAGGCGTACTTGCCCGGCGTAGCGCCAATTTCGGCGGCCGTAATAACGCCGTCCAGGGTAATCTGCGCCTGAGCGCTGAGCGTAGCCGCCGTGAGGGCAGCAGCGAGGGCGAGGGTAGTGGTTTTTTTCATGGTTTAAAAAAGTGAAAGGGTGATGATGAGTGCGGAATTAGCCGTCAGCCTTGAGCTGATAGCCATTGATTAGGTGGTTGAAAATCAAAAAAATTAAGAAGACTTTGATTGATTGGCCGGCTGATTTTAGCCGCCTTCTCCGGTTCAGAACTTAGGAACTGGCGGGCCTCCAGAAGCTGGCAGTACCAGTGCCATCCGAGGTTCCCACCCGGTTTCCCACCCGTGGAGGGCCAGCCCTAAGTCCTGAACCGGAAGTAGCTATTTGGGGGAGGTAGTTGCTGATTGCTAGTTGTCTGTTGTCATGCTGAGCGCAGCCGAAGCATCTCTACCGCAACATTGGACGGTTTCAACGGTGCGGTAGAGATGCTTCGACAAGCTCAGCATGACCCCTTTTTTGCTGCGATTACTTTTGCACTACCGCTTAGTAGCCTGGGTTTTGCACCAGCGTGGGGTTGGCCACGATGTCAGCCGAAGGCAGCGGGTACAGGTTGAATTTGGGGTCGATGCCCTGGCCGTCGCGTACGCCGCCTTTCCAGGGCCACACGTAATTGCCACTCGTGAACTTGCCAAAACGCACCAGGTCGGTGCGGCGCGAGCCTTCCCAGTACAGCTCCCGGCCGCGCTCGGCGAGCATGAAATCAGTCGTCAGCTCGGCGGCGGTGATGCGGCCGGCCGTGGCGCCGCCGGTGTTGCCGTAGGCGCGGTCGCGCAGGGCGTTCACGTAGGTTAGCGCCTGTGCGGGGCTGCCGCCGGTGCCGCCGCGCAGCACGGCTTCGGCATACATCAGGTACACGTCGCCGAGGCGGAAGAGCGGGAAATCCGTGTCCACAAATGTGCCGCCGGGGTCCGAGCCGTCGGCGCCGGTGGAGGTTTTATTCCGCCACTTCGTCACGCCGTAGCCATCGGTAAAGAGGGTCAGGTCGTTGATTTCCAGGTTCTGACCGTTGGTGAAGAACATGGCGCGGGTATCAAACTGGCCCGGAACGCCGGGGAAAAGCTGGGGCAGGTTTTTGCGGGTGCGGTTGCCGGCCCAGCCGCTGTTCACGCCAAAGGCGCTGCCCAGCATGCGCCCGCCAATGGCGGCGTGCACGAGGTAGGTGGTGCCGCCGTAGCTCTGGGAAGCGCGCCCGTCGCTGGTGATGGGAAAGATGATTTCCGAGGCCGCCGTCACGTTGTTATCGGCCAGAAACAGCAGCCGGTATTGCGGGGCCAGCGCGTAGTTGCCGGCCGTGAGCTTGTTGCAGTAGGTGAGGCAGTCGGTGTAGCGGGCCGTGCCGGTGTACACCTCGGCATTGAGGTACATTTTAGCCAGCAGCGCCCAGGCGGCACCCTGGTCGGCGCGGCCGTAGGGCGCCGAGTGGGCCGGCAGCAGCCCGGCTTCCATGCTCTTTAGCTCGGTTTCGAGGTAGGCAAAGAGGGCCGCGCGGGTGGTTTGCCTGGGCAGGTTCTTGCCGGGCTCGTCGGCCTCGGTCACGAAGGGCACATTGCCGTACAGGTCGAGGGCGTGGTAGTAGGCCAGGGCTCGCAGAAACCGCGCCTCGGCCCGGAAGGTGCGGGCTTTTTCAGCATCAACGCCGGTAATGCCGCGGGTGCTGAGCTTGTCGTCGCTGGTTTCGCGAATAAACTCGTTGCAGAGCGTGATTTCGTAAAAAATGCGGGTGTAGCTGTTGTTGATAAGGTCGTTGCTCGACGACCAGGTGGTGCGGTTCAGCTCCTGCAAAGGCACGCTGTTCCAGGCCACCACGGCCTCGTCGCTCACCAGCTCCTGCAGGTACCAGTAGGCCCGCAGGTAGGAGGTTTCGCCCTCGTCCTTGCCCTGCCCGGCAAACACGTCGGGCTGGCCGGGGTCGCCCGAGAGGTTGAAGCCGGCGTAGAGCTTGGCCAGCACCCGAATGTGGTTGGCCGGGTCGCGGTACACCGACTCGGTATTAAGGTCGTAGAAAGGCAGACGGTCGAGGTCCTTGGTGCAGGAGGCCAGGCCGCCCGTGAGCGCGGCCGCTGCCAGGGCTACGGCCAGGCCGGTGCGGCGCAGGATGGGGTGGGATTTCATGATAGTGGTTAGTTTTTAGTTGTCGGTTTTTAGTTGTCAGTTGCTAGTTAGCGGTTGTTAGTCATTGAGCTTATATTGATTGAATATTCTGACAATCAATATCTAACAACTGGCAACTAACAACCAGCAACTGACCTAGAAGCCCAGGTTGACGCCCAGCGTGAGGGTGCGGGGCAGCGGGTAAAAGTTGCTGTCGATGCCGAAGGCGCGCTCCGGGTCGAGGCCGGTGTATTTGGTGAGCACCAGCAGGTTGGTGCCGGCCAGCGTTACCTGGAGGTTGGAGCCGGCTTTCACCAGGCTGCCGAAATCGTAGCCCAGCGTCACGTTCTGGAGGCGCGCGAAGGAGGCATTTTGCAGGTAGAAGTCGCTGTAGGGCTGCCCGGCGCGGAAGCCGCTCAGGTAGATGTTGGGCACCACGTTGGCCGAGTAGCCCAGGCCGGTGTTCAGGCCGTAGTAGTTGCCCTGGCCGGCGTCCACGTTGTTGTACACGAAGCCGCCGAGGTTGGAGCGCAGCGTGAAGGCCAGCGTGGCTTTGCCGTAGCTCAGGTTCGAGCTAAAGCCGAGAATGGCTTTCGGAGCGGGCGACTCCGAGCGCACCCGGTCGCGCTCGTTAATCTCGCCGTCGCCGTTCAGGTCCTCATATTGCAGGGGGCTGGCGCTGTTGGTGGGGCCTTGCACCGGCCGGCCGTTGTCGTCGTACTTCTGCTTATACAGGAAGAAGGTGTTGGGCGCGTACCCCACGGTATTTATCTGCACAAACTGGAAGTTACCCACGTTGCCGATGGGCGTGCCTTGGTAGGCGGGGTCTTCCACCTGGGTCAGCTTCGTGATTTTGCTGCGGTTCATGGTCGCGTTGAAATTCACCGACCAGCTCAGGCGCTCGCCGCGCAGCACGTCGTAGTTCAGGGCCAGCTCCACGCCCCGGTTTTCCAGGTTGCCGATGTTGGTGAGCAGCGTGTTGCTGAAGTTGGTGCCCACGCTGATGGGAATCACGGCCAGCAGGTCGTTGGTTTTGCGCAGGTACACGTCCACCGAGCCGGTGAGGCGGTTGCTGAACAAGCCGAAATCGACGCCCGCGTCGTAGGTCGTGGTTTCCTCCCATTTCAGGTTGCGGTCGTAGGGCGCGGGGCGTAGCGTGAAAATGGTGTCGTTGCCGAGAATTTGCCGCACCGAGCCGCCCTCCTGCTTGTAGCCACCCAGGTAAGGGTAGTCGCCGGCCACGCCCGCCACGTCCTGCTGTCCCGTGATGCCGTAGCTCACGCGCAGCTTCAGGTCCGATACGGTTTTGGAATCGACCAGAAAATCTTCCTGGTTGATGCGCCAGGCCGCCGAGCCCGCCGGGAAGTAGCCCCAGCGCGTTTCGGGGCTGAAGCGCGACGAAGCGTCAGCCCGCAGCGTACCCGTGAGCAGGTATTTGCTCTTGAAGTTGTAATTCACCCGCCCGTAATAAGAGAGCAGCGTGTACTGCGTCTTGAAAGGGTTGCCGGCCGGGGCCGTAGGGTCGCGCCGCGTGCCCGCCGCCGTGAGCGTGAAGTAGAACGGGCTGTAGGTGTAAAAGTCCTGGTACGAGTAGCCCGCCAGCGCCTCTATCCGGTGGTCGCCGATTTGCTTGGTGTAGTTGAGGTAGGTTTCGAGCAGCTTGTTGTTTTTTTCTTGCTGGTACTGGCGCATTTCGCCCCGCAGCAACGGGTCGGCCACGTAGGCCAGCGACGACGAGGCCGGAATGTCTACCGTGCCGGCGCTGCGCGAAATGTCGTAGCCCAGGTTCACGTTGGCGTGCAGGTCGGGCAGGAAGTGCAGCGAGTAATCGAGCTGCACGTTGCCGATGCTGCGGAGCACCGTGCTGCGGTCGCGCTTGTCGTTGAGGCGGGCCACCGGGTTGCGGTCGGCCAGCGAATACGGCGTGGCGCCATCGGCCGGGTCCAGCCACTCAAAATAGCCGTTCAGGGCGTCGTTGCCGCTGCGAATGGGCTGCGTAGGGTTGAAGCGCGCGG
>NZ_JNLX01000146.1 GCF_000715495.1 Hymenobacter sp. IS2118 | reverse complement strand
TGAAGCCGCCCCAGCGGGCATCGTCTATGCGCAGGCCGACGGGGCGATGCTGCTCACCGACGAGGGGTACAAGGAAGCCAAGTTGGGCCGCATTTTTGCCGCGACGGCCTTGCAAACGAGCGTGGTCGAGGAGCGCGGCGGGCACATTGCCGCGTCGATTTTTGTGGGCCATCTGGGGACGGCAGCCGCGTTTGGGGACAAATTTGCGGCGCAACTCGCCCCCTACAAAGACCAGGGGCGCGACCTGGTTTTTATCAGCGACGGGGCCATTTGGCTGCGCCAGTTCATCGAAAAAACCTGTCCCCGGGCCACGCTGATTTTGGACTTCTACCATGCCATGGAACACATTGGCCAGGCCGGCAAGGCGTGTTGGGGGAGCGGAAAAGCGGCTTCCGGCTGGTTTAAAGAACAACGCAAGCTACTGCTGGACAGTAAATTAGACCATGTCTTAGCCCATCTAAAGCAGCTCGCCATCGCCCCGGCCCTGTGCGAATCGGTCTGTGCTTACCTCGAAGCCAACCGCGACCGGATGGATTACAAAGCCTACCGCAAACGCGGCTTGTTGATTGGCTCGGGTGCCATTGAGGCCGCCCACCGCACGGTGATGCAACGCCGCATGAAGCGGGCGGGCCAACGCTGGGGCAAAAACGGCGCCCAACGCGTCTTGACCCTGCGCGTCTGCGCCATGAGTAACCGATGGCAACTGGTGCGACAGCAAATTGAACCCTTCAATCCCGCAAGAGAGGCCTAGCGACAATTTGAATTGCACCCGCTCAGCATGACGCTCTAATAATTTAACCAGCAAGAACATCTGATATGAAAGAGAGCAAGGACTTCTTCTGGCCCAGCTACGTGGACCTCATGACGGCCTTGTTCCTGACCATGCTCGTGCTGTTCGTGCTCAGTTTCAAGCGCTTTAAGGATAAGGAGGTGAGCCTGCAAGTAGCCAACAAGCAGCTCAACGTGCAGCTGCAGGAAAAGCGCAAGCTCGATGAGATAAAAGCGGCCCTGAAACGGTTGGAAAGCGACTATTTCGTGTACAACCAGAACTATAAGCGCTACGAGCTGAATTTTCCGGTCACGTTTGCGCCCCAGAGCGCCGCGCTGCCGGCCAATGCTCAGGCGCCGCTGGTGAAAGCCGGCCGGTTCCTGCTCAGCCAGATGAAGGCCCTGGAAACCAACGACAACGTGCAGTACCTCATTGTGGTGGAAGGCCGGGCCGCCAAAGACCTGCGCTACCCCGCCACCGACCCGCGCAACCTCGACGGCCCGGCCGTGCGCCAGCTCAGCTACAACCGCGCCCTGGCCGTAATCCGGCTCTGGGAGCAGGCGGGCCTGCGCTTCCCCAGCAACCTGGAAGTGGTGGCGGCGGGTAGCGGCTTCCGGGGCGTGGGCCGATACGTGGGCGCCCAGGAAGGCCTGAATAAGCGGTTTATTATCCAGGTCCAGCCCAAAATCGGCTCCATCGGAAAGTAGAATAGCCAAGATATTTCTTGACTTACAGCCAGTAAAAAGCCCCGACTCGCAACGCAAGTCGGGGCTTTTTGAGTATTCACACCTAATAATTGGTCATGCTGAGCTTGTCGAAGCATCTCGCTCGCTTCGTCGAACCGGCCCAACGAGGCGAGCGAGATGCTTCGACAAGCTCAGCATGACAACCTTTTTATGCGCCGGTGTCTAGTTGCGGCGGTTGATGCAGTTCAGGTCCTCAAAAGCTTGCTTGAGGCGCGTGACGAAGGTTTCTTCGCCCTTGCGCAGCCACACGCGCGGGTCGTAGTACTTCTTGTTGGGCGAGTCGGCGCCGCCGGGATTGCCAATCTGGCCCTGCAAAAATGCCTCGTTCTTCACGTAGTAGTCCTTGATGCCTTCCCATAGCGCCCACTGCATGTCGGTATCGATGTTCATTTTGATGGCGCCGTAACTCAGGGCCTCGCGGATTTCCTCCTGGCTGGAGCCCGAGCCGCCGTGGAACACGAAGTCGATGGGCTGGGGGCCGGTTCCGAAATGCTCCTGCACGTAGAGCTGCGAGTTATGTAGAATTTTGGGCTCCAGCTTCACGTTGCCGGGCTTGTACACGCCGTGCACGTTGCCAAACGCGGCCGCAATGGTGAAGCGTGGGCTCACCTCGCTTAGTTCCTTGTAGGCATAAGCCACTTCCGAAGGCTGGGTGTAGAGCTTGCTCGAATCCACGTCGGTGTTGTCCACGCCGTCTTCTTCGCCGCCGGTCACGCCCAATTCAATTTCGAGCGTCATACCGATTTTGGCCATGCGCTCCAAATAGCGCTTGCAGATTTCGATGTTCTCCTCAATCGGCTCTTCCGATAAGTCGAGCATGTGCGAGCTGTATAGTGGCTGGCCGTGCGTCTGGTAGTATTTCTCACCGGCGTCGAGCAGGCCGTCAATCCAGGGCAGGAGCTTTTTGGCGGCGTGGTCGGTGTGCAGCACCACGGGCACGTCGTAGAGCTCGGCCATCAGGTGCACGTGGTGGGCGCCCGAAATGGCGCCGGCAATGCTGGCGCGCTGCCCGTCGTTGCTCACCGACTTGCCGGCGTAGAACTGAGCGCCGCCGTTCGAGAACTGAATCATCACCGGCGAGTTCACGGCCTTGGCGGTTTCCAGCACGGCGTTCACCGTGTTGGTGCCCGTCACGTTCACGGCCGGCAGGGCAAAGGCGTTGGCCTTGGCAAATTGAAACAAGCGCTGTACTTCGTCGCCGTGCAGGACGCCCGCGCGCAGGCCAGTGAGGGTGTGGTCAGCCATAATATCTGGTTGTGCGGCAGCGCCGCGGTGAGAGGGAAAATGAATCGGTAAAGAAGCACCCCGGCCGGGCTCCGAACAGCAAAGAACGGTCGGCGCTGCCTAACCTAAAAATTCCGGGAGCAAGGAATAGAAAATCAACGGCCTATCCGGGCGCCTTTGTCGTTCTTTCCGGAAAAAGCCAGGCACAAAAAAGAGGCTGACCGTTGCAGCGGTCAGCCTCACTCTTCACTCCACTCCACTTCACACTTCCACTGTCTCTAATCGGCGGTCATCGTCTTCGATTGTCGGTACACGCCGTAACTATTGGTGACCTGCAACTGGTACAGGTAGTTGCCGGGGGGCAGGCCCAGGCCACTCAGGTTTAAGCCGATGGTGTGCGCGCCGGCCGCCATGCTTTTGCGGGCGATGCCCGCCATTTTGCGTCCTGCCGCGTCAAAGAGGTCCAGCTTCACGTCGCCGCCGTGGGCCAGGGCAAACGGTACGGTGGTTTCCCCAACGTACGGGTTGGGGTAGTTCTGGCTCAGGGTAAATTGGCCGCCGGTTTCCCGTTCCAGCCCGCGCGGGTTGCGGCTTGGGTAGGCCACCACCACATCGGGGGTTACGGAACAACCTGTTACCGTCTCAGCCAAAAACTGCGGCGTGGGCTGCACGCCCAAACCCACAGCGTCTAATTGCTGTCCGGTTCCGGGCATTACACCCCGCGAATCATTTGGAGCAGTAGGAGAGGGCACGAGCAAAGGGAATTGAAAAACTGGTGTCAGCTGAATTGAAAAGGCATGGGCCCCTGCCGCAAGCAGTATCGGCTGCTAGAGCAACGCGGACAGAGGACTGATTATATTCCAAATATCAATATTCTAGTGTTGAAAACCAAGTGCTATTTCGGTGATTGGCTTAAAAATCTCGGCGAGCCATAGTAGTGTCACGGCCAAGGTGAAAGTAGGCTGCTGCAATCGGAAAGGGTTGAGGGCGACCAAAATTGCCGGTGCCAAAAGCTAATGGGGTGCGAGTTGGCCGGGCCTCAACCTCAACCATTGTGCGGGTTGCACGTTTAACTTTGCCGTAATCCAACCCTTCTACATGCAAGAGCATAGCCCTTCTGTTGCCACCGCGTTGCCCAAGCTGCCCAAGTCCCCCACTGGTATCGAAGGGCTCGACGAAATTACCGAAGGCGGACTGCCGCAGGGCCGGCCCACACTGATTTGCGGCAGCGCCGGCTGCGGCAAAACCCTGATGGGCATCGAATTTCTGGTGCGCGGCATTCAGAATTACAACGAGCCGGGCGTGCTTATGGCCTTCGAGGAAACTGCGTCGGAGCTGGCGGCCAACGTGGCCTCGCTGGGCTTCGACTTGCCGGACCTGCAGGCCCAAAAAATGCTGCGCGTTGACCACGTGCACGTCGACCGGTCTGAAATTGAAGAAACCGGCGAGTACGATTTGGAAGGCTTGTTCATCCGCCTGGGCCACGCCATCGATTCCATAGGGGCCAAGCGGGTGGTGCTCGATACCATTGAAGCCCTGTTTTCGGGGTTTCCCAACCAAGGCGTGTTGCGCTCCGAAATCCGCCGCCTGTTTCGCTGGCTGAAGGACAAGGGCGTGACCACCATCATTACGGCCGAGCGCGGCGACGGCACCCTCACCCGGCAGGGGCTGGAGGAGTACGTGTCGGACTGTGTGATTCTGCTCGACAACCGGGTGATTGACCAGATTACCACCCGGCGCCTGCGCATCGTGAAGTACCGCGGCAGCACCCACGGCACCAACGAATACCCCTACCTCATCACGGAAGACGGCATTTCGGTGCTGCCCGTGACCTCGCTGCAGCTCGACCATCCGGTTTCGGACAACATCATGTCTTCCGGCGTGCCAGCGCTGGATGAGATGTTTGGCCGACGCGGCTTCTACCAGGGCAGCAGCGTGCTGATAACCGGCACGGCCGGCACCGCCAAAACTACCCTGGCCGCCTCTTTCGCAGAAAAAGTCTGCCAGCAAGGCCAGCGTTGCCTGCTGTTTGCCTTCGAGGAAGCGCCGCAGCAGCTGTTGCGCAACATGAAATCGGTCAATATCGACCTGGCCAGCCACGTGGCTTCGGGGCTGCTGCGCATCGAAGCGTCGCGCCCCACCATCAACGGTTTGGAGCAGCACTTGGTGACGCTGCACCGGCTGGTGAAGGAGTTCCGCCCCGATGCCATCGTCATCGACCCCATCACCAACCTCGTTTCCGTGGGCAATACGGCCGAGGTGCGCAGCATGCTCACCCGGCTCATCGACTTTTTGAAGGTGAGCGGCATTACGGCCCTGTTTACGGCGCTGGTGAGCGGGCGCGGGCAGCATGAAATGACCGACGAAGGCGTGTCGTCGCTGGTGGATACCTGGGTTAGCGTGCGCGACCTGGAAGGGATTGGCGAGCGCAACCGCGGCCTGAGCATTCTGAAGTCGCGCGGCATGGCGCACTCCAACCAGGTGCGCGAATTCGTCGTGACCGAACACGGCATTAAGCTGCTCGACGTGGTAGTGGGACCTATCGGAATTGTGACCGGGGCCAGCCGCCTCACCCAGCAGCTGCAGGAGCAGGCCCAGACCCTGGCTGCCCAGCAGGAAACCGACCGCCGCGACCGGGAGCTGGAGCGCCGCCGCCGCGTGCTCGAAGCCAACATTGCCAACCTGCGCACCGAGTTTGAATCGGTGGAAGAGGAGCTGCGGCAAATCAATACCGAAGCCCAAAACCGCCAGGAAACGCTTACGAGCGGCAACTTGCGCATAGGCGCGGCCAACCCGCCCCGGCGCGATACGCCCGCACCCGACGAAAAAGTATAGTAGCCCGTATAGTAGCGTTGCCTCTGGCATTCGCTCCCCTCTCACCATGGCTGAAGAAAACGACGACGAAACCTGGGAGCTGCGCCTGTACGTAGCCGGCCAGACGCCCAAATCCGTGACGGCCCTGGCCAACCTGAAAAAGCACTGCGAGCAGCACCTCAAAGGCCGCTATAAGATTGAAGTCATCGACCTGTTGGCGAACCCCCAGCTGGCCGAAGGTGACCAGATTCTGGCTATTCCGACCCTGGTACGCAAAGTGCCCGAGCCCATCCGCAAAATTATCGGCGACCTCTCGAATGAAGAGCGGGTGCTGGTGGGGCTGGATGTGCGCCCCCTCACCCGCAACTAAGCCCACCGATGAACCCATTCCTGGACCCGGCGGAATTTTCGGAGGAGCCCACGGGCCCCGAATACCTGCTTCATTTATACATCACGGGCGCGACGCCCAATTCGACGCGCGCCGTGCGCAACATCAAAGACATTTGCGAGGAACACCTGAAAGGGCGCTACGAGCTGCTGATTGTGGACGTGTACCAGCAGCCCGAGCTGGCTCAGGAAATGGATTTGATTGGTGTGCCCACGCTCATTAAGCGGCGGCCGGGTCTGGTACGCCGCCTGGTGGGCGACTTCTCGAACCGCGAGCGGGTGCTGAAAGCGCTGGGCGTAGCCCCACCGGCCGGCCCGCTATGAGCACAACCCCACCAGCCGGTTTCGACCTGGCCCGCGATAACGAGGAGCTGCGTTACCAATTGGAGGAAGCGCAAGAGCTGATTGACGCCATCCGCACCGGGGCCGTGGACGCGCTGGCGGTGCAAGGTGCCGAAGGGCCGCGCATTTACACCCTGCTGGTACCCGACCAGGGCTACCGCACCCTGATTGAGCAGATGAGCGAAGGCGCCCTGTTGCTGGCCGAGGACGCCACCGTGATGTACTGCAACGCCGGCCTGGCCGAGCTGCTGGGTCGGCCCCTGGCCGAGGTAATGGGCAGCGGGTTCGATGATTTTGTGCCGACGCCCAGTAAAGAGTACTGGGCCGGCCTCGTGCGACAAGGCTGGGAGGGCAAGAGCAAGGGCGAGCTGCCGTTGCAAACCAGCACCGGCGCGCTGGTACCGTTCTCGGTTTCGATGAACGTGCTGCAATTCAACGACACCCCGGTCCTGGCCGTGATTGTAACCAACCTGTCGGCGCAGCGCGAAATCACGGCCATTCGTGCCCAGGTGGCCGAGCAGAACGCTTTGCTCGACCGCAAGAACGAAGAGCTGAAGCGCGAAGAAGCCGCCCGCCTGGTGGGCGAGCGCGCCGCCGCCGAAGCCAGCCGCATGCTGGAGGGCATCTCCCAAATTGCCTGGACCACCAACGCGCTGGGCGAGCACACCTACCGCAACCGGCGCTGGTACGACTACATCGGGCAGGAGCAAAGCCCGGACAATGCGTTTGGCCGCTCCTGGCGCGAGCGGCTGCACCCCGACGATGCCGGGGCCACGCTGGCCCGCTGGCAGCACAGCTTACAAACCGGGCAGCCCTACGAGGTGGAATGCCGCATTCGCAACGCCGCCGGGGGCTACCGCTGGCTGCTGGGCCGCGCGCAGGCTTCGCACAATGAGCAGGGCGAGATTATGCAGTGGATTGGTACCTACACCGATATTCACGAGCACAAGCAGGCCCTGGAGCGCATCGACCTGGGCCAGCGCCAGCTGCGCGATAACAACGAGCAGCTCACCCGCGTGAACGTGGACCTAGACAACTTCATTTACACGGCCTCGCACGACCTCAAAGCGCCCATTAGCAACATTGAGGGGCTGCTGCACGCGCTGCTGGTGGAGCTGCCGCCGGCCACCGTGCGCACCGAGCCCGTGCAGCCCCTGCTGCACCTGATGCAGGACTCCATCAACCGTTTCCGGCGCACCATTGAGCAGCTCACCGACGTGTCGAAGCTGCAGAAGGAGCACGGCATTCCGACGCAGCCGGTGGACCTGGCGGCCGTTATTGGCGACGTGCGCCTCGATTTGGAGCCGCTCATTCAGGCGTCGGGCGCGTTGGTGGAGGTGGCGGTGGGCGCGGTGGCAACCGTTTTGTTTTCGGAAAAGAACCTGCGCTCGGTGGTCTTCAACCTGCTCAGCAATGCCCTTAAATACCGCGACCCGGCCCGCGTGCCGCACATCCGGGTGCGGGCCCGAACGGAGCCGGGGTTTGCGGTGCTGGAAGTGGCCGATAACGGCCTGGGCCTCGACCCAGCCAGCGAGCAAAAGCTGTTCGGAATGTTTCAGCGGTTTCACGACCATGTAGAAGGCTCAGGAATTGGGCTTTACATGGTGAAGAAGATGATCGAAAATGCGGGCGGGCGCATCGAAGTAAGCTCCCGGCTCGGCATTGGCACTACGTTTTGCGTGTACTTTGCGCAATAATCCGCGCCTGCTTGTTTTCCCGATTTCGGGAAGCGCATCGGTAGCCTGACGTTTCATGCAAAAACTCACCTGTGCCCTGCTGGTCGACGACGACCAGACCACCAACTACCTCAACCAGTTGCTGCTCAAGCGCCTGGCCGTGACCGATACGCTGCTGGTGGCCCTCAACGGACAGGAGGCGCTCGACCTGCTCAAAATCCATTGCCGCGAAGCCACCGAGGAATGTCCGGCCCTGATTCTGCTGGATGTGAAAATGCCCGTGATGGACGGGTTCACCTTTCTGGAAGCCTACGAAGAATTGCCTTTGCCCCAAAAAAGCGCCATTATCATCGTCATGCTCACCACTTCCCTGCATCCGCTGGACCTGGACCGGGTGCAAAAGCTCAATATTGCCGGTTTCCTGAACAAGCCGCTCACCGAGGCCAAAATCAACGAAGTCCTGGAAAACCACTTCAGCCGCCACCTGCCCAATCATTAAGTGGTCCCGTGAGGTTGGCGTCTGGGCGGCGTATGGTCAACCATGAAGCAGTCAGCTTCTAAGCTTGCTGCTTGCAGCTCAAAACCTACTCTGAACAGCGCCATGTCCGATTTTCGCCTTCGCGTATTTCAGGCTGTGGCACAGCACCTCAGCTTCACCAAAGCCGCTCAGGCGCTGTTTATCACGCAGCCGGCCGTTACCAAGCACATTCACGAGCTGGAACGGCACTACGAGCAGCGGCTGCTGGAGCGGCGCGGCAACCGCGTGGCCCTTACCGAAGCGGGCCGGCTGCTGCTGGCCCACGCCGAAACTGTGGCCGCCGCGCACCAGCAGCTGGAGGACCAGCTCCACGCCCTGCGCGACCCCGAGGAAGCCGCCGGTCGCCTGCGGTTGGGTGCCAGCACCACGCTGGCCCAGTACGTGCTGCCCGGCCTGCTGCCCGCTTTTCAGGCGCGCTACCCCAAGGTGCAGCTCACCCTGCTCAACGCCAATTCCGAACACATTGCCGAGGCCCTGCTGCGCGGCGAGCTGGACTTAGGCTTCGTGGAAGGCCGCTCGAAAAGCCGCGACCTGCATTACGAGCTGCTGCTGAACGACGAGCTGGTGGCCGTGCGTGGGGCCACGGCCGCTGGCCCACCGCGCCTGCCGCTGCCGCTGGCTGCGGCGCTGGCCCATCCGCTGGTGTTGCGTGAGCGGGGCTCGGGCACGCTGGAGGTGCTGGAGTTTGCCTTGCGGGCCCTCAAAATCAAGCTTAGCAACCTGCCAGTGGCCTTTTATTTCGATAATACCGAAGCCATCAAGGCGTATCTCGAAGCTGCGCCGGGGGCTTTAGGCGTGGTATCACGGCGGGCGCTGGACCGGGAACTGGCTGGCAAACTGCTGGAAATCGTGCCCATCGCAGGCCTGCACCTGCCCCGGCAGTTCGAGTCGGTTTGGGTGCAGGGGCAGCCATTGACCCGGCCGGCCCAGCGGTTTCTGAGCTTCGCGCAAAGCCAGGTAAAGGCAATTGCATAACTACAGGTAATTAGGAATCACATTTTTGTATTACTCTCAAAACACGTAGTAGCCTAATTTTGCAGCCTTGTATAAGGTTGTTTAATGGCGCTGCTCGTTCCCCATTCCCCCAAGCCCCTAGCTCCTGACGACCAACCGTCGGCGGCCGGTAAGCCTTTGCGGGAAGCTGCCGCCGCCGCCCCGACTCGCATGGAGCCCACCGGATTCCGGCGGCATTTTCATTCGCCCCGATTGGTATTTGGGCAGACGGTGACATTGCGGCAGGTGGTTTTCGGGCTGTTGCTTATTTGCTGCCTCACGCCGTGGGCGTCGCCGCCCATCGCGCTGGCGCTCGGCCTGGGGTTGGCCCAAACGCTGGGCAATCCGTTTGCTGCTCAAACCAAGCAGGCCACGGCCAAGCTGCTTCAGTATTCGGTGGTGGGGCTGGGCTTCGGCATGAATGCCCACGCGGCCGTGCAGGCGGGCCGCGAGGGCGTGCTTTTCACGGTCGTTTCCATCTTTGGCATACTGATTCTGGGCTACTTCGCGGGGCGCTGGCTGGGTATTTCCCGGGCGGTAACCCACCTGATTTCTTGCGGCACTGCTATTTGCGGAGGCAGCGCCATTGCGGCCGTGGGCCCGGTGCTGCGTGCTAAAGACGAAGAAATGTCGGTGGCGCTGGGCACGGTATTCGTGCTCAATGCGGTAGCCTTGTTTGCCTTCCCGGCCATTGGCCACGCCCTGGCCCTCACCCAAAACCAGTTTGGCCTGTGGTGCGCCATTGCCATTCACGACACCTCGTCGGTGGTGGGGGCGGCCACCGCCTACGGCGACCAGGCCCTGCAAGTGGCCACCACCGTGAAGCTGGCCCGAGCCCTCTGGATTATCCCGGTTTCCGTAGCCACGGCTCTGATTTTCAAGCAGAAAGGCGTGAAAATCAAAATCCCCTATTTCATTCTTGGCTTCGTAGCCGCCATGCTGCTCAATACGTTTGTGCCCGCCGTGAGGCCCCTGGGGCCGGCACTGGTGGCCCTGGCCAAAATCGGCCTCACGGTCACGCTCTTTTTCATCGGAGCCGGGCTGTCGGGCCAGGTGCTGAAGGCGGTGGGTGCCCGGCCGTTTGTGTTGGGCGTGCTGCTGTGGGGCATCATTGCCACGGCCTCGCTCTACGTCATCGTCCGCACGGTTTGAGGTTAGTTGTCAGTTGCTGGGTAGATTATTCGACTAACAACTAACAACTTACCAGATGTGCAGGCGCACCCCGAAGCCGAGCGTGAGGATGGAGCGTAGGGGGAGCCCGCCTTTGTTGGTCATCCAGCTCACCAGGTACAAATCGTTGGTGCCCAATTCGTAGTAGGCCGTGGCCGAGCGGGCAGTGCCGCGCTTCGTGAGCCCGAAAGTGCGGCCGGCGCTCCCGCCCACGAAGGCGCCCACCCGCGTGCGCGACGACCACCAGTAGTACCCTTCTTCGTACTTGCTGCCCCTGCTCAGGCTGATGCCCCGGCTGGCCGAGTAGCTCACGAAGCCGCCCAGCGCCAGGGGCCGCACGTGCCACGGCGTGCCGCCCAGCCCCAGCTGCCAGGGCGCATACGTGACTTTGGCCGTGAACACGCCCACCGGGGTGATGCTGAACTTTTTGGGCAGGTAACCGGCCAGCACTTCCAGCGCCAGCCGGTCGCGGCTGACCGTCCAGCCCGTGCCCACGGCGGCCAGCCCCTGGCCGCCCGCCGTGTGGGCCAGCAGGTGCGTGGGCACGTACCACCGCGCCCGGTCGGGTCGAGCCGTATCGGCCGGGACCGGGGCACTGGGGGCCGGGGCCGCCAAATGCAGGAGCAGGAGGGCAGGAAAACTCATCAGAATACGACGGTTTCTAACCGAAATTCTTTATCACCCCAAAGCGTGAGCACCACGTAGCGCCGCTGCTCAAAGCTGTAGGAGTTGATGAACGTGATGCCGTTGCCATACGGCTCCTCGATGCTGAAATTGTGCTGGTGCCCGCTGAGGGATAATGCCACGCGGGGCGCTTGCTCCAGCGCTCGCACGTAGGGCTGCTCCAGGCGCGGGTCGAAGTCGACACTCATCGACGGTACGTGGGTGACGACGATTTGCCGGCGTACGCCCGCCGTATCGGCCAGCTGCTGTTCCAGCCAGCCGATGCGGGGCACCGTGCCATCGAAGCGGTATTCGCGGCTGTTGGTATTCAGCATGATGAAGCGCGTGCGGGCGTGGGTGAAGCTGTAATCCAGCGGCCCGAATACTTCCTGATAGGTTTTACGGCCGTTGGCCACGAGGTCGTGGTTGCCCACCACGGTGAGGTAGGGCACGCGCAGGTTCTTCAGCTTGTCGTGCACCCAGCGCAGCTCCCGGCCCAGGCCGAAGTCTGAAATGTCGCCGGCCACCAGCACCATGGAAATGCCGCGCTGCTGGTTCACGCTACGCACCAGGGCTTCGGCCTCGTCGTAGAACCGTTGCGAGTCGCCGGTGAACACAATGCGCAGGGTGTCGCCGGCCGCGGCGGGTACCGGGCGGGCCGCCAGCGCCGCCAGGTTCTTAGCCGTCAGGTCGCTGTACGCAGCCGGACTGTGCGTTTGGTTGGGGCTGAACTCAATCAGGTCGCAGCCGGTCAGCAGCGTGAGTCCGGCCATGAAGGCCAGCGCTCGCCCGCGTAAAGGGCGGGGTTTCGTGCGGGCCACCATTAGTCTGCTGATGCGGCCGCGCTGCTCAACAACTCGCCTGCCACCCACGGCGACACTGCATTGGGAATGAGAAATTGGGCGCGCCGTGCCGCCAGCCGGAAAGTAGAAAGGGGAGTAGAGGTAACCATAGCAATGCCTGCCGGGCAGGATAATAATTTCAGACGGCCTCCCACTGCAAGCTGCTTATTCAGCTCCAGAGGCCGGTTTTTGATAGCCTGCGCGATTCTGATTTAATTCTGAGCAGGAGCCTAACAACGCCAGTGAGGCGCAGAAGTTTCAATAGGTTGCTTTTGCCGCGGCTTAATTCAGCCAGCACGCCCGTTTTTGGTGGGGAGAGCACGCCAAGGCCCGGAGCGGTGGCGCGTAGCGCGTTTTCGAGCTTGGTGTACAGTTTTTGAAGGAATTAAAAATGAGGAATTAAAAATTAAAAAACTGATGGTCAAGTTTTTAATTTTTAATTCTTCATTTTTAATTCTCTTCATAGTGAAGATTAGTCGCTCTGGGGCCAGTGCCGTGCCCGGCTGGGGCCTACTTCACCCGCACCGTACCGGCGCCGTTGTAGGAGTGGTATTCGGCATTGTACATGGCATCGGCGTTTACCGGGCCCAGCCGGAAGGTGCCTTTGCTCACGGCCCGCGCCAAGTAATAGAACGACTTGGGCGTGGTGGTGGCAGTGGTGAAGAAGTTGATGCGGTCGTCGCGCACGTCGAGGTAATCGGGGGTGGCGGCGTCGTTGGCCCAGTCCAGCTCGCGGACGGCGCCGAGGCGGGCGTTTTCGATTTCCAGGCCGGCGGGCAGCAGGTCGGTGATGGCCACGTTCTTAACGGTGCCGGCCGCGTCGCCGGCCTCAATGGTGATTTTGACCACTACCAGGTCGTTTTGGCGGAAGGTGGGCGTGCCCAGGGGCTGGCCGGCGCGGTTCAGGAACTGGCGGCGTACGCGCAGGTAGCTGTCTTCCTCCTTCACCTGCCCGCTGGCCGAAATGCCTTCGGTTTCCCAGAAATAGTAGAGATTGCCGCTGCCCGCAGTGCGCAAACTCAGGGGCCGGTTGGCCACGTTGGGAATGGTGAGGTCCTTACCCGTGAAGCTGCCTAGTACCTTCCCGCCCGCCGAAACGGTGGCGGTGGCGGTGCTGCGAGCGTCGCGCCGGGCAATTTTGCCCAGGCCCAGCAGCGCGAAGGCGCGCTCCTGGGTGCTCATCCAACCGGCCTGACGCATCAGCCGGCTGAGCTGCCGGGCCAGCTGCATCACCTGCGGGTTGTTGGGGTCGGTGTCGAACAAGGCATTCAGCACGAGGCCCTGGTCGCGGATGGGGGAGTAGAACGAGCCGTCCAGCGCCCGCTTGGCCGCCGTTTCGCCGCCGAACCGGGCGGGCAGCAGCGCTTGGAACTGGCGCTGGTTGCCGAGCAGGGCCTGGGTGCAGGCCAGCAGGTATTTGGAGTCCTGAGCCAGCAGCTGGCGGTTGGCTTTGTAGTAGTTCAGGGCTACGGCGTCCTGGCGGCCGGCCAGGGCCAGCACGTAGAGCGAGTAGGCAATTTCCTTGCTTGCTATGGTTTTCTCGCGGGCAATGTTGTTGGCGTCGAAGTAGCGGTAATCCTCGGTTTCGCGCTTTTTGAGGCGAAATTGCAGGTAGCGCAGGGTTTTGTCGAGGATGGACTTGTTCACGGCGAAACCGGCCCGCTGGGCTTCCTGCAGGAAGTGGGCGGCGTAGGCCGTGGCCCACCAGTTGTCGTAGTCGCCGCCGGGCCAGTAGCTCAGGCTGCCGTTGTAGAGCTGCTGGGATTCAATCTTGCGGATGGCTTCCTGCACGTTGTAGTTGGGGTTGTAGCGCTGGTTTTTGGCCGCACCGCCGGTTTTCTGCTGCACGGCGGCGGCCAAATCGGCGTAGTAGAGCTGCGGGAACGCGGCCGACACGGTTTGCTCCAGGCAGCCGTAGGGGTATTGCAGCAGGTAGCGCAGGTCCTTGCTAAACTCCGCGAGCGGCGAACGGCTGATGACCAGCCGGCTGGTGAGCGAGGCGGGCAGGAAATCGGTTTGCAGGTTGAGTGGCAGCGTAGCGCCACCGGCCAGCGTGCCGCTGCCGGTGCGCTTTTCGAGCGGGGCGGCGGGGCGCACGGGGATTTCAATGGTCTCAGTAAATGTTTCGTTTGACTTGATATCAGGGTCAGCACTTTTCACGGTGATTTTTACCGATGAATTACCTATACTTTGCCGGGCGCAAATACGAAAAAATACCCGCACCTCTTTGTTCCGTCCAAGAAATACGTTGCTTTGATTACGGTCACCCGTGAGGTAGCCTGAAGTTGGCAGTTCACTCGCAGCTACATCCTTCACTTGTCCTTCCAGCCTGCCTTCAATGCCAACGGTTACAGGGCCAGCAGCTACTAGTGGGCCAGTGAGCTTCTGGCTGACGTTTACAATGAAACGTCCCTTCGTCGTATTCGTCAGCGTCACCGGTACATCAATCGTATCCCCCGGACTCATAAACCGCGGCAGCGCCGTCGAAATTACCACCGGGTCGGCCACCTTCATCGTGGCCTCGGCCGAGCCGAAGGCATCGTCCTTATACGCCACGGCCATGATGCGTAACGCGCCCGAAAACTGCGGCACGCGCACCTTGTAACGCACTTTGCCGTCACCGTCGGCGGTGAGCACGCCGCTCCATTTCGATACCAGTTTCACGCGGCGGTTGGGGACGGGGTTGGTGCGGCGGGCCAGGTCGGAAGCGTCACCGCCGCTACTGCTGGTGCCCAGCTCGGGCAGCAGGAAGGGGTACATATCAAAGGCCGATACTTCGAGGGCGCGCTTCTGGTAGAAGTAGCCGTAGGGGTCGGGCGTGACGTAGTTTTTGATTTGCAGGATGCCTTCATCCACCACGGCCAGCGTGACCTGGGCCAGGGGCGCGGTCGTGATTTCCACGGTCTGGAACGTCTGCGAGCGGCTGGTGGCGGGCGCGGCAATGGCCACGGCGAGGCGGGCGCCCGGCTTTTCCACCGTGAGCGGCACGAAGCCGCGGGCCACCGTCAGCGGCAGGCGGTTGTCGGAAATGGCGCGAATGGCCGTGGCCGTTACGTACACGTTGGGCACGTGCTCGGCCGTGATGGGCACCTTCACCTGCGCCGATTTCTGGTCGGTGTTCACGTAGAAGTGGCTGAGTACGCTGCCGCGCTCCACGGTCACGAGCACGCGGCCGGCGAAGGGCGTTTTCAGGAGCAGGGTGGCGGTTTCGCCGGGCTCGTACCTGGCCTTGTCGGCCTCAATCGTTACCTCACCCTCGTTGTTCACCTCGAAGGCATTGGCCTGGGTATCGCCGTAGCCATAGGCGTAGAAGCGCTGCGCCACGTAGCTCACGGCGCCCGGCCGGCTGATGCGGACCTCGTACTCGCCCGAGCTTACGGGCGTGAAGGTGAACGGCGTGCCGTTGCCCACGGCCTGCGTGCGCGTACTGATGGTTTGCTCGCGCTGCTGCGAATTGTAGACGTAGCGGCCGCCCTGCCGCTCCAGCACGGTTTCCCAAATCAGGCGCACCAGTTTCACCTGCGCCTGGGCCGACGTGGCTTTGCCCTGCGGCGTGAGGGCCGCCAGACGCACCGTAGCGGCCTGGCGCGTGCTCAGCAATTCGGAGATGTTTTCGATGCCGAACATAGTGGCCTGGGTTTGCACGTCGAAGGTGGCGAGACGGTTCACGGGCCGGCCGGTTTCGTCGAACACCGTGGCGAAGGCCACGCCTTCGAGCGTGCCGAGGTCGCGTACTTCGGGCACGTCGTAGGTGGCGGTGGCCTGGCCGGCGGCATCGGTCACGCCCTGGCGGGTGGTTTTTTCGAAGCGCGAAACGGGCGCCGACTCGCTGTTGCGCGAGGAGTTGCGGCGCCGGTCGCCGCTGTTAATATTGAACGAGTAGCCGGGGAAGCCTTTGGGGGCGAAGGTTTTTTCCTTCAGCGAAAACTCCACCTCGTACTTGCGGTCGGCTGCGGGCGGGCCAAACAGGTTTTGGGCGTTGATGGTGGCCGTCACGGTCTGGCTGGGCCGGAGCACGGCGGGCGCGGCGCTCACCGTCACCTTCATCCGGTCCGGGATAAACTCCTCCACGCTGATTTGGCGCGAGGTCAGCAGCACGTCGTTGCCGGTCAGCACCTCCATCGTGTAGCGGCCCGTCATGATGGCCGGCGGCAGAATAAAGCGGCTTTCGAAGGAGCCGGCCGCGCTCAGCTTTTGGCGCAGGCTGCTGTATTCCTTGCCGGTGGGCAGCAGCAGGCGGATTTTCACGGGCAGGTTGGCGGGGGGCGTCTGCCAGTCCTCGGTGCGTACCACGGTGTTGGTGCGCACGGTGTCGCCGGGCCGGTAGAGGTTGCGGTCGCCGTACAGAAACGCCTGGTAGCGGGCCGCGTTGCTGGTGAGGCCGCCCACCTCAAAGCGCGAGGTTTCGACCTGGCTTTTGCCCATGCCCAGGAAGGTGAAGTCGTCGTCTTTCACGGCCGTTACCATGCCCAGCCGGAAGCGTTTCATGCTGGCCGCCGAGTCGAACGCAGCCACGCCGGAAGCATCCGTAGTTAAGGTGCCGATTACCTGGTTATTGCTGCTCACCAGGCTCACCGTCACGCCGCTCAGCGGCTGGGCCGTGCGAATAGAGTTGGCAAATACCAGCGTGCCGCCGGTGGCGCCCTGCTTCACAATCAGGCCCACGTCGGTTACGGCCACCAGCTTGCTCACTTGCAGCCACTGGCGCTCGGTGTCCTGCACGCGCACCACGTACAGCCCCTTCATGGCGCCCTGGAATTCCAGGGTTTTCAGGTCCAGATTCAGCAGGCGCAGCCCGCCGGATTTGGGCAGCCCCGAAACGGAAATGGTACGCTCGGAAATGATGTTGCCGATGTTCTCGGTGTCGTAGTAGCGGAAGCTGCGGTCGATGTACTCGCCGTCCTCGTCGCGGTTGCTTTCGCCGCTGTCCTCGTCGTAGTCGGGGTAGCCGTAGTCGGCATCGCCGCGCAGCAGCTGCTGAATGTTGTTGGCGTAGACTTTGGCAATGGTCACCTTCACCTTTTGCACCTGATTGATGCGCAGGCCCAGGTTGCGGGTGCCCAGCGCGTCGAGGTACATGGCCTTCTCGCCGCTGGCAAAGCTGATGTTCGGCCGCTCGGCGGCGAAGGAAACCGACTGGCTGTAAGCAGTATTGAGCAGGCCGCCCAGCAGCCCGCGCGTACCGGCCGCCAGCGTCACCTGGTAGGTTTTGCCCACCACGAAATTGCCTTTCAGCGCGAAGCCACTTTCCAGGGCCTCCACGGCAAAAGGCGCGCTCGGCGACACCTGCAGCGCGGTTTGAATGTCGGCCACCGCTACCGGTTGGTTGGTGAGCACCGTAACTACGGCCTCGCCGTTCACGAGCGTGCCCACTAGCTCGCGTACTTCCAGCACCTGCGGCTCGGGAACTTCCAGCTGCGCGGTGAGGGGCTTTTCAGTGGCTTTGCCGCCCACGGCGGGCACCAGGCCGGGCGCGATTTCCAGGGTCAGGGCCGCGCCGGGCTTCACGTCCTGCGCGAAGCTGATGCCCAGAATTTTGTCAGGCTCGGCCGAAATAAGCTGCACGGCCACGGGCTTGCCGTTCTGGGTCACACGCAGCAGGGGCCGCAAATCCACCGGCCGCACGGGGTAGTTGAACACGAGGTTGGCGCGTAGCTCGACCGTGCCCGTGGCCTTGGTCGAGCGGCCGTAGAACACCTGCGGCGCGGCCATGCCCAGGTAGGGCGTGTGGAAGCGCTTGCGGTTCAAAACCAGCTCCTGCTTGCCGCTGGGCATGTTTTCGGGGCGCAGTGCGGCGTCAAACACGGTGCTGGGGCGGAAGGGCTCGGCGGGTGAAAAGGTCAGCTCCCGGTCGCCGGTCCACTTGAATTTGCCGCGCACGGCCGGCGAAAACGCCACGTACTGCGTGGTGTCCCAGCGGTTGAGCTGGTCATCGGTCGCCACGGCTTCATCAAAGGTGAAGACGAGGTTGGAGTACGGGTCGATTTCCTCACCGTCGGTCTGCTCGGTAGCGGCCTGCTCCTCGGCGGTTTTTTTGGAGCACGAAGCGGTGGCCAGCAGCAGAAAAAGCAGCGGCAGGAAACGGAGGCGGAAAAGCATGGCGCAGAAAGGTGAATGAAAGAGGGACGATTGTTTCCCGCAGCGGTCGTCGAGGCAGCGTTGATGCGTTTTAGCTCGCCGCCCGTGCACCCCATCCCCTAACCCCTCGCCGCTTGATGCGCGGAATCCTCCGGGAGAAGGGGAACTAGCTACTAGATTTAGTCTGTTTTTTTCTACTGTTTCACAGTATTTTAGAGCTAAAACCTAGTTCCTCTTCCCCCAGAGGGGAAGGGGAACTAGGGGATGGGGATGGGGTGCCTGGGCGGCGAGGCAGAACTCATCAACTTTCCCCCGGCGACCGCTGCGGGAAAGGCGGTTACCAAAAAGTACCGGTGCATGAAAGAGTGGGGGAAGGTAGGCGAAAATAGGATGCGGCGCCTAACTACCAGGCTATTTTCCTGCAAATGCCGGTGTCGGCGCACCTGCACCACGGTTTGGGCGACGGCTATCACGTAGGGCTCTTGCTGGCAGCATTGCGGCGGCGGCGGGGAGAAAGGCTGGCAGTAGCTGCATTTGTGCCCATCGCCTCTGTCCATCACGCTACACAAGCGCCAGCAAGCAGCTACCTTCCCCCATGCTTTCCCATCCGCACGAAGTTTTCTTGGAAGTCGCTCAGCGGCTGAGCTTCACCAAGGCCAGCCAGGCCCTGTTCATCAGCCAGTCGGCGGTGAGCAAGCAGGTGAAGGCGCTGGAGCAGCACTACAAAACCGGCCTGTTCGAGCGTCTGGGCAGCAGCGTGCAGCTCACGCCGGCCGGCCTCAAGCTCTACCAGAAGCTGCTGCAGGCCAAGCAGCTGCAACACGAGCTGCACCAGGAAATGAGCGCGCTGAGTACGGACTTCGCGCCGAGCCTGAACCTGCTCATCGGGGCCAGCACCACCATTTCGCTCTACGTGCTGCCGCCCGTGGTGTCGGCCTACCTGCGCCGGCACCCCAACCGCCAGCTCAGCCTCAAAAACCGCAATTCTGATAACATCCTGCGGGCATTGCTCGACCACGAAATCGAGCTGGGCATCATCGAAGGCATCCACAAAGTGAGCAACGTGACTTACACGCCCCTGCTCACCGACGACGTGGTGGCCGTGTGCGCCGCCGGCAACCCGCTCGAACGCCGCACCCTCGAAGTGCCCGACCTGCTCAGCACGCCGCTGGCCCTGCGCGAGGCCGGCTCCGGCACCCTGGCCGTGCTCGAAGAAGCCCTGGCCCGGCACCGCATCAAGCTGGCGGCCCTGCCCGTGCGCGTCCGCCTGGGCGGCACCGAAGCCCTCAAAAACTTTGTGCGTGTCGACAGCTGCCTGGCCTTCCTGCCCCGTCAGGCCGTGGTGAAGGAGCTAGCTTCGGGTGAACTTTCGGAGGTGAAAATCAATAACTTTCCGCTCAAGCGCGAGTTCAATTTCATTCAGCGCAAGGGAACCGAAAACAACGCGCCCTACCGGGACTTCCTGCTTTTTACCAAGCGCTACTATTCCGGAAAGGCATAGGCTATTCCAAAATCCCATCCCAAACAGGCATACCGCGGCTGAGACGCTCCCGTACTTTGCCCCATGAACCTCGTCGCCTCCGAATCCATTTCCCGCCTCGCCACCCTGCATTGCTCGGCCTGCGGTACGTCCCATTCCGCTTTTGAATTGCAGCGCGTTTCTGCTTGCTGCAGCCTGCCGCTGGTGGCTGATTACGACCTGCACGATACCACCCTCAGCCGCGACATCATCGACCAGACCGATTCGTCGATGTGGCGCTACGGGGCGTTGCTGCCGCTGCTGCACGAGAAAAATAAAGTAACCCTGGGCGAAGGCATGACTCCCATGCTACGCCTGCCGCGCCTGGCCGCGCGCCACGAGCTGTCCTCCCTTCTGCTGAAGGACGAAGGCCAAAATCCCACCGGTTCGTTTAAGGCGCGCGGCCTTGGTATGGCCATTTCCAAGGCCAAAGAGCTGGGCGTGGACGGCTGCATTATTCCCACGGCTGGCAACGCTGGCGTGGCCATGGCCGCCTACTGCGCCCGCGCCGGCCTGCGGGCCGTGGTGGTGATGCCGCGCCACACCCCGCAGGCCTTCAAGGAGGAATGCTACTGGTACGGCGCCGAAGTGGAGCTGGTGGACGGCCTCATCAGCGACTGCGGGGCGCGCGTGCGCCAGCGCAACGCCAACGGCGCCCTGCTCGACATCTCCACCCTGAAAGAGCCCTACCGCCTCGAAGGCAAGAAAACGATGGGCTACGAAATTGCCGAACAGCTGAACTGGACGCTGCCCGACGTGCTACTGTACCCCGCCGGCGGCGGCACCGGCCTCATCGGCATCTGGAAAGCTTTTCAGGAAATGAAGCAGCTGGGCTGGCTGGCACCCGAGGTGAAATTGCCCCGCATGGTTGCCGTGCAGGCCGAAAACTGCTGCCCCCTGCTCGAAACCTACGAGGGTCGCCAGCCCAACTGCCACAGCTACCACGGCCGCGCCACGCTGGCCAACGGCCTGGCCGTGCCCCACCCGCTGGGCGAAAGCATGATGCTGCGCGTGCTCCGCGAGTCCAAAGGCACCGTGGTGGGCGTGAGCGACGAAGACATGCTGGCCGGCATGCGTGACCTCGGCAAGGACGAAGGGCTGTTCGTGGCTCCTGAAGGCGGCGCCGTCTGGATGGCCGCCCGCCACCTGCTGGCCACCGGCTGGCTGCACCCCGACGAAAGCGTGCTGCTTCTTAACACCGGCAGCGCCCAGAAGTACCTGGACAACGTGGCCGGCCGCGCCGCCAGCTAAGCCCGGCGCCGGGCCGCGCAATACCTTTGCCGACGCTGGGCCCGCGTCGGGTTTGGCGTGCTGGCCACTGGCATGCTTCGGTTTTTGTCCGCTGATTTCCTTCTGCTATGAATGCGCCCGCTTCTGAAAATCGGGGCGGCGCGGTAGCGCGGGCAACGTTTCCCATCTCCCTGCTGTGTTTGTCTGGGAGCTGGGGCGGGCTGGAGCTGAACACCGTGCGCTTCGCGGGCTGGATGCAGGAGCGAGGCTGGCCGGTGCAGCTCATCACCTTGCCCCAGTCGCCCATTGCCATGCGGGCCCACGATGCGCAGCTGCCCGTGGTAGAGCTGCGCAACCCCTGGCGAGCGGCCGACCTACTGGCCGCCGGGCGCCTGGCCAGCATGCTGCGGGCTTTTGAAACCAAAGTACTTATCGTCACCCGCAACGGCGACCTGGGCCTGGCCGTGCTGTGCAAAACATTCCGGCTGCCGGGCCTCAAGCTGGTCTACCAGCAGCACATGCAGCTGGGCTTGGCCAAGCGCGGCCTAATTCACACGCTGCGTTACCGCGCCCTCGATGCCTGGCTAACGCCCTTGCCGCAGCTAGCGCGCGAAGTGCGGGCGAAAACCCGGCTGCCGGCCCAACGCCTGCATGTAGTACCCTTGGGCATTGAGCTCGAAAAATTCGCGCACCCCGCCCTGACGCCCGCTCAGGCCCGCGCCCAGCTGGACCTGGTTCTGCCATCCGATGCTGTACTTATGGGCCTGATTGGCCGCTTTGATGAGGGGAAAGGCCAGGCCTTTGTGGTGGAGGCTCTGGCCAAGCTACGCCGCGACTACCCACAGCTGCACCTGTTGTTCGTGGGCGAATCGACCCGCAACGAAGGCAACGCCTACCGCGATAACGTGCTGGGCCGGGTGCAGGCGCTCGGGCTAGCCAAAGCGGTGCACGTGCGCGGCTTCACGCCCCAGCCCGAAATTGCCTACCGCGCCCTCGACATTTCCCTCACCGCGTCCACCAACGAAACCTACGGCATGGTTACCATCGAGGCGATGGCGACGGGTCTACCCGTAGTGGCCTCTGCCACCGGCGGTACCCTCGAAATAGTGGCTGACGGCCGCACCGGCCTACTTTTTCCCTTCGGTGACGAAGCCGCTTTCCGGGCTGCTATTGAACGGCTGTTGCATAATTCCGACTTGGCAATAGAGTTGGGCCGGCAGGCAAGGGAGACCGCGCTTGCTACCTACTCGCACCACCGGCAGTGCGAGCTGACCGAAGCGGTGTTGTATTCGCTGGTCTGACGCCCGGAGTATGATTTTTGGAAGCCGCTAATCCTTACTCCGGAGCGGCTTGTCGCTGCGCCAGCATCGCGCGGCCCGCCGCCTCGTCTACGCCCACGATGCAAACTTTTTTGAACGGCGCGGTGTGCCCGCTTACCAATTCCACGCTGCTTTTGCTCACGCCAAATACCTCGGCCAGATAGGCCAGCAGGCAGGCGTTGGCCTTGCCATCCTGGGCCGGGGCCTTCAGCCGAACCGTAACAGTGCCATCGGCGGCCACTTGCAGGGCCGTGGTTTTGGCCCCCGGCTTGGCCCGCAGGTGAAGGGTGAACATGAGGCTTAGGCGGGGGAAATTGGGGAAGGAGCTACCCGCGCCTGCCCGAACGGGCACTCGCGCAGCACTACGCAACGGGAGCAGGCGGGCGTGCTGAAATAGCAGCATTTCTGCCCGTGAAACATGAAGGCTTCGTGGTGGTCGTACACCTGCTGGGCATCCCAGCCGGGTGGGAGCAGGGCTTCGAGCAGCTTGTGGGCCGGGCCCTCGCCCACCTTCGGCCCAATCAGGGCCAGGCGCTGGGCCACGCGGTGGTGGTGGCTATCGACGGGCATGGCCGGAATGCGTAAGGTGCTGAATAGGAGCGTGGCCGCGCTGGTTTTTGGCCCCACGCCACTGATGCTTTCCAACCAGGCGCGGGCTTCAGCAACGGGCATCTCGGCCAAAAAATCCAGGGCGCACGGCGCATCGGTACCGCAGCGCGCACTGATTTCGCGCAGCACGGCCTGAATGCGGGGCGCCTTCTGCTCGGGCCAAGTGCAGGCGCGGATGGCCTGCTGCACGGCTTCGGTGGGCGCGTCGCGCACGTCTTCCCAGCGCGGAAAAGTGGCCCGCAGCTCCTGGTAGGCCCGGTGCGACTCGGCGTTTTTGGTGCGGTGCGAAAGCAGGGCACTCACCAGCTCGCTCAACGGGTCTTTGGTGCTGAAAAAGCGAAACGGTGCCCCGTATTCGGCACACAGCTGCTCGTGCACCCGCAGGGCTTTGGCTTGCCGGGGGGCAAAGTCAGCCGTCAGGGCTTCAGGAGATGTAGTTGCGGCAGTAGACTTCATGCCCGGCCTACGCACCCGGTCGGCCCTGGGGTTGCAGAATATTTTAGTTGTCAGTTGTCAGTTGTCAGGTCAACCAACTGACAACTGACAATGCCTCAGCGGGCCGCGTTGTAGAGCGTGATGGCCTGGCGCTGGTTTTTGGCCTGCTTGCTTTGCAGCACCACGGGAACAATGAGCACCGGGATTGCCACGTAAATCAGCGGCGAGATGGCCCGGCCACTGTCGGTGGGGCGCAGGGTTTGCAGCATGCCCGCCGCTAGCAGGCCGCCGCCCAGCACGTAGCTGACCACGGTGGCGCGCTGGTAGCGCCGCGAGTCGGCGAGTAGCTGTTGGGCGCCGGCATTGTCGCTGGTGGCGAGCATCAGGTTGCGGTTGCTCAGGTTTTGAACGGGGCCGTTGTCCTTGGAGAAATACTCGGTTTTAACCGTGCGATAGCCGCCGTAGGAGCGGCCAAAACCGCCCATGCCGTAGCCCCCCATACCATACCCCCCGCCGGGGTAGCCAAACCCGCCGGGGCCGGAATTATACTGTGCCGTGGTGATAGAATAAAGGCTGATGCGCCCGGTTTTTTCGCGCCGCAATGTGGTTTCCCGGCTCGCGCCGGGCAGGTTGGTACGTACGTAGTGACCGGTTTCGTCCTCGTAAAAACCTACTTCGGCGAGGTCGAACCGGCGTTGCCCATCCAGCAGCAGATAGGAGCGGCCAAACAGAGGCGTCTTGGTCTCCACGTCGAAGGCATTGTAGACCATGCCATTTTTCAGGCCTACCTGGAAGCGGGTGGGCCGGTTGTTGGTGCCCGGCAGCTGGCCGGCCGGCGTGGGGGCATACACGGGCGCGGGCGCGGCCATCGGGCCGGGCAGCGGTGTGGCAACGGTGGCCCGCCGGGTAGTATCGGGCGGGGCTACGGGCACGGCATCCAGCTGGCGTGGTGCGGGCGCGGCGCGGCGCGGCGCGGGCGGGGGCATGGCCGG
>NZ_JNLX01000145.1 GCF_000715495.1 Hymenobacter sp. IS2118 | reverse complement strand
CATGGACCGTGGAGGTTGCCCCCAAGCACCGCGGCAAGGCCTTCCACTGCATCCCCGTAACCAAAATATAGTAGATGGCAAAAAACATTTGGCGGTTACAGGCGGCCGGCCGGCCGCGCTTACCAGGGCCGCTGGCCGGCTCCGGCAGCAGCGGTTCAGCGGCGGCCCAGAGTGCGGGAGAAGGCAAAAAATCGGCGTGTATGGTAGCTTCGTATTCGGTTGTAGTCGGGCGCAACGGGAAATTTGTTAGGTGTGGTAACCCCAAAATTCTCGCGCTCGGCTACAACTTCCTTATTTTCCGGATAGGCTCTAAGCCTACCTCCAGAATACTCAGCGGCCCGTTAGGATATTGCCCTAGTCCGGCGGCCAGCAACGGCCGCAGCCCCGCCTCAATAAAAATGTGCGCCGACTCCTGCCGCGCCCCGTGCTGCGAATGGTAATGCTCATCGAGCGCGGGCACGTAAAGCGTAGGCGAGCCGTCGGCCGTGCGCCGCACTTCTACCTTTGACCCTTCCAATGGTTGCTCACTGCTCATTGCTAATTGCCCACTGATATTATGGCCCGCGTAAAAGTAGCCCTGCCCGATACCTTTCCCTTCGCCGCTGAAATCCCAGTCCGCATCACCGACCTCAACTATGGCGGGCACCTCGGCAACGATGCCCTGCTGAGCTTGCTGCACGAGGCGCGGGTGCAGTTTCTGCGCACCATCGGCATGGAAAGCGACTATGACCCGGTGAGCAAGCTCGGCCTCATTCTGGTGGATGTGGCCATTGAGTACAAGGGCGAGGCGTTTTATGGCGACGTGCTGCGCGTGCAAATGGCGGCCAACGACCTCAGCAAGTACGGGTTCGATGTGGTGTACCACGTGCACAACCAGGCCGGCAAGGAAATAGCCCGCGCCAAAACCGGCATGCTCTGCTTCGACTACAACGTGCGCAAGCTGCGCCTGCTGCCCGAGGGGCTGGCGGCGCGGTTACGCTGAGTAAATTGCTTCTCATCATCTGCATCGCCAGTCACTTTATAACCATCAAAGTCCATGACCAGCTTGCTTCGATATGGTAAAGGGCTAGCTCAAGCAAGCCTTCTTCTGCTTACGGCCACAACGTCTGTAGCCGCTCAAGCTTCCAAGTCACCTAAACAATTCATTTGCTATGCCCCCATTGGGACAATGCCAGAACTACCGAGCGGCGGTGGCATGCAGGGCATTGTCGACGCAATACGACAGAAGATTATATACCCTAGTCAAGCCTTGCGTAAACCTCTCAATGGCAAAGTATTTGTAAACTTCACAGTGCTTGCCAGTGGGGCGGTAGCAGGTGTTAAAGTTTTCAAAAGCCTGAGGACTGATTACGATGCGGCCGCAGTGCAAGCGGTAACTCGATTGCCGCGCCTCAATCCAGGTAGGGAAAACGGAAAGGCCGTCCCAATTAACATGACCGTTCCTATATCATTCTATGTGAAACAATAAAGGAGTAACAGGTTTAGTTACCGGAGTTCTGACTACTACATCGTTCAGGCCAAGCCACCCCCGCCGGGAACCCAACGCCCTGTCGGCTTGTATCTTTGCACTATGCTGTTAGAACTGCCCCTCGCCCCCACTGTTAAAAAGCGTGACATCCGTAAAACTTCGCCCGAAGACCTGAAGGCTTTTATGGTGGAGCACGGCGAGAAGCCGTTCCGCGCCAAGCAGGTGACGGAGTGGCTGTGGAAGAATACCGCCGCCACGTTTGAGGAAATGAACAACATCGCGCTGGCGACGCGGGAGCTGCTCGATAAGCACTTCGTGATAAACGGCGTGACGGTGCAGAACAAGCAGCTCAGCAACGACGGTACCATCAAATCGGCCTTCAAGCTCTACGATGGCAACATTGTGGAAGGCGTGCTCATCCCGCACGACACGCGCATGACGGCCTGCATCAGCTCGCAGGTGGGCTGTTCGCTCACGTGCAAGTTTTGCGCCACCGGCTACATGGACCGCAAGCGTAACCTCGACGCGGCCGAGATTTACGACCAGGTGGTACGCATCCGGGAGCAGTGCGAAAGTCAGTACGGCACGCCACTCACCAACATCGTGTACATGGGCATGGGCGAACCGCTGCTCAACTACGCCAACGTGGTGGAAAGCGTGCGCCGCATCACCGCGGCCGATGGACTGAACATGGCCCCGCGCCGCATCACCATCAGCACGGCGGGCATTGCCAAAATGATTAAAAAGCTGGCCGATGATGACGTGAAGGCTAATTTGGCTCTTTCGCTGCACGCGCCCACCGATGCCAAGCGCAACGAAATCATGCCCATCAACGAGGCCAATTCGCTGGCCGCGCTCAAGGAAGCGTTGCAGTATTACCACCAACAAACCGGCCGCAAAGTCACCTACGAGTACATCGTGTTCGACGGCTTCAACGACGGGCTGGACGATGCCGCCGAGCTGCTCAAGATTGCCAAGTGGCTGCCCTGCAAGGTGAACCTGATTGAGTACAACCCCATCGAAAACGCCGATTACCAGAACGCCGACGCCGACAAAATCACCGCCTTCCACAAATTCCTGGCCGACCGGGGCGTGCAAACCAACATCCGCCGCTCGCGCGGCAAGGACATCGACGCCGCCTGCGGGCAGTTGGCCGTGAAGGAAGAGAAGGCGGCTTAACCAACAGCCCATTTTTCCATCAAAAAAGCCGCTGGTGAGCTACCAGCGGCTTTTTTGATGCTATGTGATTCCAGTAACTTATTTCACGCCCTTGCCGAAGCGGAACGAAAAGTCGTAGTACACCGGAATGATGTAAGTCGACACAAAATCACCGCCCCGACGGGTCGTCTGCGTCGTGGTCACGTACTGCGTGCCGTTATAGTAGGAATAGGTTTCGGTTTCGTCGTGCGGGAAGGTGGCTACGTAAGCGGCGCCCAGGCCCAGGCTGGTACGGCGCCAGTTAATTTTGATGCCGTAGAGCCCGCCCATTCCGGCCTGCGCATCGGCAATAATGTAGTTCTCGCTGATGAGCGAGATGCGACGCGACACGCGCTTTTGCGCACCAATCTGCACGATGGGCGTGGACCCCACATCGCCCTCGAAAAAGCCGTAGCCCAGGCCCAGCGTCACGTTGTCGTCGGCCGAGCCGTAGGTGGCGGCGCCGTACACGATGCCGGCGCCGTAGGACCGGTCGAGGGAGCCATCGAAATCGGGAATCCGTACGTAGAGCGCTCCGCCGCCCACGTGTACCTTCTCGCTCACGGGAAAGCTAACCTTGGGTGTGAGCACCAGAAACTGGTTATCGAGCCCGATACCAGGAATGAGCGACACATAACCACCCAAGGAAATATTGTCGGTGATGCCAAAATTGCCACCTATCAGGTAGAGGTTGACGGCTTGCAGCACGTTTTCGCCTTTGCGCAAGCCGCGGCCGGTGGGCGCGAAAAAGAGGCGGTTGCCGTTGCCGATGTCGAAGTAGCCGGGCTTGCTGCCCACTACACTGGCGACTACTGGTCCTTGCAGGTCGGCACGGCGGATTTAGGTGCGCTCCAGAATTACGCGGCCCATTTCCTGGGCATCGAACTCCAGCTTATCGAGGCTCATGCTCACCAACGTACCGGTGAAGGAAGTACCTTTCACGGTTTCGATGCGGTAGCTGCGGCCCAGCAGGTAGGTTTCGTCGGGAATGGGGGCGGCGGGCGGGGGCGCGGTAGGCGCACCGGGCAGGGCGGTTTGAGCCTGGGCCGTGGTGCCGGCCAAGGCCAGCAGCAGTGCCAACGAGCGTAACGAGTGTTTCATAGGGAGGTAGTTTTCCCCAAAGATGCTGTACTCGTCAGCAATGGTTGCAAAAAATCATTTACAAAAAAGGACTTTACAAATAATTCTCAGAGCACTAACCTCCTCTCTTTCTGTTTTTTATTTTATTATAAATCAATTAGTTAATCTGGAACAACCTACTGCACAGGCCATAAACAAGGGACATTTGAAGTTAAAATAAATTACTTCTTCCAGCTGCCAGTGGACCGGGGCCGGCCGGTAGCTTTCTCCTCATCGGACTCGCCGGGAGCAATTTCTTCCAGCCGCACGCGCACGGCGTGGGCCTTGGGCTGCACTTTTTGCCCATAGGCGTCGGCAAACTGCTGGGTAAACTCGGCTCCAAAAAAGATGATGAGCGAGGAATAATTGACCCACAGCAACAGCACGATGGCCGAGCCAGCCGCGCCAAAGGCGGAGCCGGGGTCGGACTTGGCAATGTAGAAGGCAATGAGAAACTTACCAATAACAAAGAGCAGTGCCGTGATGAAGGCCCCAATGCCCACGTCGCGCCACCGGATAATGGCGTCGGGCAGAAAGCGGTAAATCAGGGCGAAGAGCAAGGTGGTGATGCCCAACGACAAGGCAAAATCGACCAGCCGAATGGCCACCACCCCAATCATGGGCAGCGTTTGCTGCAGCCAGCCGGTGAAGGCGCTGAGTACGGCACTCACCACAAAGGAGATAAGCAGCAGCAGCGCCACGCTCAGAATCAGCCCAAAGGACAGCACCCGCTGCTTGATGAACGCGCCGATACCGACGCCTTCGGTTTTCACCTTCAGGTTCCAGATGTCGTTGATGCTCTCCTGCAGGGTCACAAAAAAGGTGGTGGCAGCAAAAATGAGCGTGGCCAGGCCAATAGCGGTGGCCACGGGGCCGCGCTGCTGCAAGGTGAACTTAGCAATGCTGTCTTGCAGGAATTTGGCCGAATCGGACCCCACCAATCCTTTCAGCTGGCCGTAAACCTGCCCCGAGATGGCCTCGCCACCATACACGGCGCTGGCCACCGTGATGACGATGAGCAGTAGCGGCGGCAGCGAAAAAATGGTGTAGTACGAAAGCGCCGCCGCGTGCCGAAACGAGTTGTTATTGCCGAATTCGCCAGCGGAGGATTTGAGGACGGCCAGGACGTCGGAGAACTTATAATGTGCCATGCAGCGGAAAAAGTGAGCGGCGGGAAGCGCGTAGGTGCAGCCTCTAATACGGCCGCTGCGGGCCAGCGTTGGCAACGGCAGGGTAATTAGTACGCCGCCAACCGTGGTTTCGCGCGTGGGAACGCCTGTCTGCCGGGCTTAATTTTCGCGGCTTTGGCGGCGGGTGGTGCGCCCGGCGGCCGCTCAACTTCCGCCCCGCCGGGCCGTATCTTGCTACTCGCTTCGGCTTTATTCAACCCTCCCCAATTATGCTTTCTGACTTCCGCTTCGTGCGTGCGCTGCTGTTCTTCTCTGTTGGTGCGCTGCTGCTGGCTGGGCCGGTGCAGGCCCAAAAACAAAAGAAAAACCAGCTTTCGGCCTCCTACCCCGCCGCCGAAGGTTTCGATGCGGCCGGCTCCGATGCTAAAGCCGTGGCCATTGCCGACCGGGCGATGCGCGAAATGGGCGGCTACGAAAACTGGAAAAACGCCCGCTACTTCGCCTGGAGCTTTTTCGGTGGCCAGTACCAGATTTGGGACAAGTACACCGGCGATTTTCATTGGGAAAAAGACACGTTGGTAGCTAATTACAACCTCAACACCAAGCAAGGCCGCGTGTACAGCCGCGGCCAGGATATTTCGGCCTCGCCCACCGGCCAGAAAATACTGGACCGCATGACCGGCACCTGGATAAACAACGCCTACTGGCTGGTGATGCCCTTCAAGCTAAAGGACTCGGGCGTGACGCTCACCCACCGCGGCGAAGGCAAAACCATGGACGGCGCCATTGCCGACGTGCTCCAGCTGACATTCAAAAACGTGGGCGTGACGCCCCAAAACCGCTACGAGCTGCTGGTGAACCGTACCACCGGCCTGGTGGAAGAATGGGCCTACTTCGCCAACGCCACCGACCCGCAGCCCGCCTTCCGTCGCCGCTGGAACGAGTATGCCAAACACGGCAACCTGCTGCTGGCCGCCGGCCGCAGCGACGCCGCCAAGCCGACCCGTCTCGACAACATTACCCAGGTGCAAACCCTGCCCGAAGGTCTGATGAGCAGTCCCACGCCGGTAGCTAAGGTGCAGTAGAAGCACAGCCCAGCGCACTGGCCACATTGTTTGGCCGCGGCTCCGGACTGAAAACTGAGTTGCTGAGCAGCTATTTCCCGCCGGGCCGCAATTCCCAGCGCAGGGTTTCGATGGGCGCGGTGCGCAGGGCGCCCGCCAATTCGGCATCGTCCCGGAACTGGAGCTGCGTAAGTACGCTGGCTTCCACGCTCACGGAAGCGGTTTTTTCGTGAAACGGCCAGGGGTTGATAACCACCGGGCCGTCGGGCTCGGGTTGGGCCAGCGTGTACATGGTGCCATCGGGCCCACGGTGGATTTCCACGGCGCGGCCCATTTCCGGGATTTCGTGCCGGCACAGGATGAGCGAAAGCCGGTCGCACCAATGCAGCAGGTCGTAGGCTTGCTGGGCTTCGGCTTTGGTGATTTTGAGGGCGCGACGCCACTCCTGCTGCCGGGCCTTCAGGTAATCGAGGAAAGAGGTGATTTCCTCAGAATCGCCCCGCAGGCCTTCATACAAACAGCTCAGGTGCAGGCTGGTGAGCAAGCTGCGCCAACGCCCCTGGAATCGGGCCGCCGACAGCACGCCCGCCGCCTGTTCCAGCGAAAACTCCTTTTGGGTGAAATTGGCCGGGGCACCGGCGGGCGTGAGGCCGTGGTGCCCGCCGCGGCCCCGCCAGGCGTCCTGCTCGTCGTCGTGCTGGGCAATGGCCGAGAGCAGCCCCACCCAGCGGTCGGGCGCCAGGGTGTGGGGCCAGTGCCAGGCCAGCTGCATGGCCAACAGGGCGTGGGCCTGCTGGTAAATAATTTGCCAGCCGGCGGGCGTGGAATTAACAATCATAGCGCTAGAAAAGGTAAGTGTGGCTTTTATCAACTGCGAAGTGGGCACTCGGGTTGCCGGCCAACTCTGCCCCCTACCTGCCGTACGTTACTCATGCCCGAATTTCGTGGAAACAGCGCCACTGCCGACCTTTTCACCCCGCTCACCGTGCGCCTGCCCGACGGCCGCTGCCTGGGCCTGACGCGCTACGGCAACCCGGCCCATCAGGCCGTGGTTTTCCACCACGGCTTTGGGTCTTCGGGCCGCGAGCTGCCGCCCGCCACGGCCCTGCTGGCCCGGCTGCAGCTCCAGATTCTGGCGCCCGACCGGCCCGGCGTGGGCCAGTCCAGCGTGTATCGCCGCCTCACCTTTCCCTCCTTTGCCGACGATGTGGGGACCATGCTCGATACGTTGGAAATAAGCAGGCCGGTGGGCGTGATGGGCTGGTCGGTGGGCGGGGTGCACGCGCTGGCGCTGGCGGCGCGGCACCCGCAGCGGGTGGCGGCGGTGCAGCTGCTCAGCACCTGCCTGCCGCTGGGTGAGGCCGCCTCCTACCAACAACTGTCGCCGCTCTGGAAGGCCCTGCGCTGGGGCCAAACCGGCTTTCCGTGGCTGAACCGCACCACGTTTCTCTGGCTCAGCCGGCAGTGGGCCCGCCACCCAAACCGCACCATCGATTGGTTTATTCGCCTCATGCGCCAGGCCGAGCAGGACGTGGCCGGGCAGCCCGGCTTTCGGGAGCTGCTGCGCGACGCGGCAGTGCAGGGCTTTGCGCACCACGGCCGCGGCGTGTACGACGATGCCCAGGCGTGGTGCCGGCGGCCGGGCTTTGCCATTGAAGACGTGCGGGCGCCCACCCTACTCTGGCACGGCACCGAGGACGGGGTGTGGGCGCCAACCAACATTCCCTACCTGGCCAGCCGCCTGGTCAACGCCCGCATCAGCCTGCTGCCCCGGCAAGGCCATATGCTGTACCTGGAAAACTGGGAAGCCATTCTAACTGAAATGCGCAGCCTGCTCGATGGCCAGCCGGCAAACGTCACGTAGCCAGCAATCCGGCGAGGTGGCCACCGGCTTCCCGTAGCGTGCCGGCCCAATCGGTTGCCATCGGCTGGGCATCAAAGTAGTGCCACGCCCAGCGCAGGACGGCAATAGTACCCCAGGCCACCAGGCCGAAGACCACCAAAAACCCGACCACCAGCAGTGCCACCAAGCCTTTGCCACTACCGCCGTGCCGGCCCTCGGCGTAATGGCGGCGCAACAGAGCTACGTTGCGCTCGTTGCTCTTGTAGGCAAAGTCGAACACATTACCCAGGATGGGAATGGCGCCGATAACAGTGTCAAGCAGGATGTTGAGGGCCATGCGCACCACCACGGCCCCACTGGCGCCGTGGCGCATCATGGTCATCAGCAGGGCGCCCGACACGGCCAGGGTAGAGAGGTCGCCCACCACGGGCACGAGGCCCAGCAGGGGGTCGAGGCCGAACCGAAACTGCGTACCCGGCAGCCGAAACTGACTGTCCATGAGGCGGGCAACGCGCTCGACCCAGCGCAACCGCTCATCGGCATCGAAGGAAACAGGCGTAATCGGGCGGTTGGGCTGAAGCATGGGCGAGGAAAGTAGCGGGGCTAGGCCCTATACGCCCACTGGCACCGGAAGGCCACATAACCGCTGCAAAACTGCCCGGCCACCCGTTGCCCGGAACGCCGGTGCTGCCGCAACTTCGGCCACCCATTGTTCTATAAAAAGCCACGGCCTCATTTCCGCGCCCACCCAATTAGGACGCTGAAATGAAGCCGTGGCATTGCGCAGCAACCAGTCAGACAGCTAGAGAGTCTGCATTTCCTTCAGGTGCAGCAGCATGTCGGCCGTCATTTTATCCAGGTCGAAATCGGGCTGCCAGCCCCAGTCCTGCCGGGCCTTCGAGTCGTCGATGCTGGCGGGCCAGGAGTCGGCAATTTGCTGGCGGCCGTCGGGCTGGTACGTCACCTTAAAATCGGGCAGGTGGCGCTGGATGCTGGCGGCGCTTTCGGCGGGCGAAAAGCTCATCGCGCCCAGGTTGTAGCTGGTGCGCACCTTGATTTGGTCGGCCGGGGCGTGCATCAGGTCCAGCGTGGCCTTCAGCGCGTCGGGCATGTACATCATCGGCAGGTAGGTGTCCTCGCTCAGGAAGCACTCGTAATTCTCGCCGGCCACGGCCTTGTGGTAGATGTCCACGGCGTAGTCGGTGGTGCCGCCGCCGGGCAGGCTTTTGTAGCCGATGAGGCCGGGGTAGCGCAGGCTGCGCACGTCCAGACCGTGCTTGCGGTGGTACCACTCGCACCACTGCTCGCCGGCCAGCTTGCTGATGCCGTACACCGTGTTGGGGTTCATAATGGTAACCTGCGGCGTGTTGTCGCGCGGGGTATCGGGACCGAACACGGCAATGGAGCTGGGCCAGTACACCTGAGCTACGCCGTGGGCCACGGCCGCTTCGAGCACGATGAGCAGGCCGTCCATGTTCAGCTGCCAGCCGAAAAGCGGGTTTTTTTCCGCCGTGGCCGAGAGCAGGGCCGCAAGGTGATAAATCTGTTTGGGGCGGTACTGGCGAATGAGCTTGTCGAGGCGCGAGCGGTCGAGCACGTCGAGCAGCTCGAAGGGGCCGCCGGCCAACAGCTCCGGGTTTTTGGGCGGGCGCACATCAGCAGCTACCACGCAGTTGGGGTCGTAGCGCTGGCGCAGGGCCGCCACCAGCTCGAGGCCCAGCTGGCCGCAGGCGCCAATGACCAGCACGGAGCCGGGTAAAACAGGAATTGCAGTGTCGCCGGGAGTGTTGGCCATGCGCGGAGTCGGGATTGGGTGGGGCGGTTGGAATGCAGATGCGGGCCCAAAGATACCGCTACGGCCCGGCCAAAATGCCGGCAGGCTCGTATTGTCTTCTGATACCTTCGTGGGGACGGCCCCGCCAGATGCCAGTTGCCCATGCTCGCTCCCCTTCCCCTGTACCGCCTCGTTTACCGCAGCAAATCCAGCGTCGAAATGCATGAGAAGGCCTTGGCCGGGCTCCTGCGTCAGGCCCGCCTGCACAACCAGTCGGCAAATCTTACCGGGTTGCTGCTGTACGCACAGGGCCGGTTTCTGCAGGTGCTGGAAGGCCCCGAACCGGCGCTGAGCGACTTGTACGCCCGCATCAAAACCGACCCGCGGCACTAGGAAGTGGAGCTACTGGCTTATGCCCTCGCCCCCGCCCGGGCCTTCCCCGACTGGCGCATGGGATTCACGGCGAATGACGCTTCGTTTTTCAAGCAGCTCACCGGCTTCCTGCCGCTCGCGGCCGCGCCCGGCCTCACGGCGCACCCCAGCGAAGGGCTGGCCCGGCTGCTGCGCGATTTTGCCCAGCGGCGCCCCCAGAACCAGTAAACGCGCGCCTCGCAAACCCATTGGCGGGCTTCGGGCCGGCTGGTATCTTTGGCCAATGAAGGTCCGGCTGGTTTTATTGTTTTTCGGTTTGCACACCTTGTTGAGCAGCGCAGCCGTCAGGGCGCAGGCCCAGGCGCCGCTCACCTACCGCAACCTGGTGATGGAAGGCGGCGGCATCCGGGGCATTGCCTATGGCGGCGCCCTGCAGGAGCTGGAGGCGCGCGGCGTGCTGAAGGGCCTGACGCGGGTGGGCGGCACCTCGGCAGGGGCCATTCAGGCGGCGCTGCTGGCGGTGGGCTATTCGGCCAGCGAGATTGTGGAGGTGGTGAACGCCACGCCCGTGCAGCGACTAAATGATGGGCAATTCATCTTTTTCGGGGGCACGCACCGGCTCATTACGCAGTATGGCTGGTACCGGGGCGACGAGTTCAGCACCTACCTGGGCGAGCTGGTGGCCCGCAAAACCCAACAGCCCAACCTGACTTTGGGCGAGCTGCACACGCTGGCGCAAGCCCAGCCCACCCGCTTCCGCGACCTCTACACCACCGGCACCAACCTCACCACCCAACGCGTGCAGGTGTTCAGCTACGAAACCACGCCCGCCATGCGCGTAGCCGATGCCGTGCGCATCAGCATGAGTATTCCGCTGTATTTCCGGGCCGTGCTGCTCGATGCGGAAAACAACATTATCAAGGGCGACCCCGCCCCCGGCCAGCCCGTGCAGGTGCTGGTCGATGGTGGCCTGCTGGCCAATTACCCCGTCGATTTATTTGATAAGCCGCGCTACCTGCCCGCCGGCACCACCGCTGCACCCGATGCCAGTGGCAACGTGTTCAACCCCGAAACCCTGGGCCTGCGCCTGGACCGTGCCGAACAGATTCCGCTGGACGGCACCGCCACCGGGCGCCGCCAGCTGGCCCCATACGACATTACTGATTTCAACACTTACGTGGGCGCCCTCTACACCGTGGCCCTCGAAAACCTCAACCCCGTGCAGCCCCAGGACTGGAAACGCACGGTGAGCATCAATTTTCTGGGCTTCAGCCCCAAGATAAAGCGCGTGACCGACGCCCAGAAAAAGGCGCTGATGGACAGCGGGCGCGAAGGAGTGCAGGCGTTTTTTAGCCGGGGGCCGGCAGCGCGGTAGACCGTTTGCGCCGGGTGGCACCGGGCTTTTACCGGCCTGGTTCAGGCCCACAGTTCCGGATAGTACGCCGGGCACACGCAATGCAGGCCGGGCAAAGGCGGGTCGATGATGCGGGCTTCGTGCGTGAGCAGCAATTTTTCTATCGCCTCGGCTGCGGCCACGGCGCGCGGCGTCACCTCGTACAGGTTTTCAAGGTCGACAACGGAAATTTCCAGCTGCGGCACCGGCAATTTGCGGACCCACACGAAGACCCGTTCGCCGGCCAGGGTTACCTGGCCAGCGGCTGGAAAAACAACCGGGTTTTCGATTGGCACCACGGGCAGGCCCAGCTGCGTGAGCAGTTGGTGCAAATCGGCGGGGTCGGCGTAGCGCAGCGCCGCCAGCAGCTGGTCGCCGTCGTTGGCATGGCCACCGTAGGCTTTGCAGAAGCGGAAGTAGCGCAAGCGACGGCCCCAGGCCCGCAGCTCGGCCGGGGAATGGCGGCGAAAAAGGTACTCCCGCCAGCGGGGCTCCTGGGTATCGGGTATCGACATGGCCGTAAACAGTGGCAGGCTCGTTGGAGGTTAGAGTACCGTACCCGCCGCCGGCTTCTGCTTGGTGGCCTCAGTCCGGTATCTTTGAATCCACAACGCAAACCTAGCCCACCCGCAACCATGTACGCCACTCTCCAGCCCGACCTCACGCAGCAGCTTCAGGAAATAAAGGATGCCGGCCTTTTCAAAAAGGAGCGCATCATCACCTCGCCCCAGGGCGCGGAAATTGCGACCGACGAGGCCGGTGAGGTGCTGAACTTCTGCGCCAACAACTACCTCGGCCTGAGCTCGCACCCCGAAGTCATCGAAGCCGCCAAAGCCGCCATCGATTCGCACGGCTACGGCCTGTCGTCGGTGCGCTTCATCTGCGGGACCCAGGACATTCACAAAGAGCTGGAAAAGAAGCTGGCCGAATTCCTGGGCACCGAGGACACCATTCTCTACGCCGCCGCTTTCGATGCCAACGGCGGGGTATTCGAGCCGCTGTTCAATGAGCAGGACGCCATTATTTCCGATTCCCTGAACCACGCCAGCATCATCGACGGCGTGCGCCTGTGCAAGGCCCAACGCTACCGCTACGCCCACAACGACATGGCCGACCTGGAAAAGCAGCTCCAGGACGCTCAGTCCAAGGGCAGCCGCCACCGCATCATCGTGACGGACGGCTCGTTCTCGATGGACGGCACCATTGCGCAGCTCGATAAAATCTGCGACCTGGCCGACAAGTACCAGGCCCTGGTGATGGTGGACGAATGCCATTCTTCCGGCTTTTTGGGCAAAACCGGCCGCGGCACCCACGAAATGCGCGGCGTGATGGGCCGCGTCGACATCATTACCGGCACGTTGGGCAAGGCCCTGGGCGGCGCCATGGGCGGCTTCACCTCGGGCCGCAAGGAAATCATCGACATGCTGCGCCAGCGCAGCCGCCCCTACCTGTTCTCCAACACCCTGGCCCCGGCCATCGTGGGCGCGAGCCTGCGGGTGCTGGAGCTGCTCACCGAAAGCACCGAGCTGCGCGACAAGCTGGAAGAGAACACCAAATACTTCCGCAACGAGATGACCGCCGCCGGCTTCGATATCACGCCCGGCGAGCATCCCATCGTACCCGTCATGCTCTACGATGCCAAGCTGGCCCAGGAATTTGCCGCCAAAATGCTGGCCGAAGGCATTTACGTGGTGGGTTTCTACTACCCGGTGGTGCCGCAAGGGAAGGCCCGCATCCGGGTGCAGCTCAGCGCCGGCCACACCCGCGCCCACCTGGACGCGGCCATTGCCGCGTTTACCAAAGTGGGCCAGGAGCTGGAAGTATTGAAAGTCACCGCCGCATAAACACCCCGCGCGCCCTGATTTCCGGGCGAATAATCAAACGCAAAAAGCCGCTGCCTTATACAGGCAGCGGCTTTTTTGGGCCTTGGCGGCTTTGGTGCTAGATGGCTTTGAAGCCCGTGGCCTGCCGTACGCTCCGTTCGTTGCCGCTCGCGGCGTCGGCGTAGGTGTGGTCGCTCACTTCCACCGACAGGCGCTTGCCGATGAGCTGCTTGGTGTCGAGGTCCTTGCCGGCTTCAGGTTTGATACCTACGGCCGAGTATAATTGGAGGATGATGGGGTGGCCGGCCTCGGAATTGTAGAACCGCTGCGATACATAGCCGGCCTCGCTTTCCATGCGGGCGGCGAAGAATGGCACGTGCTGATGCTCGCTGTTACCTTCCTCGATGGCGGTGATTTCGACCGTATGGCGGCCATCGGGCAGGAAGCCTTTGTCCTGGCCGGCGTCAACTGAGATTTTCATATAACTAAATTTATTGGGAGTCTCAAACTAATTATATTAGCTTAAACGAAGCTCCTCCGGCAGGGTTACGCCCCGGTGGGGGAAGCCGTCCTACCGTGTTCAGGGCTTTGCGGATGCGGGCCGGACTCAGGCCGCTTTCACGCCGGCCGGGCTGCCAGAGCCGGCAGTGGCGCGCCCCGAGCCACCGGGCAGCAGCCACTCGTTGAGGCGGGTGCGCAGCTCGGCGGTGGCCAGGTCGCGGTAGAGCACGCCGTGGTACACCAGGCTGATGGCCCCGGTTTCCTCGCTCACCACCAGCACCACGGCGTCGGTGATTTCGCTCAGGCCGATGGCGGCGCGGTGGCGCAGGCCCAGGGAGGCGGGCACGTCGGGGTTTTCGCTCACCGGAATGATGCAGCGGGCGGCCAGCAGGCGGCCGTTGGCCACCAGCACCGCGCCATCGTGCAGGGGGCTGGTTTTGTTGAAGATGGAGAGCAGCAGGCGCTTGCTGATTTCGGCATCGAGCCGGTCGCCGGATTCGGCGAAGGCCGACAGGTCGGAGGCCTGGGCGAAGCAAATGAGGGCGCCGGTGTACTTGCCGGCAAGGCTTTTGGCGGCCTCCACAAACGGGGCCAGCACCAGCGGCGAGGCCACCGCCGAGCGGCCCCGTGCCCAGCCGCGCACCCGCTCCAGAGCCGTGGCCTTGCCCACGCTCAGCAAAAACCGCCGGATTTCCTGCTGAAACAGGATGATGCTGGCCAGCACGCCCACGCTCATAAACTGCCCCAGAATTTTGGTGAGCAGCTCCATGCCGGTGGCTTTCACCACGAGGTAGAGCAGGTAGATGGACACCAGCCCCAGCGCTACGTTGAGCGCCACGGTGCCGCGCAGCAGCTTGTAGAGCTGGTAGAGCAGCACCGTCACCAACAACACATCGGCCGCGTCAATCCAGCCGAAGTGCAGGAAATTGATGGGGAAAGGGCCGGACATGGGCGGAAAAGATGAGGAAGTAGCGGGCAGCTGCTGACGGACTCGTGCGTAACCGCAGCGCGGCCGGCCCATCATCCCCCAAATTACGGCCTTTATTCCCCTACTGGAAAGGTATTGGCAAATAATTGTATGGTTTGGTGGGCTTCGGCTACGTCGTGGGCGCGCAACAGGCGGGCGCCGCCCTGCAGGGCCACCACGTGCAGGGCGGTGGTCCCGTTCAGGGCCGCTTCGGGGCTGAGGCCGAGGGGCGCGTACACCATTTTCTTGCGCGAGAGGCCGGCCAGCAGCGGCCGGCCCAGGGGCTGCAGCTCGGCCAGGCGGCGCAGCAGCTCGTGGCTTTGGGCGGGCGTTTTGGCGAAGCCGAAGCCGGGGTCCAGCAGCACATCCACGGCGCCGGCCTGGCGCAGGGCGGCGAGGCCGTCGCGGAAGTAGCGCAGCAGGGTGAGCACTATATCGTCATCGTAGTGCGTGAGCCTGGTCATGGTTTGGGGGGTGCCGCGCAGGTGCATCAGCACGTAGGGCACGCGCAGACGGCCCACGGTGGCAAACATGGCGGCGTCGAGGGTGCCGCCGCCCACATCGTTCACCATATCGGCCCCGGCCAGCACGGCGGCTTCGGCCACGCCGGCCCGGAAGGTATCCACCGAAATAAAGGCCTGCGGGAACGCGCGGCGCAGCACCTGCACGGCCGGCAGCAGCCGCCGGGTTTCTTCGGCTTCGGGAATATCGTCGGCGCCGGGGCGGGTGCTGTAGGCGCCCAGGTCGAGCACGGCGGCCCCGGCGGCCAGCATGGCGGCGGCCCGCGCCAGCAGGTCCTGCTCCGACGCCACGCGGCTGCCGGCGAAAAACGAGTCGGGCGTGAGGTTGAGGATGCCCATCACCCGCGGCTGATGCAGGCTGAGCAGCCGGCCGTGGGGCGAGAGGAGGGAGTGACTGAGTGGCGGAGTAACTGAGTGATGGCGGAAAGAGGACATGGGATTGGGAGGCTAGGCGAGCTCAATATCTAACGGCGGGGGCGAACTTGCGGCGCGTGGAGGAGGCGCTGCCACTCAATTACTCCCTCACTCAGTCACTCCCTCACCATCTCACCCCTTGCAAACCCCCGCCCACTACGACTTGCTGCTGGCCCGCTGCCGCACCCTGTTTCTGGCCAAAACCCACGACTACGGCACGGCCTGGCGCATTCTGCGCCTGCCTTCGGTCACGGACCAGATTTTTATTAAAGCCAACCGCATCCGAACCATTCAGGAAACCGGCGTGCAGCTGGTGGCCGATGACGTGAACGAGGAGTTCGTGGCCATCGTCAACTACTGCCTCATTGCCCTGATGCAGCTGCACCTGCCACCCGGCACGCCCCTGGACATGAGCACCGAGGCCGTAGCCGCCGCCTACGACCACGAAGCAGCCGAAAACCGCACCCTACTGCTGGCCAAAAACCACGACTACGGCGAGGCCTGGCGCCAAATGCGCGTGGCCAGCATCACGGACCTGATTCTGATGAAGCTGCACCGCGTGAAGCAGCTGGAGGATATTGGCGGGGCGGCCCTGGTGAGCGAAAGCGTCGAAGGCAGCTACCGCGACATGCTGAACTACGCCGTGTTTGCCTTGATTTTGCGCGGCGAAGGCTGATTGCAGTGCTGAGCCATCCGGTTTCCGGCCGGTAGCCGGGCGCTGGCACGCGGCGCGTAGCAACCAGGGGCGGCAGTTTGAGTAGTGGCACGACGCCCCAAAAGTGGTGGCGCTACGTCCATTCAGACCATCGCCGCAGCAGGCGTTGGCCAACGAAAATTGCACGTCGGGCCTGCTACGACGTTGTTTTATCTAGTCCGTATCAGGGCACTTTGCGGTCAATCCAAACTTTGCGCGCGGCACCGCCGTTTGCCACGGACTTACTTTGTCTTATGCCAACTTCCAGTTTCAGTACCCAAACCGCTCCCGCGCCCCACCCCTTGCGCACGCTAACCCGCGTTGCGTGGCTGCTGCTGGGCGTGCTGTTCATCTTTTCGGGCCTCATCAAGCTCAACGACCCCGTGGGCACGGCTTATAAGCTGGAGGAATACTTTGATGTATTTGCAGTGTCCGTACCCGCGCTGGCGGGTTTTTTCCTGTGGTTCAAAGATTTGTCCCGCACGTTATCCATCGTCCTCAGCTCGCTGGAAGTTATTTTGGGGGTGGCGCTGCTGTTGCGCTGGTACCTGCGGGCCACCCTGTGGATACTGCTGGGCCTGCTGGTGTTTTTCACCTTCCTGACATTCTATTCGGCGGCGTTCAACAAGGTGACCGACTGCGGCTGCTTCGGCGATTTTATCAAGCTCACGCCCTGGACTTCGTTTGCCAAGGACGTGTTTTTGCTTGTGCTGTGGGCGATGGTATTCTTCAACCAGCGGTTTTTGCGCCATGCCTTCGTGCAGGGCACGCCGGGCATCATGACCATGACTTTTGTTTCGGCCATCGCCATTGGCATTGGCATGCGGGCGCTGGGACACCTGCCATATTTCGATTTCCTGCCCTACAAGGTAGGCAACGACATTGGCAAGCTGATGAAGCCCACCGAACCCGCCCGCTACACTTATACGATGACGCGCAACGGCGAAACCAAGGAATTTGACCAGTACCCCACCGACACCACCTGGAAATACCAGGCCATGAAGTCGCTGAATCCCATCACGTCGACTCCGGTCATCACCGATTTCGACGTTTCAGATGTCAACGGAGGTTCTTACACGCAGGAAGTGCTCACGGGCAACAAGCTCATCCTCATCGTGCAGAACACCAACAAGGCCGACCGCGACCGGTTCGGGGCCATCAACGCGCTGATGGAGGCCGCCACCAAGTCGCGGCGCGCCATCACGGCCCTCACCATCACCAGCACCAGCGCGGCCAAGTTCGATTCCTTCCGCCACGATGTGAACCTGCCCGGCTCCTACTACTTCGCCGATGCCACGGTGCTCAAATCCATCATCCGCTCCAACCCCGGCCTGCTGGTGCTGCGCAACGGCGTGGTAAAAGCCAAGTACCACTACCACGACATCCCCGAGCTTTGGGAAGTTGAAAAAGTCCTCAAAGAATAGTTTTTTTTTGGCGGGGAGTGGTCAAGCATTATCGCAGAAGTAAGCTTGTCTTCTTCGGTAGAGATGCTTCGACAAGCGGACGCCGGATGAGCATGAAAGTTTTTTTTGCTAGGGCTACTTTTGCGCGAGTGCTTGGAATATTTCAACTAGGACTTACGCACTCCGGTGCTGGCGCGCGGTGCAAACGGCGGCGCTTGGAAGCACCAGGCCAGGAAGTCATGCGTCGGAGACGCGCGCCAGCAGCTGACTGCGCAAGTCCTGAGAACCGCTCACCATTAACCGTTAAGCCCTTTGCTCGCATTTATTCTCCGTCGTCTGGCTCAGGGCCTGCTGGTTTTGGTGGGCGTGGCGTGCACGGTGTTCCTGCTGTTTAATGTGCTGCCCGGCGACCCGGCCGCCCTGCTGGCCGGCCAGCGCTCCGACGTAGCCACCAAAGCCGCCATCACCGCCGATTTGGGGCTCGACAAGCCCTTGCCGGCGCGGTTAGCCGGTTACCTCAACGACATTTCGCCCCTGGGCCTGCACCCGCGCGACTCGGCCGGCCGGGCCCGCTACGGCGGCGTGGCCCTGCTGCCGCTGGGCGGTCAGGCCCTGGTGCTCAAAACGCCCTACCTGCGCCGCTCCTTTCAGAGCAATAAAGACGTGCTGCGCATTCTGCTCGATTATTTTCCGGGCACCATGTGGCTGGCCCTGGCCGCCATGCTCATTGCCAGCCTGGGTGGCGTGGCCTTTGGCGTGGCGGCGGCGCTCCGGCCCCAATCGGTGCTGGACCGCACACTGGTCACCACGTCGGTGTTTGGCATTTCGGTGCCCTCGTTCGTGGCGGCCATCGTCATTGCCGTTACGTTTGGCTTTTATTGGAGCCATTGGACGGGCCTGAGCCTGACCGGGCAGCTCTACGAAACCGACCCCTTCACGGGCCAGCGCCAGCTGGTGCTGCGCAACCTGCTGCTGCCGGCCGTGGCGCTGGGCATCCGGCCGCTGGCCATCATCACCCAGCTCACGCGTTCCAGCATGCTCGACGTACTGGGCCAGGACTACATCCGCACGGCGCGGGCCAAGGGGCTGAGCCAAACCGCCACGGTGCTGCACCACGCCCTGCGCAACGCCCTGAACCCGGTGGTAACGGCCGTATCGAGCTGGCTGGCTTCGCTCATGGCCGGCGCCTTTTTCATCGAGTACATCTTCAATTGGAAAGGCCTGGGCACGGTGACGCTGCGGGCCGTCGAAAACCTGGATTTTCCGGTGGTGATGGGGGCCACGCTATTTGTGGCCGCGCTTTTTGTACTGATAAATATTGCGGTCGATGTGCTGTATGCTCTGCTCGACCCCCGCGTAAAACTTAGCTGAATTGTTAGTTGTCGGTTGTTGGTTGCTGGTTGTTAGGCGACATATTGGCCAAAAACTGATAATTAATAACTGATGTTACGCAGTGGATTGGCTGGTTGCCTGGAAACAGTCTTTGCTGAAGCAGCAAAAGGGCCTTTCCGAAACGTAGAAGTAGTTGCCGCGTAACATCAGTTAATAACTGACAACCGACAACTAACCCCCTAGCTAACTCTCTCGTGAAACTCTTCCTCATCGGCATGCCGGGCTCGGGCAAAACTACCTTGGGCCACGCCCTGGCCGCTCGTTTCAACCTGCCCTTCCTGGACCTTGATGCCGAAATTGTGGCCCGGGCCAGCCAGGTTATTTCGGCTATCTTCCTGGAGCACGGCGAAGCCCATTTCCGGCAGCTGGAAGCGGATACGCTGCGGGAAATAGTGGCCCGGCCGGGGCCTTTGGTGCTGGCCACGGGCGGCGGCACACCCTGTTTCCACCACAACCTGACGGTACTGAATGACAACGGCATAACCCTGTGGCTCGACGTGCCGGTGTCTCTGCTCACGGCCCGGCTGGCTACGGCGGCCGAAACGAAAAGCCGCCCCCTGCTGGCCACCAGTGGCCCCACCGAAAAATGGCTGCACGAAACCCTAAGCACACGCAAACAGTTTTACGAGCAAGCCCGGCTGCGTTGCGCGGCCGACGACTGCACTACCGACGCGGTAACCGCGCAGCTGGCCGCCATCGGCCTGGTTCCGGGCTAAGACGGTGAACTACCGCTTGGTGCGTAATTTTGCCAATTCCTATCGTACAACGTCCGTTACCTCTATGCAAGCAATATCCCCTAAGGAACCCCAGGCTAGCCCTACGCCTACCGTTACCGCGCCTCCCGTTCGGCCCAAGCACAAGGGCTCGGCGCAGCTGTTCCAAAACCCTCTGCTGGAGCGTTTGTCGCACACGCACATTGCCCTGCCAGTGGGAATTTTTGCGGTTACGGCCGTGCTCAGCCTGTATTACGGCCTCACGCGCGGCTTCATGTCGGGCATTTCGGCGCTGGGACTTTTTCTGGTGGGCCTGCTGGCTTTCACGTTTGCCGAGTACGCGGTGCACCGGTATTTGTACCACCTTCCGGCTACTTCGCCAGGCCGCGTGAAGTTTCAGTACACCATGCACGGTGTGCACCACGAGTACCCCAAGGATAAGACGCGGCTGGCCATGCCGCCCATTGTGACGGTTTTTGTGGCGTCGCTGCTGTTTTTCATCTTCCGCTTCAGCTTTGGCTCCTATGCTTTCGGCCTGCTGTCGGGCTTCACGTTCGGGTACGCCATGTACCTGTTTGTGCACTATGCCATTCATGCCTACGCGCCCCCCAAGAACTTTTTGAAAGTATGGTGGACGCACCACAGCCAGCACCACTACCGGCAGGATGAAGTAGCCTTTGGCGTGTCCAGTACCTTGTGGGACCACGTTATCGGCACCATGCCCGGTAAGATTTCCGAAGAGAAAGAGGCCGCCTAAGGCCGCACACAGTGCATAAAAAAGCGCGGCCCCATTCCGGGGCCGCGCTTTTTTATGCAGTGGTTAACGAAAGGCTACGTTAGGTGCGGCTGCGCATTTTGTTCACCAGCCATAATACGATTAGTACCACGACCACCACGGCGATGATGCCGCCATAAAAACCGGTTTTGAAAATGGTGCCAATGGCATCGCAACCCGTGAGGGCCGTAGCCAATACGCCGAGAAAGAGAAAGAGAGTAAGCCGGGAAGTGTTCATGGAGTTGAAGCGAAGGGTGAAAGAAGCAGCCGGCAATATTGGCACGGCCGGATGCCTGCTGATACTGAGGCCACGCCCAAAAGGTTGAGCCGGGGCTCCCGCGCCGGACTTCGTTCCGGGACTAAGCCGTTGGCGCGTGTAATTTTGAAGCATGAAAACCGCGCTTCTTTTTGCTCTGCTTTTGGTTTTATCAGGCCGCGCTGGCCAGGCGCAGGGGTTGGCCGGCCACCTCGATAGCCTGGCCCATCAGCAAACGGTACTTGCGTTTCAACAGACGCTGAACAAGGAGTTCAGCAACCCCGAAGAATCGCCGCTGACGGCGGCAGAGCGGCGGAAGTTTACGTCGTTGCCCTACTACCCCAGTCGCTACGGCTACTACGTGGCGGCGCAGCTCGTGCGGGATTCCACCTCGCAGCCCTTTGCCATGGAAACCAGCACCGACCGCCGGCCCCTGTACCGCAAATACGGCGAGCTGCGCTTCGTGCTCCAGGGCCAGCCCATGCGCCTGAGCGTATACCAAAGCGCCGATTTGCTCAAGCGTCCCGGCCTCGAAGACTACCTATTCGTGCCCTTCACCGACCACACCAACGGCCACGGCAGCTACGGCGGCGGGCGCTACCTGGACCTGCGCATTCCGCCCAAAGGCACCACCGTCATGCAGCTGGATTTCAACCGCGCCTACAACCCGTCCTGCGCTTACAATCACGGGTATTCGTGCCCGGTTCCGCCCGCCGAAAACCGGCTTTCAGTGGCCATTCCGGCTGGGGTTCGTAGCGACCATTGAGGACAAAGCCGAAACGAACAAGACTTACGCACCCAGTAGCTGGCGTGCGTCTCCGACGCGTTGCCCCCTGGTTTCGCGTCTCCGATGCGCGGGGCCAATGAGACCAGACGGAGGCGAACGGCAGCGGTTGGAATCGCCAAGCCAGCAAGCCACGCGTCAGAGACGCGCGCCAGCGGCTGAGGGCGTAAGTCCTGACAAAATAGCCCGCCGTACTGCGCACCCTTGTTCTTACCCAAAGCTGGAACACGCGCCGAAGCCAGTTAATGAACCGGAGCAGTGTATGTTTGGGAGTGCCCCGCCCTTGGCCGGAGAGCCTATAAAAACCTGAATAATTAGCCACAATGGTGAAACGCAGCTTATTAACTCTTTTCTGTTTGGCGGCCCTGCCATCATGGGGGCAGGAAGCGCTTCCCCTTGCGGCCTACCCGGTACGTCGGTTTTCTGTTGGGGTATTGGGCACTTACAATGGCGTGGGCATTCAGTCGGACTACCGCTTTGCCCGGCGCTGGGGCGTGAAGCTGGCCGGGGTTCAGCAGTTTGGCTACGAACGGGCCGCCGAGTACGGCCGGGCCGGCATCGGGCTCCTGACCTATTCCCTGCCCACCAACTTTAAACTGGTAGAACCGGTAGTGGGCGTTGGGGCCGTGTACTCACTTTACCACTGGGCGCTTGCCGGGGACAGCGGCAACGTAACCGACCTGAACTTCGGGGCAGGCTTTGGCACCAACCTACGGTTCAACGACCGTTTTCGGACCGGGCTCAACATTTTTGCAGTCAACGGTTTTCGGGCCGAATACCAGGCGGGCGACATGGTGGTAACCGGCCGCCGGGTGGTAGTTTTCCCAACCCTCACGCTGGACTTCTTCCTCTAGCCGGCTCGCCAAATAACTACGGCACCGCCCATTTAACGCACAAAAAAAGGTCCCTGCTGAAACCTGGCCCTTCCCCAAAACTCAAATAGCCCTTCCAGCCATGTGGCCGGAAGGGCTATTTGAGTCTCTCTATTTAAACACCTGGCGAATATCCGGTTTGCAGCTACCAGCTGCCGCTAGCGCCACCGCCGCCGCTGCTGCCGCCGCCGAAGCCACCGAAACCGCCCCCGCCGCCGCCACCAAAGCCACCACCGCCGAAGCCGCCACCGCCGCCACCAAAGCCGCCGCCGAAGAGGATGGGCGGGATAAAGCCGCCGCCAATGCCGCGGTTGCCGCGCCCGCCACCCCCTCCGCCGCGCTTGCGCAGGAAGAAGAAAACGAGCACCAAAACGCCGATAATAACCCAGAAGGGCGGACCCGAACCAGACGTATCGCGCCGGCCCCGGCGTTGGGCATCGGCCGGGTCGGCCTTGTACTCGCCTTTAGCGAGGGCAATGAGCTGGTCGGTGGCCCGGTCGAGGCCGGCGTAGTACTGGTTTTGGCGGAAGGCCGGCACCAGCGTGTTGCTGATGATGCGCTTGGCGATGGCGTCGGGCACGGCGCCTTCCAGGCCGTAGCCGGTTTGGATGCGCGCCACCCGTTCCTGCTGCGCCACTAGCACCAGAATACCGTTGTTGCTGCCTTTGCGGCCAATGCCCCAGCTTTCGTACAGCTTCTGAGCGTAATCAGCTATTTCCTCGCCCCCGAGGCTGGGCACGATGACCACCGCAATCTGCGACGAGGTGCTGTCATTATACGCCACCAGCTTGCGCTCCAGGGCATCGGTTTCGCCGGGCTGCATCAGGTTGGCCAGGTCGTTGACGAGACGCGGCGGATTAGGACGCGGCGGCAGGCCCTGGGCCGCCACCAACCCTCCCGGCAGCAGCCAGAGCAGCGCCAGCAGCAGCGGCCACCAGCGCATGGCTGCCCCAAACCAGGCGCGAGCTACCGGGCGAAGTAGCGTGGACGGCTGGGCGTTAGCCACAAAATTTCTCATTTGTCGGATGACGGCTTGGGGCCGCCGAAAGAAATGGCATCGTCCAGCTCGTTCTCGTCGGTCTGGGCGTTGTAGGGGAAGTAGCTTCTGAGCTGTTCGCCCACCCTATTAATGCCGTGCTCCAGGCCCAGCACGTACTTGCCGTGCCGAAACTGGTCTAGCACCGCTTCTTTGGTGGTTTCCCAAAAATCATCGGACACGGCCGCGTTGATGGCTGCATCGCCAATCACGGCAAACTGCCGGCTCTCCCAGGCCAGGTAAAACAGCACGCCGTTGCGGGCAGCCGTTTTGTGCATGTTGAGCTCGGCAAAAACCTGCGCCGCGCGGTCCAGGGGCTCGGGCGTGGGACAGACGTCCTCCAAGTGCACCCGAATTTCGCCCGAAGTCCGCACTTCAGCCCGGCGAATGGCTGCCACCAGCGCCGCGTCCTGCTCAGGGGTGAGAAAGCTTTTCATTCGCTGCTATTGAATATCACAAATCGATTGAACGTCATGCTTCGACAAGCTCGGCACAACAGACGACTATCGGTGTTGCATCTCTCCCTTTAAAACTGAACCGTGGGCGCCTTGCTGGCGGCGGCGTCAGCCTCAAAATAAGGCTTCTCGGCAAAGCCGTACATTTTGGCAAACAGGTTGTTGGGGAACGACTTCACGGTGCCGTTGTAGTCGTTGGTGACGGTGTTGAACTTGTTGCGCTCCACGTTGATGCGGTTTTCGGTACCTTCAATCTGAGCCTGCAGCTCCTGGAAGTTGGCGTTGGTTTTCAGCTCCGGGTAGTTCTCCGACACGGCCAGCAGCCGGCCCAGGCCGGAGGAGAGCTGGCTTTGCGCGGCCTGGAATTTCTGGATATTTTCGGGCGTGAGCTGGTCGGCCGAAATCTGCACGCTGGTGGCTTTAGCACGGGCCTCCATCACGCTGGTGAGGGTGGCCTGCTCCTGCTTGGCGGCGCCCTTCACGGTATTCACCAGGTTGGGAATCAGGTCGGCCCGGCGCTGGTAAGAACTTTGCACGTTGGCCCACTGGCCTTTCACGGCCTGCTCTTTCTCGGTCATGGCGTTGAAGCCGCAGGAGGACTGGGTGAGCAAAAGGGCCAGGCCCACGAAGTAAAGAAGGAAGCGTTTCATGATGAGGTGAGGGAATGAAAGGGTAAGAAGTTGAGAAGGGGTGATTTTCAGGCCGACCCAAACCTTGACGCGGCGGGGCCGGTTTAGGTCGGGTTTGGCGCAAAGTACGCAGCTTGGCCCCAGTGGTTGTAGCTTGCTCCCTAGCTGGGCCCGTTTTCGCACCCACTCACCTGCTTCCAACCACCCCCATGAAAGCTGTTATTCCCGTTGCCGGCATTGGTTCGCGCCTGCGCCCCCACACCCACACCCAGCCCAAAACTCTGGTTCCGGTGGCCGGAAACACCATTCTGGGCCACATCATCGACCGGCTGCGCAACGCTGGCATCACCGAGTTTGTGTTCATCGTGGGCTATCTGGGCGATAAAATCGTGCGCTACGTGCGCCGCCACTACCCGGCCCTCAACGCCACCTTCGTGGTGCAGGAACCCCGCGAAGGCATTGGCCACGCCCTATGGCTGGCCCGCGAAAACTTCCGCCACGACACCGACGGCGTGCTCATCCTGCTCGGCGACACCATTGTGGACGTGGACCTGCCCGCCCTGCTGGCCACGCCCGGCTCGGTGCTGGCCGTGAAGGAGGTGAAAACGCCCAGCCTGTTCGGGCTGGTAGAAACCGGGGCCGGCGGCCGGGTGAGCAAGGTGGTGGAGAAGCCTAAAATCCCAAAATCGAACTTCGCCATGGTGGGCCTCTACAAGCTGGCCTACCCCGAAAAGCTGGCCCAGGCCCTGGAATGGCTGCACGACACCGACGTGCGCACCCACGGCGAGCTGCAGCTCACCGACGCCCTCATGCACCTCATTGAGGAAGGCGAGGTGATGACCACGGCCTCGGTGGACAACTGGTTTGATTGCGGCCGCAAGGAAACGCTGCTCGAAGCCAACGCCCGACTGCTCAACACGGCCGAGTTTCTGGAGCCGCGCGACTACTCCGAGTTTCCCGACGCCGTGATTATTCCGCCGGTGAGCATTGGGCGCGGCTGCCAGATTTCGCACTCCATCATCGGCCCCAACGTGGCCATCGGCGACAAAACCATCATCAAAAACTGCATTCTGAGCGACTCCATCATCGGCACCTACTCCGAGCTGCGCTCGGCCGTGATGCACGACTGCATCGTGGGTTCCGACGCCTCGTTTCGGGGCATGAACCACTCGCTCAACATCGGGGACAACACGGAGATTGATTACAGCTGATTTTGGCAGAAAGCAGTGGCAAGCCCCCATTGAGGTGAGTCATTAAACCCCAGCATCCAAATCAATTGCCTCTGTCAATAAAGTAGCGTTTCTTTACAAAGGTCGGCTTGTACCCGCCTGCGCGCTCAGGCACTCGTGCTCCAGTCACTTCCCTGGGCCGCTGGCCTAGCCGTCGCGCCGACTCCACAAAGCGGCGCGCGCCCGTAGCACCCCACCCATAAATAGCGCCCCAGCCCGTACTTTTCCGGTAAAATCGCGCTGCTTATGATTCTCCGTTTCTTTCTGGCGGCCGTGCTGCTGGGCCTCGCCAGCTCCGCCCGCGCCCAGACGCCCCTCGGCCAGCCTTCCCTTGATGAGTCCAAGGTGCAAATCTGGTGCGCCACGGCCCGGTTCGTGTACGACGACGCCGGCCGGCCCAACCTCAAAAGCACCGTGCGCTGCGAAGGCGCCAACCTTGCCGCGCTGGCCGCCAGCATCCGGCCCGACAGCCTGCGGGTGTACAGCGTGCTCTACCAGCCCATTGAGGGCCGGGGCAGCATTTACGCGGGCAAAAAAGATACCCCGGCGCGCCTCATGGCCCTCACCAGGGCCATTATCAGCAAGCTGAAAAGCTCGCCGGCCCGCCGTCGCGACCCCGACCGCATGGCCCGCGTGGCTGCCCTCGAAATGGCCCTGACCAATTACGTGGTGTCGGGCACCCCGCCCGGCGACGTGCCCAGCGCCATGACGCCCGAAACGGCCGATACCACGGCCACCGCCAGCACCGTACTAGGCCCCGCCGAAGCAGCCGAAGCCCAAGCCGCCGCCGAAGGGCTCACCGATGAAACCAGCGCAGCGGCCCGACCCGCCACAGGCACTGGCAGCCTGCTGGACCAGTTTGCCGCGCCGCTGGCCCTGATTCTGGGCATCCTGAGCCTGGTGCTTTATATTATGCTGCGCGTGACGCTGGGCCACTGGCGCCGCCAGCAGCGCCGCGAAACCCTCACTGCCAAACAGGCTGCCACGGCCGCCCAGGCCGCCGCCGCCGAGACCAGCGCCGCCGTGGCCGACTCCGTGGCCCGCATCAAACGGGCCGAAGCCCTGGTGCTGGCCGCCACGCCCGACCCCACCACCCCGCCCGCAACGCCCGCACCGGATAAGCTCAGCCCTGCCCAACGCCTCGAGGTGGAGCGCCTGGTGAGCCAGCGCGTGGACGAGGAGCTGCGGTGGCTGCGGGCCAACTTGCCCGAGCTGATTGCCGCGGCCATCGCGCAACCCATCGCGACGGCACCCGTTGACGAACCGGCCCCGCCCAGTGCGGATAATGCGGTAGCCGACGATGTTCAGCTGGATTAAGAACTAGTGTCAGGAGGTGCTCGCTGGCGCTTAGCGCCTATCCAAATGGCCCGGCATGACAGTTCCTTTTTTTACCTTTTTCGGATAGGCACTTACTACTTGTTACTGATGTCTTACTATCTGACCTTACGCAGTGCACCCGCAAACCTCACCCCCTAACCCCCGGTTCGCTTTATGCGCGAAGCCCAGGAGAGGGGAACCATTTTTTAGCCTTAGCTACTAGAAACTAGGTTCTTAGAACTAAAGCTAGTCCCCCTCTCTTTTGGAGAGGGGGTTAGAGGGTGAGGCTAGCGTTTGGTCTGCGTAACAGCATTTACTACTCATCCTATGAAAGCTGCCATTCCTTTGCTGGCCGTAGTGGCCGCCCTGGCAGCCTGCCGGGCCACCACGAAACCCGAGCGCAACACGCTCCCCAGCAACCAGCCCCTCACCGAAATGACGAGTCCCGAACGCGGCGAGCCCAGCCGCCGGACCGGGCTTGCCGTCCTTGTTCCTGCCCCTGTGAAATACCCCACCGCCCGCCGCGCCCCCGTTACCGACAACTACTTCGGCACCACCATTCCCGACCCCTACCGCTGGCTTGAGGCCCTCGATACGCCCGAAACCAAGGCCTGGGTCACGGCCCAGAACGAAGTCACGTTTGGCTACCTGAGCCAGATTCCGTTTCGGGATAAAATCCGGGCGCGTCTCACCGAGATGTGGAACTACGAGCGCTACGGCGTGCCCGAGCAGGTAGGCGAGGACTTGGTATTCAGCAAGAACGACGGCCTGCAAAACCAGGCCGTGCTCTACCGGCAGCGTGGCGCCGAGGAGCCGCAGGTGTTGCTCGACCCCAACAAATTCTCGAAAGACGGCACCACGGCGCTGGCTGGCATGGAGTTCAGCAACGACCACCGCTACCTGGCCTACGCCACCAGCGGCGGCGGCTCCGACTGGCACAACGTGCGGATTCTGGACCTGAAAACCAACCAATTGCTGCCCGAAACCTTGAATTGGGTGAAAGTATCGGGGACGTCGTGGGCCAAAAACGGCTTCTATTACAGCCGCTACGATGCGCCCAAAACCGGCGAAAACAACCTGGCCGGCAAAAACGAGTTTCATCAGGTGTACTTCCACCAATTAAACACGCCGCAGCGTGCCGACCGGCTGGTGTACGAAAACCCTAAAATGGCCCTCGGCTTCCGTATTGCCGGCGCCACCGAAGACGAGCGGTTTCTCACGCTCTACCTCACCGATGGCAGGTCGGATGGCAACCGCCTGCAGGTGCGCGACCTCACCGACCCGAAGCAGGCGACGACCTGGACCACGCTGGTGGCCGCCTACGAATTCAACAATACCGTCGTCGGCAACGTGGGCGGCGAGGTATTGGTACTCACTAACTACAAGGCGCCCAACTACCGCGTGGTGCGCATCGACCCCAAAAAGCCGCAGGAAGCCAACTGGCACGACGTGCTGCCCGAAAGCAAAAACAAGCTGGAGGGCGTGAGCCACGTGGGCAGCCGTCTCGTGGCCGATTACCTGCACGATGCCAGCTCCCAGGTACGGGTGTATTCCGAGCGGGGCGAATTTCAGCACGAGCTGAAATTACCGGCCATTGGCACGGCCAGCGGCTTCGGCGGCCGGCGCGATGCCAAATCGGTGTACTACGCCTTCACCTCGTTCACCTACCCCACTACGATTTATAAGTACGACCTGGCTAGCAATACCAGCACCGTGTTCTGGGTCCCCAAAGTGGACGTAAACCCGCAGGATTACGTGACCACGCAGGTTTTTTACCCCAGCAAGGACGGCACGAAGATTCCCATGTTCATCGTGCACAAAAAAGGGCTGGTGCTCGATGGCAAAAACCCTACTTACCTCTACGCCTACGGCGGGTTCAACGTCTCGCTCACGCCGGGATTCTCGGTGGCGCGCATGCTCTGGCTCGAAAACGGCGGTATTCTAGCCATCCCCAACCTGCGCGGTGGCGGCGAATACGGCGAAGCCTGGCACCAGGCAGGCATGACGCCCAACAAGCAAAACGTGTTCGACGACTTCATCGCCGCTGCCGAGTACCTCAAGGCCAACAAGTACACCGATTACGACCACCTCGCCATTGCGGGCGGCTCGAACGGCGGCCTGCTGGTGGGCACTACCATGAACCAGCGGCCCAACCTGGCCAAAGTAGCCCTGCCCGCCGTGGGCGTCATGGACATGCTGCGCTACCAGAAGTTCACCATCGGCTGGAACTGGGCGCCCGAGTACGGCACTTCCGACAACGAAGCGCAGTTCCGCAACCTGCTGAAATTCTCGCCCCTGCACAACCTGCGGCCCGATACCAGCTACCCCGCCACGCTCATTACCACCGCCGACCACGACGACCGGGTGGTGCCAGCCCACTCCTTCAAGTTTGCCGCCACCCTGCAAGCCCTCAACGACGGCCCCAACCCCACCCTCATCCGCATCGACGTGAATGCGGGCCACGGCGCCGGCAAAAGCACCCAGCTGCAAATCGCCGAATGGGCCGACGTCTGGAGCTTCTGCTACGCCAACATGGGCGTGACGCCGGCGATAAAATAATTGCCTTCCGCCAACCACTTCCTTATGCAACTCGGCATCAGCTCCTTTGGTGAAATAGACCCCGCGCACGTATCGGGCCACGACACCCGCGCTGCTCAACGCATGCAAGAGCTGCTGGCCCTGGCCCGACGGGCCGATGAAGTCGGTCTCGACGTGCTGGCCCTGGGCGAGCACCACCGCGCCGATTTCATCATTTCGGCACCTGAAGTCATTCTGGCGGCCGTGGCGGCGGTCACGCAGCGCATCCGCCTGTCCAGTGCCGTCACGGTGCTGAGCTCGGCCGACCCGGTGCGCGTGTTCCAGAACTTCGCGACTGTGGACCTGATTTCCGGCGGGCGGGCCGAGATTCTGGCCGGGCGCGGTTCGTTCATCGAATCGTACCCGCTGTTTGGCTACGACCTCAATGATTACGACGAGCTATTTATCGAAAAGCTGACGCTGCTGCTCAAAATCAACGAAAGCGAAGTGGTTTCGTGGCAGGGCAAGCACCGCGCCGCCCTGGCCGGCCAGGGCGTGTACCCGCGCCCGGTGCAGTCCAAAATCCCCGTTTGGATTGGCATTGGGGGCACACCCGCATCGGCCGTGCGGGCGGGCAAGCTGGGGCTGCCGCTCACCATTGCCGTGCTGGGCGGGGCGCCCGCCCGGTACGTCCCGTTTGCCGAGCTGTACCGCGAATCGGCGCAGCAGGCCGGTCACGATGCCGCCCAACTGCCGCTGTGCCTCAACTGCCACTTTCACGTAGCCGAGACCTCACAGCAAGCTGCCGATGCGTTTTTCCCGCCCTACGCGCAGCTCATGAACCGTATTGGCCGCGAGCGCGGCTGGTCACCGATGGACCGCCGCCATTTCGATTTCCTACGCGGTCCGGAGGGTCCGCTGTTCGTAGGCACGCCCGCCGAAATCACCGAAAAGCTGCTGAACCTGCACAGCCTCTTTCAAAACACGCGCTTCCTGGGCCAGCTGGTCCTGGAGGGCATTTCGCACCAAAGCGTGCTGCAGTCCGTCGAGCTGTTCGGAACAGAAGTAGCACCAGCTGTACGAGCAGCGTTGGGAATTGCCCAAGAGGCCGTTGCTGCTGTTTCGCATCAAGCAGCCGCGCCTCAGCAACCTTAGTTTTCCAGCCTGTCATGCCTAGCGCAGCCGAGGCATCTCGCTCGCCTCGTCGAACGGTGCGGACGAAGCGAGCGAGATACCTCGGCTGCGCTCGGCATGACCAAATTCAATACTGTTCCTTTTGCTCAACTGCTTACCTCCCGCAAACGCAAAAAAGAAGGCCACTCCTGGGAGTGGCCTTCTTTATTTTACGCAGTAATCAGCAGGGAACTGCGCCGTTCACGAAACCCGTGAAATTCGCGCCAATCCGTGGTCTAGTAGCGGTATAGGTCCGACTTGAACGGACCGTCTACCGTTACCTTGATGTAGTCGGCCTGGTGCGTGGTCAGTTCGTCCAGCTCCACGCCAATTTTGGCGAGGTGCAGGCGGGCTACTTTCTCGTCCAGATGCTTGGGCAGAGTGTACACCTGGTTTTCGTACTGGTCGTTGCGCTCCCACAGCTCCAGCTGCGCCAGTACTTGGTTGGTGAACGAGGCCGACATCACGAACGATGGGTGGCCGGTGGCGCAGCCCAGGTTCACCAGACGGCCTTCGGCCAGAATGATTACCTCTTTGCCCTCAATGGTATAGATGTCAACCTGAGGCTTCACCGTGTCTTTGGTGTGGCCGTAGTTGCCGTTCAGCCACGCCATGTCAATCTCATCGTCAAAGTGACCGATGTTGCAAACAATAGCTTTGTCCTTCAGGCTGCGGAAGTGCGTCTCGGTGAGGATATCGCAGTTACCGGTAGCCGTCACCACGATGTCGGCTTCCTTCACGGCGTTGGCCAGCTTCTTCACAGCAAAGCCATCCATAGCCGCCTGTAGGGCGCAGATGGGGTCAATTTCGGTCACGATAACGCGGGCACCGGCACCAGCCAACGAGGCGGCCGTGCCTTTTCCTACGTCGCCGTAGCCGGCCACTACGGCCACTTTGCCAGCCATCATCACGTCGGTAGCCCGGCGGATAGCGTCCACGGCCGACTCTTTGCAGCCGTATTTGTTGTCAAACTTCGACTTCGTTACCGAGTCGTTCACGTTGATGGCGGGGAAGGCCAGTGTGCCATTCTTCACCCGCTCGTACAGGCGCAGCACGCCGGTCGTGGTTTCTTCCGAAACGCCTTTGATGCCAGCAGCCAGCTCGGGGAACTGGTTCAGCACCATATTGGTAAGGTCGCCACCATCGTCCAGAATCATGTTCAGCGGCTGCCGGTCTTCACCGAAAAACAGCGTCTGCTCGATGCACCAGTTGAATTCCTCCTCGTTCATGCCTTTCCAGGCGTATACCGGAATGCCAGCGGCAGCAATGGCCGCAGCGGCGTGGTCCTGAGTCGAGAAGATATTGCACGACGACCACGTTACCTCGGCACCCAGCGCCTTGAGGGTTTCGATGAGCACCGCCGTTTGGATGGTCATGTGCAGGCAGCCGGCAATGCGGGCGCCTTTGAAAGGCTGGGCCGCGCCAAACTCCTCGCGCAGACTCATCAAGCCGGGCATTTCGGCTTCAGCCAGGCGGATTTCCTTGCGGCCCCACTCGGCCAGGCTCATGTCCTTTACTTTGTACGGAACGTACGTCTTCGTCGTGGTTTCCACCGTGATGCAGTTTAGTTGAAGTATTCAGGATTCAACTGCAAAGGTACGGCCTTTGTTCAAAAGCCTGAAATGAAAAAACCCGCGTCGGTGAACGCGGGTTTTCTGCAGAAGGTCACAATGTGGCTATGACGCCAATTTAATTGTGCTGGATAATGATAGCCTGCGGCTGCTGCGCCGCGGGCACAGCGCCCCCGGAAATGCCGCGCACCACCACGGTGTAAATTTTTCCGGCTTCAAATGTTTTTGTGCCCGTGCCGGCTCCGGTACCGTCGCCCACGGCCAGCAACTCCGCGCGGGGCGTTGTGTTGACGGTAGTGACGCTCAGGTTGAAAGCACCGGCATTGAGGTTAGTAAAGGCCGAAGCTTTCGTAAATTCTACGTCCGTAGTGATGTCGGGGCCCAGGCTGCCGGGAATGGGTGAGGGCACGGAGAGACGCAACGGACTGGGGGCGCCCACGGCCAGATGCACCAGCCGCACTTTTACCTGGCCAGCGGGCGGGGCAGTCAGGTCATCGGGTACCTGGAGCAGGGCTATGCTGCCGATGGTAGCAGCAGGAGAATAGGCAAATACCGTGTAGTTCTGGTCTTTGGCAATGGTGAGCACCTGCGTGGCCACAGACTGCGTGCCGCTGTTGATGCGCAAGGCCTGGGTGCCCGCATTCGTGCTGAGGTAAGCGGTGCTTTGCCCGAAATTAAGCTGGCCCACTTGCTGGTCGTTGATGAACGCAGTTACCGGGGTGTTGGCGGCGGCGGCGGCGTGCGAAAGCAGCACCTTGCCTTTATCGGGCGCGGGGTCGGCGGGCTTGTCGTCTTTGCCGCAGGCGGTCAATAGTAGGGTTGCCGGCAGCAGAACTTGCAAAGTGCGGCGAAAAAGGGAGGATGTGCTCATAACAAATAGGCGTTTAGTAAATGAAACCTGCCAGCCCGAATACGCCAAGCCGGCCCGGCCTGAACGTGCAAAGCAGTGGGTTTGTTGAGTCGGGGCCCGGAATTATTTTATTATTCCCACTGAGTCGGCCTGGCAATCCGCCATACCTTTGTTAGCATGCACCTTACTCCTCGTATGCGTTTCTTAACCTGGCAGATACGCTTTGCTGCTGTTGTAGCCCTGTCCGGTGGCATTTTCTTGCCGACGCTGGCTCAGGATGTAAACACCATCCGGCTGAGCCCCGAGGATGCCACGCGCGGTTTCAACGGGGCCCAGCACAATTTCGACTTCCTGGCGCCTGGCGCGGAGGGCAATAAGTACCAGACCGCCGGCTTCTTCGGCCAGCGGCTGCGGCCTTACCTAGCTGGCAACCCCCAAGCCCTGGCCAACCTGGACCGCTACCGCCGCCAAAAAACCCTTTTTCTAATTGACCGGCTGGTGGCGGTGGGCTCGTTTGGGGTGTACGGCCAGCAGATTTTTGCCCACGGGGACCCTCAGTATTTCAACAACAACCAGAAAATGGCGCTGGGGGTATTCGCGAGCAGCGTGCTGGCCACGGTGTTCATCAATCGCAACACCAACAGCTACCTGCAGCGCGCCGTGAAAATGTACAACGAGTCGCCCAACGGTGCTGGCGGGGCATTTTGGCAGCGACTGCAACCTGCTTCTATTGGCCTTGGCGCAGCGCCCACGGGCCAGCCGCTGCTGGCTTTGCGCTGGACGGTGCGCTAATTTCTCCGTTTTCCCGTATTGGTTTATTGATGGAATACCCCTTGCCCGAAGCGGCCAGGCGCTATGTGGCCGCGCACTTGCACGACGACCCCGCGCATCTGGCCCTCCAAGCCCGCCGCCACCCCGGTTTGCCCGTACCCGAGCTGGTGCGCCAGATTCAGGCCCGCCAGAAGGCCCGCACCAAGCTGCCCGAATGGGCCGATAACCCGGATTTGATTTTTCCGCCCACGCTGTCGGTCGAGCAGGCCTCGTCGGCTCGCACGGCGGCCTTCAAAGCCAGCCTGGTGGAAGGCCAGCGCCTGGCCGACCTCACCGGTGGCTTCGGGGCCGACACGGCGCATTTTGCGGCCCGCGTAGCGCACGTCGATTATGTGGAGCGCGACCCCCGGCTGGCAGCAATCGTGAGCTACAATCTGACCCAGTTGGGCGTGACCAATGTGGCCGTGCACGCCGAAGACGCGCTGGCCTTCCTCAAAAGCACCCCCCACCACTACGACTGGCTGTACCTCGACCCAGCCCGGCGCGACACCGCGGCCCGCAAGATTTTTCTGCTGCGCGACTGCGAGCCCGACGTGGTGAAGCTGCTGCCGCTGCTGCTGCACAAGGCCGACAAGGTGCTGCTCAAAACCTCGCCCATGCTCGACATCGAGCACGCCGTGCAGGGCCTGGGGCACGTGCGCCGGCTGTGGGTGCTGGCCGTGGACAACGAGGTGAAGGAAGTACTCTACGAGTTGGGCCAGGAACCCGCCGTGGACCCCGAACGCTACGCCCTGAACCTGCGCCGCGATGGCAGTCAGCAGGAATTTCGCCTCAACCGCGCCCGCGAAGCCCGCGCCACGCCTCGTTACGCCGAAGCCCAGCAGTATTTGTACGAGCCCAATGCGGCGGTGCTCAAGGCCGGGGCCTTCCGCAGCATCGGCACGGCATTCGAGCTGCTCAAGCTGCATCAGCACAGCCATCTCTACACGTCGGAAGTGCTGCGGACTGACTTTCCGGGACGCATTTTTCGGGTAAAAGCCGTGGAAAAAGCCGACGGGGCCGCGCTAAAGGCGCACTTGGGACCCGAGGCCAGGGCGCACGTCACGACCCGCAACTTCCCGGAATCGGTGGCCGACTTCCGGCGCCATACCGGCATTCGGGAGGGCGGCGAGGTGTACCTTTTTGCCACTACGGACCTGCGCGGCCGACCGGTGGTGCTGGTTTGCGAGAAAATGCAGGCCCCGGTGGTGGGCTTGATTTAAACATCGCCCCGACTTCTTTAGTTGGCAGTTGCTGGTTGTCAGTTGTTAGAATGCATAATAAATTGACAACTGCCAACTAGTACCTCCTTTTGAATTAATAATGCGATTTACAGATAAAGTGTGCCTGGTAACGGGCGGAACGTCGGGCATTGGCCGCGCCACCTGCGTGCGGCTGGGCGCCGAAGGCGCTACCGTGGTAGTGCTGGGCCGCGACGCCGTGGACGGCGCCCTGACCGTAGCCACCATTACCGAAGCCGGGGGCACAGCCATTTTCCTGGCCTGTGACCTGGCCGAGCCCAAGGCAATTGCCGCCACGGTAAAGAAGGTAGTGACGAAATACCACCGCGTGGACGTACTGATATGCAACGCGGCCATGATGACTTTCGAGTCCCTCGTGGACCTGCCCCTGGGCGAATGGGACCTGCTCATGCAGGTGAACCTGCGCTCCCTGGCGCAGCTTACGCAGCTTTGCCTGCCGCACATGCCCAAGGGCAGCGCCATTGTGGCCATCAGCTCGGTGCACGCGCACCAGACCACGGCCAGCGTGGTGCCCTACGCCACCAGCAAAGGCGCGATGGAAGCCTTCGTACGCGGCATGAGCCGGGAGCTTGATTACCGGCAAATTCGCATCAACGCCGTGGCTCCCGGCGCCGTGGACACCCCCATGCTCTGGACCAACCCGAATGTGGAGAACGGCGTCGAAGTCATTGACAAAGCTACCGTAGGCCGGCCCGAAGAGTTGGCCGCTGCCATTGCTTTCATGGCCTCGCACGAAGCCAGCTTCATCCACGGCACCACTCTTGCCGTGGACGGCGGCCGCCTGGCGCAGCTGTAAGGAGCTGAGATAACCAGGAAAGCGGGCGTGCTGTGTAGTTATTGGGTTGAAATTCTGAGTGCTCGCGGCTGGGCCTGTACCGGCGGCCGTTCCCAATAGCCCGGATTTCCGTAGTTTTGCCCTGCGCCCGCCTGTTGTTCGCAGCCTGGGGGGAACCCTTGTCTTTTCTTTTTGCTCTTTTCGCGCTATCAATGCCCTATCTGTTCACTTCCGAATCGGTTTCGGAAGGTCATCCTGATAAAGTCGCTGACCAGATTTCCGATGCCATCCTCGACGAGTACCTCCGCCAGGACCCGACCGCCAAAGTTGCTTGCGAAACCCTCGTAACCACTGACTTTGCGCTGGTGGCTGGCGAAATCAAGTCCACGGCCCACGTCGATGCCGAGCCCATTATCCGCGAAACCATTCGCCGCATCGGCTACGACAAGCCCGAATACCTGTTCAACGCCGACACCTGCGAGGTAATGAACCGCCTGCACGAGCAGTCGCCCGACATCAACCAGGGCGTGGAGCGCGCCAAGGACGAAGACCAGGGCGCCGGCGACCAAGGCATGATGTTCGGCTACGCCAGCCACGAAACGGCCAATTACATGCCGCTGGCCCTTGATTTGTCGCACCGCTTGCTGCAGGAACTGGCCGCCATCCGCCGCGAAGGTCGCGAAATGACTTACCTGCGCCCCGACGCCAAGAGCCAGGTCACGATTCGCTACTCCGACGACCACCTGCCCGAAGCCATCGACACCATTGTCATCAGCACGCAGCACGACGAGTTCGACCCTTCTGAAACCGTGATGCTGGACCGCATCAAGGCCGATGTGCTCGCCATCCTCATCCCGCGCGTGAAAGCCGGCCTGAGCGCCGAAGCCCAGGCCCTGTTCACCGACCAGATTATCTACCACATCAACCCCACCGGCAAGTTCGTTATCGGCGGGCCCCACGGCGATTCCGGCCTCACGGGCCGTAAAATCATCGTGGACACCTACGGCGGCAAGGGCGCTCACGGCGGCGGTGCATTTTCCGGTAAAGACTCGTCTAAAGTAGACCGCTCGGCGGCCTACGCGGCCCGGCACATTGCCAAAAACCTGGTAGCGGCCGGCGTGGCCGACCAGGTACTCGTGCAGGTAGCCTACGCCATTGGCGTGGCCCAGCCCGTGGGCGTGTTCGTAACTACCTACGGCACCACCAAGGTCCAGGGCAGCCGTGGCACCACGCTCACCGACGGGGAAATCGCAGACAAAGTGAATAAGCTATTCGACCTGCGGCCTTATGCCATTGTGCAGCGCTTTGGCCTACAAAACCCCATTTTTGCCCAAACGGCGGCCTACGGCCACATGGGCCGGCAGCCCGGCACCGTGCAAGCCACCATGAAAGACGGCAGCGTGAAAACCTTCGAAACCTTCACTTGGGAAAAGCTCGACTACGTGCCCCAGATTAAGGCTGAGTTCGGACTTAATTAGCCATCTGTATCATAAGCTTCAGCTTGTGCCCGTCTGAGCGTTTTTCCGGCGCAAAATCCAGCAAAAAGCCCCGCTTGATTGTATCAAGCGGGGCTTTTTCTTTTAAAATATCTGAGGAGCTAACGGCTAAAAGCTGTCAGCTAACAGCTAATTATTAATGGGCGGTGGATTTCTCCTTGTATTTGGTGATTTGGCGGCGCAGGCTATCGGCGGCGGCATCGGCGGCGGCTTCGAAGGACGCGGCGTCTTCCTGGCTGAAAAGCGTAGTGCCGGGCACCAGCAGCTTTATTTCGACGGTCTTATTTTCTATTCCGTCTTTGTTGTTGAGGCGCATAATAACTTCGCCACCGGTTACTTTGTCGTAAAAAGTCTCAAGCTTATTGAGGCGTTGCTGCACGAAATCAAGCAGTTTTTGGTCGGCGTCGAAGTGCACCGAATGCATCTGTACTTTCATAAAGCAGTTGGTTAAGAGGTAAAAGGGTAAAAGAAACTCAAGCCCGTGGATGGGCTTGTTCAAATACGGATTTCAGCCTATCAACGGATAGGTGTGTATAGACTTGGGTGGCTGCCAGGCTGGCGTGCCCCAGCAATTCTTTGATGGAATTGAGGTCGGCGCCCTTGCCCAGCAAGTGCGTGGCAAAGGCATGGCGCAGCGCGTGCGGGTGCTGCTGCGCGCTCGACGTCGTAATCTGGCTGAGGTAGCGCTTCACGGTACGGTACACGAACTTCTCGTACATGGGCTCGCCTTTGTCGGTGAGCAGCAGCGGCCCTGCGGCCGGGCCAAACTCCCGCGCCCGGCGGGCCTGGTAGTGTTCAATCACCAGCTTCAATGATGGGTTTAGGGGCACGAGGCGCTGCTTATTGCCCTTGCCGGTGACGCGCACGGTGCTGGCGCCCAGGCTCACGTCGTCGGCGTGGATGCCGATGAGCTCCGACAAACGAATGCCCGTGCCGTAGAGCATCTCCAGCACGAGCTGGTCGCGGTGTCCGGCAAAGTCATCGCCAAATTCAAACGAGTTCAGCAGCCCGTTGAGCGCGTCCTCGGGCACGAATTCGGGCAGCTTCTTGGCCATTTTCGGGGCTTTGATACGCAGCATCGGGTTGGCTTCGATGCGGCCGTTACGCAGCAAAAACTTGTAGTACGAGCGCAGGCAGGCCACCTTGCGGTTCACGGTGCGCGGGTCCAGGTTCTGCTCCATCAGCTCCACCACCCAGCCCCGGATGAGCGGGTGCGTGGCCTGCGCCGGGTCGGGCAATTCGTAGGCCGATTTCAGATAGGCCGCGAACTGCCCCAGGTCGGTTTGGTACGAAGTGACCGTGTGGGGGCTGTAACGCCGCTCAAAGCGCAAAAAATCGAGAAAAGCATCCATACCAACACCAAAAATGCCCGGTGGGTGGGCCGGGCATCCAATGTACTGGTTTTTTATTATCCGCCAAACTCAGTGCCGGCTTGCTGCTTGAAGCGGAACGTATGCTTTACCGTTCTGCCCTTCTAAAAGCGTTTGGTGAACAAGCTGACAGTCCCCAATTTCAGCCGATACAAATGCCACCCGGCAAAGAAACAATAACCCTTGTTGCGGCGCACCAAGCCAGCGCGCCGGTTCGGCCGGGCTGGGGGCCTGAGCTTGTTCATGGCCCGCAGCAAGCTGCGCTTGCTGCTCATCAACCGCACAGCCGAGGACGTGGGCGGCGACTGCCCAGCCACGGCTGCGTGCCCAGCAAGTCCCTGATTCATGCGGCGCGGCAGATGCACAAAGCCCGGCAGGCCACGCAGTTTGGCTTGCCGATGAGCGGCGCGGCCGACATAGGCAAGGTACTGTACGTGCAGGGCCGGCGGGCCACCGGCTCGCGGCCGGAGCGGCTAGATGTCCACTAAACCCGGTGGCGGCCCGCATCAACCCAAAGCTGGTTATGGACCACCAGGACGTGTCGTCGCTGCTGCAATCGGCCCTCGATGTGGAATTTAAGCTGTAGCAGGCCCGGCCCTACAGCGCGGCCGCTATGCGGCGCACCGATACGCGCTGCTTGTAGTCGGGATTGAAGTAGGTGAACTTGATGCGGCCGTCGCGGCCGATGACGTAGGTGGCCGGCACGGGCAGCACGTCGTCGGAGGCGGCGTTGGCTTTCTGCAAATCAACCCCGAAACCCTTGTATTTGAGGGCAGTGGCGGGGTCGACGGTGAAGGCCGTGTTGTAGGCTTTCATGATGACGAAGCCCTGGTCCTGCACGATAGGGAAAGCCGCTTTGGTCTTCTCCACAGTTTTGCTGATGTTCTCCTGAGTTTCGGGCGTCACGACTACTATCTGAGCGCCCTTGGCCGTGAGCAGCTGCAGCGAGTCCTGGAGCTGGCTGAGCTGCTTGTTGCAGTAGGGGCACCACTGGCCACGGTAGAAGTAGAGCACCACCGGGCCCTTCTTCAGCAGCTGCTTCAGCTCGATGGGCTTTCCGGTGGCGTCCTTGCCTTTGAAGGCCGGGGCCACGGTGCCCACGGCCAGCGGCGCAGCGGTGCGGGCGGGCACAGTTTGGGCACGGCCGGCCAGCGGTAGCGCTAAAAGGAGCATCGAAACGGGCAGCCGGTAGTTCATCATGACCGAAAGGTAGTGGCTACTCCCTGGTTTCAGTTGAAAAGCCACCGGCCACCCGGCCACTTTAGCAGTAGCCGCCTAGCCGATGAGCTGCCGGGCAATGTCGGGCAGAGTGGGACCGGTGAGGGTGGGCGCGGGGGCTAATGGGTATACCTGCTGCCCCGGCCGGGAGATGAACGCGGCCTGCAGCCCCGCCAACTGCGCGCCGGCCGTATCCCAGCCGTGGGCAGCTACCAGCATGGCTTGGGCGGGCGCTACTTTCAGCTGCTTACAGGTGCTGTAGTAGGTTTCGGGGTGGGGCTTGTAGCGCTTGAGCGCGTCGATGCTGAGCAGCTGCTCGAAGAAGCTGGTGAGGCCGGCGTAGGCCATCTGCTTTTGCACCGTGGCATCGGGCGAGTTGGTGAGCGTGACCATGCGGAAGCCCGCCTTTTGCAGGGCCGTGAGGCCGGGAATGATGTCGGGGTGCGGGGGCAGCTCGGTAATGAGGATGAGGATTTCCTTTTTGCGGGCTGCAGGCCGGGCTGGCTGGCCCATCGCCTGCGCCAACATATCAAGGGCCGCGTCGCCAATCTGCCCGAAATTGTGGTAGTTGCCCGTCACGGTATCAACCAGCGAATACTGGAGCAGCAGCGCAAACCACTGCTTGAAGGCTGTTGCCGACCTAAACTCCTGATTGACGGCCTGCTGCAGCTTGCTTAGGTCGAGCAGGGTTTCGTTGACGTCGAAAATCAGCAGCTTGGGGTGGGAAAAGGCGACACTACTCATGGCGGATAAGGAAAAAGGCCCGGCTATAGCGGCGGCAAAGGCAAAGGACTACAAGACAGCGCGACGGGAAATCATGCGCCTGCTTACGCATCCCCGCCGCGTCGGGCTGCTCCAGACCACAGTTTTCTGGAAACGCCAGGTCCGGAAGAGCCACGCGTCAGCGGCTGGCTGCGCAAGTCCTGTAGTCATTTGCAACAGCACCGCCTTATGCGTGCTTGCCCGACGACCAGCCCTGGCCGGCGAGGTGCTGCTGGCCGGCGGCTACAGCACCGGACTCCAGGGTAGTACCCATCGAGTCGTTCCAGCGGTTGAGGTAGCCGAAAAGGCTCACAACACCTAGTATTTCCACGATTTCGCCTTCGTTCCAGTGGGCCCGCAGTGTGTCGCTGATAGGCTCATTCACAGCATTGGGCACGGCCGACGCGGCCACGGCAAAAGCCAGCGCCGCCCGCTCGGCCGCACTAAAGGCCGGATGCGTGGCAAACTCCCAGATGTGGTCGAGTTGCTCCTGAGCGGCGCCGTAGCGCTCAGCGGCCAGGATGGTGTGGGCCTGACAGTACTGGCAGCCCGCCGCGTGGCTGCTCAGGTAACCAATAAGCCGCTTCAGGGCACTAGTGACGCGGCCGTGGTTAGCCATTACGGCCTTATTCAATTCAATGAAAGCCGTGGCGATGGCCGGCCGGTGCTGCATGGTGAGCACGCTATTGGGGCAAAATCCCAGGGTTTCGTTGAAGAAGGTGGCCAGTTGAGCCACTTCGGAGTTGGCATCGGCCCGCAGGGGCGCAACGAGGGGAACGGACATGGGTGGGTGGGAAAGTGAAGTGGCAGGGTTGAAGAGCGCAGGCGGATGTTCTGCTAGCCGCGGCAGTGAGAACACGCAAATAGGGAATCATCTGCCAGCTAATCCATTACGGTACGGACGCGAAAAAACCGGCCGGCTTGCCTTCGAAGACAAACCTGCCGGTTCTAGCAATGCTAACGGTTCCCGAAATTTCGGGCTATTCGTTCGGCTGGCCGTAGGTGGCGAGCTTGTAAACAGCCTTTTGCTTCATCTTACGCTCGGTGATGCTGGGCTTCTGGAAAAACGTGCGACGACGCAACTCTTTCAGAACGCCGGTGCGCTCAAACTTCTTTTTGAAGCGCTTCAGCGCGCGGTCAACCGATTCGTTGTCTTTGATTTGAATGATAATCATATCAGGGAATGAGGGAGATTTTCAGGAGGGGAGCCGAGTAAATCGGGCCGCAAAGATAATCAAGGATTTATCGAATTAAAAACGAATTGGTCGGATTTTGTAGTCGATTTGTATTCAGCCTCAAGCTAAACGCTTCGTTTCGGCTATCAAACGCTTCCTACATGACGGCTACGAAATCCGGCAACGCCGCCGTTAATCCGACGAATTCGTGATTTATTTCAGTAGGACGCGGGCAATAACGAGCTTCTGGATTTCGCTGGTGCCTTCGCCGATGGTGCAGAGCTTGGCGTCGCGGTAGTACTTCTCGGCCGGGTAGTCTTTGGTGTAGCCGTAGCCACCAAAAATCTGCACGCCTTCGGTGGCCACGCGCACGCTCACTTCCGAGGCGTAGAGCTTGGCCATGGCCGATTCCAGGTTCACGTTCTGGCCGTGGTCCTTCATGTCGGCGGCACGGTAGGTGAGCAGGCTGGCGGCTTCAATTTCGGTGGCCATGTCCGCGAGCTTGAAGGCAATGCCCTGGAAGCTGCTAATGGGCTGATTGAACTGGTGGCGCTCCTTGCTGTACTGCACCGCGGCTTCGAAAGCGCCCTGGGCAATGCCAAGGCTAAGGGCGGCAATGCTGATACGGCCGCCGTCGAGCACTTTCAGCGACTGCACGAAGCCGTCGCCCACCTTGCCAATCACATTTCCCGTCGGCACTTTGCAGTCGGTGAAAATCAGCTCGGTGGTTTCCGACGCGCGCATGCCCAGCTTGTCTTCCTTGCGGCCCGCCTCGAAGCCCGGCGTGCCGCGCTCGACGATGAAGGCCGTCATGCCGTGGGAGTCGCCCACTTCGCCGGTGCGCACAATAACCACAGCCACGTGGCCAGATTTGCCGTGGGTGATGAAGTTTTTGGCGCCGTTAATGATGTAATTCTCGCCGCTCTCGTCGAGCACGGCGGTGGTACGCATGTTGCCGGCATCGGAGCCGGTGTTGGGCTCGGTGAGGCCCCAGGCCCCAATCCACTCACCCGAAGCCAGCTTGGGCAGGTACTTGCGCTTTTGCTCTTCGGAGGCATGCTGGAGAATGTGGCCGGTGCACAGCGAGTTGTGCGCGGCCATGCTCAGGCCAATGCTGCCGTCAATTTTGGCCAGCTCGGCAATAGCCGTCACATATTCCATGTAGCCAAAGCCCGAGCCGCCGTATTCCTGCGGCACGAGCACGCCCATCAGGCCCAGCTCGCCCAGCCTGTGGAACACGTCGATGGGAAACTCCTGGCTCTCGTCCCATTTCATCATGTTGGGCTTGATGTGTTGGGCGCCAAAGTCGCGCACCATCTGCGCAATCATGGTTTGGTTCTCGGTGGCTACGGCTTCCATTGAAAAGGAAATGAGGGTGGGAATTTGAAAGGACGGGGTTCAATGGCTTCAGAGCCATCAATAGGTGGGTTAACGCTGCAAAAGTACGATTCATGCGGCGGGAAAACCCAGCGCCAGGCCTGCACCTAATCACCTGTTTTTGAATAGGCACGCTAAAAGCGTTACTTTTGAGGCTTTTTGAGGAGAACCTAACCGTTGAGTCAAAGGTTTTTCGCGCCGTTCTGTCCAGTCCCCATCTAATTGGCCTCCATGCCTACTAATTTTTTTCGTCGCTACGCGCGATTGTTGCTGCTGGCATTGCCGGCGATGCTCTTCTTTTCGTCGTGCGCCACTACTAAATACTACCAAAAACGCACCCTTTTCCAGCTCACCGATAGCCAGGGCCGCAAACTCGACAGCACCAAGCTGCGCATCGCCGTAAACCGCACGGAGCGCAATTATGTCATTCAGGCCAATGATTTTCTGGAAGTGCGGGTTAATACAAACCGAGGAGAGCGTATTCTCGACCCCAACGGAGAATTACAATTTGGCCAGCCCGGTGGGGGTTTGCCGACTGGCGGTGGCGCAGTTCCTTCCGGTGGCGGGGGTGGTGGGGGCAGCAGTTCCGGCGCCAGCGCTTCCGGTGGAGGGGCTCGGGTTGCGGCTGGTGGGTCTGTCTTTTTGGTTCAGGCCGATGGTACGGTGGTATTGCCCATGGTAGACCGGGTACGCGTGAGCGGCCTGACGCTATTGGAGGCCGACAGCGTGCTGGCCCTGCGTTACAACGAATTTTATAAAGAGTCCTTCGTATCGACCCGCGTAACCAACAACCGGGTGATTGTGATGGGAGCCACGGGCGGACAGGTAATTCCCCTCAACAACGACAACATGAACCTGTTGGAAGTCCTGGCCCTGGCCGGCGGCATCGACGGGGGCAGGAGCTCAGGAGGAAGTGGTGGGGGCGGCGTGTCGAACTACCGCAACGGGGGCAAGGCCAACGACATCCGCATTATCAGAGGCGATTTGAAAAACCCCAGGGTGCAGCAGATTGACTTGTCTACGCTGGATGGCATGCGCCGCGCCAATTTACAGATAGAGCCCAACGACATTATTTATGTGGAGCCAATCCGACGGCCATTCCTGGATGCGCTGGCAGATTTAAGCCCAATTATTACCCTCTCAACACTGTTGCTCAGCACCACGTTTTTCCTTATCAACCAGTTCACCAGAAGCAACTAACATCCGTTATACATAGTAGGGCATCAGTCACAAGGCGTCGGATAGTTAGCAGGCACCTACAATCCTGCTGTCTTGTTGATTAAGTTCAATTATCTACTTATAACATTTCACTATACCACCTTGAATTGACGCCACTCCTGGCACTATCAGCAAAATGGCTACAAATGAGAATAAGGAGTTAGAGGACCTCATCCGCAACGCCAATGGTGGCGCTGCTGTTCCAGAGGCGCCGCTAATGAGTGGAAACGATTCCGAAGAAGAACCGGCCAGCTTGGACACGGCAACGCTCGTACTGGTGGCCCGTCGCAGCTTGCTGTGGATGATTCTGCTTGTCACACTGGGCGTCACGGCCTCGTGGCTGTACCTGCGCTACACCAAACCGGTCTACAAGTCGCAGTCGCTACTGAAGATAGACGAGCGCAACGAGGGCAGCGCCCTGGGCTTAGCGGGGACTCCGGCGGCTGAACAAAGCCGCACCAACAAGCTTGCCGGCGAAGTTGAGTTGATTAAATCGGATATCATTTATCGCAAGCTCAAAGATTCTCTGGCGCTCGACGTCAATTACTATGTGCAAGGCACCGTACTCGAAACGGAGCTTTTTGGCACTTCTCCCTTCCAGGTAAAACATAACATAACCGACCGTTCGTTATACAATAGCAAGTTTGATTTAAAATTTGTTTCTCCCAAGCGGTTCACCCTGGAGTATACCGGGCAGGGCCAGCCCATGAGGGGTGAATTTGACTTTGGCCAGGTGATAACCTGGCCCGGCATTACGCTGCAGGTATTTGGCACGTCAGAATTAAGTACCCGAACGCTGGAAGAAAACTATCACTTCGTGATGCTGAACGACAGCCAGGTAAACGCTTACCTGAACAAAAACCTAGCGGTTGAAATCGTAAATTTTGATGCCAATACGATTCAGATTTCCTTCACTGACTTCAACCCGAATAAAGCGCAGGTCATTGTTGATAAGATAGATGCACTTTATCTGACCGAGAAATTAAGCCGTAAGAACGAGGCAACCCGGAACCAGCTCGAGTTCCTGGACCAAATACTCGATGAGAACGGCAAAAATCTGGAGCGGGCCGAGGACCGGTTGCAGCGGTATGTGCAGCAAACAGGTAGCTACGATACGAAAGGAGAGTTCGAAGCCATTTCCACTAAAATGGAAGCTCTGGAAACCGCCCGGATTGCCCTCACGGATAAAATGAGCCTTTTGAGCGAGGTAGCTCAGATGGCCAGCCAGGAACAGCTTACCCGTGACGAAACTCAGACCGTCGAACAGAGCATGCCCTCCATCTCGGGCATTCAGGAGCCGCAATTGATACAGGAGTTGAACGCACTGAATGGATTGCAATGGGAGCTGCGGAGAATTTCGCGTTCCTATACCGATAAGACCGAGACGGTGCAGAGCCGCAAGGCTAACATCGCCTTCACGCGAGCCACTATAAAACGCCTGTTGAAGCAAAACCAGAAGCTTCTGCAGAGTGAGCTGGGCCGCCTGAACCAGCAGCGTGACCGGCTGGCCGGCGAATTGCAAAGCCTGCCCTCCAAAAGCACGGAGCTGGCGCGCCTGCAGCGGCCGCTGGGCCTGTACGACAAAAACTTCCTGCAGCTGATGGACCGCAAGGTTCAGTTCAACATCGAGCAGGCGGGCGCGACGGCTGATTTTCTGATACTCTCGCCGGCCACCCCGCCGGCCGCACCCATTTTCCCCAATCGGCTTATCGTGTACGCCATAGGGCTGGCTGCCGGGCTTTTCCTGGGCATTAGCCTGATTGCGGCCCGCTATTTCATGCACAACACCATCACGAATGTGCGGGAGCTGGAGCGCAACACCAAGGCGTCGGTGCTGGGGATTATTCCAACCTACGACAAAGAAAAGATGGAAGTCTCGCGGCTGATTGTGGATAAAAATCCCAAGTCTGCCATCTCGGAATCCATTCGCTCCATTCGAACAAACCTGGATTTTATCAGCTCGGCGAAGAAAAAGCGTATGATTTCGGTCACGTCCACCATCTCGGGCGAAGGCAAAACCTTTGTCACGGTGAATCTGGGCGGTATTATTGCCTTGTCAGGGCAGCGGGTCATCATCCTGGACCTGGACATGCGCAAGCCCAAAGTAAACCTGGCTTTTGGGGCACAGAACGTAAAAGGCATCAGCACCATTCTCATTGACCGGCACAGTGTGCAGGAATGCATCCAGCCCACTGCCATCGACTCGATGCAGTTTATCTCGGCCGGCCCCACGCCCCCCAATCCTTCGGAGCTAATTCTGAGCGACAAGTTTGACCTGATGATTCAGGAGCTGTTTCAGTCCTACGACGTTATTCTGATTGACACGCCCCCCGTTGGTTTGGTCACCGATGGTATTCTGATTATGCGCAAGGCCGACATTCCGCTCTACATCGTGCGGGCAGATTATTCCCGCAAGGCGTTTATCAAGAATATGAACCGGCTGATGCGCGCCAATAATCTGACGCGTATGTGCACCATTTTGAACGACGCCAGCAGCCGTGGTTCCGGCTATGGTTATGGCTACGGCTACGGGTATGGCTACGGCTACGGTGCCTACGGCCAGGGCTACTACGAAGAGCCCGTGACCAAGCCCCTCAGCTTCGGGGAAAAGCTGAAGAAATTCTTCAATTAACGGCCCGGCTGCATGTCATTCCTTCAACGCCTATTCGGGCGAAAGCCCACCAGCCCAGCGACGCTGACCGGACTGGGTACGCTGGCGGCCGACATGCACTCGCACCTGCTGCCCGGCCTGGACGACGGCGCCGAAACCGTGGAGCACTCGCTGCACCTGCTTCGGGCCTTGCGGGATTTGGGCTTTCGCAAGTTGATAATGACGCCCCACATCATGGGCGACTTCTATAAAAACACCCCGGAGGGCATCCGGGCCGCCTTGGCGCTGCTGCGAGAGGCAGCCGCGCAGGCAGGCCTGGCCGACGTGGCGCTCGAATGCGCTGCCGAATACTATCTCGATGAATTTTTGGGCTACAAGCTGGCCGATGGCACCGAGATGCTCACCTTCGGAGGCGACAAGCGCTACCTGCTATTCGAGACTTCGTACATGAACGAGCCGCTGAATTTGTTTGAAATCATTTTTGAAATGAAGGCCCAGGGGTATAGCCCGGTGCTGGCCCACCCCGAGCGCTACACCTACCTCTACGGCCGGTTCGATGAAATTGAGCAGCTACGCAACAACCACGGCGTGCTGATGCAGGTGAACCTCAACTCCTTGGCAGGCTACTACTCCTCCGCTGCCAAAAAAGTGGCCGAGCAATTGATTGACGGCGGCTTGGTTGACTTTGTAGGCACCGACACCCACCACTTGCGCCATACCGAAACGCTGTCGCGACGCGTCCTGCCCCAGCCCTACATGCAAAAGCTGCTTCAGTTGCCGCTGCTGAACCAAACGCTCTGAAACTGCTTTCCCTTCCTTATAGCTGAGCTCAACTGCGGGCCTTTGTAGAAGCAAAGAAATGAGCTGTTTTTTGATTGTTGTCAGTCAACGAATTACCTCGGCTCCAGCAACTGACAACTAATACCTCTTCCGCCCTTACTCATGATATTTGTTACCGGCGGCACCGGCCTCATTGGCTCATTTCTGTTGGAGGCACTGCGGGCGCGGGGGCTGGCCGTGCGGGCGTTGCACCGCGGGGCCGTGCCCACCGCAGGGCCGGCGGGCGTGGAATGGGTGGCGGGCGACCTGCTCGACACCGACCTGCTGCGGGCTGCCCTTACGCCCGGCGTAACCCACGTATTTCACTGCGCCGGCCTGGTTTCTTACGCGCCACAGGACGAGGATTTGCTGCTGCGCGTGAATGTGGAAGGCACCGCAGCCGTAGTGGATGCCTGCCTGGAAAGACCGGGCATTCGGCTAGCGCACGTGTCGTCGGTGGCCGCCCTGGGCGGGCCGGGCCCGTCAAGCATTGCCGGCCCCTCCGGCACGCATCTGGTAACCGAAACGAGCACCTGGGACCTGGGCGCGGCGCATCCGGCTTACGCTACTTCCAAGTATCTGGGCGAGCTGGAGGTGTGGCGGGGCGTGGCAGAAGGCTTATCGGCTGTCATCGTCAACCCATCGGTGGTGTTGGGGCCGGGCGACTGGCACCGCAGCAGCACCCGGCTGCTGCGCTACGCCCACCAGCAGCATCGGTTTTACACCCACGGGCTGGTCAATTTCGTGGATGTGCGCGACGTGGTGGCGCAGCTGCTGGCCCTGGCTCTCGACCAGCCCACCCGGAGCGGGGAGCGCTACATTCTGAGCGCCGAAGCCGTACCGCTGGCTGATTTTTTCCAGCAAGCTGCCACTGCCATGCAACGTCGGCCGCCTACCGTGGCGGTACCCAACTGGGCCGCCGAAATCATCTGGCGTTTGGAACACGCGCGGGCCGTCATCACCGGCGCCCGACCGCTTATTACCAAAGACACGGCCCGGGCCGGGCGCCACCCCGTACTGTACGCCCACGCCAAAGTACAAACTGCTACTGGCCTCGGGTTCCGCCCGTTATCGGATACGCTGGCTTGGTGCGCGGCCAGATTAGGGCTGAACCCGGCCATCTCCCCGGCAGTTATCGTATCTTAGCAATAAGCCAGATTGCACTGTTTTGGCTAATTTTTGTTATTATTGATATAGAAGGAATAAAGTGCCGGGCCCCGGTGCTGGCGTGCGACGTACCAACGAGAATCCGCTGGCAGATTCGGCCCTTCACAAACCCGGATAGTCCATTTATTTAACTGCGATTTTATGCGCATGAACGAACATTTTGAAAATCACCGGGCTGTGCTCGATGTCGTCCGTCGTTTCGAGCGCATGGTGGCCCAGCAGGAGCCCGTCTTCTTCGATTTAGAGGACTTTGAGAACATCATCGACCACTACGTTACCAACGCGGAATTTGATAAGGCCCTGCAAGCCTGCGAAGCGGCCCTGGGCCAGTACCCCTTCTCCACGGAGCTGCTCATCGACCGGGCCCAGGTTACGGCCATGCGCGGCGACTACACCGAAGCGGAACGCCAGATTGACGCCGTAGCGGCCCTCGACCCCACCAATGCCGACGTGGCCGTAACGCGGGGTATCATCAGCACCCAGCGGGGCGAGTTTGAGCAGGCGGTTGAGTTTTTTCGCGCCGGCCTCGAGCAGGAACCCGAGCGGGAAGACATTCACTTCAACCTTGGCCTGGCTTTCCAAAGCTGGCAGAAATTCAAGAGCGCGGCCAAGCACTACAAGCAAAGCCTGCGCCTCAACCCTGACAACGAAACCGGCGTGCAGGAGCTGTTGCACTGTCTGGACATCAGCGGGCGCCTTGACGAACACGAAGAGTTTTTCAAGCGCTTCACCGACGACGACCCGTTTTCGGCCACGGCCTGGTACAACCTGGGGCAGTACTGGTACCGCCGCGAGGATTTTGCCAAGGCAGTAGAAGCATTTGATTATGCGGTGGTCATCAGCCCCGATTTTCACGACGCCCACCACTGGCTGGCCGATACGTTTGTGTGCCAACAGGAGTACCAGAAAGCCATCCCCGAATTTGAGCTGGCCTACCCCACCGGCGAGCCCACCGATGAGGCCTTGTGCAACATTGGCGAATGCTACGAAAAGCTGCGCGACTGGGAGCCCGCCCGCCGCTACTACCGCCAGGCCCTGGAGCTAAACCCCGAGATGGACGAAGCGTGGTTTGGCCAGGGCGTGCTGCTGCAGGAGCAGGGCCGCTGGTTCGAAGCCATTCATTACTTCCGTAAGGCCACTGAGCTCTACGCCGAAAGCGGCGAATACTGGTCGGCGCTGGGGGCGGCCGAAAACCAGGTGGGCAACGTTGTCAGCGCCCTCGAATCGTATGAGAAGGCCACCGAAGTAGCACCCGACGACGCACAGGGCTGGGTGAGCTGGAGCGCCATTCTCTACGAGCAGGGGCATTTTACCGAAGCCGTGGAGCTGGTGCGCCACGCCGTTAACCTGCACCCGCACGAAGCGCACTTCCACTACATGCTGTGCGCCTACCAGCTAGCTGATGGCCGGATGCGCGAAGCCTATAACACGCTGGAAACGGCGCTCACGCTCAACTACGAGCAGCATGTGCTGCTATTCGACTACTTTCCGGCCCTGCGCGAACAGCCAGGTCTGAAGAAGCTGATTGAGCAGTTCCGAAATCACTGATTGGGCTTGATTAACCGTGATTTCGCTGATTATGTATTTATGTGAAGTGGCCGGTAACTGATTTGTAATCAGGCTATTGACGGCATACTTCACGCAATTACATTCTAATAACTCTGTCCTACCCTACTTTTGTAGCCGCCCGCGTTATTGCGGGCGGCTTTTTTGTGCCGAAGCCTGCCAGCCCATAAATTCGGGACCGTCAGGAATCAGCGAAATCATAGCTAATCACAGCTAATCAGCGATTATGAATTACGACCTCTCTCAACTCCCCGAGCGCACGCCCAAGCCCCGCGAACAGGGCTATACGATGGTAATGGACAAGGGCATGAGCCTGCGCGAAGTAGAAGATTTTCTGGAAGTGAGCGCCGCCTACACCGACGTGGTGAAGCTGGGCTGGGGAACTTCTTACGTGGTGCCCAACCTAAAGCGCAAGCTCGAAATCTACCGGGCGGCCGACATTCCCGTGTATTTCGGGGGCACCTTGTTTGAGGCTTTCATCATCCGCAACCAATTCGACGATTACCGCCGCCTGCTGGACACTTACGGCATGGAGTACGCCGAAGTATCCGATGGTAGCATCGACCTCAATCACGAGCGCAAATGCGGGTTTATCCGCGAGCTAAGCAAATCGGTACGCGTGCTGAGCGAAGTAGGCTCCAAGGATGCCGAGAAAATCATTCCGCCCTACAAATGGATTGCGCAGATGGAAGCCGAGCTGTCGGCCGGAGCCATCAAGGTAATCGGCGAGGCGCGTGAGGGAGGCAACGTGGGCCTGTTCCGTAGCACCGGCGAGGTACGCTCGGGACTGGTAGAGGAAATTCTCACCAAAATACCTTCCGAAAAGATTCTCTGGGAAGCGCCCCAGAAGGCGCAGCAGGTTTGGTTTATCAAACTACTGGGTGCCAACGTAAACCTGGGCAACATTGCGCCCAACGAGGTGGTGAGCCTCGAAACCATCCGCTTGGGCCTGCGGGGCGACACCTTCTCGCACTTCCTCGACATGGACGCCGTGGACCCCATGTTTCACCCGGCCGCCAAAACCGGCAAGCCTGGTACGTCTATGCCGCGCGGCTAACCGACCGGGTTGCTGCCGCAATCTGCGCGCAGCTATTGCGTAAGGCACAAAAAATGCCGGCCTCCTTGCGGAGACCGGCATTTTTACTTTTAGAGAGGGGTGAGCTTATTGCTTCACCACTTTCACATTCTTAACCTCGCCCGAAGGCATCGTTACCCGCATCAGGTAGAGGCCGGACTTGAGGTTTGCCAAATCCTTCACTTCTACTTCGTTGGTACCGGTAGCAAGCGCAATGGTGCGCTGACCAACCGTACGGCCCGTCATGTCGGTAATGTTGACCAAGGCTTTTCCGTCGGTGCTCGACTTGAGGCTCAGCGACACTTCGTTGATGTAGGGGTTCGGGTAAGCGAAGGCTACACCGGTCTGGTTAAAGGCACCTTCGAACGATACCACTTTCGGGGTATTGTAGGCCAGAGTACCGTCAATATCAACCTGCTCCAAACGGTAGTAGCGCAGGCCGGCTTTGTTCTTCTCGTTGTCGGTGAAGCTGTAGTTGGTGAGACGCGAGCTATTTGGCGCAACGCTGGCCACAAAGCCCAGGGTACGGAACTCCTTACCATCCTTCGACACCTGCACGCTGAAGCCTTTGCTGTTGATTTCGCTGGCCGTAGCCCACGTTACGAGCGCATCAGTACCAGTGCGCTGCACATCGAACTTGGTGAGAGTAACGGGTAAGGGAGGCAACACCGCAGCTTCACTCAATGTGAAGGTAGCAAACGTGGTTATGTTGGCTTTCGTGAGCACATTACCAGTATTGGAATCACGACCCAGCTGGTTGAACGTGTTGCCGCCCGTAGACGATACGTAAAGCGACAGCTTGCTCTCGTCCAGTGAGGTGGTACTGTTAAAGTTGGGGTTGTTAGGGTCGTCGAACCTTCTCAAGTTAACCAATTCATTGTCGAGGTAGCGGAAAGCTATGTTTGCCCTCAAACGGCGGCCTTGGGTAGCTGGGTTAGCTGGCTGCACGCCGAATATGCGACGGATACTTGGCCTAGGGTCGGAATTGGGGTTCAATGTCGAGCCCGCGAAAGCGGTTTCTGGCCGGTTTTCTACGGTGTTGCGGGTAACGGTCGTATTACCGGGCTCATTTTCGGTGAACGTCAGCGTTAGACCAATATTGCTGAAATTCTGAGGAGTATTGAGGGCAGCAGGCTGGGTAGTGGTTATGAAACCGCGCAACCAACTGGTTTCCGTTTCGCCAAGAAGCTGAGCCGCTGGAACAATAACCAAAGTAGTCGGGTCGGTAGAAGCGCCTTCAAAATCCACAAAGTTGCTGCTTACCAAGGAAATATTGGTTTGCAAAATGCCATTAATGAATCGCAGCGAGCCGCCGGCCTTCACCTTAAAGCTACCCGTCAGGGTCTTGATGCTATTGGCACCGCCGTCAATCTCAACATCCGTGAAACCGTTAATAGAGCCGCTAATGGTCTGATTACCTTGCGATTTGAAACTAATGACCGTTGTTTCACGCTGGATGAAGCTACCCTGGGGGTTGTCAAAATCACCAAACACATCTAACCGACCACGGATTAGGCGCGTGATGCTTCGGTTTCCCTGCGAGGTGCCCTGTAATGTGAGGTTGCGAACCATGGCATTGCCGCTGCCTCTATTGTCATAGCCGGGAGTAGCTGGAATGACGTCCTGAGTGCCATCCGGATTGGTGGAAGTGGATTGTGCCGTGGGCGGCTTCACCACATCGCTGTAGATGTTTGGGTAAGGCCGAGTGTTTCCACTTGGGAAGTTGGGGATAATAGCATTTGAAGTGGCCGTTGGCACGCCATTGGTCCAGTTTAGGGCATCGAACCAGTTGTCATCTAGTCCGCCAGTCCATACCGTAGTCACAACAGGTGTACCATTCACCGTGAAGTTGGCTATGTACGTAGGGCTGGTTACCAGAAAAGTACCATCCATGCCCTCAGCCTCCACATCCTCGTTTACACCGCTCGCCTGCAGATAAACATCAACCCGGTAATCACCCGTGGCGGTAACAGCTGCGAGCAAGTTTCGAGCGGCATTAGAAAGCTCGAAGGTGCGTGTCCGGGTGCCATTACCATCCGTATTTAAGGAGGTTTGTACTAACGGCAACGAGCTAAATCCCCCGCCGCCAGTACCATTCCTCCGAACGCGGAAATACAATGTAACGTCATCAACCATATTAGGGCCGTTTGCCACCGTAGTTGCTGTGCCACCATTAAGAACGAGTAAACCTTCGTTCACGTCAAAGGTGCCAAGGTTGGCGCCAGCAAAATCGGGATTAGCGGAAACATTGCTGCCATCGTACGAAACATTACTCCCACCATTGGCAGCAACTAGAACAGTTGTGTTATTCAGCGTAGGCTGGAATATCGGAACACCCGTGGCGGTAAATACCGAGCGCTGGCGCTGCCCACTGAGGGTAATAGGGTCGGAATCGAAATTGGTACCAGTAGCCGAAACGCTGACATCGAAGCGGTAGCTAGTGCCCGGACTACCACCAGTAGTGGCCAGTGACAAGATGTTACGAGCAGCATTGCTGAGAGCAAACCGACGCGTCATAGTAGCCGCATTATAGCTTACCTCCGTCAACGGCAAATTTTGTCCTTGGGGGAAAGCTGCCCCTGCCGTAGCGAGAGTACCCGGAGAAACTACGTAGCTGATTTGGGCCTGATTGAATGAGTCGCCATTGCGCTCCTGAATCTCGATGGCGCCACCGCGCAGCAGCAAACGGCTGCTGCTTAGGTTCAAGGGACCAAAGTCTGTTCCATTGAATACTCCTGGTCCAGCAGCGCTGGTATTAGCGTCGTAAGTGTTGGTAGTGGCATTAGCCGCCGTAGTGCCGGAAGTTACTATGACGTTGCGCAGCGTAGCCGATGAAGGAACAAAGGGAGGCGTAACGGCCGTAAAAACGGAATTTCTAATGGGCGAATTGTACGTCGTGCCATTGCCTTGAAATACCCGATAACGAAGGTCGAATCGATATGACGTACCAGCTGCACTACCAACTACCGAACTTAACAGGTTGATAGACGCTGAGCTCAGCGTGAATTGATGCGCGCCGTTTACAGTTCCGCCGTCTTGCAACGCTATAACAGTAAATGCCGGTGAGTTTGCAGTGCTTGCAGTAGATAGATTACCTTGGAAAACCCGGATTAGCAGGAAAGCATTGAGCGCAGTAGCTGCCGTCTCATCAAGCCGCAACGTAGTAGCGTTGAGCGTAAAGACATCGGAATTAACATTGAATGAACCGAAATCATTATTAACAAAGGTATTTCCATTGGTACCACGCGTGTTGTATGCACTGGTCGTACCCTTCACATTCAGGGTAACGTTGGTACCGACAGCAATGGCAACGTTTTGCGCCTGGGCCGAGCCCACACCCACAAACAACGCAAGTAGCGGGATGAGGCAGTTGAAGAAAAAGCGCTGCCGCAGCAGCTTTTGAGTAAAAGTTAGATTATTCATGGAATTGGGTATTTGAATGAAATCAGGGGAGAAAACGCGCGTTGCGCATCGAGCGCCATATACGCTCATGTTAAAAAAAAGGATGTCTTACTTATCTCAAAAAAAGAATAAATTGGTCAGACGATACTAAAACACTGCTTTATACGGCTTTGCGTGCCAATTAAACACCCAAAAACAAAACAAACGCTAATGCATAACGCTGTAGGGAACTGATGCTAAAGCTTTTTTCTCAGCCGGCAGCTCCACACCCAGCAGGTCGTGCACGCTCACCCGAATTTTGTTGGAAAGCTGGGTAATGGGCAGGTCATTGCTGTCGTAACCAAAAGGGTTTTCAATTTCGTTCCCTATCATTTCCAGTCCCAGCATGGCGTAGGCTCCAATCATGGTGATGGGCACCATCCACCAATCGCAGGAATCGACCAGCACGAGCGGCATTATCATAATAAATATTGTGATATAGCACTTTATAAAGAAGCTGTACGAATACGGGATGGGCGTGGACTTGATGCGCTCGCAAGTGCCGTTCACGGCCATCATCGCGAGGTAGTGCTGCTTGATATTGATGAGGTGAATGGGGTCGAATATCTGCACCTGGCGGAGCTGCTCCACGCTTTCCATGAGCACGGCAATGATGGTAGAAGCCACACTCTCGGCCTTTTGCAGGCGTTCGATGATGTCGGGCGTGGCTTCCATTTTATCGAAGCGCACCTTGTTGCGCAGGCTACCTTCCACAGCAATGGGGAAATTGGAGATGAGGGCCGCGAAGTAGCGCCGGCTGGCTTTGGCCTCGCGGGGCAGCAGGGCATTCATTTCCATAGCCAAGCCCCGGCATTGCGATACCAGAACGCCCCACACTTTGCGGCCTTCGTAGTAGCGGTCGTAGGCGGTATTGGTGCGGAACACGAGCAACAAGCTTAGCAGAATACCCAGGATGGAGAGGTATTCGCGACCGATTTTCACGTTCAGGGTATGAAAATCGAGGCTGATAACGGCTACTGCCGAGCCATAGAGGCCCACCAGTGCTACACGCTTCAGTAATAGGCGAATGATTGCCGAAGTCTGGAAGTGCCGCAAGGCTTTCCACCAATCCCCTCCCTGGTAAACAATCATTCGATAAAGTATAAGTTACGTCCTCTCCTACAACGAGAAAGGCATAATGGGAGTTATTGCGGTTTTGTTCGAAAAGACGCCGCCAGGCTCAGAAGCGTGACGGACAGACTTCCACCGCCGTCGTGCCCCGCACACGTCATGCCACTTTCCAAATTTTGGTTCCTCATGCAAAGGTTCGTAAACCAGCTGCGAGGCTTTCGCGACGCTCAATTGCGCGTCCAGTGTATTCCTAACGCCTATTCCTGCTCTTCGGTATCTACTGTAAAAACATTTAATAATTTATACTGCTATGTTTTGAATCTGAGCTACAAAGGTATGAACAGTGGGGGCCTGGCGCAAAATATTCTCATCAAATAATACCACCTCCTTTCTCTCCGGCCTTGCTGAAAATAACCGAATCCAAGGCCCTGCTAAATTGGTAAAAGGCCCTCATTAGTTACTCCTTAGTGTGGGGGCTTCGGCTGGTTCGGCGACTAACGGTTTTCTTTGTGCCTCACTTATATCTGGCATGGAATTAATTAAGCATTTTTTCGATATTGTTTTGCACCTCGACGTGCAACTCAAACTCCTGGTGAATGAATACGGCAGTCTGACTTATCTCATTCTGTTCCTCATTATCTTCACCGAGACGGGCGTCATCATCTTTCCTTTCCTGCCCGGCGACTCCCTTTTGTTTGTGGCCGGGACGCTGGCAGCACAGCCCAACCTCGAAACCGGGGAGCCGCTGCTGAATATCCTGATTCTCATTCCCCTGCTAATGGCCGCCGCCTTTTTGGGCGATAACCTCAACTACTTTGTAGGCGATTATCTGGGACCGAAAGTGTTTCGGGAAAACTACAAGTTCCTGAACCGCAAATACCTGGACCAAACGCAGGCTTTTTATGCCAAGCACGGCGGCAAGACCATCATCATGGCGCGCTTCGTGCCCATCGTGCGCACGTTTGCGCCATTTGTGGCCGGTGTGGGCACCATGACTTACCGCTTTTTCATCTCCTACAGCATTGCAGGCGCCGCGCTCTGGGTGATTTCGCTCACCCTGGCCGGTTACTTTTTTGGCAATATTGAATGGGTGCAGAAGAATTTTACCATGGTTATCTACGGGATTATTTTGCTGTCCATTCTGCCGCCCCTCTGGTCGTTCATCAAAGGCAAGCTCAGCCCCCAGCCCGTGGCCGAGGGCCAATAAGGACGTTACCTCCCGGAATTCTTACAAATTGCAATCTACTGATAAAGCCGCCCCGCCCTTTACCGGCCGGGGCGGCTTTTTTGTGTTATTTTAGAGCGTTTTTCTGCTATTTGAATTCCCCTTATGCGTCAGTTTGGGCTTATTGGCCGCACCCTCAGTCACTCGTTTTCGCAGACGTACTTCACGCAGAAATTTTATTCGCAGCAGCTAGCGGACCACCGGTACGACCTGTTTGAGCTGGCCACTATTGGGGAACTGCCCAGGCTGCTGGCCGCCAACCCCAACCTGACGGGCCTGAACGTGACCGTACCGTACAAAGAGTTAGTGGTGCCTTACCTCGACGACACGGCGCTTTCGGCTAACCGCGTGGGCGCCGTTAATGTGATTGAGCGCACGGCTGAAGGACGGCTGGTGGGCCACAACACAGATTACATCGGCTTTCGGGACTCCTTGCGCACCTTTTGCCCGCTGCGCGGCGAGGCGGCGCGGGCCCTGGTGCTGGGCACGGGCGGCGCGGCCAAAGCCGTGGAGGTGGCCCTGCGCGAGTTGGGCATTCCCTATTGGAACGTGTCGCGCACCTTGCTCGGACCGGGCCTCACCTACGACGACCTGACGCCACAGCTGCTGGCCTCGCACCGGCTCATTATCAATGCCACGCCAGTGGGCACGTTTCCGAACGCCGGCGAGTGCCCGCAGCTCCCGTACCACGCCCTCACCGCCGACCATTACCTCTACGACCTGGTGTATAACCCAATGGAAACCCTGTTTATGGCCAAGGGCCTGGAGGCGGGTGCCCAGGTAAAGAATGGTTTCGAGATGCTATGCCTGCAAGCCGAGGCCGCCTGGGATATCTGGAATGGTAAATAAAAGGGGATTTGCTCGTTGTTCGTTGTCAGTGAGCCAATTAGAAACCACCGACAACTAACAACGAGCAACTATAATTGAGCCGCACCGGCTTACTCGACTTTAGCGCCCCGTTGGTCACGCCCGCTCTGGTGCAAAATGAGTTCGGCCACTTGCCCTTTGTCGTTGTTGGCGAACTCAACCTGGGCGTCCACCCCTTTCAAGGCAAATAGCACTGGCGACGCTGCTTCGGTTTCGAACTCCGACTGACCGGTGGCTTGCATGAACAGCTTGCCGGCCCGCTGCCGCACGGTAATGCGGAAGCTGGGCGCCAGCTCGTACACGCCCTCGTAGGACTTGAGCACGGTTTCGCTCACGGCCACTGCCGCCGATGGCGCGGGGCTAGCAGCGGTGGCAGGTGGTGTGGCCGGCTGGTGATTGAGGATGCGGAGCAGCCCCCGGCGCAGTTCCGGCAGCGCATTGCTGCTATGATTGTCGAGCAACACAATAAACTGCTGGCGCTGGGGCACCCGCACGAGGTAAGACTTGAAGCCATTGACGCCGCCGTTGTGCTCCTGTAGCTCCATGGTTTCGGAACCCATTTTCGCCGTCATCACCATCCAGCCGTAGGCATAATTATCCTTAACGGGAGTAAAAAGCAGCTTCTTGCTGGCTTCCGACAGCATTTTGGTACCGTTCAGGGCCTGGTTCCAGCGGTACATATCAGCCACGGTGGAGGTGATGGCGCCGGCCGCGTAGGGCACGCTCATGTCGAGCGGGCTGGTATTCACCACGCCGTTGGGGGTGCTTTGGTAGCCGGCCGCGCGGCGTCGGTCGGCGGGTTCGAAGGCATCGTAGGCGGTGGATTTCATGTTGCACGGCCGGGCGATGTTTTCCTGAAACACTTGGGTGTAGGGCTTGCCCGTCACTTTTTCGATAATGGCACCCAGCAGCACGTAGTTGGAATTGCTGTACTGAAACTGCGTGCCGGGCTCAAACTGCAGGGGCAATGCCGCGAAGAGGGCTACCAGCTGCGTCGGCGTCTGGGGCGACCGCATGATGTCGGGGCCGAAATTGGGCAGGGCAGTGTAGTCGGGCAGGCCGGCCGTGTGCGACAGCAAGTGGTGCAGGATAAGCTGGCGGCCGGCCGGCTGGGGGTAATCGGGCAGGTAATCCGAAACGGAGCCAGCCAACCGGAGCTGGCCTTTTTCGACCAATTGCAGTACCAGCGCCGCCGTAAACTGCTTGGTGAGGGAGCCAATGCGAAATTTGGTATCGGGGGCGTTGGGTACCTGCGGCTCGCGGCTGGCCAGGCCGTAGCCTTTTTGCAGCAGCACCTGGCCTTGCTCGGCCACCAGCACCGAGCCGTTGAAGCGGCCAGCCTGCTGAAACTGCTGCACGTAGGCATCGAGCTGCTGATTGATGGTGGTGGCGCTTGCAACGGCCTGGGGAGCGCCGGAGGCAGCCTGGGCCTGGCTAGGGGCGGGCGTCAGCAAGCCGAGGAACAAGAGGCCAAGGCCGGCGGCGGAGGGGAGGCAGGTTTTCATAAGGCAGGCAGGAAAAAAGGTGAGCGTTGAACTGGTTAAGGCAGAAGTCTGAAGCAAACCTAAACGCCCTAAATCCCTAGCTACTGGCTATTCAACCAACCCGGCCGCCGTGTCCCGAAACGACTACTTTTGGCCCTCAAACGCCTGTTTGGCAGTTACCAGGCTGCTATTGGGGGCCGGCAGGTGGTTGGTGGCGCCAATGCAGGCGTTGGGCGGGATGCCGGAGCCGTTGGTTGAAACGCGGGCCGGATGCTTTTGCCGCTGGCTACCTTTCGGCATGGATACTTCTTTCGTTTCGGCGGCGGCACCCGGGCCGGGGACGGCTAGTCCGGGCCCGGCCGCTGCCGCCGGGCGGGCCCGCGCTTTCGGCGATTTTAAGTGGTGGCCGCGCGCGCCGGAAACCACACCCGTGCCGTGGTGGGTGCACGCACTGCTACTGTTCGTGCTGCTGGGCATCGATGTGCTCCTGTATTACGCCACGCTCCTCGGCCCGAAAAGCAACGTGCGCATCGACCTGGTGTGGTATGTGCGCAACGGCGCGCTGGATGCCCTGACGGCGGCGCTGTTCTACTGGAACTGGGCCGTGCTATTTCCGCGCACGCTGGCCCACGGCCGCATGGACCGCTACCTGCTGGCCGCCGCAGCTTCGGCGGCGGGGTTCACGCTGCTGCGAATGGCCACTTCCAACCTGGTGTATTACGCGCTGAGCACCAACGACCCGGACCTGAGCACGCATTTCGGGATGCTGTTTACCATGCTCTGGGTGGGCAACCTGGTGACCGTGGCCGCCAGCTCGGGCCTGCGCATCGCGCTCGATTACCTCCACAGCCAGCGCCAGCGCCGCGAGCTGGAACGCCAGCACCTGCTCACGGAGCTGGCCATGCTCAAAACCCAAATCAATCCGCATTTTCTCTTCAACACCCTCAACAACATCTATTCCCTCACCAGCCGCAAATCGGACCGCGCACCGGAAGCAGTGCTGCGCCTGGCCGAAAGCATGCGCTACCTTCTCTATGAAAGCAGCGCCGACACGGTGCCCCTGAGTCAGGAGTTGGCCCACCTGCGCAGCTTTCTGGACTTGCAGCGCCTGCGCCTGCCCCAGGCCGAAGCCGAGGCAGCCATCGTCCTCCACCTTTTCGGGTCCGCCGACCTGGTGTTTCCGGTGGCTCCGCTCTTGCTGCTGCCCTTGGTTGAAAACGCCTTTAAGCACGGCGATTTAGCGGCGCGCCCCGAGGCCATCCGCATCGAGCTGGAGCTGCTGGGCGAGGATTTGCACTTTTCGGTGCACAATTACGTGGCAGCCGCCACCGACCTGCCGCACCAGCCCGGCGGCCTGGGCCTGCACAACCTGCGCCGCCGCCTGGAACTGCTCTACCCTGGCCGCCACGCGCTCCATGTGCGCACGCTACCGGGCGAGTACGCCGTGGAACTAGTCTTGCACGGAGAAGCCAAACGGCTCACGGCCCCGCGCCGCGCCTGAGAATCTGCCTTTATTTGCGGGCTCCTTTGCCCTGCTACCAATGCAACGCCTGACCTGCGTCCTTCTTGACGACGAACCGCTGGCCCTCGACCTGCTGGCCGACTACTGTGCCCAAATACCATTTCTGGACCTGCGGGGGCAATTTCATGACGCGCTTACGGGCCTGGCTTTCCTACAGGACAATCCCGTGGACGTCGTTTTTATCGACATTCACATGCCGCGCCTCACCGGCCTGCAGCTGGTGCAGCTGCTGCCCAGCCCCGGCCCGCGCATCGTTTTCACCACCGCCTACGACCAATACGCGGTGCAGAGCTACAGCCTCAACGCTACCGATTACCTGCTCAAGCCCATCGCCTTTGAGCGGTTTTTGCAAGCCGTGGCCAAAGTGCGGCAGGCCGTGGCCCACGCGACACCGGGCGCGGCACCGGCCGCCGGGCCAGCGCCGGCATTGGTGGGTCCGGTCGCCGCCCCGCCCATCGATGCCATGTTCGTCAAAAACGAGCATCGCCTGCAGCGCGTGGCCTTCGACGACATTCTCTACATCGAGGGCATGAAGGAATACCTGCTGCTGCACACGGCTTCGGCGGGCAAAATCCTCACCCTCCAGTCGTTCCGCCGCGTGGAGGAAGTGCTGCCACCCGAGCGGTTCGCACGCATCCACAAATCCTTCCTCGTGGCCCTGAGCCACATCGAGCACGTCGAGCGCGGCAAGGTGCAGGTGGCCGGCCGGCTGCTGCCCGTCGGCGATACCTACCGCGAGTCGTTTGGGGAACTGATTCGGGCGCATAACCAGCTGTAACCAAAAAAACAGGCCGCCCGATTGGGCGGCCTGTTTTGCAAAAAACCGTTCTGATTATTACTTGGCGGCCAATTTTTTGGCAATTTCGGCGGTGTGCTTGCCCTGGAAGCGGGCACCTTCCAGCTCGTTGGCGCTGGGCTGGCGCTCGCCTTTGCCGCCGGCCACGGTGCTGGCGCCGTAGGGCGTGCCGCCGGTTACTTCCTCGTGGCCCATCTGGCCCTGCCAGGCGTAGGGCAAGCCCACAATAACAAAGCCATGGTGTAGCAGCTCGGTATGAAAGGCCCGAATGGTGGTTTCCTGGCCGCCGTGCTGAGTGGCGGTGCTCACGAATACGCCGCCCACTTTGCCCACCAGCGCGCCTTTGGCCCACAGGCCGCCAGTGCTGTCCATGTAGGACTGCATCTGCCCGCAGAGGTTGCCATAGCGCGTGGGCGTGCCGAAGATGATGGCATCGTACTCGGTCAGCTCATCGGGGGTGGCCACGGGTACGTGCGCGAAGGCTTTTTGGGCTTCGGTGGCACCGATTTGGTCCAGCAGCTCTTTGGGCAAGGTTTCGGGCACGCGTTTCACCACTACTTCGTTGCCGGCTACTTCGCGGGCGCCTTCGGCAATGCCTTCGGCCATTTTCCAGATGTGGCCATAGGTGGAATAGAACAACACAAGGGTTTTCATACGAAAAAGGAAAAGGGGTTGAAAAAGTAACGCCGCTGGCAAATCACGCCAGCCGGATTGCACAGTGAGGTTGCAGGTAAATGGAAGCGAAGCTCACAAAACAATGTACCTACATTATTTATACTCCTCAGGTGTATTTAAGGTTATTGTTTCTTCGCACAATATCTTCGACGTGCAGGCATTATTCCGCTGCTCTCCAGCCCACACCACGTCTTTTTAGAAAGTTGTTGCAACCATTCGGGGTCCGGGTGCATCCACATGCAGCGGGCCACCAACGGGACGGGGCCATGCACACTTCTACTACCTTTCTATGCTGCGAAAAATGACCTTCTCTACCCTTCTTCCCGTCGGCAGGATTTGCCGGCCGTCGGCATGAGCGCCGCGACGTGGTTCGCGTTCGGGGCCGATGACGTGCTACCCGACCAAACGCCCGTGGCCCCGCGCCTGACGGCCAGCCGGGCCGCCACCGCCGGGCCGCCCACCGAAGCCGAGCTGATTGACGGCTGCCTGCGCGGCCGCCAGCTGGCCCAGAAGCTGCTTTACGACAAGTACGCTGGCAAAATGATGGCCGTATGCCTGCGCTACGCCCAAACCACGTTCGAAGCCGAAGACGTGCTGCAGGAAGGCTTTCTGACGGTGTTCCGCACCCTGGCCAGCTTCCGGCGCGAGTGCCCGCTGGAGTTCTGGATTCGCCGCATCATGATAAACGCGGCCCTGCGCCAGCACCGCCGCAACGCCTCGCTGGTGGCGGTGAGCGACGGCGAGTACCCGCAAACCCTGGCCAGCGAAGAATTTACCCTAAGCAATTATAATTTTCAGGAGCTTTTGCAGATGGTGCAGGAGTTGGCCCCGCGCTACCGCATGGTGTTCAACCTGTACGCCATCGAAGGCTACAACCACAAAGAAATCGGCGAGCTATTAGGCATCACCGAAGGCACCAGCAAGTCGCAATACTCCAGGGGCCGGGCAATTTTACAAACTAAGCTGGAGCGCCTCAATGCTCCAATCCGCCATGTCAACTAATCCTATCGAAGATAATTCTACGCCTAAACCCACCGGCAGCTTAGAGGACCTGTTTCGCCACCATCTGGGCGAGGAGGCCGCCGTGCCCCCGCGTCCCATGCTCTGGGACCAGATTGACAACTCGCTGCTCGTGCGGCAGAACGAAACTTACCGCCGCCGACTGGCTGCCACCCGCTGGGTAGCGGCGGCCAGTCTGCTGCTGGCCACGCTGGCCGGCACCGGTTGGTGGGCCAGCCACACGGCCGAAATGACCGGAGCGGAAGTTGCCACAACCATTCGCACACCGCAAGCAACTACGGGCAATATCCCCTCGGGCCCGTCCCGTGCTGATGCTACCCAGGCAGGAAACAACGCCGCCGAATCAATGCCCGCCAACGCTTCCGTGTCGGCCAGCTCATCGGCCGCCACCCGCCTGGCTAACCGCGGAACCGCTGCCGACACCCCGGCTCGCGGCACTTATGCCGCAACTATGGCGGCGGCGGCGGCGGAACGGTCGGCGCGCCGGAGCACGGGCTTTGGTCCTGCGGCTGCCCGCACCGGCTTGGGCAATGGTCCGACTGCGGCCGGACGCGGCGCTGGCACTGGCACTGGAGTAGTTGAAATACCCGGCAATGGCGCTTCCGGTACAGTTTATAGTGCGGCCAACGGCGGTACCGAGCTGGCGGCAGCTCGCACCACGCAAGCGGACGCTACTGAAACTCCGGCGCCCGGCGGCGCTGACAGGGTGTATCCGGCGGCATTGCCGGCGACCGAAGCAGCGCTTGCCACGGCAGCGACTGGCAGCACGCTGGTAGCTGGCAGCGCGGCGGGGCTGGGTGCGGCCAGTGCTTCGGCAGCCCTGGCTACTGCCGGGTCGGCGGCAGCCGTGGCTGGCCCAGAGGCGGTGGGCTTGCTGGCCGCCCGCCCGGCGGCGTTGAGCCTGAGCGGCGCGGCCGCGTTGCCCCATGGTTTGGCGGCGCTGGCCATACCGGCCGAGGAACCCGCTCTGGCTTTGGCCACCAGCAAATGGCGCTTTGGCGGCACCTACACGGTTGGGGCGTTCAATCCCAACATCAATTTCTCCCGCGCGGGCATCGAAACCGAATACCCATATAATCCCGCCCTCGGCCCCGATTCGCCGGCTCTGACGGAAGCCGCCGCCACTCAATACCGCGAAAACCTACAGGCCGGTCTCAGCCAACGCCTCGCGCTGGTCGTCAAGCGCCACCTCACCGGCAACTGGTCGCTGAGCACGGGTTTGAGCCTGTCGCAGGCCACGGCCCAATCGGCTTCGACCTCGGCTTTTGTAGGCGAGCAGCTGATTGATTTGGGCCGGTTTACCAACGGAAAAATGTACGCCACCGACTTCCGCTACCGCGTGGCCGGCATTCCGGTAGAAGCAAGCTATAACAACCCATTGAAGCGCGGCTGGAGCCTGTATGGCCGCCTGGGCGGCGCGGTGAACGCCTTACTAAGCGTGCGCAGCGAAGTAGCGGGCTCCCCCGAAGCAACGAAAACCTACTCCATCGCTTCGGCCGGCGGGCCCTACCGCCGCCTGCTGGCCAGCGTGCAAGGAGGCGCGGGGGCTCAGTTCCGGCCCGGCAGCGGCCTGTGGGCCTTCACGCTCGGCCCGGTAGCCGAAATGAACCTGTTAACCCTGAACGCTAACCCGGCGCAGGGCTACCTGCGTCAGAGCCGCGCCTACACGTTCGGCCTTGAAGCAGGGCTGGAGTTTGGCCACTAAGCGAGCGTAACCAACACGCCTAATTCGCTTCCGACGAAACCCAAAATGGTGGTTTGCGGTTAAGTCAGGCTGACCTTTTCGGCCTACCTTTCGCGTTGCATGGAGTACCAACTGACCTCTGAATTTAAGCCGACCGGCGACCAGCCCACGGCCATTGCCAAGCTCGTGGAGGGCGTGAACAACGGGGAGCACGCCCAGGTGCTGCTCGGGGCCACCGGCACCGGCAAAACCTTCACCATGGCCAACGTTATTGCCCAAACGGGCAAGCCAGCCCTGGTGCTTTGCCACAACAAAACCCTGGCCGCGCAGCTCTACGGCGAATTCAAGGCATTTTTTCCGAACAATGCCGTCGAGTACTACATCAGCTACTACGACTACTACCAGCCGGAAGCCTACATTGCCAGCACCGACGTATTCATCGAGAAAGACCTGGCCATCAACCAGGAAATTGAGAAGCTGCGGCTGCACACCACCTCCACCCTGCTCAGCGGCCGGCGCGACATCATCGTCATCGCCTCGGTGTCGTGCATCTACGGCATCGGCAACCCCGAGGAATTCGCCAAAAACGTTATTTTCCTCAAGCCGGGCATGCGCTACACGCGCAACAACCTGCTCTATCAGTTCGTCCAGATTCTGTATTCGCGCACCGAGGTGGAGTTCACGCGCGGCACCTTCCGGGTGAAGGGCGACACCGTGGACGTGTTTCCGGCCTACGCCGACCACGCTTTCCGCATCTACTTTTTTGGTGATGAGATTGAGTCGGTGCACAAGATTGACCCGGTGAGCGGCAAGAAGCTGAGCGACGAGGCCAACGGCGTAGCGCTATACCCCGCCAACCTGTTCGTGACCGGCAAGGAAACCCTGAATGCGGCCATTAAGCAAATTCAGGACGACATGGTGCTGCAGCACGCTTACTTCGAAAAAGAAGGCCGCGACTCCGAAGCCAAGCGCATTATGGAGCGCACCGAGTTCGATTTGGAGATGATTCGCGAATTGGGCTACTGCTCGGGCATCGAGAACTACTCGCGCTATTTTGATGGGCGCACGCCGGGCTCGCGGCCGTTCTGCCTGCTCGACTATTTCCCCCAGGACTACCTATTGGTAGTAGACGAGAGCCACGCCACCATGCCCCAGATTCGGGCCATGTGGGGCGGCGACCGCAGCCGCAAAACCGCCCTCATTGAGTACGGTTTCCGCCTGCCCTCGGCCCTGGATAACCGGCCGCTAACTTTCAATGAGTTCGAAAGCATGTACCGGCAGGCCGTATTCGTATCGGCCACGCCGTCGGACTACGAGCTGGCCCAGGCCGACGGCGTGGTGGTGGAGCAGATTATCCGCCCCACCGGCCTGCTCGACCCGGAAATCGACATCCGCCCCAGTATCAACCAGATTGACGACCTGCTGGACGAAGTGGACAACCGCGTGAAAATGGGCGACCGGGTGCTCGTCACCACCCTCACCAAGCGCATGGCCGAGGAGCTGAGCAAGTACATGGACCGCCTGGGCATCAAGGTCGAGTACGTGCACTCCGACGTGAAAACGCTGGACCGCGTGGAGATTCTGCGCAAGCTGCGCCTGGGCGAAATCGACGTGCTGATTGGCGTGAACCTGCTGCGCGAAGGGCTGGATTTGCCCGAAGTGAGCTTGGTGGCTATTCTCGATGCCGACAAGGAAGGCTTCCTGCGCGACCAGCGCAGCCTGATTCAGACCATGGGCCGCGCCGCCCGAAACGACCGCGGCAAGGTGATTATGTACGCCGACCGCATGACCGGCTCGATGCAGCGCGCCATTGACGAGACCAACCGGCGCCGCGCCACCCAGGCCGCCTACAACGAGGAGCACGGCATCACGCCCCGCACCGTGCGCAAGAGCCACGCCGAAATCATGGGCCAGACCTCGCTTTCCGATTACCGCGTGCTCGACAACCAAGCCTATGCTGGCCCCGATTCCGACGGTGCCGCTCTGGCACTGGCCGCCGAGCCCGTGGTGGCCATGATGAACCGCACGGAGCTGGAAAAGCTCATTAAAACCACCGAAAAGCAGATGGAAGCCGCCGCCAAAGAGCTGGATTTTTTGCAAGCTGCCAAGCTGCGCGACGAGCTGGCCGCGCTCAAAACCATGCTCAAAGGCAAGAGGGACTAACCGCGACTGGCACGGAATTCGAAAAAGGGGTGAGAACGCCGCATGACGCGCCGTTCTCACCCTTTTTTCTGCTTTTGACCTTATGAGACACTGGCTACTTTTTGCCGCGCTGCTGCCTTGCCAGTTGGCGGTGGCGCAGGCCGGGGCCACGCTCCCACCCCACACTATACTGCCCGCGCTGCCCGTGGCCAGCCTGCAGCCTACAAACAGTACCACGGCGGTGCGCAGTGCGGCGGGGGTGCGCTACCAGTACCAGCTGGTTCACCTCGACAACCGTATTATCTGGCTGGCACCGGCCTGGCGCGGCCAAACGAAGCGGGAAGCGTCCCGCCGGCTCTTCAACAGCAATGAAGTGGGTGAATTGGATGGCCTACTGCTCAAAATCATCAACGAGCTTTCGGCCGATGGCTGGGAATTGCTGGAAATACAAGCTTCCACGATGCCGGTAGAAGCCACTCAAAAAATCGAGACGGAGCTGCCCTTCAACGACCCTACCCGGCCGGTTTACAAGGGCACAACGTCCATTGTTACTTCTTCGGAAACGCGCTACCTTTTTCGGAAAGCTGTGGTAAATTAGGGCGCCGGACAACCTCGCACTGCGTTCCGGCATCCAGTCGTTCACACCTTTTTTCTGCGTTTCTCATGAAGACATTATTTCTTATCGCCACCGTGGCTGCATTTTCGTTCGACACCTGCACCGCGCAGGCGCAGGAAAGGAAAACGCGCCAGCTAGGCAGCTTTGACGCCGTGAGCTCCAGCGGCGGCATTGACGTGGTTCTGACCCAGGGCGCCACTACTTCCGTGACGGTAGAAGCCTCGGCCGAAGCCCAGTCCCATCTGGTAACGGAAGTGAAAGACGGGGCCCTCACCATTGGCTGGGAACGCGACTATTCCTGGCGAAACCTGTTGAGCAGCAAAGGCAAAGTCGTAGTCTACATCACTTCTCCGCGGCTCAAATCCGTGTCGATGAGCGGCGGCGCAGATGCCAGAAGCGAATCCACATTTACCACCGATAATTTCAGAATCAATGCCAGCGGCGGCAGCGACATCAACCTCACCCTGGCCGCCAAAACCATTTCCGTGCAGGCATCCGGCGGCAGCGATATCAAGCTGGCCGGGCGTGCCGAACGCCTGAAGGTGAATGTGAGCGGCGGCTCCGATTACGACGGCTTCGCCCTGCGCAGCACCGCAGCCACCGTAAGCGCCAGCGGCGGCTCCGACGCCAACGTATCGGCGGAGAGCGAAATTTCCGTCAACGCCTCCGGCGGCAGCGACATTCGCTACAAGGGTGCCGCCAAAGTATCCAAATCCAGCAGCGGCGGCAGCAGCGTGCGCCACATCCAATAAGTCATTAGACTTGTTCCTAAATACAAAAAAGTGTAAAATCGACGGTCATGCTGAGCGCAGCCGAAGCATGACCGTCGATTTTTTCGTTTCTGCTTATTCGGGAACAAATTTATTAGCTGTTAGTGGCGAACGAAAGGCACTGACCGTTATTTATACAGTACTCCGCCCTTCATCACGAGCCGGATTTGGCGCACGGCGGACACATCCTGGGTAGGGTCGCCGGCCACGGCCACCAGGTCGGCCAGCAGGCCGGGACGGATGCTGCCCCGGTCGGCGAGGTGAAAAATCCGGGCGTTGCCGCTCGTGGCCTGCCGCAGCACTTGTAGCGGCGTGAGACCAAAGTCCTGCACCAGCTGCTCCATCTCGCGGGCGTTGTCGCCGTGGGTAAATACGCCAACGTCGCCGCCCATCACCAGCGTCACGCCGGCTTTCAGGGCGGCCTCCATGCTGGCATGTTTTTGCTGAATGCGCGGTGGCTGAGGTTCCCGCCCTTTTTTCCAGCCCTTGTATTGCGAAGTGGCGTCGCCGGCGGCCACGGTGGGACACAGCGCCACGCCACGCTGCTTCATCAGCCGGAATATTTCGACGGTGCCTTCGTCGCCGTGTTCGATGGTTTCGACGCCGGCCAGCGTGGCACGGCGCATACCCTCCACCGTGGAGGCGTGTGCCACCACGCCCCGGCCCGCCGAGCGGGCCGTTTGCACGATGAGCGTCAGCTCGTCCTGCGAAAACGTGGGCTGGGCAGTGTTATTGAGGCCCCAGCGGTAGTCGGCGTACACTTTGATAAGGTCGGCGCCCTTCCCGATTTGCTCCCGTACGGCGCGCACGAGACCGTCCACACCGTCGGCTTCCTGGGCGCCCTGGGGCACGTCGATGTCAGTAGCCAGCTTGGGGCCGTAGCTGCCCGTAGCTACCAGCGCCCGCGTGGCCACCAGTAGGCGCGGGCCCGGAATAATGCCCTGGTCGATGGCCTGCTTCAGGCCCACATCGGCATAGCCGGCACCCTCGCTGCCCAGGTCGCGGGCCGTGGTGAAGCCCGCCAGCAGCGTGCGCTGCGCGTGCATCGTAGCGCGAGCCACGCGCAGGGCCTGCGACTCCAGCAGCACCTGGTCGTTCCAGGAAGTTTCGTTGTAAGGGTGCAGCAGCAGGTGCGCGTGACCTTCAATGAGGCCAGGCAGCAGCGTGAGGCCAGGCAGGTCGAGGGTGCGCCCGCCGACGGGCAACGTTACCTGAGCCGCCGGGCCGGCGGCCGTTATCCGGTCGTTTTCCACCAGTACAACCCAGCCCTGGTGCAGGTTCTGCCCGTCGAACACGGCGGCGGGCCGTAGCAGGGTAGCCCCGGCAGCGGGGCTGGTTGCGGCGGGTTGCGCCTGAGCGGCCAGCCCCATGCCCACCCACAAGCCGACGCACAGCAAGCCCCTGCGGCCAGCCCGCCAGCACCCAAAACCACGTTTTTCAGCGGACCACCGCAAGCAATTTTTACTCATATCTGAAGCCGCGTTGCCCGGTATTGCGGGGCCACCCGGCGAAGCTACTCTCCCAACCGCATTTGCCGCCAGCCAACCGTTGGCCGACGCCTGGCTTTTGGGTCTGTAGTCAGCTATAGGGCCACAAGCTGAGCGGGGGTAGGGGTCGTCGGCCAGCAGTGATACGCCGTTTTCAGCTGCGCAGGAAGCCACTGGGTGCGGCAAAGCTTATCAGGCAGCGGCGGCCTCAATTCAGCTCGACATCCAAGCCTGGTTCGGTGGATAGCTCGGTGGGCAATTCGGTTAGTGCACGGTTTACGGCAGCGGCCAGCTGCGCTACCAGTAAGGTCCGGTCGGTGGTATTGGCTTGGGTAGCGTACTGATGCGCACCCGGGGCTTTTTCCAGCGCGCTCATCGCGTGCGCCACCCCTGGTATGCCCAGCGCGGCCAAATTGGGCTTGATGTGGTGGGTGAGCTCGGCCACCCGGCTCCACTGCCCGGTCGCGGCGGCCTCCTGAAGCTGCGCCAGGGTGGCCGGCGTATTGGTGAGAAAGGAACGAATGATTTTGCCCACAAACGCTTCCCGGCCACGGGCCATGGCGCGCAGCTTGGTCAGGTCGTAGGGCCGGACCGGGGAGGGCAGCGCGCGCAGGGCCGTCAGCTTATGGTAGAGGTCCTGCTCCTCGAAGGGCTTGGCAAGGCAGTCGTTCATGCCAGCGGCACGGTAGCGCTCGTTGTCTTCCCGGAAAGCATTGGCCGTGAGGGCCAAAATGGGCACCTGCGCTTTAATTGGGTCGGCCAGCTGGCGCACAGCCCTGGTCACGTCCACCCCGCTCAGGCCGGGCATCTGAATATCCATCAGCACCGCGTCGTAGGTGTGGGCGGTGAGTAATTTCAGGCCCTGCTCGCCGTCCACGGCCTCTTCCAGCAGCACGCCCCACTCTTCCAGCATAAAGCGGGCGACCTCGCGGTTTATTTCGTTGTCCTCCACCAGCAGCACCCGCAGGCCGGCCAGCGCGCCAGTATTGAACTCGCCGGCGGTATCGGGCACCACTACGGGCGCTTCGGCCTTGGGCAAGGTGAGGGTGAAGGCGAACGTGCTGCCCTGGCCGGGGGCGCTGCGCAGGCGCAGGGTGCCGCCCAGCTGCTCTACCAGCGCCCGGCTGATGCTCAGGCCCAGCCCCGTGCCGCCGAAGTGCCGCGACGTATCGGCGTAAGCCTGGGTGAAGCCCTCGAAAATACTGGCGTGCTTGTCTGGGGCAATGCCGATGCCGGTATCCGTCACGCTGAATTCCACGGTGAGGTGCGTGCTGGTTTCGGTCAGCTGGCGCCCCGCTACGGTGATGCCGCCGCGGGCCGTGAACTTGATAGCGTTGGCCACCAGGTTAATGAGAATCTGATTCAGCCGGTAGGGGTCGCTCACCACCCAGGGGTAAGCGCAGCTTTCGCGCAGCGTGGTGGCACTAAAAGTTAGTCCTTTTTCCTGGGCCTGCAGCACGAGGGGCTGCACGGCCTGGCCCATCGATTCGCAGAGGTTGAAGGCGACTTGCTCAAATTCCAGCTTGCCCGAGGTGATTTTGGCCATGTCCAGCACGTCGTTGATGACACTGAGCAGGTGTTGGCCAGAGGTGCGAATCATGCGCAGAAACTCCTGCTGCCGGGGCTCCAGTGGAGTTTTGCCCAGCTGGCTGGCCATGCCCAGAATGCCATTGAGGGGCGTGCGGATTTCGTGGCTCATGTTGGCCAGGAAATTTTCCCTGGCCAGCGCCGCCGACTCGGCCGCTTCTTTGGCGCGCCGCATTTCCCGCTCGGCGGCAATGCGCTCGGTAATGTCGTGCGAGTGCGAAATAACATACGGCTCCTGGCCCGGCTCGCTCACCAAAAAGTTGCGGTAGAGCAGGTAGCGCTGCTCGGTGCTGCCGCGGGGGCACACACGCTGCACGCCCGACGCCTCGTGGGCCGCCGTGATAAGCGCCAGGTAATCGGCAAAGGCGGCCCGGTCATCGCTGGTCATTACCACGGCCACATTGCTGCCCACAATCTCGTCCATGGGCATATTCAGCAGCTCGCTCAGGGCGGGGTTGGCCGTGAGCACCGTGCCGTCGAGGGCGTGCGCACAAATGAAGGCCTGCGCGTAGTTCATCAGGTCGCGGTACTGCTTTTCGCTGCGTTCCAGGGTTTGCTGCGCGCGGCGGAAAGCGGTGATGTCGGTGCTCACGCCCAGCACGTGCATGCGGCCGTCGGGCCGGGGCAGGGGTCGTTTCACAGTTTGGTACACGCGCTTCGAGCCGTCGATTAGGGTCAGGGTTTCCTCCACCTGCAGCGTTTGGCCGCTGCGGATAACCTGCTGGTCGTTGGCAATAAGCTGCGCTGCTTCTGCCGCCTCCACGCTGCCGGGCGCTAGTTCCTCACCCGACAGGTGGTGGCAAACCTGCCGGACGGCCTGCATGGCGTGGTTTTCAAACACAATACGGTGCGCTCCGTCGCGCACGTAAATCACGCTGGGGCTGGCATCCAGAATGCTTTGGGTGAAGTCCTGCTGCTCGCTCAGTGCCCGGCGCGTTATTTCCTGCGCCGTTATGTCAAGCCCGTAGCCGATAACCAACCGGATGGCCTCGCCGGCTTCGGGCACGGGCTGCAGGCGGCGCATCATGTAGTGGGGATGTTCGGCATCGCCCAAAGTCTCGACCCATTCGTGACGCTGGCGGCTGCGAAGCACGTTTTGCATGTGCTGCTGCCGACGCTGCGCCAGGCTGGTCGGGCTGCCCCGGTGGGCGTTATATTCCTCGTTGGTGCGCCCCAGCATCCACTGGCGGAGTGCGGTATCGGGCACGGCCGCCGGGTTCACGAACCGGTAGCGGTATTCCTGGTCCACCACAAATACCTCGGCGGGCAGCTCGTTGAGAATGGTTACGTAGAAGTGCTCCTGCTCCCGCAACTGCTGCTCGGCCCGCACGCGCGTGGTTGTTTCACCCAAATACAGGTTTACATAGCCTTCAGCGGCAAATGGCACTACATGCGCGCTAAACCACCGCTGGCCCAAGGCGTTTTCCATCTGAAAACCGGTGCCCTGGCTCAGCGCCTGCGTGGCCAATCGGCGCAGCTCCGCTTGGCCCTGCACCCGCTCGGCCCGGGCCAGGCTCCGACTCAGCTGGTGGGCGGCGGCGTTGGCATAGAGCAGCCGGCCCGAAGCAGCCAGCCGCACCACCGGGTAGGGGTTTTGCTGCGGAATGCGGGCCACGGACTCCAGCTGGGCCAATAGCTGCTGCCGCTCCGTTACCTCGTGCCAATACAATAGCCGCCGGCCGGTGTCGCCATCCTCCCCGGCCTCGGATAGCTCGCCGAATGCCAGCACCCGGCCGCCGTGCAGGGTGTGAACCAGTCCAAAGCTGCTCGCCTCGCTTGCCAGCACCTGGGTTTGCGCGTGGGACAGCAACTTTTCTACGGGCTGCCCCAGCCAGCTGGTCGGCGCATCCGGCAGCCCATAAAGCGTAAAAAAGCGCTGGTTAAGTACTTCCACGCGGCCGTCGGCGCCGAGAAGCGCAATACCCTCGGGCAGCAAGTCGATAAGCAGATGCGCCTGGGGGGTTATGGCTTCAGCCGCTTCGGGAGCGGGTGCCAGGGCCCGGAGCAAAGCGGTGGCACGCTGCCGGGCCTGGGCCAGGTCGGCGGGGGTAGCGGAAGGCAACGGCAGCGGCGAGGGCGTGAGCATAGGGAGTTACTCCGCAATATCTGGCCTTAAAAGGCCGCGATTCTTCCGCCTTGGCCCAACGACTAGTTTTGCCATCCGAACATCGGTATGTGCCCGGTGAAACCAGCGTTTCAGCAGACGAGCGAAGCGGTGTAGTGCTTGCAGTCGCGTTTTAAACCGGGGAGCACTTGAGCTGCGTAACAGGGATTATTTAATTGTGCACAATTAAACCTTGCGCCACTTAAATTGGTTTACCCTTTCGAAACCTATGAACACGCCCAGCACTCCTACCCCCGTCAACCCCATGCAGCAGCTGGCAAACCAGTTGTGTTTTCCGCTCTACGCCGCGTCGCGGATGCTCACCAAGGCCTACCAGCCCTACCTGCAGGAGCTGGAGCTGACGTACCCGCAATACCTCGTGCTGCTGCTGCTGTGGGAGCACGAAGAGCTAACGGTGAAAGCATTGGGCGAGCAATTGATACTGGATTCGGGTACGCTCACGCCCCTGCTTAAGCGCATGGAGCAAAAGCAGTGGCTCAGCCGCCGCCGCGACCCCACCGATGAGCGCATGGTACTTATCCGGCTGCTGCCGGCCGGACGCGACTTGCAGGCCCGGGCCTGCCACATTCCCAAGCAGCTGCTCAAAAAGCTGGCCCTCACCTCCACCGAATTCGACGCCCTTCGCGGCCAACTGCAACACATCCTGACCCAGCTGGCCTGATTGAGGCCGCTTTTTTTACTTCAACCCCTTTTTTTAACCCTAATGAAAATCGAAAAAATCTTCACCGCCCAGGCCTTGGCCAAAGGTGGCCGCGACGGCGCTATCACCACCGCCAACAATGCGCTGAGCCTCAGCCTGAGCACGCCCAAAGAAATGGGCGGCCCCGGCAAAGCTGGCGCCACCAACCCCGAGCAACTGTTCGCCGCCGGCTACGCGGCCTGTTTTGAAGGCGCTTTGGGCGTGGCCGCGCGCCAGGCCGACGTGAAGCTGAGCAACGTGACCGTGGAAGCCTTCATTGGCTTTGGCCAGGCAACGGACGGGGGCTACGGCATCTCGGCCGACCTGCACGTGAACCTGCCCGGCATTCCGCAGCCGCAAGCCGAGGAGCTGGTGGCGGCGGCCCACGGTATCTGCCCGTATTCGCGAGCTACCAAAGGCAACATCGAGGTGAGCCTCACCACGACTACCAACGCCTAATCCTGCTGCCAGCAGGCAGTTGGGCTACCCAATTTTTCAACTTAACCCTACGATACCGATGAAGATTTTAATGGTGCTGACTTCGCACGACCAACTGGGCGATACCGGCGAGAAAACCGGCTTTTGGCTGGAGGAATTTGCCGCGCCCTACTACGTGTTTCAGGACGCAGGCGCAGACCTCACGCTGGCTTCGCCCAAAGGTGGCCAGCCGCCCCTCGACCCCAAAAGCGACGCCCCCGACGCTCAAACCGAAGCCACCAAGCGCTTCAAGCAGGACACGGCCGCCCAGCAGGCCCTGGCCACAACCGTGCAGCTGAGCACGGTGAGTGCCGCCGACTACGACGCCGTGTTTTACCCCGGCGGCCACGGTCCGCTCTGGGATTTGGCCGAGGACCAGCAGTCCATCGCGCTGATTGAAACCATGTATGCCGCCGGCAAGCCCGTGGCGGCCGTGTGCCACGCGCCCGCCGTGCTGCGCCACCCCAAAGCCGCCGACGGTACGCCCCTGGTGCAGGGCAAGTCTGTGACCGGCTTCACCAACACCGAGGAAGAAGCGGTGCAGCTGACCAACATAGTGCCTTTTCTGGTGGAAGACATGCTGAAAAGCAACGGCGGCGAGTACTCGAAAGGCGCCGACTGGGCGCCCTACGTGGTAACGGCCGGCCACCTCATCACTGGCCAAAACCCGGCCTCCTCCGAGCCCGCCGCCCACGAGCTGCTGAAGCAGCTGGCGAAGTAAGTACGGGTTTGAATTTGCTGGCTGCCCCGGTCGCTCCATTAATCAGGAGGGGCCGGGGCAGCTTTTTGCTTGTGGGCTTGTGAAGAGCTGGCCGTGGTGTTGCCCACTCGCTATTCGGCGGTTGGCTCTGCTTTGCCGTCGGATTCTTCGGTTATCTCGGCGGCTATTTTGCGGCCGTGGCGGCGGTCCAGCCAGTTCATGACGGGCGTGGCAAGTGCGCCGTGCATCACGATGGAAACCAGCATGGTGAAGCCCAGCACGGCCCACAGCAGGCGGGCCTGGGGGAAATTAGCTCGCTCCAGCGCGAAGGCAATGTAGAAAATGGAACCGATGCCCCGAATGCCGAAAAAGGAGATAACCACCCGCTCGGCCAGGGTAACGCGCTCGGAGCCAGCCAGGGTGAGCATACCGCCCAGGGGCCGCAGCACCAGTAGCAGCAGCAGGCCTACGGCGGCGGCCTGCCAGGTGAGCGGCGCCAGCAAGCCCCCCGCAATGGCGCCGCCAAAGAGAATCAGAATCACCACAATCAGCAGGCGCTCCAGCTGGTCGGTGAAGGCGTGCATCTGCTTGTGGTATTCGTGCTTGCTCTCGCGGCCGCGCAGCGTGATGGCGGCCACGAACACGGCCAGAAAGCCGTAGCCATGCACCAGCTCCGTGACGCCGTAGCTGACGAGCGTCACGGCCAGGGCCACGAAGCCGTAGGCGCTGGCCTTGATGCTGATGCGCTTGGGCAGGCTGAAAATGAGGAAGGCCAGCAGCCGACCCGACAGCCAGCCCAGTACCACGCCTGCCACCACGCGGTAGAGCACGTCCATCCAGAGCCAGTGCAGCAGCCGGTCAGTTACCGGAATAGCATCGGGGATCAGGGCCAGGGCCAGCCACACGAAGGGAAATGCCAGGCCGTCGTTGAGGCCGGCCTCGCCGGTGAGGGCGAAGCGCACGTTGTCTTCGCGGCCTTCGCCGGGGTCGCCCACCTGCACGTCGCCGGCCAGCACAGGGTCGGTAGGGGCCAGCGCGGCCGCCAACAGCACCGCCGAGGGCAACGCCAAGCCCAACAGCCCCCAGCCAGCCAGCGTGAGGCCGGCAATGGTGAGGACCATGAGAATGAGTACCAGCTTAAGCGGCGTGCGCCACCGAAGCAGCGAAAACGCCCGGTCAATTTTCAGCCCGGTACCGGTGAGGGCCACGATGACGCAAAGCTCGGACAGGTGGGTAATAAGCGTCGGGGACTCGAAAGGGTCAACTGAGGGCAGCTCAATGGGCAACGAAAACACACCCAACCCCAGCAAAATATAGAAAATGGGGTAGGAAAGCGGGTACTTTTCGAGCAGGGAAGGCAGCCAGGCCACGCCCATAATGGCCACGCCCAGCACCACCAGCGCAATGTTATAAAATGACATACGGAAGAATAGTTGAGCTGTAAGCTTGAGGCTTAATGTAAGGGGCGGCGTTTGACGAGGCCACCTTTGGTTTCGCGCACGCTGTGCATCACTACGAATGCCTGGGGGTCAATCTGGTCGATTTCTTCTTTGAGGCGGGTGACTTCCAGCCGGGTAGTTACCGTGAAAATGATGTCGATGGTTTCGCGGGCCTGGCCGTGGGCGCCAAACCCCCGGCGCCCGGCGTAGATGGTGGCGCCGCGCCCGAGCTTTTCGGTGAGCATGGTGCGGATGGCTTCGCTGTGGGCCGAGATGATGGTGACGCCGGTGTATTCCTCGATGCCTTCGATAATGAAATCAATCGTTTTGGCGGCCGAGAGGTAGGCGAGAATGGAATACAGAGCGGTTTCGACCGAAAGCAGCAGGGCCGCCGCGCCAAAAATAACGAGGTTAATAAGCAGAATTACATCGCCGACGGAGAGGGACGTTTTTTTGCTCAGGTACAGGGCCAGCACTTCGGTGCCGTCGAGCACGGCGCCACCGCGCACTGTGAGGCCGATGCCCGCGCCGAGGAAAAACCCGCCAAACACGGCAATCAGCAGCTTGTCGTGGGTGAGGGTTGGGAAGGAGATGAAGAGCAGCACCACGGCCAGCCCCACAATGGCGGCCAGCGTTTTGAGGGCAAACGTGCGGCCCAGTTGGTAGTAGCCCATCACGATGAAGGGCAGGTTGAGCAGCACAATCAGCACCGAAACGGAGACCCCGGAAAGCTGGTTGCCCAGCAGCGAAATGCCGGTTACGCCCCCGTCGATGAAGCCGTTGGGCAGCAAGAACCCTTTCAGGCCCAGGGCCGCCGATAGCACACCCGCAGCGATGAAAATGACCGGTACGAGGTAGCTGCGCAGCGGCCGGCCGGCGGCGGCGGCGCCCGGCAGTGGCGCGGCCGGC
>NZ_JNLX01000144.1 GCF_000715495.1 Hymenobacter sp. IS2118 | reverse complement strand
TAGAGCGGTTTCCAAATCAGTGTACATGATATCCGCAATGGTCAAACCAGTTTTTGGCATCCTGTTCATTTATCCATTCGGCAGCCGCCTGGATAGCCTCTTCCAGCAGGTCGCAGGTGCGTGCTTTGGTGGTGCGTAGCCACGTCTTGAGTTTGCTAAAAGCGAGTTCAATGGGGTTGAAATCAGGCGAGTAAGGCGGCAGGTAGCGCAAGCGGGCGCCGTATTTTTGGGCAATTTCGTCCAGGCCGTCGACTTTGTGTACCGTCAAGTTGTCGAGCACCACCACGTCGCCCGGCTGCAACGTGGGGCCGAGCACCTGGTCCAAATAGGCCGCGAACACGTCGCCGTTGACGGCCCCATTGACGGTGAGCAACGCCCCGAGTCCGTCCGGGGTCAGGGCCGCGATAAGCGTCACGTTCGGGCCGTTGTGCAAGGGCACCGCCTGGTCCACGCGCCGGCCGGCGGGGGCCCGGCCGTAGCGGCGGCAGTACGTGAGGTTGGTGCTCGTTTCGTCCACAAACACAAAATGAGTAACGTCTTCTTCCTGAATAGCTTCCACAAACAAGCGGCGCAACGCTACGACCCGTTCGGTGTCGCGCTCGGCGGCGTGGATGCTTTTTTTTTACGCCCCCAGCCCAGGCGCTCCACCGCCCGCCACGTACTGGTGCGGCTCAGGACCGGGCCCTCGGCGGCGTGCAAGGCGGTGCCCAGTTCGGCCAGCGTCGCGTCGGGCTGCGCCACCAGACAGGCCCGCAACAGCGCCTCGCCCGCCGGGTCCAGGCGCGGCACCGGGCCGCCGCGTGCGGGTAGGGCGGCCAGCGAACCCGTGCGGCGCTGGCGCTGCAACAGCTTGTCCACAAACGAAACGGATACGCTGAATTGGGCAGCGACTTGGTAAATCCGGGCCTGCGGCGCGGCACAAGCCGCCGCTACCCGTTCCCGCAAATCAATCGAATACGCTTTCATCAGGTGAAAATATGCAGAATTCTGTACACTGAATTGGAAACCGCTCTAGTTACAGTCTAGGTGCTATGGCCGGGACAATTATTCGATACGCTTCGATGATAAGGTTTTTACAATTAAAATTAAATAAAAGAGCCGTACTCATAGGGTGCGGCTCTTTTATTTAGTGGCCGAAGTTAGTGTTGGGCTAATTCGGGGAAATATGGGGCAAGTGCTGATTGAAAGATATAAGAGCAGGGCGTCGTATTTTGGCGGGCAATTGATTTCCTTCAAGCCGAGTGCCATGTTTACGGAAGCTGATTTGGAAGCTCTGGTGCCGCGCAAAATTTTTGAGCGGGGAAGTGCGTATTACGAGGACAACGCCGTGGGCCGCATCAGGCGCACCGGCGACACGTTTAAAGCCAAAGTTGAAGGAACCGAAACCTACCGAGTTGAGCTGACAAACCGCCCCGGCAAGCCGCCGAAAATATATTGCGACTGCCCTTATGATTACGGCGACGTGTGCAAACACGGCATTGCCCTCGGCCTGGCTGTGCTCGATTTGTTTGGCGGCGCCACCGAAACCAAATCTGCCGCCGCCCCCGCCGCGCTCACCGAAAAAGACCGCCGCGCCCTTCTGCTATCTGCCGCCTGGGCCCGCACCACTGACCGGGAGCGGCTGGCGTTTCTACGGCAGTTGCTGCTGCAAAAACCCAAGGCGTTGCGTCGTTTCCTATCCGCGTTCAAGTGCGATGAAGCCTTGTTGCTGGCAGTGGCGGCCCGGCCGGCGGCGCCCGCGCCCC
>NZ_JNLX01000143.1 GCF_000715495.1 Hymenobacter sp. IS2118 | reverse complement strand
CAGACTAACCGCACTATGCAAGTTGGTGGCAAATCTGGGTCAGCAGCTCTTCTAAATAGGCATCGTTCCATCCGAGCCGCTTTCGTTTTTTCTTGATGCTGACCCGTGTGGGGTCCTGTTGCAGCAGGTTAAGCGCCATTTTGCGCACGAGGGCCAGGTTTTCCACGGCTTGGGCCTGGCGCAAGCGGTGGGCGTCTTCGCCCAGCGTCACGTCCAGGTGCCAGTGGAGCTTGTTTTCAATGGCCCAGTGGTCGCGCACGGCGGCCGTGGCCTGGGCCGGGGTCAGGCTCGCGCGGCTGCTGAGGTAGTAGCGCACGGCCTGCGACTGGGCCGGTCCGTCGACCGGGTGGCGGGTGGTCGCGACCCGGACCAGGGCGGCCAGCCCCGGCCAACGGCCTTCTTCATCGACCCAGCGCAGGTCGGTTTGGACGCTGACCTGGGTGCAGAGCGGGGTGTTGTGGGAGGCCAGGCTCCAGGATTCGAGCGTCTGCCGAGCGGGCACCTGAGCCAGGGCGCGTTCGGCCTCGGCCAAGAGCGTGGCCTGGTTCTCCTTGAGGGCCAGCAGGTAATCACCGCCTTGCTGGCAAATCTGGGCCGCGATGGCAGGTTGGCAGCTGAGCGCATCGAGGCTGACGAGGCAGCCGCGTACGTCGAGTAGGGCCAGTACGTCGGGGATGGCCGCCAGTTCGTGGCCTTTGCCCGCCGTGGCCACCTGGGCCAGGCTCAGGCCCTGGGCGCTGGCCACGGCCGACACCACGTGCAGCGCCTGCGGGCCGGAGCCGCGCAGGGTCTTACCGTCGATACAAACCTGGCCGAGTTGGTCGGCGGGCAGCACCTGCCGCATCCAGGCCAGAAAGGCCGCGTTGAACGCCGCCGCGTCCAGGTGCTGAAAGACCCGCCGGAAGGTATCGTCGGACGGAATACCGTTGTCCAGCGAGAGGTAGCGCCGAAAGACGGGTTCTTTCTGCTGGCCAAACCAGGCGATTTCCTCAAAATCGTCGGCCCCGCTCAGCACAGCTAGCACGCTGATAACGAGAATGTCTAATAGTTTGTGGCGAAAGTTTTTATTCTGCCGCCGGAAGTCCGGCACGTCGGCTAAGTGGGTGAGTAACGACATCGAACCAAGGGGGTAAGCCGCAAATTTACCCTTGCGCACATAGTGCGGTTAGTCTGACCATCATGCTGAGCTTGTCGAAGCATGACGGTCTTCAAGATAATTTTGCTACAACAGAGTTACCCGCTCAGCTTCTCCCCAAAAAATGCCAGCGTCATGGCCCAGGCCTCTGCGGCGGCCTGCGGGTGGTAGCTGGGCCGCTCGTCGCAGTGGAAACCGTGGTCGGCGTAGGAAATTACGGTGTTGATGAAGGGTTTGCCAGCGGCTTCTACGGCGTCAGTCACTTCGGCAATGTGCGCTTTGCTGATGTGGGCATCGAGGCCGCCCCAGAAGAAGAGGTGCGGGGCGTGCAGGTCGGCGGCGCGGTCTTTTAGGGTGTGGGTGCCGCCGCCGTAGTACGACACGGCCGCCGCCAGGGGCAGCACGATATTGGCCAGAAACGACACCTGACCGCCCAGGCAAAAGCCGATGCTGCCGATTTTGTCGGGCATCACCAGCGCCTGGGTTTGTAGCCAGGCGTGAGAGGCCTGCAGGTCGGCCGCCAAATCAGGGTGGTTGATGGCGCTGTAGTGCGGCATGGCACCGGTAGCGAAATCGGAATAGGCAATTTCCAGGCCCGGCGCGGCGGTGCGGTGAAACAGCTCCGGGGCAATTACGGCGTAGCCGGCGGCGGCCAGGCGGTCGGCCACGCTGCGGATGTGGTGGTTCACGCCAAAGGCTTCCTGGAGCAGAATGATGCCGGGCACGGGGCCGGTGGTGGTAGGGAAAGCCGTGTAGGCGCGCATTTCGGTGCCGTCGGCTACCTGAAGGGTGACGGTGTTGTGGTCGCTCATCAAAAGGAATGGAATCTGATTGTTTGGGTGCGTAACAGCTGAATTCCCCAATGTTCATCCTTCTTCCTGCAATGCTCCGCGCCGAGCGGCTCGAACTGTAAGCAACTGCCAGCGGTTCTAGCACCTTCATTCCCTTCCCTCAGACCATGACAACTTCTCCCAAGCTTCGCCTCAACGTGCTCGACCAGTCGCCCATTCGGCCCGGCAGCACGGCGCGCGAGGCCGTGCTCGAAACTGTGGCGCTGGCCCGCCTGGCCGACCGGCTGGGCTACGGCCGGTTCTGGGTTTCCGAACACCACAACACCGATACCCTGGCCGGCTCCACGCCGGAGGTGCTCCTGGCCTACCTCGGCAGCCAGACCAGCCGTATTCGGCTGGGTTCGGGCGGCATCATGCTGCCGCACTACAGCGCTCTGAAAGTGGCCGAAAACTTCCGCATGCTCGAAACCCTGTTTCCGGGCCGTATTGACCTGGGCATGGGCCGCGCGCCCGGCGGCGACCGCCTCACTGCCCACGCCCTCAACCCCCACAATACCTTCAGCGAGCAGGATTTTGTGGAGCAGCTGATGGACCTGCAGGCCTACTTGCGCGACGACCGGGTGCCCGAAACCATTCACGAGCGGGTGATGGCCATTCCCAAAGCGGCCACCAGCCCGGAACTGTGGCTGCTGAGCTCCAGCGGCCAGAGCGGGCTGTTTGCGGCGCATTTAGGCATGGCGTTTTCGTTTGCTCAGTTTATTAATGGCCACGGCGGGGCCCAGGCCGTGCGCACCTACCGCGAACGGTTCCGGCCCTCGGCCGAGCTGCCCGCGCCGCTGGCCAACATGGCCGTGTTCACGCTCTGCGCCGATACCGAGGAAAAGGCGCAGGAGCTGCGCGCCGCCCTGGACTTGCTGCTGCTGCGCTTTGGCAAGGGCGAGCGGGGCGCTTTGCCCACGCCCGAGGAAGTTCGCAGCTACCGCTTCACGGCCGAAGACCAGTTGCACCTGCGCCAAAATCACAACCGCGTGGTGAGCGGCACGCCCGAGCAGGTACACGCCCAGTTCACGGCGCTGGCCGCCGAGTACCAAGTGGATGAAATAACGGCCGTAACCATCACCGCCGACTTTCAGGACCGGCTGCGCTCCTACGAGCTGCTGGCCGAGGTGTTTGAGCTGGATGCTATATCGGAAAGGCAGCTGGTATTTCAGGAATAAGCCTGGCCCCGTGAGGTTGTCCGCACAAACCTGATGCAACAGGGCCGTGAAGGATGACGAGAAAAGTTGAATGCAAGAACCAGGATGGATAATGGAACTAGAAAAAAATCGAACTTCTATTTGGAACGATTCTAAATAGGCCTTACTTTTGTCAAAGTTTAGAATGATTCTAAACAACGAGGGCGCGCAATCGTCTTCCATATCCTGACTTTCTGCTTCAATTTCATATTTCCCCATGACCTCCTTCAACCGTATTTACGCCGCTACCTTATTCATCAGCACCCTCGGCCTGGCTTCCTGTAGCAAGGACGACGAGGTGGCCCCAACCACTCCGGCGCTGCGCTCAAAAATGGAATACAGCGCCCTCACCGGTACCACTCCTTATACTACCTCGTTTAAGGCCGCCGATGGCACTTCGACGGTGGACTTGGGCACGGCGGCCGTGCGGCTCGATATGTTCTCGGAGCTGAACAGCTACATGGCCACCGTGGCCGTGGCAGCCCCCGCCACGCCCGCCACCCTGGACATCACCAAGCTGCGCAACCTCTACACCAACACCAACGCCCCCTTCGCCAACGCCGCCCTGAACACCTCCGGCGTGCAGCTGCGCGACAAAACGGCCGCTTCGTTCTCCGATGCCAACGCCGCCCCGGTGCGCGCTTACATGGACGCCAAGCTGACCGAGCTGGCCACCGCCAGTCAGAGCGTGAACCAAGTGGCCACGCCCGGTACCGCCGGCCGCCTGGGCCGCTACCTCGTGGATGGCAACGGCTTTGAGGTGAACCAGATTATTCAGAAAGGCCTGCTGGGCGCGCTGCTGCTCGACCAGATTGGCAATGTGCTGCTGACCCCCGCCTCCCTGGCCGTCGACAACAGCAAAGTGGTGGCTGGCAAGACATATACCGAGCGGGAGCACGCCTGGGACCTGGCCTACGGCTACCTGACGGCCAACGCCACCATGACCACCGACATCGCCCTCACGCCCCGCGAGCGGTTTCTGGCCGGCTACCTCAACGAAAAGAACGGCCCGGCTTCGCCCGGCGTGTACCTGGCGTTTCTGAAAGGCCGCGCCGCGATTGTGAACAACGACGAGGCCACGCTGAAGGCGCAGGCTGACATCATCCGCACCGAGCTGGAAAAAACCATTGCCAAGTCGGCCGTGTCGTACCTCACCAACTGGAAAGCCGCCGCTGACCCCGCCGTGAAAGCCCACGCGCTGGGCGAAGGCATCGGGTTCGTGTACTCGCTGCGCTTCTGCACCAAGTCCGGCGCCGATGCTGCCTGGGCCGATGGCGTACTGAACAACCTCACCGCGGGCAGCCAGGGCGCCTGGACGATGACCAACGCCCAGGCCAATGCCGCCGTCACGGCCATCAATACCAAATTCTCGCTCTAGCCCCGGCTAGCCAAACATTTTGCCCTCGGTTTTTATTTAGACCGTCGTCTTGCGCCCGGTAACGCTTCTAGGTGCTGGGCGCAAGACGACATCGGAACGCCTGCGGGTAGCCGTTTTCCTTATCACTTATGAAAAAGTCGATTCTGCTCTTTTCGTTATCGGTGGTGCTGGCCGCCGGCGGTATTTCCAGCTGCAAGGACGTAATCGACGACCCGGAAGCGCCCACGGCCGGCACCTCTGACCTGGACCGCAAGGCCCTGCTCACGCAGTATGCCGACGCGCTGGTGATTCCGCGCTACCAGGGCTTCGGCAGCAAACTGGGCGCGCTGAAAACCCAGGCCAACGCCTTTACGGCCGCGCCCACTACGACGGGGCTGCAGAGCCTGCGCCAGTCCTGGCGCGAGGCGTACCTGGAGTGGCAGCAAGTGGAAGTGTTTGAATTCGGCCCCGCCGCCGACGTTTCGCTGGTCAATAATTTCAATATTTATCCCACCGACGCGGCCGGCATTCGCCAAAACATCGCGTCGGGCACCTATAATTTTCAGCTCTCGACAGCCATTCCCCAGCAGGGCTTTCCGGCGCTCGACTTTCTGCTGAACGGCATCGCGGCCGACGACAACGCCATTGTGCAGTCGTATGTGGCCGCGCCCGGCCAGCGCCGCTACCTCACCGACGTGGTGGCCCGGATGGACCAGTTGTTCGCGGGCGTGCAGGCGAAATGGAACGGTCCCTACCGCGCCACCTTCATCAACAGCACCGGCACCAACGCCGGCAGCTCGCTCTCGCTGCTGACAAACGCCTTTTCGCGCTATTACGAGCATTATTTACGCACGGGCAAAATCGGCATTCCCGCCGGCGTAATGTCGGGGGTGGCCGCGCCGGAGAAGATTGAGGCTTACTACCACCGTGGCACGCTGCCGCTGCAGCTGGCCCAGGCGGCCCACGCCACGGTGCAGGCCGTGTTCAACGGCCGCGCCGGGCAGCCCTCGCTGCGGTCGTACGTGGACGCGCTGGGCGCCAAAGACAGCCGCACCGGCCAGTCGCTGACCCAACTCATCAACGACCAGTTTGGCGTTTCGGCCCAGCAGCTGGCTGGCCTCGGCCCCGACCTGTCGGCCACGCTGCAAACGCGCAACGCCGCCGCCGTGCAAGCCTACGGCGAGATGCAAAAAGCCGTGCGCCTGATAAAAGTGGACATGACCTCGGCTATGAGCGTGAGCGTGACTTACGTGGATAACGACGGCGACTAGTGCGGTTTCCACCGCCATGAACAGAATTAAGAATGAAGAATTAAAAATTTGACCGTCAGATTTTTAATTCTTCATTCTTAATTTTTAATTCCCCTTACCAATAACGGAACCGCTTTAATGCGCCCCGGCTATTTCAACACCTACACTTCGGCGGCGCCGCTGGCAGTATTTCGCGTGGCCTTTGGTCTGCTGATACTGGCCAGCGTCGTTCGCTTTTGGGCCAAGGGCTGGATTGCCGAGCTGTACATTCAGCCCCGGTTCTTTTTTCCTTATTTCGGGCTCGATTTCATCCGGCCGCTGGGCCCGTACACGTACGGGCTTTTTGCGATTTGTGGCGCTTGCGCGCTGCTGGTGGCGCTGGGCTGGCACTACCGCGCAGCCGCCGTGGGCCTGTTCCTCAGCTTCACCTACATCGAGCTGATGGACAAAAGCACCTACCTGAACCACTATTACTTTGTGAGTCTGGCGGCGCTGCTGCTGGCCGTGCTGCCCGCCGGTGCTTACTTCTCGCTGGATGCCGCCCGCCGCCCCGGCCGCGCACGCACCCACGTGCCCCGCTGGACCGTGGACGCCCTGCGCCTGCTCGTGGGCATCGTGTACGTCTACGCCGGGCTGGCCAAGCTCAACTCCGACTGGCTGCTGGCGGCCCAGCCGCTGCGCATCTGGCTGCCAGCCAAAAACGACCTGCCGCTGGTGGGGTTTCTATTTAATTACCCCGCCACGGCCTTCGTTTTCAGCTGGTTTGGGGCGTTTTATGACCTCACGGTACCGTTCTTTTTGCTGAACCGCATTACCCGGCCCTATGCCTACGCGGCGGTGGTGGTGTTTCATGTGCTCACGGCCATCCTGTTTCCCATCGGCATGTTTCCGTATGTGATGATAGTGGCGGCGCTGGTGTTTTTTCCGGCCGAATGGCACGAGCGGCTGCTGGCGCGGCTGCGGGCGCTATTTCGGCGGCCGGCGGCTACCGGCGCTGCCTCGCGGCTGGTGTACCAGCCGCGGGTGCGGCTGGCGCTGCTCACGGGGCTGGCGCTGTTTTTTGTGGTGCAGCTATTAGTGCCTTTTCGCTACGCGCTGTACCCTCGCGAGCTGTTCTGGACCGAGGAAGGCTACCGCTTTTCCTGGCGTGTGATGCTGATGGAAAAGATGGGCCAGGTCGAGTTTAAAGTAGTCGACTCCGCCACTGGCCGCACCCGGCGCGTCAATAATTCCGACCACCTGAGCGTGCTACAGGAGAAGATGATGGGCACTCAGGCCGACATGATGCTGCAATTTGCCCACTACCTGCACGACTACTACGCCGCCCAGGGCGTGTACCAACCCCGAATTTACGCCGACGCCTACGTGACCCTCAACGGCCGCCTGGGCAAGGCTTATATTGACCCCACCGTAGACCTGGCCCGCCAGGCCGAAAGCTTCGCGCCCAAGCCGTGGATTTTACCTTTTGACGATGAGATTTCAGGTTTATAGAACGCTATTGATATTGGGGGTTGTCCTGCTAGGCTTCAGCGCCCAGGCGCAGGAAACGCTGCGGGGCCGCGTGCTGGCCGCTGGCAGTGGGCAGCCGGTCATCGGCGGGGAGGTGTATGTGCAGAGCCTGGCCCGCGCCGTGCTCACGGACAGCGCCGGCCGGTTTGAGGCCCGAGGGCTGGCTGCGGGCCCACAGCAGGTGCGGGTATCGGCGCTGGGCTACCAGCCGTTTGCCATCGAAGTCCGGCTGCCCGCCGACGGCTTCACCTTTGAGCTGACCGGGCGCGACCGCACCCTGGACGAAGTGGTGGTGGCCGCGCCCCAAACCACGTTTGGCCAGACGCGGCTGCGCGAGGTGGAAGGCACGGCCATTTTCGCGGCCAAGAAATCGGAAGTCATCGTGCCCGAAAACCTGGTGGCCAACCTCGCCACCAACAACGCCCGGCAGGTGTATGCCCGCGTGCCCGGCCTCAACATCTGGGAGAGCGACGCGGGCGGCCTGCAACTCAGCATTGGCGGGCGCGGCCTCGAACCCAACCGCACCACCAACTTCAACGTGCGGCAGAACAACTACGACATCTCGGCCGATGCCCTGGGCTACCCCGAAAGCTACTACACGCCGCCCACCGAGGCGGTGAAGCGCATTCAGCTGGTGCGCGGGGCGGCCTCGCTGCAATACGGCACCCAATTTGGTGGCCTGCTCAACTTCGAGTTGCGCAGCCCCGAGCCCGACCGCAAAGCCGCCATCACCTCGCGCCAAACGGTGGGCTCGTTCGGCTTTTTCAACTCCTTCAACAGCGTAAGCGGCACGGTGGGCAAGCTCAGCTACTACACCTATGCCCAATACAAGCGCGGCAACGGCTGGCGGCCCAACTCCGGTTTCGAGAGCAAAACCGCCTACGCCGACGTGCGCTACCAGGCTACTGAAAACGTTAAGGTCGGCGTCCAGTTTACGCACATGGACTACCTGGCCCAACAGCCTGGCGGCCTCACCGACCGGCAGTTTGCGCAGGATGCCCGGCAGTCGAACCGCGAGCGCAACTGGTTTGCCGTGGACTGGAACCTGTTTAATGTGAGCGCCGACTGGAAGCTGAGCGCCAAGGCCAACGTCAACGTCATTGCCTTTGGGCTACTGGCTTCGCGCCAGTCGTTGGGTTTCCGGCCCGTGCAGGTCGACCGCGCCGACAACGACCTCAACGGCCGCGACCTCATTGACGGCGACTTCCGCAACTATGGCCTGGAAGCCCGCTTCCTCAACCGCTACCAGGTAGCCGGCAAAGACGGCGTGCTGCTGCTCGGCACCCGCTACTACCGCGGCACTACCCACAGCGTGCAGGGATTTGGCCCGGCCGGCCGCGGCGCCGATTTCCGCTTCGTGGACGCCGACCGGTTTTCCAGCACGAAAAACAGCTCCGATTACCGCTTCCCTAACCACAACGCCGCCTTTTTTGCCGAGAATATCTTCTACCTCACCGACCGGCTCTCGGTGACGCCGGGCGCGCGCTTCGAGTACATCCGCACGCGGGCCGACGGCGTGCTGAGCGTGGTCGATAGCGACCTGGCCGGCAACATCATCAGCACCCGCAGCCAGACCGAGGCCCGCCAAAACAGCCGCAGCTTCGTCCTGGGCGGCCTCGGCGTGAGCTACAAGCCCCGCGAGCAGCTGGAGTTCTACGGTAATATTTCGCAGAACTACCGCTCCATCACCTTCAGCGACATGCAGATTGTGAACCCGTCCTCCGTCATCGACCCCAACCTACAGGACGAGCGCGGCTTCTCGGCCGACCTGGGCGTGCGTGGCGAAAAAACCGGCGTGCTCACCTACGATGCCAGCGTGTTTGCCCTGAGCTACGGCAACCGCATCGGCGAAATTCAGGAGTTCGACAATCTGAACAACGTGTACCGCCGCCGCCTCAACGCGGGCCGGGCGCTCATCATCGGCGTCGAAACCTACGCTGAAGTGGAGTTGCTGAGCCAAGCATTGCGGGAGGCGGGCCGCTGGCAGTTCTCGGCCTTCAGCAACGTGGCCCTGATTCGGGGCCGCTACGTGCAAAGCGAGCTGGTGGGGGTGGAAGGCAACCGCGTCGAGTTCGTGCCCGACGTGAACCTAAAAGCCGGCACCCGCGCCGGCTACGGCCCGTTCAAAGCCTCGCTGCAATTCCTGTACTTGTCCGACCAGTTTTCGGACGCCACTAACGCCCCGGCCAGCAGCTCGTCGGCCGTGATTGGGCGCATCCCTGCCTACCAGGTTTTCGATGCGTCGGCGTCGTGGGAGCATCGCTGGCTCAAGCTCGAAGCCAGCGTGAATAATCTGGCCGATGCCCGGTATTTTACGCGCCGGGCCACGGCGTACCCCGGCCCCGGCATTCTGCCCTCGGACGGACGCAGCTACTTTCTCACGGTGGGGGTGAAGCTGTAAGGAACGGATGATTGCGCCGGTTACGCCCCGAATGTGTCCCAGCCCAGCTTCCCAATAAAAGCACTCACAACCACCAGAAACAGCACCCGCACGAAGCCGGTGCCGTGCCGCTGCGCCATGTACGCGCCCAGCCGGGAGCCCAGCATGTTGCACGCGGCCATTGGCAGCGCCACCCGGTACATCACCTGCCCGGTGCTGGCAAAGTAGGCAAGGCTGACGGCATTGGTGGCCACGTTCACCAGCTTGGCCGAGGCCGAAGCGGCGATAAAGTCGTAGCCAAACAGCCCCACGAATGCAAACAGCAGCAAGCTTCCCGTGCCCGGCCCAAAAAAGCCGTCGTAAAATCCGATGGCCGCGCCCAGTACTACGCCAACCAGAATTTCGCGGCTTCCTTTAAGTTTTGGCGCGTGCAGGCTACCAAAGTCCTTGCGCCAGGCGGTGTACACGGCCATCAGCACCAGCAGGCCCAGCACCAGCGGCCGCACGGCTTCCTTGTGCAGCAGGCTCACCGCCCGCGAGCCCAGCAGCGCAAACCCGCCCGCCACCAGCGCAGTGAGCGCCACCGTGCGCCAGCGAATGTCCAGCTTCTCCGGGCCGCTCAGGTAGCGTTGTAGGGCCACCGCCGTGCCCGACAAGCCGGCCACTTTGCTGGTGCCCAGCACTGTGGGCACCGGCACGCCCGGCAGCAGCAGCAGCATGGCCGGCAGCTGAATCAGCCCGCCGCCGCCCACAATGGAATCGATAAATCCCGCCAGAAAGGCGAATAGGCAGAGCAGGAATAAGGTCATAAACCGGTAATTAAAAATTGAGAATTAAAAATTAAAAATGGGTCGTTCGGATTGGGACTGTCTCATTTTTGATTTTTAATTCTCAATTTTTAATTCTCAATTTTTAATTCCTAAAAGGGCGGGTCTTCGTGCTTGCTCATATTGCCTTTCGGGAAGGGTACCGGCGACTCATTAATCTTCGAGCCCAGCCGGATGGTGTTGGGGGCGAAGCTGCTGGGTTCGCTGTCGAAGTTGCTGGCCGGTAGGCCCATGGGCTGGTAGCCGCTGGGGTCGAATCCACCGCCCGCGCCGTCGAGGTCGGCAAACTTGGTGAACTTGCCGATAAACTTGAGCTGCACAGTTTCGAGCGAGCCGTTTCGGTGCTTGGCGATGATGACCTCGCCCACGCCCTGGGTCGAGTTGCCCTCGGCGTCCTGGTCGAGGCCGTAGTACTCGGGGCGGTAGAGGAAGATTACCATGTCGGCGTCCTGCTCAATGGAGCCCGATTCACGCAGGTCACTCAGCTGCGGGCGCTTCTCGCCGCCGCGGGTTTCTACCGAGCGCGAAAGCTGCGACAGGGCCAGCACGGGCACGTTCAGCTCCTTGGCTATGCCCTTGAGGGCCCGCGAGATGCTGGCAATTTCCTGCTCGCGGTTGCCGCCCCGGCCGTCGGTGTTGCCACTCATCAACTGCAAATAGTCCACGATGATGAGCTGTACGTCCTTCTGCGAGCGCAGGCGGCGGCACTTGGTGCGCAGCTCCCGAATGCTCAGCGCCGGCGTGTCGTCAATGTAAATGGGCGCGGCCGAGAGGTCGGTAATCTTGTGGTTGAGCTGCTGCCACTCGTGGTCGGCCAGCGTGCCCTTCTTAATCTTATCCGAATCCAGCTCCGCCTCGGCCGAAATCAGACGATTGACGAGCTGCAGCGAGGACATTTCCAGCGAGAAAATGGCCACCGGCCGCTTAAACTCCACCGCCGCGTTGCGCATGGCCGACACCACGAAGGCCGTGTTGTGCGTCACGGTCATGTCCTGGAGCAGGAACAGCCGGTTGCCGTCAATCTCGAAGCCGTAGTAGTCGTCCACGTTGTCGAACTCCACGCTGATGCCGGTCTGGCGCCAGTCCACGGGCGAGGCCCAGGGCTGAGCCCTTTTGCGGGCCACCCGCACCGGCACGCGCTCAATGTCGCCGTACAGCCGCACGCGCCACACTTCGCACTCGTAGCCGATGCTGGAGATGGTGGCGCGCTTCTTCGTGAGCGAGGTACGGAAGCCCAGCGAGTCGCCCAGGAACTTTATTTGCCGGGCCAGGCGCTGGTTTTTCTGCGTGATTTCGTAGCCGTTGGAAACCGGGTCGAGGTGGCCGTCGCTATCAATAAGTCCAGCCAGCAGGCGCAGGCGGTTCTCGGTCGAGTTGATGGCGTAGGCGCGCGGAATGTGCTTGTCGCCTAGCACGCCCAGCTGGCGCAACTCGTCCTGCAGTGAGTACTCGACAATGTTGCCGCCCTGCCGGCCGCGGGTGATGCCGTAGCTGTTGCAGCGGTTTTCCACCACGCCCACGGTCACCTGCATATTCAGCGCGGCGGCGTACTCGTGCAGGTAAGCAATGATTTCCGGGTCCTGGCCCGTGATGCGGCAGTTGCTGGTGTTGCCGTCGCCCAGCCACACGCCCAGGAAGTACGGGTCCACGGGCAGCTCCTGCGCCTCAAACTCCACCGGCACTTTGTAGCCTTTGTAGTTCGAGCGGAATTTCGGGCCTTTGGTCAGGTAGTCCTTCACGGTGATGTTCAGCACGTCGCCATGGCGGTGCGGGCCTTGGCTTGCGCCGAACTCCGTTTCGTTGCGGCTGCGTTTGAGCGAGAGAATGTGGCTCTCGTTCACGCGGTAGTCGTCGCCCTTGTTCTGGCGCACCCAGTACATGTTTTCGCGGCCCCGCGCAATGCTCAGTACTCGGCGCGGGGTGGAGTCGTCGCCCATCAGCAGCTCGCCTTCGCGCACGTCTTCCACATTGCGCAGGTCGCCGTCGAACATCAGCACCTTGGTGCCTTTGCCCAAGCACTTGCCCATGCCTGGCCGAGCTGCAATAATCACCAGGTCAGAGGGTTGCCAACCGCTGGTAACGCGGTCCAGGGCCGTGAAGCCGGTGGGTACGCCGGTGAGGCCGTCCTTCTGGTTTTTCTTTTCTTCGAGCTCCTTGATGGCCTTGCCCATCAGGCTGCGCATGTCGTCGAAGTTCTTGCGGATGTTCGACTCCGACACCTCAAACAGGGCCGACTCGGTGTTGTCGAGCAGGTTAAATACGTCGGTGGTGTCCTCGTAGGCGTCGCGCAGGATGTCGCTCGAAATGCGAATCAGCTCGCGCTTAATGGCCGATTCGGTGATGATGCGGGCGTGGTATTCCACGTTGGCCGCCGAGTTGACTTTGGAGGTGAGGCTGGCCACGGCAAACGGGCCGCCGGCTGCTTCGAGGGCACCCATTTCGCGCAGCTCGTGCACCACGGTGAGCTGGTCGATGGGCTCCGATTTATCAAAGAGCCGAATGATGGCTTCGTAGATGAGCTTGTGCGACGCCTTGTAAAAGCTCTCGGGCTTGAGCAGGTCGATGACCGAGGTGAGGGCATCTTTTTCCAGCATGAGCGCGCCAAGCACGGCCATTTCGAGCTCGGGGGCCTGGGGCGGCAGCTTGCCGGCCGCGCCCGCGTTGAAGGGGACCATCCCGGCAGCGCCGCGGGACCCCAAAGCCGCTTTGGCTCGGGCTGCGGATTGCTTCAGGCGGTCGTCCATCCGGTCTTGCATAGTAGTCTCAGGGGTATTGGGCAGCGATAAAGTAGGACCGGGCTTTTTTCGAAAGTCCGGCCGCACACCATGTATACAAAGCTAACCCCGGGAGCGGGGAAAAAGATAGGCGGCGGAAGTCGATTCTTTTGGTTATGGCAGGGCTCCGGCGGCGCAGATTGCGTACTTTCGCGGCCCGCTAATTGGGTTGTCGCTTGCCTGTTGTCAGTAGTTGGAATTATTCTAAAATTGACGGCTGCACCTGACAACGAACAACGAACCACACACCACTTTGGAAGCAACGAGCCGCAGCCCGAAACCAGAAGCCATTCATCTCATCGCCGTGGGCGGCAGCATCATGCACAACCTGGCGCTGGCCCTGCACCGGCGCGGCGCCCACGTGACGGGTTCCGACGACGAGATTTTTGAGCCCGCCAAAGGCCGCCTGGCCGCCGCCGGCCTGCTGCCGGCGCAGGAGGGCTGGGACGCCAACAACATCACGCCCGACCTCGACGCCGTGATTGTGGGCATGCACGCCCGCCCCGACAACCCCGAACTGCTCCGGGCCCAGGAACTGGGCCTCAAAATCTACTCTTTCCCCGAATACATCTACGAGGCCAGCCGCGATAAGCAGCGCATCGTCATCGGCGGCTCGCACGGCAAAACCAGCATCACGGCCTGCATCCTGTACGTGCTGCGCTATCACGACCGTGCGTTCGACTACGCGGTGGGGGCCCAGCTGGCGGGGTTCGACCTGATGGTGCAGCTCACCGACGAGGCGCCTATTATTATCATCGAGGGCGACGAATACCTGGCCTCGCCGGTGGACCGGCGGCCGAAGTTCCACCTTTACCAGCACCACATCGGCGTGATTTCGGGCATCAGCTGGGACCATATTAACGTGTTTCCGACTGAGGAAAACTACCGCGAGCAGTTTCGCATTTTTGCCGACATGACGCCCAAGGCCGGCGTGCTCATCTACGACCGCGACGACGAGCAAACCCAGCTTATTGCCGTGCCCAGCAACCCCGACGTGACCTACGTGGGCTACGGCCCGCACGAGCACGTCATCCGCGACGGGCGCACGTACCTGCTCAATAAAAAGGACGAGGAAGTAGCCATTCAGGTGTTTGGCGAGCACAACCTGCGTAATATTTCGGCCGCCAAGGAAGTCTGCAAGCAGCTCGGCATCAAGGGCAAGGACTTTTTTAAGGCCATTGCCTCGTTCCCCGGCGCGGCGCGGCGCCTGGAGCTGGTGCGGGAAGGCGCTACTTCGGTGGTGTACAAGGACTTTGCCCACGCCCCCAGCAAGCTCAAGGCCACGTCCACATCCTTTAAGAAGCAGTTCCCCAAGCGGCGCCTGGTGGCCTGCCTGGAGCTGCACACCTTCAGCAGCCTCAACCCGGTGTTTTTGCCGCAGTACGCCCACTGCTTCGACGCGCCCGACGTGGCGGTGGTGTACTTCAACCCCCAGGTGCTGGCCCACAAGCGCCTGCCGCCGCTGGCCGCCGCCACCGTGGCCGAAGCCTTCCAGCGCCCCGACCTGCGCGTAATTACCGACAGCGCCGAGCTGGCCGCCTTCCTGCGCGAGCAGGAGTGGGCCCAGGCCAACCTGCTGCTGATGTCATCTGGCACCTTCGACGGGCTGGACGTGAACGCGCTGGCCACCGAAATCATAGCTTAGCCATGAAGCCCACGCTGCTTTTGCTACATGGGGCCTTGGGCAGTCCCGAAACCCTGCACCCACTAGCTGAGTGGTTGAATGCTGATTTTGAAGTGAAAACGCTGGCCTTCGCCGGGCACGCCGGGCGGCCGGTGCAGTCCAAAACCTTCGCACTGCCCTACTTTGCCGACGAGGTACTGGAGTATCTGGAGGACGAAGCGGCTCCGGCGCACGTGTTTGGCTACAGCATGGGCGGCTACGCGGCGTTGCTGGCCGCCGTGCAGGAGCCTTATAAGTTCGCCAGTATCACGACGCTGGGCACCAAGCTGGATTGGTCACCGGAATCAGCCGCGGCCGAAACTCGCTTCCTCGACCCCGAAAAGATGCTGGCCAAAGTGCTGGCCTTTGCCGAGCAGCTCCGGGCCCGCCACGCGCCCGCCGACTGGACCGCCGTAGTACGGGCCACGGCCACGCTCATGCAGGCCGTCGGAGCAATGCCACCACTCACGGTCGCAGCGTTGGCAGGTATTCAAGTGCCCGTGCTGGTGCTGGTGGGCGATGCCGACCACACGGCCAACAGCGAAGCCGGCGCGGCCTTGGCGGCGCAGTTGCCACGGGGCCGCTACGAGGTGCTGCCGAATACCCTGCACCCGCTGGAACGGGTGGATTTGCGTGGGCTGAGTGAGCGAATTAGTGGAATGCGCAGGATAACTGACGCTGGGTAGGAACTGGTCTCGCAGACACTTTTTCTTATCGTGATTCAACCAAAAAAAGCCCGCTACTCAGCGGGCTTTTTTGGTGTTGGGGCCGGCTTGCGCGGCCGGTTGGTATCGGTGGTGATGAGCAGGGCGAGGGCCGTGAGGGCGGCGCGCAGGAGCCATTTGCCAGTAGTGTTCACTTGGCGGCAAACAGGGAGTTCGTCACTTCCACTTTCAGGTCGCAGTGGCCACCGCCCAGGTTGCGGGAGCAGGTGGTGCTGACGATGCGGCCGTTTTCAAAATTGAAAAAGCAAACCGCGCAGCCCACGCCCGTCAGGATGTAGCGCTCGGCTCCCGGCCGCAGGTAGTAGGTGTTGTCGCCGCCGGCAGTGAGGGGCAGGGCCATGGCCCGAAAGCCGCCGTTGCGCAGCCCCATGCCAATGAGGTAGTAGGTCACGGGCTGGCCGTCGCCCACGGGGGCCTTGCGCACCTGCACTTTATCGACCACGGTGCCATCGCCAAACTCCCGGATGAAGGCCGTGGCCAGCTCGCTACGGGAGGTAGCGTACTCGGCCGTACTGTCGGTGAAATGCACTACTTCCCGGCTTTCGACCTTGGCGATGGCCTCGCCTTTCATTAACTTGGGGCTTCCAAACTCGTTGGATGACTGCTTGGTAGCTTCACAGGACATCATTAGCAAGACCAGCAAGCTGAGCAAGCCAATACCCAGAAGGCGAGGGGCGAAACGCATTTTATAAAGCGGAATAAGTGATTATTGGTTGACAGTTGTTGGTACTTGATTCTGTGCCGCTAACTGACAGCCAACAACTTCAAGCTAACAACTAACGGGGTTTGTAGTATTTGCGGGCTTCGGGCAGCTCCTTTTGAATGTCGGCGATGCGCGTGCCGTTGGAGGGGTGAGTGGAGAGGAACTCGGGCGGCGTGGCACCGCCTTTGGCTTCCATGCGCTGCCAGAACGCAATTGCTCCGTCAGGGTTGTAGCCGGCCAGGGCCATGAATATCAGGCCCAGGTGGTCGGCTTCACTTTCCTGGTTGCGGCCGTAGCGCAGCAAGCCCAACTGTGAGCCCACCCCAAATGCCTGCAACGCCAGCTCCTGCGTGGCAGGCGCATTGGTAGAAAGGGCTGCCGACAAGGCCTGGCCGCCCAACTGCTGCACCAGGCCCTGGCTCATACGCTCGGAGCCATGTTTAGCCACGGCGTGCGCTACTTCGTGCGCCATCACCACGGCCAAGCCGTTTTCGTCCTGCGTAATGGGCAAGATGCCGGTGTAAACGGCTACTTTGCCGCCGGGCATGCACCAGGCATTCTGCTGCTGGTCGTCCTTAATAACGTTGAATTCCCACTGATAGCCGGCCAGCTGGTCGGCAGCGTTCTGCTGGCGGAAATAGGTTTCCACGGCCGTTTGAATGCGACGGCCCACGTTACGCACCATGTTCACCTGCTGCGAGTTGGTGGATAGCGGGCCTTTGGCAATCACCTCGCGGTATTGCGTGGCGGCCAGCGTGTTTATCTCGGAATCGCTCACCAGGCTGAGCTGGCGGCGGCCGGTGATGGGAACGGTGGAACAAGCTGCCAGAAAGGACAAGCTGGCCAGTAAGGTGAGTTTCTTGAGCATAATGGTGGGAAAAAGAGAGGAAAAGGCGGCTGGTAACCGCTGCTGTGGCTACCACGTTTTACGAGCCGAAGGCTTTGGTTCCGGCAATGCAAGCGCCGCAGTAGTCGCCTATACGGCGGAAAGGCGGGTAAATGTTTACCAACCGGGCTCGGGAAGGAGTAAAAACCAGCCGCTGGGTTGCCGTATGCCCAAGCCGGGCCGTAGTTTTGGCTTCCTTCTCTTCCGCCTTGCGTGCATTCATGAAAATTATCTGCATCGGCCGCAACTACGCCGACCACATTGCCGAGCTGCACAACGAAGTGCCCGCCGCGCCCGTCATCTTCCTCAAGCCCGAAACGGCGCTGCTCCAACGCGGCCAGCCCTTTTTCATCCCCGAGTTCTCGCAGGATATTCACCACGAGCTCGAGCTGGTGCTGCGCGTGTGCAAGAACGGCCGCCACATCGACGAGCAATTTGCCCACACCTATTTTGATGCCGTGGGCCTGGGTATCGATTTCACGGCCCGCGACCTGCAAAGCGAGCTGAAAAAAAAGAGCCTGCCCTGGGAACTAGCCAAAGCCTTCGACGGCTCAGCCCCGATTTCCGGCACCTTCAAACCAGTAGCGGAAATTGCCGATTTAAGCAATATTAATTTTCATCTGGAAGTGAATGGCGAAACTCGTCAAACCGGAAATTCCAGCCTGATGCTGCACCCGTTTGCAAGAATCATTAGCTTCGTGTCGAAGTATATTTCCCTGAAAATGGGGGACTTAATATTTACCGGGACCCCCGCCGGCGTGGGTCCCGTAATGATTGGCGACCAGTTGACCGGCTATTTGGAGGATGAAAAAATACTTGAACTTAATATTCGTTGAGATAATTAAATAGTCTTTCGAGATGGGTTAGTTGTCGGTTGCTAGTTGCTATTTCTGAGTTGTTGTTTGTTGATTGTTAGTCATTTGTTCCGGTGATAATCAGCAAATAATTATCGATAAATAACAACTAATATTAAGGAAAAGCTTATTATAGATTGATTTTGTGAGAATGGTAAAGTTGAAAGTGCGCGATATAAAAAAGGTAGCAGTGGTTCTGGGTATGGCGGCCGTAACAGCAGTGGCGTGGCCCGGCGTAGCGGACGGTCAGGATGCGGATTCGGTGCCGGCTGGTCGTTCCAGCAGCGAGACGTTGTCGGCGGGAAAAATGGTGGTGCCGAAGGGGTATTTTCTGTTTCCTATTGCGCCTGGCAAGCCTGGCCTGCTGGCCGGCAGCATGGGCGAGCTGCGCCCGAACCACTTCCACGGCGGGCTCGATATTAAGACCGGTGGCGGCATCAACCAGCCCGTGTACGCCTCGGCCGACGGCTACATTTCGCGCCTCAAGCAGTCCTCTTTTGGCTACGGCAACGTGCTCTACATCACGCATCCCAACGGTCTGACCACGGTGTACGGACACCTCAACGACTTCCGCGGCCCCGTGGCGGCCGAGCTGCTGCGCCGCCAGTACGAGCAGCAGAGCTACGAGCTGGAAGCCTTCTTCGAGCAGGGCCAGTTCCCGGTGAAGCGGGGCGAAGTGGTGGCGCTGTCGGGCAACACCGGCGGCTCGGCGGGCCCGCACCTGCACTGGGAAGTGCGCGACGCCCAGGACCGGCAGTACAACCCGCTGCAATGGGGTGGCTTTCCCGAAATTCAGGACCACGTGGCCCCCACCTTGCAGGCCCTGGCCGTGGAACCGCTGGGCATTGAGGCGCGGGTGCAAAACGTGTTTGCCAAAGCGGTGTTGGTGCCCAAGGTGCAGCCCGCCCCCGGCAAAGCCTTCGCCTGGGCCGATACCGTGCGCTGCTTTGGCACGGTGGGGCTGCTGGTGCAGGGCTTCGACCGATTCGACAATGCCTGGAACAAGAACGGTATCCAGCGCGTGACCGTGAAAGTGAACGGGGAGCCGTTCTACCAGCACGTTATTGATGCCGTGCCTTTTCCCACGGGCACCCGGCAGATTAGCAATTTCCTGGATTTTGTGTACCAGCAGACCCAGGGCCGGTCCCTGCAAAAGCTGTGGGTGGACGACGGCAACGACCTGCCCATCTACAGCACCGGCCCCAGCAAAGGCCGCCTGACCGTGGAAGCCGGCAAGGTCTACACCGTCGATATTACCCTGGCCGACTCCTACAACAACGAGACGCCGCTGCGTCTGGTGCTGCGCGGCGAGCAGCCGGCGTATTTTAAAACCCGTTCGGCCGCGGCCAAAAAGCCCGCGCTGCGCTTTGAGGTGACCCGCAACCTGCTCAAGGCCGTGGCCACCGACCTCGGCACCGATTCGGTGGCCGGCAACCTGGTGCTGCTACGCGGCAACCGCCGCCTCGAAATCCGGCCCAGCTACACCCAGAACAGCGAAAACGTGTACCTCTACGACCTGCGTGCCGGCCTGCCCGACTCGCTACGGTTTGGCGGCATTACCAAGAAATTCGACCGCCAGGTGCTGGTGCCCGCGGGCCGGGAAACCACCTACGCGACCTCGTTTCTCAGTCTGGTGTTTGGCTCCGAAACGCTGTTCGATAACCTCTACTTGGGCACTACTTACCTGCCCGAAACTAAGGGCAGCGGCTTCTGGACGGTGGGCAACCCGCTTAGTCCGCTCTACAAAACCGCGCAGCTGACCCTGCGCCCCGCCACCCCGCCCACCGACCCCCGGCGCACTGCTATTTATTCGGCCACGGCCAAGGGCGGCAAGGCCTATCTGGGCGGCAAATGGGACGAGCGCGGCAACATCACGGCCAACATCCGGCAGTTCGGCTCGTACCGCATTCATACCGATTCCATAGCGCCGAAGGGTAGCCTGGCGGGGCGGCCCGGCGGGCAGCTGCTGTTTCGGGTGGCCGACGACCTTTCGGGCCTCGCCAGCTACCAGCTGCTCGTTGGCGGGCAGTTCCGGCTGCTGCGGTTCGAGCACAAAAACGCCACCCTCTTCACCGTGGCCACCGACACGCTGGGCCCCCGCCTGCGCGGCCCCGCCGAGCTGCGCCTCACCGACCAGGCCGGCAACGAGCGGGTGATTCCACTGGCGTTGTAGATTTTTTAGGGTAGGAGGGTTTGGGGGTAGGAGTTTTGCCAGACTTTTACCCCCTTTGGAATTCACCCCCCCCCAAACCCTCTTACCCGCCTACCCCCAAACCCTCTTACCCTAAAAACCCCCTCATACCCTAACCTATGCTTCCCGAACCCGGCCAACCCGCCCCCGATTTCACTGCCAACGACCAGGATGGCAACACCATTTCGCTGAAAGACCTGCGGGGCCAGCGCGTGGCGCTGTATTTCTATCCCAAGGACGACACGCCCGGCTGCACCGCCCAGGCCTGCAACCTGCGCGACCACCAGGAGGAGCTGACCGCCCAAAACATCAAAGTCATTGGCGTAAGTGTTGACGGCGAGGCAGCCCACAAAAAATTTGTCCTCAAATACGACCTGCCTTTCCCGCTGCTGGTCGATACCGACAAGAAAATCGTGCAGGACTACGGCGTGTGGCAGGAGAAGAAAAACTACGGCAAAACCTACCTGGGCATCGTGCGCACCACGTTTTTGATTGATGAGAACGGCATCATCGACAAGGTTATCAAGAAAGTGGATACCAAAGCGCACGCCGCCCAGCTGCTGTAGTTTACCATGCAAAAACGCTGTGCCGCACGTTGCGTGGATGGGCAGCACGCAAATCAGCAGAACATTGGCTGAAAAAGAGGTTTTAATAGTAAGATGCTGATTAACAGGTGATAGTTGTTTTACACAACCGATTGTGTAAGCATAATTTCGGTACGTCGGCTTGGTAGATTACCTTTACCCAACCGAAACAAACCCCAACCCACATGCCCCAGACTGCTGAAATAGCGACTGCCGACCTCAAAGAAATTGCCGCTCAGGTGCGGCGCGACATCGTGCGCATGGTGCACGCCGTGAACTCCGGCCACCCCGGTGGCTCGCTGGGCTGCACCGATTTGCTGGTGGCGCTCTACTTCAAGGTGATGAAGCACACCCCCCAGCCGTTCGATATGGACGGCACGGGGCAGGACCTGTTTTTCCTGTCGAATGGCCACGTTTCGGCTACGCTGTACTCGGTGCTGGCGCGTTCGGGCTACTTCCCGGTGAGCGAGCTGGCCACGTTCCGCAAGCTCAACTCGCGCTTGCAGGGCCACCCCACCACGCACGAGGGCTTGCCCGGCATCCGCATTGCCTCGGGCTCGTTGGGCCAGGGCCTGAGTGTGGCCTGCGGCGCCGCCCAGGCCAAAAAGCTCAACGGCGACGACCGCCGCGTGTTCGTGCTTATGGGCGACGGCGAGCTGCAGGAAGGCCAGAACTGGGAGGCCCTGCTCTACGCTGCCCATCACAAAATCGATAACCTCATCGGCGTCATCGACCGCAACGGCCAGCAAATTGACGGCTCCACCGCCGAAGTGGGCGGCCTCGGCGACCTGCGCGCCAAGTTTGAAGCGTTTGGCTGGCATGTGCTCGAGGCCGATGGCAACGACTACGCCACCCTGCTGCCGGCCCTCGAAGCCGCGCAGGCCGCCACCGGCCAGGGCAAGCCCGTCATGTACATCATGGACACCCGCATGGGCTTCGGCGTCGACTTTATGATGGACGGCCATAAATGGCACGGCGTAGCGCCCAACGACGCGCAGCTGGCCACCGCCCTGGAGCAGCTGGTGGTGGGCACTGCGGGCGACTACTAGGAACTGATGCGCAACGCGCCCACACGCCAACCTCACTCTCTGACCCCCTCTCCAAAAAAGAGGGGAAACCTGACGATTCTGCGGCAAGCAAATTCGGTTCCCCCTCTTTTTTGGAGAGGGGGTCAGGGAGTGAGGTTGCGTTGGGCGATGTTGTTCGCGCTGCTCTTTTTCGCCTTCCACGCCCACGCCCAAAACGCCGCGCCCGACAAGCCCAAAGTCACCCGCATTCTATTCGTGCTCGATGCCTCGGGCTCGATGATGGCGCCGTGGGAGGGGCAGCCCCGCTGGGAAGTGGCCAAGCGCATGCTGAGCAAAATGGTGGATTCGCTAAACGCCTACCCCAACCTGGAGCTGGGCCTGCGCGTGTACGGCCACCAGTTTCCCAACAGCGACAAAAACTGCCAGGACTCGCGCCTGGAAGTGCCGTTTGCGCCGCGCAACGCCAAGGCCATCAAGGCCCGGCTGGCCACGCTCAAGGCGCAGGGCAACACGCCCATCACCTACTCGCTGGAACAGTCGGCCAACGATTTTCCTGCCGATAAGGCGTCGCGTAATGTGCTGCTGCTCATTACCGACGGGCTGGAATCCTGCGCCGCCGACCCCTGTAAATCGTCGCTGGCCCTACAGCGCAAGCACATTTTTCTCAAGCCCTTCATCATCGGTATTGGGGCGGAAAAGGACTTTGGTCGGCAGCTCGAATGCCTGGGTCAGTACTACAACGCGGCCGATGTGAAGACCTTCCGCACCGTGATGGACGACGTGATTGCCCAGACGCTGAGCAAAACCACCGTGAGCGTGAACCTGACCGACGCCGACGGCCGCCCCGCCGAAAGCAATGTGAACATGACCTTCGTGAACAACGTGACCGAGCAGCCCGAGTACAATTACGTGCACTACCGCGACGCCCAAAACCGGGCCGACGTGCTCGACATCGACGCGCTGCAGAGCTACGACCTGGTGATAAACACGGTGCCGCCCGTGCGCCAGACCAACCTGGCCATCCGCCCCGGTCGGGCCAACGTGCTCACTTTCAAAACGCCCCAGGGCACGCTCTGGCTGCAAAGTCCGCAGCTCACGCCCAACCCCTACGGCACCGTGCAAGCCGTGGTGCGCACGCCCGCCGGTGCCACCGTGGCCAGCTTTCCCTTCGGCACCCGCCAAAAGCTGCTGGCTGGCAACTACGAAGTGGAACTGCTCACGCTGCCCCGCCTCACGCGTCGCGTGAGCTTGAAACAAGGCCAGGAGCTGGCCGTGACCTACGCCGCGCCCGGTACCCTCAATATCACCAGCGACCTGAAAGGCTACGGCAGCATCTACCAACTCAACAACGACGAATCGCAAACCTGGATTTATACCCTTCCTGAAGGCAGCAGTAGCAAAATAAACCTACCCATACAGCCCGGCGCCTACCGCTTGGTATTCCGCACGAAGACTAGCAACGGCAGTAAATTTACGGACGTGCGCAATTTCAGTATTCGCAGCGGACAGACAACTTCGGTGGCTATTTTTGGAAAGTGAAATTAAGAACGAAAAACTCCCTTCCTTACCAAGGAGGGGATATTCTTACGAAGTGAAAATTGGGGTGGTTGTAGGCGTTGAGCATCGTTTGCATGTATTAAAACAGAGAAATCAGAACGCCATGACCATTTTCAATAACCTAGCCCACAAAAAAGCAGACCGCCGCACGCTTCGAAACAACCTGACCTCGGCCGAGGCCGTGCTATGGAACAGCTTAAAATGCAGCCAGCTCGCCGGACATAAGTTTCGCCGCCAGCACAGCATCGGCGAGTTCATTCTCGATTTCTATTGCCCACAGGAAAAGCTTGCGGTGGAGTTGGATGGTGTGGGCCACTTTACGACATCTGGTAACTTAAGTGATGTAGTGCGCACGGAGTATTTGAATAGCGTCGGTATTCTAGTGCTGCGATTTGAAAACAAAGTAATTTGGTCGTATTTAGATAGCGTGTTGCATTCGATTACCATTCATTTTAAAGGCGTTTGACCGTCTCGTTCAACGCCTACAACCACCCCAATTTTCACTTCGTGAAAATGTCCCCTCCTTGGTAAGGAGGGGAGTTTTTTGACCGTTTTCAATCTCCCCAACATCCCCCATGAAAGACTTTCCCTTCACCGAATCAAAGGACACCCGCAGCGGCTTCGGGGCCGGCTTGCACGAGCTGGGCAAAACCAACCCCAACGTAGTGGCCCTCTGCGCCGACCTCACCGGCTCGCTCAAAATGGATGCCTTCAAAAAGGACTTCCCTGAGCGGTTTTTCCAGGTGGGCATTGCCGAGGCCAACATGATGGGCGTGGCCGCCGGCATGACCATTGGCGGCAAAATCCCCTTCACGGGCACGTTTGCCAACTTCAGTACCGGCCGCGTGTACGACCAGATTCGCCAGAGCATTGCGTACTCGGATAAAAACGTGAAAATCTGCGCCTCGCACGCCGGCCTCACGCTGGGCGAAGACGGCGCCACCCACCAGATTCTGGAAGACCTGGGCATGATGAAAATGCTACCCGGCATGACCGTCATCAACCCCTGCGACTACAACCAGACCAAGGCCGCCACCATTGCCATTGCCGACCACGAAGGCCCCGTGTACCTGCGCTTCGGCCGCCCCGTGGTGCCCAACTTCACGCCCGCCGACCAGGAGTTCGTCATCGGCGAAGCCGTGCTGCTCAACGAAGGCACCGACGTGAGCATCTTCGCCACCGGCCACCTCGTATGGAAGGCCGTGTTGGCTGGTAAGCTCCTGGCCGAACGCGGCATCAACGCCGAAATCATCAACATCCACACCATCAAGCCGCTCGATGCGCAGGCCATCCTAGCCTCGGCCCGCAAAACCGGCTGCGTGGTCACCGCCGAAGAGCACCAGATGAATGGCGGCCTCGGCGACAGCATTGCCCAGCTGCTGGCCCGCGAAGAGCCCCTGCCCCTGGAAATGGTGGCCGTGCGCGACAGCTTCGGCGAAAGCGGCACCCCCGACCAATTGATGGAAAAATATGGCCTCACCGATGCCGCCATCGTGGCCGCCGTAGAAGCGGTGATGAAACGCCGAAAATAACTGCTAATTAAGCATCAAAAAGCCCCCGCAACGCTGGTAGTTGCAGGGGCTTTTTTGATGCTTAATTAGCAGTTATCCAACAGTATTCCGTCTGCTTATTTCCGCCTGAATACTCTTTAGGTTTTGTGTCGTTTTATAGCCGCCACGAAAAGCGAGAAACAGCAAAACAATAGTGACAAAAAAGCCTCCTTTGTGTGTAGCAGCCCAAATAGCAATACCAATCAATATGCCTATGAACAAAGCAGCGACGGTTTTTTGTGATTTCATCTTCTTTTCTTCTGACACCAGTTCATCAAGTGTCAGTGTAGAATAGTCTTTGCTTGAAAACATAATAATGTTAGCTCTTAAGGAGGTTCCTGAATTGAGATTGGCCACTTGGCGCTCAGCATCTGCTTGTCAACCGCATGCTGCCAAGGCGCTCAAATCTGTTTCAAGCGCTCAAGTTATAGCTTGTTTACCGCAACTTATTCCTGCAATGAAAAGCCAGTGCCCAATGCCGCACTGGCTCGCCCAATACCCGCCTTCTACAGCTCAGCCGCTTCATTTAAAAGCGTCCAACATTTCTACTTAGGTTTAAAGCCTCTGCTTTGGGTGCAGCGCCACGCAAAAGGCCCGTCGGAACTACCGACGGGCCTTTTGCTTGTAAAAACGACGTAGAATGCTAATCCAAAAACTGCCGCTTGAGCTTCTCACTGGCATCGCGCAGGCCGGCCGCCCAGGAAGAACCGGTACCTTCGGCAAATAAATCCTTGCCGGGAATGCCCAGGCGCCAGCGCACCTGCTTGTTATTTTCGGGGTTGGAGCCTTCTTCGCGCAGGTACACGTCGGCGGCCACGATGTCGTCGCGGAAGTGCATCACGCGGCGTAACTCGCTTTCTACCTGCGCCAGAAGCGCCGGGCTTTCCGAGAATCCAACGGTTTGCAAATCAACTTTGATGTTCGCGATATTGTGTTGCATAAAGATAGAGAAAGGAGGGTGAGGGCGTCGCGCCGGGCTGCTACCTGCAGATGGCGGACGCTTTTAGATACGGCTGCCACGGCTTTCGGTTCCCGGTGGGCGGGCGGGG
>NZ_JNLX01000142.1 GCF_000715495.1 Hymenobacter sp. IS2118 | reverse complement strand
AAGAAGTAAGAAAGAGCACACGGGGGATGCCTAGGGTCTCAGAGGCGACGAAGGACGCGATAAGCTGCGATAAGGCTGGGGGAGAGGCACATACTCGTTACATCCCAGCATTTCCGAATGGGGCAACCCCCTGACTGGAAGAGTCAGGAACCGACCAGCTTGACTGGCGGTGGCAAACGCAGGGAACTGAAACATCTAAGTACCTGCAGGAAAAGAAAATAACAATGATTCCCCAAGTAGTGGCGAGCGAACGGGGAGGAGCCCAAACCGGGTTGGTTACGGCCAATCCGGGGTTGTAGGACCACGACATCTGATTGAATCGAGTTAGCTGAAGCCCTTGGGAAAGGGCGCCATAGACGGTGAGAGCCCGGTAAGCGACAATTCTGATTCACGGTAGTGGGATCCTGAGTAGGGCGGGGCCGGAGAAACCCCGTCTGAATCGAGCGGCACCATCCGCTAAGGCTACATACTCCTGAGACACCGATAGTGAACTAGTACCGTGAGGGAAAGGTGAAAAGAACCGGGAATACCGGAGTGAAAAGAACCTGAAACCGTGTGCTTACAAGCAGTTAGAGGCCTTTAGTGGGCTGATAGCGTGCCTTTTGCATAATGAGCCTACGAGTTACTCCTCCCCGGCAAGGTTAAGCGCTTTAAGGCGCGGAGCCGCAGCGAAAGCGAGTCTGAACAGGGCGTGCAGTCGGGGGGGGTAGACGCGAAACTTTGTGAGCTACCCTTGAGCAGGTTGAAGGTGCAGTAACATGCACTGGAGGACCGAACCAGTTTCCGTTGAAAAGGATTTGGATGACTTGAGGGTAGGGGTGAAAGGCCAATCAAACTGAGAAATAGCTCGTACTCCCCGAAATGTATTGAGGTACAGCGTCGTGGTTGAGGTCATTGGAGGTAGAGCTACCAATAGGACTAGGGGGTGTCAGAGCCTACCGAATCCTGATGAACTCCGAATGCCAATGGCTATACACGGCAGTGAGGCCTGGGGTGCTAAGGTCCCCGGCCGAGAGGGAAAGAACCCAGACCAACAGCTAAGGTCCCTAAATCTAGATTAAGTTGAACAAAGGAGGTCCACTTGCTTTGACAGCCAGGAGGTTGGCTTGGAAGCAGCCATTCCTTTAAAGAGTGCGTAACAGCTCACTGGTCGAGCGAGCGGGCGTCGATAATACGCGGGCATCAAATCTAGTACCGAAGCTTTGGATTTAGTATGAAAGACTACTAAGTGGTAGGGGAGCATTCTCCTTGCGGTGAAGGCGTGTCGTCAGGCATGTTGGAGCGTGGAGAAAAGCATATGTAGGCATGAGTAACGATAATGCGGGTGAGAAACCCGCACGCCGATAGACTAAGGTTTCCAATTCAACGCTAATCGGAATTGGGTTAGTCGGGACCTAAGGGGAAGCCGAAAGGTGCACTCGATGGACAGCAGGTTAATATTCCTGTACTAATGAATGGAAGTGATGCAGTGACGCAGAAGTGAAAGCACCGCGGGCGGACGGAAGTGCCCGTTGAAGACCGTAGGTATTGGGGAGGTAGTTAAGTACGCCACTCTAGCCGAAAGTTGATAGTACCGTACGTTCTTCGGAACACGCGGATAGTGTGCCTAATCCGACTGCCAAGAAAACCTGCTAAGCGTTTTAACCCATTTATTACCCGTACCGCAAACCGACACAGGTAGTCAAGGAGAGTATCCTGAGGCGCTCGAGTGAATCACGGCCAAGGAACTCGGCAAAATGGACCTGTAACTTCGGGAGAAGGGTCGCTTCCTCGTTGCAAGACGAGAAGCCGCAGTGAAAAGGCCCAGGCGACTGTTTAACAAAAACACATGACTTTGCTAACGCGCAAGCGGACGTATAAGGTCTGACACCTGCCCGGTGCCGGAAGGTTAAGAGGGGAACTTAGTCGCAAGGCGAAGGTTTGAATCGAAGCCCCGGTAAACGGCGGCCGTAACTATAACGGTCCTAAGGTAGCGAAATTCCTTGTCGGGTAAGTTCCGACCTGCACGAATGGTGTAACGATCTGGGCGCTGTCTCAGCCGTGAGCTCGGTGAAATTGTAGTCTCGGTGAAGATGCCGAGTACCCGCCACGGGACGGAAAGACCCCGTGCACCTTTACTATAGGTTGCCATTGGTGTTGGGTTCGGCATGTGTAGCATAGGCGGGAGGCGCTGAGCCGGGGACGCTAGTTCTCGGGGAGCCGACGTTGAAATACCGCCCTTGCCGTGCCTGATGCCTAATCCCGAAGATTCGGGAGACAGTGGCTGCTGGGTAGTTTGACTGGGGTGGTCGCCTCCAAAAGAGTATCGGAGGCTTTCAAAGGTCCGCTCAGTCCGCTTGGTAACCGGACGCAGAGCGCAATAGCAGAAGCGGGCTTGACTGTGAGGCCGACTAGCCGAGCAGGGTCGAAAGACGGATATAGTGATCCGGTGGTTCCGCATGGAAGGGCCATCGCTCAAAGGATAAAAGGTACGCCGGGGATAACAGGCTGATCTCCCCCAAGAGCTCATATCGACGGGGAGGTTTGGCACCTCGATGTCGGCTCGTCACGTCCTGGGGCTGGAGAAGGTCCCAAGGGTTCGGCTGTTCGCCGATTAAAGTGGCACGCGAGCTGGGTTCAGAACGTCGTGAGACAGTTCGGTCCCTATCTGTGGTGGGCGTTGGAAATTTGACAGGACCTGTCCTTAGTACGAGAGGACCGGGATGGACCAGCCGCTGGTGCGCCGGTTGTACCGCCAGGTGCAGCGCCGGGTAGCTACGCTGGGACGAGATAAGCGCTGAAAGCATCTAAGTGCGAAACTCACCTGGAGATGAGATTTCCCAATGGAAGGCCCGTCGGAGATGACGACGTTGATAGGCGGCAGGTGAACAACTAGAAATAGAATAGCTGAGCCGTACTAAGTGGCCGAGGGCTTCTTTTAGAGCCGCACGCAAGTGCGGCTGGCGTCAAGCACGCACCATACGTTTCGTTTTTGTCCCCTTACGTCGAGTTATTGAGGGTTGCGTTCTTCTCACAAGAAGACAATAGAACACCGCAACCCCCGCCAGCAATGGTGGCTTTAGCCCGGGTGTTCACCTCTTCCCATTCCGAACAGAGTCGTTAAGCCCCGGTGCGCCTATGGTACTGCCTTCACCGGTGGGAGAGTCGGTCGCCGCCAACCTTATTGCCCAAACGCCCCCCGCCCGCTTTCACCAGCCCGCGGGGGGCGTTTGGCGTTTTAGACAATTCTTCGTTACTACTTCAGCGAGCGTAATACTAAGTAGTCACGCAAAAGTAACCGTACAGGTTTTGCCAACCCGATTTAAAACGTGTTCAACGCGCTGGAGGCAGGTGTGGTCGGATTGGTAGTTTTCGGGGCGTACCCAATAGTGCTTTCAGCTTGATATCAAAGGCGCGGCGCAGCCATGGAATCCAGCGGCGC
>NZ_JNLX01000141.1 GCF_000715495.1 Hymenobacter sp. IS2118 | reverse complement strand
GGGGTAGCACAAGAGTAGGAACAGAAAGTATCGGTAGGGGAAAACTGCGTGGTCGGCTGTCTCAAAATACGGCCGTTTTAGCGGCCCACCCGCCTGGCCTGCTTTGCGCCCCGAAAAGCGACCAAAGATTGTCTCATTTCCTGTTCTCACCAATCAACGACTCGCTATCTTCGCCTCCGTTGACTTCCTGAGAAAAACTACCATGATTTTCGGCTATGCCCGTGTGAGCACCTCCGACCAGCAGCTGCACCTGCAGACCGATGCCTTGCAGGCTTACGGCTGTGCCGAGGTGGCCCAGGAAAAAGTGTCATCCGTGAAAGAGCGTCCGGCACTCCAACACCTGTTGGCCCGGCTGCGGCCCGGCGACACGCTCGTGGTCTGGAAGCTGGACCGGCTGGGCCGTTCGCTGAAGGACCTAGTCACGTTGGTGACGGGGTTTCAAGACAACGGCATCCACTTCGTCAGCCTACAGGACCACCTGGATACGACCACGGCGCAGGGCCGGCTTATGTTCAATCTGTTCGCCTCACTGGCCGAGTTTGAGCGCGACATTATCCGCGAGCGCACCAAGGCCGGACTGACGGCTGCCCGGGCGCGGGGACGACAGGGCGGTCGGCCCAAAGGCCTCTCGAAGGAAGCCCTCTCCAAGGCGCAGGCGGCGAAGACGCTTTACTTGCAACAGGACAAAACGGTGGCGGAAATCGGACAACTGCTGGGCGTGGGACGAGCGACGATTTACCGGTACCTCGCGCACTTGGATGTACCCACTGGCGGCACCCGTACGCCGGCTTGAGTCGCCTGCACAAACGCTTTTTCGCAAACGGAGTGACTGCCGAAAAAAGTCTTTATGCAACATCATTCCGACTGACCGGTCTCATGCCTAGATGAGCAAACTGCCCGCCTTCCCCGTGACCGACCAGCAGCTTGTGGCGCAGGTGCTGGGAGGAAATACCGCGGCTTTTGGGCAAATCGTGCAGCGCACGGAGGGGCTGGTCACGCAGATGGTATTCAAAATGATTCGCCACCCCGCGGACCGTCCGGATGTCGCGCAGGAAGTGTACCTGAAGGTTTTTAAGCATTTGGCCGGGTTCAAGTTTCAAGCAAAGCTTTCCACGTGGGTCGGTCAGATTGCCTACAACACGTGCCTGCATTACCTGGAAAAGAAGCAACTGGTGCTAGTGGACTTGTCGGAGCACAAGCCGGACAACTCGTCGGACGAAGGCCGTAGTCCCCCCTTCGGTTTAGTGGCCGGGCCAGACTACGACCCGGAAGCGGCCCTTTTTGACCAAGACCTGGCCGGTATTTTAAGCACGGCCATCGAGCAATTGCCCCCGCTCTACCGCACCCTGATTGCCTTGTATCACCAGCAGGAACTGAGCTACGAGGAAATTGCCCAGATAACCTCTCTGCCGGACGGGACCGTGAAAAACTACCTCTTTCGGGCGCGGAAACAGCTAAAACAACAGCTATTGGCCACTTATAAACGAGACGAATTATGACCAGCCCCCATCTCACCGAGCGCGCCCTTCAGGAAGCGGCGGAATCCACCTCCTTGCTGCCGGACTCCCAGGCAGCACACCTGCGCGGCTGCCGCTTGTGTCAGGGCCGGGTGGCTACGTACCAGCATCTGTTCACGGCCGCCGCCCACCTGCCGCCCCCGGTCTTCGCTTTCGACCTCACGGCGAGCGTCCTGGCACAGTTGCCCCGGCCCCAGCCCGCCTTTCCCTGGGTGCTCAGCGGAGTGGCCGCCCTCGTGCTGGCGGTGGTGGTGGCGTTCCTGGCCGTATTTGGCGGCCAGCTGGTACCGATTTTACAAAGCTTGGGCACCGGGCTAGGGGCTGGGCTGCTGGCCGTGACGGGCTTGGTCGTGGCCGGGCAATGCCTGGAATTGCTGACCCGGCACCGCCAGCAAATGCGCCTGCTGACTTTTTCTTGATTTTTTGCAACCTGACTGGCGCTGACCGGTCTCATGCGGTATTACCCCCAACCCGACTTATGAAAAGGTTTCTGTTGCTGCTGTTTTGCTGCCTGACCGCCGGGGAAGCATCGGCCCAATCGGCCCTGCTACCGACCCTTGATGCCAACGCGGTGGAGATTGCGCGACGGGTCATTTTTCCAGCCATCGCCCTTTTCCTGCTCGGCTACTTCGTTTTGGCAGCCATTAAACTGGTACTTAATTACTTACTAAAAAACAAAATAGTTGATACGGCCATCATTTCGGAAAGCGTGGTCGAGCGCCTATTGCCCGGCCCGCAGGACGAGCTAAACAAAGTGGTGAAGTGGGTCGCGTTGCTCCTGAGCACTGGCGCGGGGCTCACGGCGTGTAATTGGTACCTACCCCTGGGCCTGCACTCCGTCATCATCCTAGTGTTCAGCACCGCCTTGGGCTTCCTGGCTTACTATCTATTCCTGCGCCGACAAGCGAAGTAACCCCTCGTAACCCCCTATTCTCGTTAGTTTCGAACGCGAGGGCAGCGAGTACGCGAGGGAAATTACTGCCTCATCTCCTTTTCTTTTTCTGTCATCTTACTTCCAAACCCCGATGAATCAGCCGGTATTCTCAGCTCAATTTACTAGGTATTGCCTGGTAGCTTGTATTGCAATAAACCTTGTCAGTCAATTTCTTATGCCGAATGTTAAAAGAGCTGTCATGCAGCTGTTGCGTCAACTTCTTGATGGCACATCGGCTGTGCGCCGAGGCGGGGGGTGGTGTTGGGGGCTCGTGTTCTTCGTAGCGGGCCTACTGCCTAGTCCGCTCCGTGCGCAGACGTTGGGCGAAGTCTCCGGTACGCTGCTGGACCAGGCAACCCGGCAACCGCTCCCTTTTGCCAATGTGCTGCTTCTGCGGGTGTCCGACTCGGCCCTGGTAGCCAACACCCAAACCGCGGAAAACGGCACCTTTGCGCTGACCAACCTCGCGTTGGGCCGTTACCTGGTGCGGGCCGAGGCGCTGGGCTACCGTTCTATCCGCCGTCCGGCTACGATGGACGCCACTACCCCGGTGGTCCGTTTGGGGGAGTGGGGGATGGTGGCCGCCGCCGTGCAGCTGGGCGGCGTGGTCGTGCAGGGCGAAAAAGCGGCGCTGGTCAACGAGCTGGGTAAAATCGTGCTCAACGTGGACAAAGACCTCAACAGCGCGGGCGGCACGGCGGCGGATGTGCTACAGAAAGTACCCTCGGTGGCGGTGGACGAAAACGGGCAAGTGAGCCTGCGGGGCAACCCGGGCGTCACGCTCTACCTCGACGGCAAGCCAGCTCCCCCCAACCTGCGCCTCGACCAGCTGCCGGCCAGCCGCCTCGAAACCATCGAAGTCATTACCAATCCCGGCGCGCAGTATTCGGCCCAAGGCACGGGGGGCATCATCAATCTGGTGCAGAAAAAACCAACCCAGGATGGCTGGAACGGCGATGCGCTGGTTACGATGGGCACCCGCGACAAATACACGGCGTCCCTCAACCTGAACCGCAAGGTCGGCAACATCAACTTTTTTGGGGGAGTTGACGGGTCGGACAATCTCTTTCGGGGCAGCTCGTCCTTGCAGCAGGTCGCTACGGTAGACGGCAGCACCACCCGCACCGACCAGACGGGCCGAAGCACCCGCGACCAAACCGCAATTGGCGGGCGTCTGGGTGTTGGCTACGCTCCCAGCGACCAGCAGCGCCTGTCCCTCACGGCCCAGTACTACAAACAGGACAACCAGACCGCGCAGGACTTTACCACCCGGCTCACCGACGGCCTTGCCCCCACCATCGACCTGCAAAATCAGAATTCGCAGGTAGAAAACCTCTACAACGCCCGCGTCTCGGGCGATTACCGGCGCACGTGGGCCGCTTACCCCGGCCGGGTGCTGACGGCCAGCGCCACGTACCTTCTGGATGGGGGCACCGTCACGACCCAGCAGCGCGTATTGGATGGCCCCGCCCGCTATTCGCGCAACGCCCGCCAGCAACTACTGGATGTCACCATTCAGATGCCTTCGGCGCAAGTGGACTACGTGCATCCCCTGGACGACAAGCGCGGCTGGGCAGCGGGGGTGAAAACAGACCTCATGGTGACGCCCGGCTCGGCCGATTATTCGGTGCAACCGACGACCGGCGCCGAATTCATTCGGCAGGAAGCCGGCTCGTTCCGGTACAAGTACCGGCAGCTCATTCCGCAGGCTTACGGTTCCTACCAGCACAAGTCGGGTGCGTGGGAATACCAGGGCGGGCTGCGGGCCGAATACACGGGCCTGCAGGCCCAGGTGCTGCCCACGGGCTCGGCCCGCCAACGGATTCTCAACGTCTTCCCCTCAGCCACGGTGGCGCGCACGCTGCCCCACGACCAGCGCCTACAGTTCAGCTACGCGCGCCGGCTAAACCGGCCCAATTTCCTGCAAATCATTGCGCTGCCCATTTATTTGGATGCCCGCAATTACGTGGTGGGCAACCCCGACCTACGCCCCGAGTACGTGCACGTCGCGGAGTTGGGGCACCAGGTAGCCTGGCAGACCACGACGCTGAGCACGACCCTGTTCGGGCGCTTTGCCAGCCAGTCCATCCAAAGCCTGCGCACCATTGATACGCTGGCGACCCGCCTCAGCGGCCAGCCCGATTTCATCACCCGCACCAGCTACGCCAATTTTGGCAACACCGCCAGCTACGGGCTGGAGGTTTCGCTGACGCAAACCATAGCCCCCTGGTGGAAGCTCACGGCGAACGGCTCTTACTACCGCAACCAAGTAGCCAGCTTCAGCGGCGAGGGGACCCGGGCCAACTTCACCGGCACGGCCTATGTCCTGAACACCTTCAACCCCACCAAAACGCTGGCCGTGCAGCTCAGCGGCAACTACCGCGCGCCGCTGGTGGTGCCGCAAGGCCGCTTGCTGGAGGTGTACGGGGTTGACGTGGCCCTCCGCCAGCGCCTCTTTCGCGACCGGGCCGCGCTGACCCTGCGCGTGAGTGACGTATTCAACACGCGCCGCCAGTACACGCAACTCGCGGCCGATGGGCTTGCCGCCGACCTGCGAACCAAATACGAAACGCGCGTGGGCTACCTGGGATTCACCTGGTTTCTGGGGAACAATAAGCCCGCCAGCACCATCGAAAACCAACCCAAAGGTGATACAGGCGGCTTCGGCGGTTAGCGTGGGAACGATGACCAGACGGCTTCCGCCCTTGCGCAACGCTGTCATCCGCTGCCATGCCCGTTGAATTCCTTAGCGACGAGCAGGCCGCCCGCTACGGGCGCTACCCCGCCGACCCCAGTCCGGAGCAACTGGCCCGTTTCTTTTACCTGAGCCCGCAGGACATCCAGTTTCTGGCCGGCTACCGCCGAACCTACACCCAACTCGGGTGCGCCGTGCAGCTGGGTACGTTGCGGTTTTTGGGCACGTTTCTGCCCGTTCCCACGCAGGTTCCGGCCGTTGTGGTACAAACCCTGGCCCGGCAACTGCACCTGACGGCCGATACCTGGAGCGACCAGTACACCCGGCCGAACACCTTGCACGACCACCAGGTACAGGTGGTGGCCTATCTGGGTTTTCGCCCCTTTGACGGCCGCCAGGCGTTCCGCCTGGCCCGCTGGCTTTACGCCCAGGTGCTCACCAGCACCGTGCGGCCCAGCGTGCTCTTCGATTTGGCGACCGCGCACCTGGTGGCCCAGCGCGTCGTACTGCCCGGCGTGACGGTGCTGGCTCGCCTGATTGCGCGGGTGCGCGAGCGCACCGGCCGCCACCTCTACCGCCAGCTCCGTAACCGGTTGAACCCGGTGCAGCAGCAGGCCTTGGAATCGCTGTTGGTCGTGCCGCCTGGCCAGCGGCTCACCCGACTGGAAGCGTTACGTACCGCGCCCACCCGCGTTTCCGGCCCTGCTCTGGTGGCCGCGTTGGGACGGCTGGACCACGTGCGCGCCCTGGGTGTCGGGGACATCTCGCTCCACGACTTGCCCGAAGCCCGCTTGGTGCGGCTGGCCCGCCACGCCCAAGTGGCCTGGGGGCAGACGTTGGCCCGCATGGGGGAGGAACGCCGCCTGGCCACGCTGTTCGCCTTTGTCCAGGCCCTCGAACGCACGGCCACCGACGATGTGCTGGACCTCTTCGACGGGCTGATGACGTCGCTGGCCCTGCGGGGCGAAACGAAGCGCCGCCGCGAACGGCTCCGTTCCCTCAAGGACCTAGACCAGGCCGCGCTAGTGTTGCACCAAGCGGTGCGTATTCTGCTGGACGAATCCGTTCCCGAAGCCCACATTCGGAACCAAGTGCTGGGGCGCATCGGCGAAGCCCCGTTGCGGGCAGCAGCTGACGCAGTGCAGGCGCTGGCCGGTTCCGCAGACGACCCACAGTTCCAGGCGCTCAGCGGCAGCTACGCGACGGTGCGCCGGTTCCTGCCGACCTTGCTGGCGGGCGTTACTTTCGAGGGCGCTCCGTCGGCCAAACCCTTGCTCGACGCGTGGCGCTTCCTACAGGCCCAGGAAGCCGGTGGGCGGGGCCGGCCGAAGTGGGCGGCGGCGCCCCGCTCCCTCGTGCCCAAAAGCTGGGCGCGGCGGGTGTTTCCCGGCAAAGACGAGGTGAACCCGGCGGCGTACACCCTTTGCGTGCTGGACCGGCTGCACCAGGCCCTGCGTCGCCGGGAGGTATTCGTTGCGACAAGTGAGCGCTACGGCGACCCGCGGGCGGAACTGCTGCAAGGTGAGGCCTGGGAGGCGGCGCGGGAGGCGGTGGCCCGCGCCTTGGACCGCTCCCTCGACCCGGCCGTGGAACTGGTTCGGCTCCAGGCACAGCTACGGGCCGCCTACAGGGGAGTGGGCGAAAGCCTGCCGCACAACACGGCGCTGCAGGTGGTGCAGCAGGACGGGCAGCCTTTTGTGCGGGTGAGCCCCTTGTCGGCGCAGGAGGAACCAGCCAGCCTGACGCACTTGCGCGAGCAGCTGGCGGGGCAGTTGCCCCGCGTGGAGCTGGCGGCGCTGCTGTTGGAAGTCGATGCCTTCACGGACTTAACCGGGGCCTTCACGCATGTGGCCGATGGACAAACCAAAGCGCTCGACCTGCCGCTGAGCATTTGCGCCGTTTTATTGGCGCAAGCCTGCAACATTGGCCTAAAGGCAGTGGCCCGGCCCGAAGTGCCCGCCCTGACGCTGCCGCGCTTGTCCTGGGTGCAACAAAACTACGTGCGGGCGGAAACGCTTGCCGCCGCCAACGCCCGTCTGGTGGACGGGCAAGCCCGGTTACCCCTGGCCCAGGCCTGGGGCGGGGGCGAAGTCGCCTCGGCCGATGGCATGCGTTTCGTGGTGCCCGTGCGCACGCTTCATGCCGGGTGGAACCGCAAATACTACGGCTCGCAGCGCGGCGTGACCTACTACAACTTTACCGGCGACCAGTTCACGGGCTTTCACGGCATCGTCATTCCCGGCACCTTGCGCGATTCCCTGTTCATCCTGGCCGGACTGCTGGAGCAGCAAACCAACCTGGACCCGCGCGAAATCATGGCCGATACGCACGGCTACAGCGAGGTCGTCTTTGGCTTGTTTGCGTTGCTGGGCTACCGGTTCAGCCCCCGGCTGGCCGACCTCTCGGACCAGCGCTTCTGGCGCCTGAACAAAGAGGACGACTACGGCCCGCTCAACGAGTTGGGCCGGCACGTCATCCATTCCCGCCTCATTCACGACCATTGGGACGACATGCTGCGGCTGGCGGGCTCGCTCAAGCTGGGCAAGGTCAAAGCCACCGCCGTGATGCGCACGTTGCAGCGGGCGGGTTCGCTCTCGGGCCTGGGCCGGGCGATGGCGGAATTCGGGCGGGTGGAGAAGACGCGCTACCTGCTGGCCTACGTGCAGGACGAGGCCTACCGCCGGCGCATCCTGGTGCAGCTCAACCGCGGCGAGGGCCGCCACGCGCTGGCCCGTGCCGTCTTCCACGGCAAGAAAGGCGAGTTACGCCAACGCTACCGCGAGGGCATGGAGGACCAGTTGGGCGCGCTGGGCCTGGTCGTGAACGCCTTGGTGCTGTGGAACACTCGCTATTTGCAGCAGGCGTTGGAACAGTGGCAAGAAACCGAAGGGAACCTGAACCCAGACGACGTAGCCCGCCTTTCGCCGTTACTGCACGAACACGTCAACATGCTGGGCCGCTACGACTTCACGCTGCCGGAAGCGGTTGCGGCCGGGCAGTTACGCCCGTTGCGCGCCCTCACGGACTGGGAAGCGTCGTTAAGCGAAATGGCCTAGCGATATTTTCTGTTCCTACTCTTGTGCTACCCCCTTTAGTGCCTTCAGTGACATTATGCGAGTGAAGAGATGTCCCTTGATGCTCAAACCAGTGTTGCTACTCGTCTATAAAAGGTACGTGCGGTGAGCTGCATTTTGCAATTGCAGATAGCTAAGACAGCCAGCGAGCGGTTGCGTGGTCGACTAGCAATACAACCAGCTAACTCAGAGATTTTGCCAACTGTTCCCATAGCATTGATGAAGTGCTGGACTGAAGAAGCGATGATGTTTTGAGGCCCTGAAGAAGCTACATTGTTACTTGAGAAAGCACCAGTGGCAGGGAGTCATTTTAGCGACTCTGAACCTAGTTCTTGTATGGTAGCTACCTTGTAGCCTAGTAACCCCGAAGCCCCCTAACGTATCCCTAGCGCCCCCTTTATCGTATGTTCTGGCGTAAGGGAGCAAGACAGGTTTTGCTAGCGCAAAACGTCTCGCTTTTTGCTCCCGTTGGTCGCAAAAAGAACCGCCTTACGACTCCGCCCATGCCGACGACAGCCCCCGTACCCGAACAAAAGACCCAACCGAAGCGCACGGGTAAAGCCGCTGGTGGCCGGCCACGGAAGCTCGATGCGGAGAAGCTTAAGAGCGTGACCACGCATGTTTCAATGGCCCGGTACGTGGAACTGGAAGCGGGTGCGGCCGAAGTGCGGCAGCCACTATCGCAGTTCCTGCGCCCCTTGGTGGAGGCTGGCATAAGTCAGCGCAAGCGTCCGATGCTACAGCTTTCGGTAGAGCAGGATAAGTGTCTAAAGCAGCTCTCAGGTCTAGCCAATAACCTCAATCAGCTAGCTAAGAAAGCGCACCAAGCCGGGTTCGAAAGGGTAGCCAATGAAGTGACCCAGCAGGCGGCGGAGGTCAACCGATTGTTGAACTATTTTGGGGCTCTCGTATGATAAGCCGCACAACGATAGGGCGCAGCTTTGCGGGCCTGGTGCGCTACCAGTTCGAAGGGCGGAAGGACTTGCCGAGCGACAAGCAAGCCGAGGTGCTGGTGGCCGTGGGCGTACGGGCGGATAGTGCCGCGCACATGAGCATGGACTTCAACCGCGGGCGGCAGCTAAACCCCAACTTGGGGCAAGCCGTGTGGCACACGAGTTTGAGCTTTAACCCGGACGACGCGGCCCAGCTGGACAGCGCGAAGATGCTGATTATTGCCGAGGGCTATGTGCAAAAGATGGGACTCGACAACACGCAGTACACCATCATCCGGCACCACGACCAGAAGGATAATCAGCACCTGCACATCATCGCCAATCGGGTAGACAACGACGGAAAAACCATCAAGGACGGGCAGAATTTCTACCTCTCAAAGGTGGCGCTCACTGAGCTGATTCAGGAACATGGGCTGACCCCGCCGAAAGGTTTGCGGCCCGAGAAGCAGCACCCGGAACGGCTGCACGGCGTGGACCTCACCCGCCATGAGCTGAAGGAGGCGCTGCGCACAGCGCTGACCACGGCCACCGACGGCAAGGACCTGCGCCAGCAGCTGAACGAGCAGGATATCACGTTCCGGGTGTTTCAGACCAAGGAGGGCAAGCCGACCGGCATCAGCTTTTCTAGGAAGGGGCAGACGCTCAAAGGGTCGGAGATTGGGCGCGAATACAGCTTGGCCGGCATCGTGAAGCAGCTCGAAGCCAACCAGGCCACGCGGCAGGCTGAGGTCGCCCGCCAGGAAGCGGACCAACGTGCTGCCGCCGAGCAGGCGCGGCAGCAAGCCGCGCTGGAAGCTGCTGCGCAGGAACAGCGTCAACTCGCTGCCCAACGCCAGGAAGCGGAGCGCCAAGCGGTAAAAGTGCCGGAACTGCCAGTCGTAGAACGCAAGTGGCAAGAAGACTATCAAAAATATACGGCCGACTTGGCCCAACGAAACGGACCCATTCAGACCTGGAACAAGATTATTGACTCGTATAGTCAGCATCTGAAGATGTACCCGAATGAGGAAGGGATAGACGCTGTGCTGCAGGGGATGGAAGGCGACCCGCACTCAGCGGCGCTTAGAGCAGAATTAGAGCGCCAGGTGGCGGCACGAGCCTACCACGCGGACCAGTGGGCGCGCAGCTATGGCCAGCAGGCTGCGTTAGAAGCAAAGGCGAAAGGGGGCTTTTGGGGAAAAAATGACGCCTCCCGGGAAGCCGAGGAAAAGCTGAAGTTCCTGACCGAAAAGGACCGGCCCTTGCCCGGCCTCTTAGCGCCGGCGCTGCTCGAATTTGCCCGCGCCGCGAAAGCGGCAGACCGCCCGGCTCCCGCCGTGGGGTTTGAGGGCCGCGCCTATCACATGCCCGAACTAACGAGCCTGAGCTTCGCCGATTACGCCGCCAAGCGCGAGGCCGAGCGGCAGTTGGTGGTGCGCGTGAGCGAGCCGGTGAGCGACATCCAGACCACGGGCCGCGCCGATACCTTGCAGCGTACGCTGACCAGCAAAGGAGCCACGGTATCCGTGAGTCACACCGTCGATGCCCAGGGCAACCGGGTAAGCGAGGTGGTGGTGCAGTACAGCGTGCAGCAGCCCCGCCACGAACTGAAGGACATTAGTCTGGTGCTGGACTGGGCGGCCAAGCAGCCGGGGCACCAGGTGCAGGAGCGCGAGGCCGACCGGGCGCAGCGCCAAGCCTCCGGTCAGCGGGAGGTGCAGCAGGCGCAAGCCCGCACCCAGGGGCCGCGTCGGGGCCAGGGAACGGGAATGGAGTAGGTCTTTTTACTGTTAGTCAGTCGTGGCCCCACCCGTTTTCCACGTCGTATGCCTCCTTCGTTCGCTTTTGATTCGCCGCTCACGGTCTTTCTGGGTCAGCTTACTTCGCCCGATTTTCAGGACGCGATGCGCGAGCAGTTGCGTGCCGAAGCCGCAGCGGCTCATACCTTTCTCTCGTACCGCGACGAGCAAGGCCGCCACATTCACGAGTACCCCGCCATGGGGGAGAAGTACGAAATGTTGCCCACGACGCCCCATAACTGTCGGCTGCTGGCAGCAGAGTAGGGGAGGCACGCTTTTTTGTGTATAAAATGCCTCAAATTCCCTTAAAACGGGCTTTTTGGCGTATCTTGTAGCATGACAGGAAGCCAAAAAAGACAGTTCCGCCAGCAGTTTCAGGCCCATCATTACCCGGTCAAAATCTTCCGGGGCGACCCTACCCGGCCGGCCTACACCCTGTTCAGTTTACACCAGTACCCGACCTATCTCGCGGCGATGAACGAGCTGGACGAACTGATAGGCCAGTGGCCCCGGAACCAACCGCGCACCGTGGCACTGCTGGCCGTTCGGAAGGCATTTTTCGACAACGGGGCCACGCACTGGGAGGTCGGAATGGTGCACGACGAGGACCAGGAGAACGTACACGGCCTGATGCTCAACGAGCGCCGGCGGCGGGAGTGGGTGGACCCGAAGAAAGCCGCCCGCCACGCCTACAACCTCACGCTGGCCGAGGCAGCATTGGTCGAAAGCCAGCGCCGCAAGCAAGGCCCCCCGACCGGCAAAGGGCCGCGCCAGGCCCCGCAAGCCCCCCAGCAGGCGAAGGCCCTAGCGTTTACCCCAGCCCAGCCCCGGCCAAATAACCGGCCCGCCGCCCGCCGCCGATACACGGCCGCGCAGCTGCAACGCGACCCGCTGGCCTACCAGGCATCAATGAATGAGCTAGACGAGCTGCTGGAGCACTGGCCGTACAAGCGGAACCGCATTCTCTACTTGCTGGCCACGCACGAGGCCCTGGCACAGCGCGGCGGCCGGGTGGCCGACGAATCTCAGATGCTCGACCCTGGCAACCCGACCCACCACGCCGACCGGGCGCAGCGATTGGCGCGGGCTGCTGAGCGTGCCTCCGACCCGCAACGGGCCGGCCGCCATCAGCAGGCCGAACACGAAGCCCGCGGCTGGTTGGAATGCCAGAGACTTTACCGGAGCCAGCGCTAATGCTAACCCACCTGTTTTTGCAATTGTAAGGCCGCCGCCTATGAAACCCGAAAAGCAGCCCATTTTAAGCCACTCGCCGAGCGGCAGCGCCACCGAGCACCTGCGGCCCATCATCGACTTTCTCACAGCCCAGGGCAACCCGCCCACGCCGCGCCCAAGCTACCTGCGACTGAACCCGGACGGCTTCTATGTTGACCGCGACGGGGTGGGCGAGTTCCTGTTTGAGCAGCCCCTGGACGTGGAGGCGGTACAAGCCCGCTTTGACTTGCCGCCAAGCATTGGCTTTACCCGACAGGGCGACCTTTGGGACAGTCCCAACCGAAAGGGCATCATGCAGTCGCGGCCGGATTTCTCAAAGCCTATCGTTTGGGATTTATAGCAGCGCAGCAAAGTATCACGCGGGCCGCAGCGACCAGGCGGGCCGAAAACCACCACTTTCCCACGAGCGCGCTTACAAGTGGGATTATGTCAAACGACAAAATGAAGGAACAAGAAGGAAAGAAGGCCACTCCCCAACCCGCCAAAAGTTCTCGTTTGTTCGGGGCAAAAATGGACTCAGCCACGCGGCGTTTACTGACCCCACGCGAGCAGTGGACCCCCGCGCAAAAACGGGCCGACAAGCGGGCCGAGGACGCCGCCTATGCGCAGGGGAGCATCTGGTACGAGCAGGTGCTGGCGTTACTACGGGCGGGCGACCTTGCGGGAGCGGTGCAGGCCATTACCCCTTCTCCGGGCGGGCCTTACGTCAACCAAGCGGTAGAGGCCGTGGCCCGGGCTCAGGTGCAGGCCGGCGAGCTGCTGGCGGCCGTGGCCACTGCGCAGCGGCTGCCCTACCCCGACACCAAAGGCGAGGTAATCGGGGCCGTGGTGCAAGTATTGGTGCAGCGGGGCGACTTAGCCGCCGCGCAGTGGCTGGCGGCTACCGTAACCGGGTTCCGGTACGTTGACGTGATGAAGCGGATTGCGGAGGCGCAGCAGCAGGCCGGGGACACTGAAGCCGCCCGGCGCACCTTGCGACAGGCGCGGGAACGCGCCGAGGGATTCAGCGAGGGGGACATGAAAAATGGTTACTTCCGGTCTTACTATCTGTCCGACCTTGCCAAGGCTCAGGTGCAAGCGGGCGATGTGGCCGGGGCAATCCACACCGCGCAGCTCATTACCCATCAAGAGGAGCAAGGATGGGCTTTACGCGCCATAGCAGAAGGTACCCCTCACCGAGCCACCGACTCAGCTTCCTCCTAAGTAGGGGTCGCACAATAGTGGCCTTGGTTAAAAGTTTGGTACCAAGGTTAAACGAGCGGGCGTTGGGCTGTCATTCAAACGTGAACGACTGCGCGGGCCGTTCTCCGCGTGCCACCAGTGAGCCGGGCGGTTGCCCTGGGCTAGTAGATACTCTATGACCGGGCGCAAGTGGTCGGTGCGCGGGTCGTGGCCGGAGGCTCCCTGGGCGGCTACCTGTATGCTAGGCATATCTTAACTTGGACGGATGAAACGGCTACGCTACTTCAGCATTTTATTCTTCGTCTTTGCTACTTGTCGTGCCGAACGTAAGCCCCCCTCCCCGGCGGTGCGGAACTATTTGGAGGAGGTAGTCAGTATTATGCAAGCCAATTTCGTTAATCGGGCGGCCATCAACTGGGTAGTTTTCAAGCAGAATCTGCTAACGGAAGCAAGTGGCGCCCAAACAATTGAGCAGGCCTATCCAGCGGTTGTATGTGCCATCGTGGCCCTAGGCGATAAGCACACACAGTTTTATTGTGCCCGCCCGGTGAAAGGCCCCGAAATACCCACTGCCAAGCAGCCCCCGCTATACCCCGACGAGCCGGTTCCGGGGGACATCGGCTACATCAGAATTTCCTGGGTTGTCGGCAGCCAGGAAAAGCTAGACGCGTACATAGCCAACGTACAGGCCCAAATCAAGGAGCGGGATAAGCCCGAATTAAAAGGCTGGCTCGTGGATTTGAGAGGAAATATGGGCGGGAATATGTGGCCGATGCTGGTAGGGGTAGGACCGGTTTTGGGAGAAGATACGCTCGGCTATTCTTTTGACTCGAATAATACCAAAACCGCGTGGCGATACGAAAAAGGCAAGGCATTGGCGGACGGCGACATAGAGGCAGAAACCGCCACTTATTATACGCTTAAGTCTGCCAACCCGGTAGTGGCCGTGCTAACCGATACCCTAACGGCCAGCTCGGGCGAGGCCGTTGCGGTCGCCTTCAAAGCCCGAAAGCACACCCGAAGCTTTGGGGCGGGCACGTGCGGGGTATCGACCGGCAGAAGCCGCTTTTATTTGTCCGATGGGTCCGTTCTCCTGCTGACAACCGCCGTGTTCGCCGACCGCCGCTTGGTACGGTATGGCCACTCCATCGCCCCCGACGAGCCGCTCAAGCCAGCCGAAGTAGTGCCGCAAGCCATTCGTTGGATTAGGGAAGAATACAAAGCGAAGAAATAAGTGGCAGCATCAATGAGCGGGCCGAACAGGTCAACAAGGTGGGGCCAGCAGGATGCGGTAGTGGTTCCACTTGCTGGCCCCGTTTCCACCGGCATAACAGCCCCCAATTGGCGGGGGCCGGCAAGGCGCACCTTTCTGGCTCTACCGCCGCGCAGTGGGGAGCATGAACCAGGCAGGACCTGATGACCGGCTCGTTTAACCTTGGTACCAAACTTTTAACCAAGGCCAATTATACGTTTATCTAGTGTTTTTTATACTTTCCAATGTCTCAAATAATAAAGAAGGAATCTTCTTGTCAACTATCATCTGATAATTAACATCTTCTTTATTGAGAACGTCAACAATCAAGCAATTCTGGGCGCTCACATGGTAGCCGTTTGCAAAATTCGCGGACAGATAGATGTGAAGGGCTTCGGCAAAAATTCCTAATTCAGGCTTTTTGAATCCCTCTAACTTGGCCAAAAACCAAATTGCGCCCACATACTTGTCTTCTCCAACCTCAAAGGAATAGACTTGACTGGGTGTGATTTGTACAGGTACGCCACTGATTTCAATAACTGATGTTACGCAGTATTTTTCCGTTCTAACTACCGTTTTCGATGGCCTGCACCCTGGATTTGTACACGGATTATCTCATCAGCTCGACGGGCCAAACTTCGGCTACGGGCCTCTCACGCCTGTTCGATGGGCAGCTTAGTCACGACCAGGTGACGCGCTGGCTCAGCAGCGTACACTTGGATTCACGCCAGGTCTGGGGCCATGCCAAACCGCTGATTCGGCAAACCGAGCGGACGTTGGAAGCAGCCGATTTTGCTGTTCTTATCGTCGATGATTCTATTTTGGAGAAGGCCCACACCGATGCCAATGCCCTGCTCTGTACCCATTACGACCATAGCCTGGGGCGGTACGTGAAGGGGCTCAATTTCGTGAGCCTGCTCTATGTGGCCGGTTCGCTCGCCGTGCCGATTGCCGTGGAGCTGGTGGAGAAAACGCAGGCCGTAACCGACCCTAAAACCCAGAAAGTGAGTCAGAAAAGCCCGCTGACGAAAAACGAGATGCTCCGCGCCATGTTGCGCGTGGCCCAAGAGCAAGTGGCCTACGGCTACCTGCTGGCCGACAGCTGGTATGCCTCGGCTGAGAACATGAACCAGGTGCGCGCGTTGGGCCACGACTTTATTTTTGCCCTGCCCACCTCGCGCACCGTGGCCCTGAGCGAAGTGGGGCGCGGCAATGGGGAATTCCAGGCCCTTGATACGCTGGCTTTCCCGGATGGGCAGCCCTTGCGCGTCTGGCTACGGAGCGTCGTGGAGGCGGTGCTCGTGGTCCGGCAAGTCTTTACAAATAAGGACGGTTCGCAGGGCGTGTTATATCTGGTGAGCAGCGATACGAATTTGACCGGGGAACAAGTGACGGTAATCTACCAGAAAAGGTGGAAAATCGAGGAGTACCACAAATCGCTCAAGCAAAACACGTCGATGGGCAAGTCGCCTACGAAAACCATCGATACGCAGGCCAATCATTTCTTTTCTTCCATCCTGGCCTACATCAAGTTAGAGAAGATAACCCGACAATTAGGCATTGGTCATTTTCGCCTCAAAGCCCAACTTTATTTGCGCGGACTCAAAGCCATGCACTACGCGTTAACCAAAATGGCTGCGTAACATCAGT
>NZ_JNLX01000140.1 GCF_000715495.1 Hymenobacter sp. IS2118 | reverse complement strand
AGGAAACGATGGTCTTCTCGTAGCGGGTGGCCAAGCGGCGATACTGCTTCATGCGTCCGAAAAAGCGTTCGATTTTGTTGCGGTCGCGGTAGGCATTCTCGTCCAGGGGCAGCGGTTGGGTGCGGTTGGGGTGGCTGGGGATGACGGCTTGAATACCGCGTTGAGCGCAATAGGCGCGGGTTTGGTCGCTGTCGTAGGCCGTGTCGGCCACTACCTGGCCCACGTCGAGGCCGTCGAGCAGGGGCAGCGCCTGCGGGCTGTCGCCGGCCTGGCCGGGGGTGGCGAGCAGGCGCACCGCGTTGCCCAGCGACTCGACGCAGGCGTGAATTTTGGTGCTCATCCCGCCCCGGCTGCGGCCGAGGCACTCGGTCTGAGCGTCGCTTTTTTTTGGCCCGCCGCGTGCTGGTGCGCCCGCACGATGGTCGAGTCGAGCAGCACCCAGTCCAGCTCCGGCGCTTGGACGACCTGGAAAAGGCGGCGCCAGACGCCTTTTTCGGCCAGCCGGCGGAAGCGTTTGCGGGCCGTGTCGGACTTGCCGAAGCGTTCGGGCAGGTCGGCCCACGGGCAGCCGGTGCGCATTATCCACACCACAGCGTTGAAAAACAGCCGGTTATCGACGGCCGTCGCCCCGCCATCGGCGGCCTTGCCGGAGAGGTGCGGGGCAACCAGGGCCCAGGTAGCATCAGAAATTTCGTGACGGCGCATGCTGAAAAGTAAATAAGCAGTAAACATATAGCTGATTTCTTATTGTCCTCACGCCCTAGCGTTAATTCCTCGCCCAGTACGATGTTTCGTGGAGAAGTAATGATGGCAGAAACGCTACAGGTTTTTGCCGAGTAGTTGCAGCATAAAAGCGTATTGCCGCGCTGTGTCGTTGATGGACTTGAAACGGCCCGACGCGCCGCCGTGGCCGGCGCTCATGTCGGTGTGCAGCAGCAGCTGATTCTTGTCGGTTTTCAAGGCGCGCAGCTTGGCCACCCATTTGGCGGGTTCGTAGTACTGCACCTGCGAATCGTGTAAGCCGGTAGTGACGAGAACGTTGGGGTAGGCCTGCTCCGTTACGTTGTCGTAGGGCGAGTACGAAAGCATGTAGTTGAAGTAGTCTTCGTCGGCCGGGTTGCCCCACTGGTCGTATTCGCTGGTGGTGAGCGGAATGCTGGGGTCCGACATCGTGGTGACCACATCCACGAAGGGCACGGCCGCGATCACGCCTTTGTAAAGGTCGGGCCGCATATTCATCACCGCGCCCATGAGCAGGCCCCCGGCGCTGCCGCCCATAGCGAATAGCTTTTCGGGGGATGTGTACTGTTGTTGCTGCTGCTTGCTTTTGTCGGTGGCTACTTTGGCGTCGCGCTTTTTGGTGAGGTACAGCGAGCAGTCGATAAAGTCGTTGAAACTGTTGATTTTATTCAGCATCCGGCCATTCTCAAACCACTGGCGGCCCATTTCCTGCCCGCCCCGAATATTGCACAGCGCGTAAACAAAGCCGCGGTTGAGCAAGCTCAGGCGGGCCGCGCTGAAGGTAGGGTCTTGCGAGAAACCGTAGGAGCCGTACGCGTACTGCAAAAGTGGCGCGCTGCCGTCCAGCTTTGTGCCCTTCTTGTACACGATGGACATGGGAATGAAGACGTTATCGCGCGACTTTACAAATATCCGCTCCGTTACGTAGTCGCGTTTGTTAAAGCCGCCCTGCACGGGCTGCTCCTTCAGCAGCGTTCCGGTGCGCGTGCTCATGTCGTACTCAAACGTGGATGCCGGCGTGGTCAGCGACGTATAGTTGTAGCGCAGCAGGGGCGTGTCCATTTCCGCGTTCACGCCCACGGTGGCGGTGTAGGCCGGCTCGTCGAAAGACAGGTAATGCTCCTGCTTATCTTTAAGACTGACTACCCGCAATTGGCGCAGGCCGCCCTTGCGCTCATTCAGCACGAGGTATTCCCGAAACAGTTCGAAGTTGTCGAGGAAAATTTCCGGGTGCCGGGTGATGGCATCGCGCCACATGGCTTTGGACGTGTTGGCCACGGGCGTCACCATCATGCGATAGTTGGGCGCCTGCCAGTTGCTGCGCACGTAGAATTTATCGTCCAGATGCTCTACGGTGTAAAGGTGGTCCTTCTCCCGCCGCAAAAACGTTTTGAACGGGGCCGTTGGCGTGGCGGCGTCGAGGTAGCGGTACTCCGAAGACAGCGAGCTGGTGAGCACAATGCCAATGAATTTCTTCGACTTGGAACGAGTCACGGCCAGGTTAAATGTGTTGTCGCGTTCCTCATGAATCAGCACATCGCCCTTGGGGTCGGTGCCGATGGTGTGGCGGTATACTTGGTAGGGTAGCAGCGTGGTCACATCCTTTTTGGTGTAGAACACCGTCTTGTTGTCGGCGGCCCACACCACTTCGCCGCCGGTGTTGGCAATGCGCTCGGGAAAGAGCGTGCCCGTGGCCAGGTTCTTGAAACGGAGCGTGTACAGGCGCCGGCTCACGGTGTCGGCGGTGTAGGCCAGCAGCTGGTTGTTGTCGCTCACGGCCCAGTCGCCGATTTGGAAATAGGGCCGGCCTGTGCTCAGCTCATCGGCATTGAGGAATATTTCTTCGTTTCCGACCGAGCTGCCCAGCTTCCGGCAATACACCGGAAACTCGCCTCCGAACTCAAAGCGCGAGTAGTACAGGTAGCCATTGTCGCGGTAAGGCACCGTGGCGTCTTCCTGCTTGATACGGGCTTTTATTTCGGCCACCAGCTTCTGTTGCAGCGTTTTGGTGCCGGCCAACTGCTTGTCGCAATACGTGTTTTCGGCGGTGAGGTAACTCAACACCGCAGGGTCCGTGGGCTGGTTGAGCCAGTAGTAATTATCAGTTCGGGTGATGCCGAAATTGGTAAACACCTTGGGCTTGATGGCCGCAACCGGTGCCGATTGTGCCAGCGCTACGCTGGTGAGGGCCGCGCCAGCACCTGTGAGGGCGGCTCTTTGCAAGAAATTCATAAAGGGCCTGGGGTTTTTTGTAAGCGCGGCAACGGAATGTAGAAACGGCTAGCAAGTTAACAGGGATGCAACAAAAAAACCGACTCCCTTTCGGAAACCGGTTTTTTAGTTTTGCACAAGTTATGTTAGGTGCTGCGCGTTACTTCTTCGCGTCCGCATCGGGCGATTCCGGCTTGTCAGCAGGACGCTCATCACTGGTGAGGTTCTGAATTTCGCCGCTTTTGCTGACGGCAAAGGTCAGCTCCTCGGCACCTTCGGCGTAATCGGCCGTAATGATGTCGCCCTGTATCACCTGCGCCTTGAGGATTTCCTCCGCAATCGGGTCTTCGATGTACTTCTGGATGGCACGGTTCAGCGGACGGGCGCCGTACTTGGGGTCGTAGCCTTTCTCCGACACAAAATCCTTGGCAGCTTCCGTCAGTTCGACTCGGTAGCCCAGCGCCTGCACCCGCGAGAGGAGCTTGGCCAGGCTGATGTCGATGATTTTGTGGATGTCCTTTTTGTCTAGCGAGTTGAAGACGATGACGTCATCCAAGCGGTTAAGGAATTCGGGCGAGAACGTCTTTTTCAGGGCGTTGGTGATGGTGCCCTTGGTCAGCTCGTCCATGTTGGCCTCACGGGCTTTGGTGCCGAATCCGATGCCCGCGCCGAAGTCCTGCAAGTCACGCGCTCCAATGTTGGAGGTCATGATGATGATGGTGTTGCGGAAGTCCACCTTGCGGCCCAGGCCGTCGGTCAGAATGCCGTCGTCCAACACCTGCAGCAGCAAGTTGTACACGTCCGGGTGCGCCTTCTCAATTTCGTCGAGCAGGATAACCGAGTACGGCTTGCGGCGGATTTTCTCCGTCAGCTGGCCGCCTTCTTCGTAGCCCACGTAGCCAGGAGGCGCGCCCACCAGGCGCGACACGCTGAACTTCTCCATGTACTCCGACATATCCACGCGTACCAGCGCGTCTTCCTTGTCGAAGAGGTAGGAGGCCAGCACCTTGGCCAACTCGGTCTTGCCCACGCCCGTCGGGCCCAGGAACACGAACGAACCAATGGGCTTCTTGGGGTCTTTCAGGCCCACGCGGGTGCGCTGGATGGCCTTCACAAGCTGCTTAATGGCTTTATCCTGGCCAATTACTTTGCCCTGCAGCTCCTCGTTCATGTTGAGGAGTTTCTGGCTTTCATTCTGGGCCACGCGCGAAACGGGGATGCCGGTCATCATGGCGATTACCTCGGCCACGTTCTCCTCTTTCACCGTGTAGCGCTTCTTCTTGGTTTCCTCTTCCCAGCTCTTTTTAGCCGTTTCGAGTTGGTCCAAGAGCTTCTTCTCGGTGTCGCGAAGCTTGGCGGCTTCCTCGTACTTCTGCGATTTCACCACGCGGTTTTTCTCGCCCTTGATGTTCTCAATCTGCTCTTCGAGCGTGAGAATATCTTCGGGCACTACGATGTTGTTGATGTGCACACGGGCACCGGCCTCGTCGAGAATATCGATGGCTTTGTCCGGCAGGAAACGGTCGCTCATGTAGCGGTCGCTCAGCATCACGCACTGCTCAATGGCCTTGTCGGTGTACACCACGTGGTGGTGGTCCTGGTACTTGTCCTTGATGTTGTGCAGGATTTCGATGGTTTCCTCGGGCGTGGTGGGGTCCACCATCACCATTTGGAAACGACGGGCCAAGGCGCCGTCCTTCTCAATGTACTGGCGGTATTCGTCCAGCGTGGTGGCGCCGATGCATTGAATCTCGCCCCGCGCCAAGGCAGGCTTAAACATATTGGAAGCATCGAGCGAGCCCGAAGCACCGCCGGCGCCCACAATGGTGTGCAGCTCGTCGATGAACAGAATCACGTCGGGCGACTTCTCCAGCTCGTTCATCACGGCCTTCATGCGCTCCTCAAACTGGCCGCGGTACTTGGTGCCAGCCACCAGCGAAGCCAAATCCAGGGTCACAACGCGCTTGTTGAACAGCACGCGGCTCACCTTTTTCTGGATGATGCGCAGGGCGAGGCCTTCGGCGATGGCCGTTTTGCCCACGCCAGGCTCACCAATTAGAATGGGGTTGTTCTTTTTGCGGCGGCTTAGGATTTGAGCTACACGCTCAATCTCCTTTTCGCGGCCCACAATGGGGTCCAGCTTGTCGTCCTCGGCCATTTTGGTGAGGTCGCGGCCGAAATTGTCGAGCACCGGAGTGCGCGATTTTTCGCCGGGCTTTTTGGTGGTACCAGCGCTGCCGGCACTGCCACGCCCACCGGGGCCGGAGGAGCCAAAGAGCTTGTCGTTGTCGTCGTCGTCGGTATCGGGGCCGGCTTTGGGGCTCGGCGAGGCATTGCCGTGGTAATCCAGCGAGTCGCGCACAGTTTCGTAGTTCACGTTAAACTTGGAGAGAATTTGAGAAGAAATATTGTCTTCGTCCCGCAGGATAGACAACAGCAGGTGTTCGGTGCCGATGATTTCGGATTTGAAGATTTTAGCCTCCAAATAGGTTATTTTCAACACCTTCTCGGTCTGCTTGGTGAGCGGAATCGAGCCGGTGATGCTGGTGCCCTGCGTCGCGGTGTTGCGCGTGGCCTGCTCCAACGAGAACTTTAGTTCGTCGATGCTCACGCCCAGCTTGCGCAACAGGCCGAGGGCCGTGCCCTCCGCCTCGCGAATCATACCGAGCAGCAGGTGCTCGGTGCCAATGTAGTCGTGTCCAAGCCGGATGGCCTCTTCCCGACTGAGGGAAATAACCTCTTTAACGCGGTTTGAGAATTTAGCTTCCATGCCAATAAACGTAGTGAAAAATCAAATAGCCCCGCGTCGGGCGAATACACGAAGTACGGGTTGGGCCGATGTGGCTTGAAAACAAGCAGTCTCGGGCGAAGGTTCGGGCAAGGTGTGGTAAGCTTTAGCTTGCCGTGGGACCAATGCCGTTCGAAAAGGGTCGAACTGGCGTCGTGTCGGACGGCAAGCTAAAGCTTACCTCACATTAAAAAAAACTGCCGGGCGGCCGGGCCCTGCGAGAACAGCAGGTCCAGCACGCTCAGCCCTGGCTCAAAACCTGGGCCAAATACCTGGGGGTACGGCCGGACCAGGGTAGAAGCTGCCGGACTGTCAGTTTCCGGTGCTTGGGAAATAGTTTTGGGTGTCAGCCAGTCGCGCCGGTCGAGGATGGGATGGAAAGGTGGGCGGGTAGGAGAGAGGGCGTTGTTCGGGTACTCGGCGTGGTACTCGGTGGTGAGGTGCAGCGGTAGAGTGATGCGAAAACAGCGCAACATGAGTTGCAAAAACTGTGAATTCAGCTCGAAAAGCAAGTTAGGTTTACCTACGTAAATGTCATGCAAGTAGTCGGCGTAGTACTCAAAATACGGGCTGTTGCCGTAGGCGGTTTGCAGCGTGCGCCAGTGCCGGTGAATCCAGTTCTGTCGGTAATCAATCTCAATGGCTGAAATACTGACTTTTTCGGCCCGGTTGCCATCAATAACCGGGATGGTGAGTGGCTGCACGCCCTGTGCCGTGCGAATGAGGCAGCGGTTGCGGTAGGTCTGTTTGCGGTAGTGCTCATGGGCTTCCAGCAGGATGCCATCGGCCCGGAGCAGCTCGGCGAAAAGGGCAGCGGGCGGGTGATACTGAATTTCAGTGAGTAGAATCACGGATTTTTAAGGATTTGGCGGGTGGCACGGAATTTAGGTAAAGAACGGGCCCTGAGTGGTGCCGCTTTTCAGCTTGCTACTTTTACGTCATGCGTTTCTTCCTCTCAATTGCTGCCTTCGTGTTTTTTTGGGCTACTGCGGCGGTGGCCCAGGCCGGCCCCCCGCCCATAACGCTGGACGTAGCCCGTTTCCGTAACCTGAACAAAGTGGAAAAAGGGGCGGAGGTCGAAATCTACGTGACCATCTCCACGCAGTTCCTCACCTATCGGCAACGGGCGCCCCGGGCTTTCCAATCAGCAGCTACCGTTACCCTGGAAGTGCTGAAAGCTGATGGTAAACCCGCTTACCGCGAAGTTGTTGTCCTCAAGCCGCCGGTGCTTAGCGATACGTCTATTGCCATCAAAAACCCGCAGAGCTTTCTGAAGAGAATTCTGCTGCCCGATGGCAAATACACCGTGCGTGGCACCGTGCGCGACCAATACCGCAGCGGCGAAGGCCAAACCACCGTCGAAAAGCCTTTGGTGCTGGAGGCCCCAGCCACTGCTTTCCTGGCCGATATCGTGCTGCTGGCCCAGCCGGCCGTGCGCAGCGGCGGAACCGATAATTTTTCGCGGGGCGGCTACCGGCTCACCCGCACCCCCGGCAATGTTTACAGCCGGGGTACCGAAAATATCTTTTTCTACACCGAGCTGCACAATGCTCCCGCCGGGCAGCCCGTGCGCGTGCACTACCATCTCACCACGCCCGACGGGTCGGCCGCCGATGCCGATGCCACCCTCACGCCCGACAGCGGGCGGCCAACCACCGTGGTAGGCCAGCTGCCCCTGGGGCCGCTGCCCGATGGGCCGTTTACGCTGTTTATTGAGGTGTATGGAGGGGCCGGTACCAAAACCCTGCTGGCCGGCCACCGGGTAATTGGCGAGCGCAGCATTGCAGAATACGCACCGGCTGGTGCCACTACGCCCCGATGAGAAAGCGCACCATTTCGGGCAATACCGCCCAGCGGGCCGCGCCGCGTCTGCCTTACCCGTGGCAATATGAGCCCCTGCGGTGGCTGCTTCTTGGGCTGGCCCGCCTGCCCTACAGTGTTCTGTACGTCATTGCCGAAGGCTTCTACTTCTTACTGGCCTACGTGGTGCGCTACCGCTGGCGCGTGGTGCAGCAGAACCTGCGCAAGTCCTTTCCGGAGAAATCGGCGGTGGAGACTGACCGCATCGGGAAAGCCTTTTACCGGCACTTTGCCCAAGTGATGGTGGAGACGATAAAGCTGGCCCACATGTCGGATGCTGAGCTGAAGCGGCGCGTTTATTTTCCCAATCCGGAGGTGTTGGAACGCCACTTCCAGGCTGGGCGTATGGCGCTGGCGCTTTCGTCGCACGCCGGCAACTGGGAATGGGTACTCACCTCCGGCGCGGTCTGGCTTTCGGCCGAGGTCGATGGCGTGTACAAGCCGCTGAGCAACCCGTTTTTTGAGAGTTTTATGCACGAGCTGCGCACTCGGACCGGCGCCGGGCTGATTCCCATGCGCGACACTTTGCGCGACATGGTGCAGCGCCGGGGCGAGCCGCGCGTCGTAAGCCTGCTTTCGGACCAGGCCGCCGGGCCGGAAGACCGGCCGTACTGGACCACCTTTATGAACCAGGATTCCGGCTTCTACACCAGTGCCGACCGCCTTGCGGCCCGGTTCAAATGCCCGGTTGTGTACGTCAGCATCAAGCGGCTGCGGCGCGGCTATTACAAAATCGAACTCACCGAACTCTACGACGGCAATACGCCGCTGCCCGCCAATGCGTTTCCCATCACGGATGCCTTTGTGCGCCACTTGGAGGCCGATATTCGGACCGCGCCCGAACAGTACCTCTGGACGCACCGCCGCTGGAAACACCAGAGAAGGGTTGAGGCTTAGGTGTTGAAAGTAGTACGCCCCTAATCGCTGGCGCGCGTCTCCGACGCGTTGCCCCCTGGTTTCGCGTCTCTAACGCACGGGCCCAACAAGACCACAAGGACGGTGCGAACGGCGGCGTTTGGAAACGCCAAGCCAGGAGGCCGCGCGTCGGAGACGGGCGCCAGCGGCTGAGTGCGTAAGTCCTGAGTAGACTGAGCGCAATCTGGCTGCCGCCACAACAAAAAAAGCCAACCTGAGCAGGTTGGCTTTTTTTATGGGCAGAATTAACTCAACAGCCAACTCTTAATCCTTCTACAAATACTGTTCGATGTCGCCGGCGCCCTGGCGGATTAGCTCGAAGTCATCGTTGGTGCAGTCGATGATGGTGCTGGGGACGTTGCCGCCGAAGCCGCCATCGATAACGAGGTCGACCAGGAGGCGGTATTTTTCGAAAATCAGGTCCGGGTCGGTTACGTACTCGTCGATGGTGTTTTCATCTTCCCGCACCGAAGTGCTCACGATGGGATTGCCCAATTCTTTCACCAGCTGTAGAATAATCTGGTTGTCGGGCACCCGGATGCCGACCGTTTTGCGCTTGGTGCCGCCGAAACGGGGCGCATTGGAGCTGGCTTCAAAAATAAACGTGAAAGGCCCGGGCAGGGCTTTTTTGATGACCTTGTAGGTGGAGGTAGTGATGCCGTGGGCGTAGTCCGAAATGTGCGACAGGTCGTGGCAGATGAAGCTCAGGTTGGCCTTTTCGGGGAACAGCTTCTTGATGCGGCACACTTTTTCAACGGCCTTGGCATTGGTCACGTCGCAGCCGATACCATATACGGTATCGGTCGGATAAATGATGACGCCGCCTTTGCGCAACACCTCAACGGCTTGCTGAATACGGCTGTGGGGCGGGTTTGAGGGGTGAATGCGGAGGAGGGTGGCGGGCATAGAAAGTGGGGAGAGATTGAAAAAGTGACGGCGGGCGAGGACCGGATTGGGTGGCCTGACACGGCAGTTGAGTGCCGGCCGTGGCCAAAGGCGCGGGCAAGGTACTACGGCCGGCCGAAACGAAGCAACTAACGCGCGACTTACGCGGCGCGGTGGCCGCCCTTCGTACTTTTGAGGCCGCTTCCCCGATTCTCTCATTGCCTCCCATGTCCCAGCCTGCCAAAAAGTCGGTTCTCGAACGCCGCGACCAAGCCCTGAAACGTCGTCGGCGCTGGGCTACCGTAAGTGTGATTTTTACGCTTGCGCTGGTCTGTTTCTCCTATTATTTCTACCAGGTGTTTTTCACCGCCAACATTGAAACCAAGGGCAAGCCGACGTACGTCGTCATTCAGCGCGGCGACGATTGGAAAGCGGCCCTGAAAACCATCGACGCCACCGGCGTGGTGGTCGACAAGCTGTCGCTGCATTTCGTGGCCAAGCTGATGAAGTACCCCGAGCATGTGAAGCCCGGCCGCTACGAGCTGAAGGAAGGCTACACCAACCGCCAGCTCATCAACGTATTGAAAGCGGGTTTGCAGTCGCCGCTCAAGCTCACGTTTACCAATGTGCGGCTGCGGGGCGAGCTAGCCACCAAGCTATCGAGCCAGATTGATGCCCGACCCGGCCAAATTGACTCCCTGCTCAGCAGCCCGGCCTACACCCAAAGTCTGGGTTTTGATACCACGACCGTGCTCAGCATGTTCATCCCCAATACCTACGAGCTGTATTGGAATACTTCGGCGCCCAACCTGATGCAGCGGATGAAGAAGGAATACGAGAAGTTCTGGACGCCCACCCGCGACGCCCAGCGCGAAAAGCTCGACCTCACCCGCGCCCAGGTGAGCACGCTGGCCAGCATTGTGGAAGCCGAGCAGCAGCAGCACGCCGACGAGCGGCCCCGCATTGCCGGCGTGTACCTCAACCGCCTCAAAAAGGGCATGAAGCTCCAGGCCGACCCCACCGTGGTGTACGCCAACCGCGACTTCGGCATCAAGCGCGTGCTGAACGTGCACCTGAAAAAAGACTCGCCCTACAACACGTATATGTACGCCGGCCTGCCGCCCGGCCCCATCAACCTGCCCAGCATCGCCAGCATCGACGCGGTGCTCAAGCCCGAGAGCAACAACTACCTGTATTTCTGCGCTAAGGAAGATTTCAGCGGCTACCACGCCTTCGCCACCAACGAAACCGGCCACCTGCTGAATGCCCGCCGCTACCAGGCCGCGCTGAATCGGGCAGGAATTCGGTAATGTGAAAGATGTGCTGCATTGGAGATGTGAAAATGAAAACTTAGTTTTCGTTACACTTAATTTTCTTACACATTCTGCACATTTTCACTTCCTCCACACCTCCACATTGTAAAAAATGTATACTTCCGACATCCAAATCCGGGTCCGCTACGCTGAGACCGACCAGATGGGCTACGTCTACCACGGCAACTACGCGGCATATTTTGAGGTGGCCCGCACCGAAGCCTTCCGCAAGCTGGGCATCAACTACAAGGACTTGGAGGCCGACGGCGTGGGCATGCCGGTGGGCGAGCTGCGCACCCGCTTCCGCCGCCCCGCCCGCTACGACGACCTGCTCACGGTGCGCCTACTGCTGCGTCAGCCGCCCGAAGGCACCCGCGTGCTGTTCGAGTATGAGATTTATAATGAGGCCGGCGACCTGCTCACCGAAGGCCACACGCTGATGGTGTTCGTGAAAACCACCACCGGCCGCCCCGTCACCATGCCCGAAACCATTCAGGAGCGGCTGGCGCCGTATTTTAGCGACGACGAGCTGGATAGCCCCGTGCTGCCCACGCCCGGCGCCATTCCGCCGGATGCGCCCGCTCCGGCCGCTTTTAGTAAATAATTAGTAACTGATGTTACGCAGTATTTTTCCGTTCTAACTACCGTTTTCGATGGCCTGCACCCTGGATTTGTACACGGATTATCTCATCAGCTCGACGGGCCAAACTTCGGCTACGGGCCTCTCACGCCTGTTCGATGGGCAGCTTAGTCACGACCAGGTGACGCGCTGGCTCAGCAGCGTACACTTGGATTCACGCCAGGTCTGGGGCCATGCCAAACCGCTGATTCGGCAAACCGAGCGGACGTTGGAAGCAGCCGATTTTGCTGTTCTTATCGTCGATGATTCTATTTTGGAGAAGGCCCACACCGATGCCAATGCCCTGCTCTGTACCCATTACGACCATAGCCTGGGGCGGTACGTGAAGGGGCTCAATTTCGTGAGCCTGCTCTATGTGGCCGGTTCGCTCGCCGTGCCGATTGCCGTGGAGCTGGTGGAGAAAACGCAGGCCGTAACCGACCCTAAAACCCAGAAAGTGAGTCAGAAAAGCCCGCTGACGAAAAACGAGATGCTCCGCGCCATGTTGCGCGTGGCCCAAGAGCAAGTGGCCTACGGCTACCTGCTGGCCGACAGCTGGTATGCCTCGGCTGAGAACATGAACCAGGTGCGCGCGTTGGGCCACGACTTTATTTTTGCCCTGCCCACCTCGCGCACCGTGGCCCTGAGCGAAGTGGGGCGCGGCAATGGGGAATTCCAGGCCCTTGATACGCTGGCTTTCCCGGATGGGCAGCCCTTGCGCGTCTGGCTACGGAGCGTCGTGGAGGCGGTGCTCGTGGTCCGGCAAGTCTTTACAAATAAGGACGGTTCGCAGGGCGTGTTATATCTGGTGAGCAGCGATACGAATTTGACCGGGGAACAAGTGACGGTAATCTACCAGAAAAGGTGGAAAATCGAGGAGTACCACAAATCGCTCAAGCAAAACACGTCGATGGGCAAGTCGCCTACGAAAACCATCGATACGCAGGCCAATCATTTCTTTTCTTCCATCCTGGCCTACATCAAGTTAGAGAAGATAACCCGACAATTAGGCATTGGTCATTTTCGCCTCAAAGCCCAACTTTATTTGCGCGGACTCAAAGCCATGCACTACGCGTTAACCAAAATGGCTGCGTAACATCAGT
>NZ_JNLX01000139.1 GCF_000715495.1 Hymenobacter sp. IS2118 | reverse complement strand
TGAAGCCGCCCCAGCGGGCATCGTCTATGCGCAGGCCGACGGGGCGATGCTGCTCACCGACGAGGGGTACAAGGAAGCCAAGTTGGGCCGCATTTTTGCCGCGACGGCCTTGCAAACGAGCGTGGTCGAGGAGCGCGGCGGGCACATTGCCGCGTCGATTTTTGTGGGCCATCTGGGGACGGCAGCCGCGTTTGGGGACAAATTTGCGGCGCAACTCGCCCCCTACAAAGACCAGGGGCGCGACCTGGTTTTTATCAGCGACGGGGCCATTTGGCTGCGCCAGTTCATCGAAAAAACCTGTCCCCGGGCCACGCTGATTTTGGACTTCTACCATGCCATGGAACACATTGGCCAGGCCGGCAAGGCGTGTTGGGGGAGCGGAAAAGCGGCTTCCGGCTGGTTTAAAGAACAACGCAAGCTACTGCTGGACAGTAAATTAGACCATGTCTTAGCCCATCTAAAGCAGCTCGCCATCGCCCCGGCCCTGTGCGAATCGGTCTGTGCTTACCTCGAAGCCAACCGCGACCGGATGGATTACAAAGCCTACCGCAAACGCGGCTTGTTGATTGGCTCGGGTGCCATTGAGGCCGCCCACCGCACGGTGATGCAACGCCGCATGAAGCGGGCGGGCCAACGCTGGGGCAAAAACGGCGCCCAACGCGTCTTGACCCTGCGCGTCTGCGCCATGAGTAACCGATGGCAACTGGTGCGACAGCAAATTGAACCCTTCAATCCCGCAAGAGAGGCCTAGCGACAATTTGAATTGCACCCCCTCCGAGAGTCGGGTCAGCAACGTCTCCACCGTCGCTTGCACCCGGTCGACGTTACCCGCCAGGCGGGTCTTGGCGTCCTCCGCTTCTTGCCGAATCTGCTGTTCCTCCGCCTCATCTTCCGCCATGCTTAACTGAAACTCCAAGCCTTCTTCTTCCGGGTACGTATCCATCTCGTAAAGCGAGGAAATATCCACGCCCGTTAGCCGCCCAATTTGGTCTAATTCCGGCTCTTCCATACTGCCGTTATTACGTCGACACATCAAGTTGCAGAAGGTGCGGCTCAGGCTGTGGGCACGCCAATGCTCCTCGTTCCACTCGGTATTTTGGAGTACGGGGTGGTCGGTCTGCAAATGAATGTCTAGGCCCATAGAAGGGATTGATGCTGGTGCCACAAACCTAATTCAGAAAATAGCATCTCGTTTCCTAATCACAGTCCGAAACCTCCGTCAAGTCTGCAAATTGCGGGTTTCGGCCCCGTAAAAGTTTAAGAAACTGGTTCACCGTTCAAGGTTTAGCAAACCAGTTGCTGCGTTGAATTTTGCTAGCCCCGTCCCAATAGCTGTAGCAGGACAAGCATACCACGCAGAGTATAGACTTGTTCCCGAATAAGCAGAAACGAAAAAATCGAGTCATGCTGAGCTTGTCGAAGCATCTCTACCGCGCAACTAATCCAATCGACTCAACGAAGCGGTAGAGATGCTCCGACAAGCTCAGCATGACCGTCGATTTTACACTTTTCTGTATTTAGGAACAAGTCTTATAACTCCGCTCCAGTGAGCCTTCTGAATACAATTCCGAAAGAGCAGCTCTCCTTCAAGCAACACCTCTACTTAGCCGCCCGAATAGCCCCTACCGCCTGTTCGACCAACGCCGCCGCTTCCTTTCCATTGGGCCGCGTGGCCTGGCGCTCCTGAATCTGCCGCAACAGGCCAATGAGCCGCTCCGAATCAACAAACTTGATGTAGGCAACCGTGAGGTCTTTGATGCGGGCGATGCCCTGCGAGAGCGCCGTTGGGTCATCGAGGCGGCCGAGTATGTCAGCGAGGCCGGGCAGCATCTCGAACCGGCCGGGTGGGTTGGCGGCGTCGTATTTGGCCAGCATCAGCGGCCACTGGCTTGGGCCGCCTGCCTGGCCGTACACATTCACCATCGCCACCGTGAGCGGGCCTTTGTGGTCGGTTTCGAAGGCAGTGGCGCGCGCCAGGGCCTGGGCGGGGTTCAGCGCGGCCATGCCCTGCAGAGCCGCCCCCTGCACGCGGTACGACGGGCTGGCCAGCGCCCGGCTGAAAACCGGGGCGTAACGCGGCTCCTTGAGCGCGGCCAGAGCGGTAAGAGCGGCGGCCTGCACCTGCACCGCGGCATCAGTTGCGGCGAGTTTCGCCAGCTGCGGGGCCACGGCCCGGCGCCGGGCGGCGTCTTTGAGGTCGAGCAGCTCGATGGCCATTTCGCGCAGCGCGGCTGATTTATCGTCCAGGCCGGCCAGCAGCAGGCGCTGCGCTGCTGGGTTGGTGGGTTGAGTTTGGGCGGCGCGTAGGGCTTCGCGGCGGTCGAGGTAGCGCGGGGCGTGGCGGTACTGGTAGGCGAACTCGGCCAAGGACTTTTGGTCATCCTTCTGCCAGACAAGCACTTTTTCCGCGTCCACGTTCACCAAATCGGGCTTGGTTGCGGCGGGGAAATACAGGGTATCCACGGCTTGGCGCAGGGTGGCGGCGTAGCGCCGGGCGCGGCCGTTGGTGTACACGTCTACGGCGAGGGGTAGCACGTAGGGCGCACCGGCCTGGGTTTGGCGCACGATTACGGCCTGGCGCTGGCGTGCCGCGTCCCACTGGTAGGCAATGGTGACTATGGGGTGGCCCGCCCGGTAGTACCACTGGTCGAAAAACCAGTTCAGGTCCTGGCCCGAGGCGGCTTCCAGCGCCAGCCGCAGCTGGTGGGGCTCGCCGGTGCCAAAGGCGTTTTGCTTCAGAAACTGCTGCAGGCCCTGGAAAAACACGTCCTCGCCCAAATAGGCCCGCAGCATGTTCAGGATATTGCCGCCTTTCTGGTAGGTCACGGCGTCGAACATCTCGTCTTTTTCGCGGTACTGCGGGCGCACCAGCGGCTTGCTGAAATTGCCGGAATTGCGGAAGTAGGTGCGCAGGCTGAGGTCAGCCTGCTGCTGGCCGGCATCGGGCCCATACTCGTGTTCGGCCCACAGCACCTCGCTGAAGTTGGCGAATGATTCGTTGATGGTCAGATTGCCCCAGCTTTCGGCCGTCACGTAGTCGCCGAACCAGTGGTGGAACAGCTCATGGGCAATTTCGCGCTCCACGCCGGCGTACTGCCAGTCCAGCAGTTCGCGGGCCGAGCCCTGGGCCTGCTCGCCAAAGAGCGAAGCCGTGGTGTTTTCCATGGCCCCGGCCACAAAGTCGCGGCACACCACCTGGCTGTACTTGCTCCACGGAAAATCCACGCCGAGGCGTTGCGAGAAAAACTCCAGCATGCGCGGCGTCTTGCCGAAAATGGCCCGGGCCTGGGGCGCGTATTGCGGCTCCAGGTAGTAACTCACCTCCTTGCCGCGCCACGTGTCTTTGGTGATGCGGAAGTCGCCCACGGCCATCATAAAGAGGTAGGGCGCGTGCGGCTGGTCCATTTTCCAGGTGTCGGTACGCAGGCCGGGGCCGGCGGGCGTCTGGGCTACCAACAGGCCGTTGCTGAGCGTGACGTACTTGCTGGGCACGGTCATGCTGATTTCCTGGGTGGTTTTCTGGTTGGTTTCGTCGATGGTGGGAAACCAGACCGAGTTGGCATCGGGTTCGCCCTGCGTCCAGATTTGCACCGGCTTGCCGGAAATGGCGCTGTCCGGGTTGATGAAGTACAGGCCCTTGGCCCCGCGAATGGCCGCCCCGCCCTGCGTGCCCAGCTCGTCGGGCTTGGCCGTGTATTCGAGGTACACGGTGTAGGCCTCGCCCGCGGGCACCGTGCGGCCCAGCCGAATGAGCAGCTGGCGCTGGTTATAGTCGTATTTGAGCGGCGTGGTGGTGCTGCCCTGCACCAGCGCCACGGCTTTTATGTCCATTCCTTTGGCGTCGAGGCGCAGGGTGTCGGTAGCTTGTGCCTGGGGCTTGAGAGTTACCCATTCGCGCCCGTACAGATAGCGTTTGGCGTAGTCAAACTTCACGTCGAGCCGGGTGTGCACCAGCAGATTGACCTGGCGGACGGCGGACCGAAACGGCACCGGCGCCAGCGGCTGGCCAACGGTCGGCACGAGGATACCCAGACACAGGACCAGCAGCAGGAATTGGCGCATGAGGTAGAACAAGCGAGTACCAGTGGCGGTATTCGAGGCCAAAGATGCCGCCCCATGTGCCCGGGGTTGCCTACCTTTTCAAAAAAAGTATAGCCGCATGATTAAAAAAATTGCCATTGCCGTCGCCGTAATAGGAATTATTTTCTATTCCCTCAACGACACGAAACTTGACATTAGCACCTACGCCGCGCAATTAAATAAAGCCCGCAAAGAAAAAAATAAAGCTTTCCGCCAAGGCGAAAACTCACCCCTCGTCGCTGACGAAAAGGCCAATTTTGATAGTCTGAAGTACTATCCGGCCTCACTGGAATTTGTAATTAATGCTACCGTGGCCCGCAACGAAACGCCCGATACGGTAACCATGCAAATGAGTGATAACCGCACGGAGAAATATTTAAATTGGGGAAAAGCTAATTTCACCATCGACAAAGCCGCGCAGCAACTGACGCTTTATTTAAAAGCCACTGGCACCGATTCCACGCTATTTATTCCCTTCACGGACCTTACCAACGGCCGTGAAACCTACGGCGGCGGGCGCTACCTCGACGCGCCCATTCCCAAGCTCAACGTGGCCGAGCTGAAACTGGATTTCAACGCCGCCTACAACCCGTTTTGCGCCTACAACAACGAGTACAGCTGCCCCGTCCCCCCTACCGACAACCGCCTCAAAATTAGTATTCCGGCCGGCGAGAAGTCGTACCGGGAGTAACCCCACGGCCCCTCCCCTCCGGGAGAGGGGTGCCAAATGCAGAAATCGTTGAACGCACCCCTCTCCCGGAGGGGAGGGGCCGGGGGCGGGGTCCCCCGAAGAGGGCGATTCCCTTTCACCTGCTTTCCCGGCCTTTGTACCTTTGCCTTGCTTATCAACGCGGTTGATAACTGCTCACTGCTAACTGTTCACTGAAAATGCGCATCTCCTTAGACTGGCTTAAAACCCTCATTCCGACCGACAAACCCGCTGCCGAAATCGGCGCCCTGCTCACCGGCTCGGGCCTGGAAGTGGAGAGTCTGGAGGAATTGGAAAGCATTCCCGGCGGGCTGCGCGGCGTAGTGCTGGGCACCGTGCTCACCCGTGAGGCCCACCCCGATGCCGACAAGCTGAGCCTGACCACCGTGGACGTGGGCGACGGCACCCCGCGCCAGATTGTATGCGGCGCCCCCAACGTGGCCGCCGGCCAGCGCGTGGTGGTGGCCCTGGAAGGCGCCATGCTGCACCCCGCCCAGGGCGAGCCCTTCAAAATCAAGAAAAGCAAAATCCGCGGGGCAGCATCCGAGGGCATGATTTGCGCCGAGGACGAAATCGGCCTGGGCCAGTCGCACGCCGGCATTATGGTGCTGGAAACGGAGCTGCCCAACGGCACGCCTGCCGCCGATTACTTCGGCCTGGGCTCCGATACGGTGTACGAAATCGGCCTCACGCCCAACCGCGCCGATGCCGCCTCGCACTACGGCGTGGCCCGCGAGCTGCGTGCCCTGCTCGGCCAGCCCTGCCACCTGCCCGATGTGAGCGGCTTTGCCGCGCCCGCCTCAGCCGCTGCGAATATTGAGGTGGTGATTGAAGACGCCACAGCCTGTCCGCGTTACGCCGGCCTGCTGCTGGAGAACGTGCAGGTGGGCCCGTCGCCGGAGTGGCTGCAGCGCCGCCTGCGCAGCATCGGCCTCTCCCCCATCAACAACGTGGTGGACGTGACCAATTTCGTGCTGCACGAGTTGGGCCAGCCCCTGCACGCCTTCGACGCCGACCAGATTACCGGTGGGCAGGTTCGCGTCAAGCGCGCCGAAGCGGGCGAGAAGTTCATTACGCTGGACGGCATCGAGCGCAGCCTTAAAGCCGAAGACCTGGTGATTGCCGATGCCAACGGCGCGCCTATGGCGCTGGCCGGCGTATTTGGCGGCAAGACCTCGGGCGTGAGCGAAGGCACCACCCGCGTGTTTCTGGAAAGCGCCTATTTCGGCCCCGCCGCTGTGCGCCGCACTTCGCAAACGCATAACCTGAAAACCGATGCCTCGTTCCGCTTCGAGCGCGGCACCGACCCCAACATGGTGCTGGTGGCGCTACAACGGGCGGCGCTGCTGCTGCACGAAGTGGCCGGCGCCACCGTGGCCGCGCCCATCGTGGACGAGTACCCCGCGCCCGTGCTGCCGGCCACCGTGCGCCTGCGCCTGCCCCGCGTGGAGCGGCTGGTGGGCCAGTACATCGCCCCCGAGCGCATCCGCCAGATTCTGACGGACCTGGAAATTGAAATCACCGAAGAAAACCCCGATGCCGGCGACCAGGACACCTGGACGCTGACCGTGCCGCCCCACAAAGTGGACGTGACCCGCGAAGCCGACATCATTGAGGAAATCCTGCGGATTTACGGCTACAACAACGTGGCCCTGCGGCCTAACAACTCGGCCTCGTTCCTGGCCCGTTTCCCGAACCCGGACCCCGAGGTGACCCGAGTAAAAATCGCCTCGCTGCTCAGCGGCCAGGGCTTTTCGGAGATACTCACCAACTCGCTCACCAACTCGCAGTACTTTGATAAAGAAGGCGAAGCAGATAATTCGCTGGTGCGCATTCTGAACTACAACAGCGTGGAGCTGAATGCCATGCGGCCTACGCTGCTGCATTCGGGCCTGGAGATTATCCGGCACAACCTCAACCGCCGCCAGCGGGACTTGAAGCTGTACGAATTCGGCAAAGTGTACGCACAGAACGAGAACGGCAAGTACTCGGAAAAGAACAAGCTGGTGATTTACCTGACCGGCAACGCTGCTAGCGAAACCTGGCAGCAGAAGTCGGATAAGGCCGCTTTCCACGATTTGGCCGGGGCGGTGCAGCAGGTGCTGGCGGCCCTGGGCTTTGGCGGAGCGGCCTCGCAGCCGGTGCAGCACACCTACCTGGCGGGCGGCCTCGCGCTGCTGGTGCACAACCAGCCGGTGGCGCAGCTCGGTGCCGTGGCGGCCTCGGTGCTCAAGCGCCTCGACGTGACGCAGCCTGTCTGGTACGCCGAGCTGGACTGGGACGCGCTGAGCAAGAAGTACAAACCCACCCTCACGGCCCGGGAACTCTCGAAATTCCCGGAGGTGCGCCGCGACCTGAGCGTGGTCGTGGATAGCAGCGTGACTTTCGACCAGCTCCGCCAGATTGCGCAGCGCACCGAAAAGAAGCTGCTGCAAAGCGTGAACGTGTTCGACGTGTACGCCGGCGAAAACCTGGGCGCGGGCAAGAAGTCCTACTCCGTGAGCTTCACCCTGCAGGACTTCACCCAGACGCTGAGCGAGCAGGCCATTGAGCAGGTTATGCAGCGGCTTATCGGGCAGTTTGAAAAGCAGGCCGGCGCGTTGATTCGGAAGTAAGTCGCCCGATGTTAAGTGACCACAGAGGTTCGCCTGGAAACAGCCGCAGAGGTACGCGGAAACTGTTTTCAGGCGAACCTCTGTGGTTTCTTAACTCCCGGATTGTGATGCCCACGCAACTGCTACGATACGGCCGTTGCCCTTGCGCCACAAGCCCAACCGCAGCGCCAACTGCGGCGCCGATTGCAGCCGCTGCCGTAAGTTGCAGTCTGATTTCCGTCCCTCACTTCCTCTAACTCCTTTTTCTTCAAGAATGAACTTCCGTTTTCTGTCAACCCTCGGCCTGGCCCTGATTACCACGGCCAGTCTGGCCCAGCAAAAAAAGCCCGCCGCCAAGGCCGCTACCACCAAAACCACGGCCCTAGCCACCACGCCCGGCGGCACCAAGCTGCTGGAGCGCGTGACCAAGCAGCCCGGCCAACTCGTGATTCCCTACGAGAAGTACCTGCTGCCCAACGGCCTGACCCTGATTGTGAGCGAGGACCACTCCGACCCGCTCGTGCACGTCGATGTGACCTACCACGTGGGCTCGGCGCGCGAGCAGATTGGCAAGTCGGGCTTCGCGCACTTCTTCGAGCACATGATGTTTCAGGGCTCCGACAACGTGGGCGACCAGCAGCACTTTAAGCTCGTGACGGCCGCCGGCGGTACGCTGAACGGCTCGACCAACCAGGACCGCACCAACTACTACGAGACGCTGCCCAGCAATCAGCTCGAAACCGGCCTGTGGCTGGAGGCCGACCGCATGGGCTTCCTGCTCGACGCCGTGAGCCAGAAGAAATTCGAAATTCAGCGCTCGACGGTGAAGAATGAGCGTGGCCAGAATTACGACAACCGCCCCTACGGCCTCGCCAGCGAGTACATCAGCAAAACGCTGTACCCTTACGGCCACCCTTACTCCTGGCTTACCATCGGCTACCTCGAAGACCTCGACCGCTCGAACGTGGAGGATTTGAAGAACTTTTTCCTGCGCTGGTACGGCCCCAACAACGCCACCCTGACCGTGGGCGGCGACGTGAATCCCGCCGAAGTGGTGAAGCTGACCGAGAAATACTTCGGCTCCATCAAGCGCGGCCCGGCCGTGCCGGTGCAGAAGCTGGCCGCGCCCGTGCTCACCGCCGACCGCTACGTGAGCTACACCGACAACATCCGTTTTCCGATGCTGCAAATGGTGTTCCCAACCGTGCCCCACGGCCACCCCGACGAAGTGGCCCTCGACGCCCTGGCCGATATAATGGGCGGCGGCAAGACGTCGCTGCTCTACAAAAACCTGGTGAAAAACCAGAAAACCGTGCAGGCCCAGGCCTACCAGTCCAACTCGGAGCTGGGCGGCTTCTTCGATTTCATTGCCCTGCCCCTGCCCGGCAACACGCTCGAAAGTACCGAAGCCATCATCCGCAGCACGATGCAGGAGTTTGAGAAGACCGGCGTGAGCGATGAGGACGTGCAACGGTTCCGCGCCCAGACCGAAGCCCAGACCATCAATAGCCTGGCCAGCGTGAGCGGCAAGGTGAGCCAGCTGGCCGCCAACCAGACCTACTTCAACAACCCCAACCGTATAGTACAGGAAAGCAAGGCGCTCAAGGCCCTGACCAAGGCCGATGTGCAGCGCGTGTACGACAAGTACATCAAAGGCAAGCACGCCGTAATTCTAAGCGTGATTCCCAAGACCGGCGACGTGACCGCCGCCAAGCCCGATAACTACACCATCGACCAGTCGGGCTATAAAGCACCCGACTACGGCTACGACGGCCTGAAGTACGCCAAGGCCACCGACACCTTCGACCGCAGCAAGCAGCCCGGCTTTGGCGCCAACCCCGTGGTGAAAGTGCCCGTGCTCTACCAGGAAACCCTGGCCAACGGCCTGAAAGTAGTAGGAACCAAGAACAGCGAGATTCCGGCCGTGACCATGCGCCTCACTATTCGCGGCGGCCACCGGCTGGAGCAGGCCATGCCCGACAAAGCCGGCATTGCCCAGCTCACGGCTTCTATGCTGAATGAGGGTTCGGAGAAGTACACCGGCGAGGAGTTCTCGGCGGCGCTCGATAAGCTGGGCTCGTCGGTATCGGTGAACGCTGGCGACAACGAAACCACCGTGTACGTGCAGAGCCTGACCAAGAACCTGCCCGCCACCATGGCCCTGCTCGACCAGCGCCTGCTCCACCCCCGCTTCGACGCCGCCGACTTTGAGCGCGTGAAAAAGCAGCAGATGGAGCTGATTGCCAACTTTAACAACCAAGCCGGCGTGATGGCCGACCTCACCTACAACCGCCTGCTCTACGGCCAGAACAACATTGCCGGCACCGCCGTGGCCGGTACCACCACGTCGGTGGGCAGCATCACGCTCGACGACGTGAAGAATTTCTACAACACCTACTACGCGCCCAACGTGAGCTCGCTGGTAGCAGTGGGCGACGTGGACCAGGCCACCCTCAACGGTCAGCTGGGCTTCCTGAAAAACTGGGCGAAGAAGGACGTGACCCTGCCGACCGACATGGCCGGCGTGCAGCCCGACAAAACCACCATTTACTTCGTGAACAAGCCGGCAGCGGCGCAGTCCGAAATCCGGGTGGGCTACCTCACTGATATGAAGTACGACGCCACCGGCCCGTACTACAAAGCCTACCTGGCCAACTACCTGCTCGGCGGCGCCTTCAACTCGCGCATCAACCTGAACCTGCGCGAAAACAAGGGCTACACCTACGGCGCCCGCTCGGGCTTCGCGAGCACGCGCTACGCGGGTCCGTTCACGGCGCAAGCCGGCGTGCGGGCCGATGCCACGGCGGCTTCGGTGAAGGAGTTCATGAGCGAAATCACCAACTACCAAAGCGGTATTTCGGATGAGGAGCTGGCTTTCGTGCAGTCGTCCATCGGCCAGAGCGATGCCCTGAAGTACGAAACCGGCCAGCAGAAAGCCGGCTTCCTGGCTCGCCTCGTGGAGTATGACCTGAAGCCTACCTACGTGCAGGAGCAGACCGAAATCCTGAAAAACATGAAGAAGGAGGACGTGCAGGCCATTGCCAAGCAGTACCTGCCCGCCGACAAGATGTACATCGTGGTAGTGGGCGACGAGAAGCAGCTGCCCTCGCTGCAGGCCCTGGGCTACCCCGTGGTGCAGCTGGACATGGAAGGCCAAACCGTAGCCGCCGCCGCCGCGCCAGCCGCTGCCCCGATGCCGATAGAGGACCAGAAAATAAAGTCCAAAGACGAAGACGGGAGCAAATTCAAGGCAAAAACCAAAAAAGGCAAGAAGGAGAAGAAAGAAAAGTCGTAATCCTCCAGGCTTGATGCCACCGTTTGAGCGGTAGCGGAACGTCCTGCTGAGCTTGCCGAAGCCCTTTTACCGCGCGAGTATTTCATTACTTTCCTGGTAAGTGGCTTGGACAACTTCGGCAGGACGTTCTTTTTTCGACTGACACGGTTCAGCTTACTGGCCGAGCCTGCTTGTGCGGGCAGCTGGCCTTCTTTTTCAAAGCTGCCTGAGTAGTAAGTTGCAAGCCGGTTCCGGGTAAAGCGTAGCTTTCGGGGACTGGCTTTATCTTCACGCAAAAATTTATCCTGCCCGTGGCCTCCTCCCAACAGCTTGCGCAACTCGACCGCCTGGAACGGCAGATTAGCACCTTAGTGGCTGCCTATCAGCAATTGCGTGAGGAGCTGGCCGATGCCAACACCACCGTGCAGCAGCTGCGGGCCGACGTGCGCGAGCGGGACAAGCAACTCAAGGAGCGGCAAAACCAGGAAAATATTGTTAAACTTGTACACACCATAGCTGGGGAACCCACCCACGCCAACGAATTAAAACTGCGCCTCAACGAATATATCCGCGAACTGGACAAGTGTCTTGCCTATTTAAGAGACTAACCTACTGACCCTCACCCCACTGCTGTAACACCCGCTTTATGAGCGAGCTAGCTATCAAAATTCGAATTGCTGACCGGGACTATCCCATGCGCGTTGACGTGCAGGATGAGGAACGGCTGCGCCTGGCCGGGCGGCTGCTGGGCGACAAGCTGCGCGAATTCAGAGAAGGCTACGGCATACAGGACAAGCAGGACCTCCTGGCCATGATTGCGCTGGCCACTATGGCCGACCAATTGAAAGTGAGCAAGGAAAAGGACGGCACCGATGCGGCGCTGACCGAGCGGCTGGCTCGTTTCGACGAGCTGCTGGCAGGCGTGGTGCTGACGCGGTAAGTACCCGCGCGCAGCACCGCACACTCGTTGGCCCGGCAGGGCGAGCGCGGCAATCGGCCGCTCCCGCCTGTAGCCCGGGCAAAACTGTTCCCTCCAGTTATGGTTTTTACCCATCCAAAACCATAATTACATGTCACCAACCATAATGTATATCTTGCTGGCCGCGGTGGTCGCCCTTGCGGCGGGCTTCGTGCTTGGCAAGATGCTGGCCGGCAAAGCCCGGCTGGACCACGAAGGCCAGGCCACGGCCCAGGCCCAACAAATCCTCCGCGACGCCGAGGAGAAAGGCACCCGCCTCCGCGATGAGAAAATAAAGCAGGCCGACGAGCGCCTGGAGCAGTCCAAGAACAAGTTCAAGAACCTGCGCAACGAGTTTGACACCGAAAGCCGCCGCCTCAAGCAAACCCTGGAACAGGAGCTGACCGAGCGCCGCCAGGGCGTGGTGGAGCAGGAGCAAAGCATCAAGCTGCTCACCGAAACCACCCAGCGCCAGCTGGAACAGCTGCAGCGCAAGGAAGTGGAGCTGGAGAAAGCCCGCGAGAACAACCAGGCTGATACCCAGCAACTGCGCGAAAAGCTGGAAAGCCAGGCCGAAAAGCGCCGCACCGACCACGAAGAAGCCTTAGCCGAGCTCGAAGAGAAGCAGCGCGATGCCGACGAGCAGCTCCACAGCGTGCAGCGCCAGCTCGAAACCATTGCCAACCTGACCGCCGCCGAAGCCCGCGAGCAGCTGGTGGAAAGTCTCAAAAACGAAGCTCAGATTCAGGCCAGCTCCTACGTGAAGGACACCGTGGCCCAGGCCAAGCTCACGGCTACAAAGGATGCCAAGAAGATTGTGCTCGAAACCATTCAGCGCACCGCTTCGGAGCACGCCATTGAAAACTGCGTCTCGATTTTCAACATTGAAAGCGACGACGTGAAGGGCAAAATTATCGGCCGCGAGGGCCGCAACATCCGGGCGCTGGAAGCGGCGACGGGCGTTGAAATCATCGTGGACGACACCCCGGAGGCCATCATCATCTCGGGTTTTGACCCGGTGCGCCGCGAAATTGCCCGCCTCTCGCTGCACCTGCTGGTGAAAGACGGCCGCATTCACCCGGCCCGCGTGGAGGAAATCGTGGCCAAAACCCGCAAGAATATCGAGGAGGAAATTATCGAAATCGGGGAAAAAACCATCATCGACCTCGGCATTCACGGCCTGCACCCCGAGCTGATTAAGATGGTGGGCCGGATGCGCTTCCGCAGCAGCTACGGCCAGAACCTGCTGCAACACAGCCGCGAAGTAGCCAACCTTTGCGCCACCATGGCCGCTGAGATGGGCCTCGACGTGAAGAAAGCTAAGCGCGCCGGCCTGCTCCACGACATTGGCAAGGTGAGCACCGAGGAGCCGGAGCTACCCCACGCCATTCTGGGCATGGAGATGGCCAAGAAGTGGAAAGAGCACCCCGACGTGGTAAACGCCATCGGCGCTCACCACGACGAGATTGAGATGACGGCCATGATTTCGCCGCTCGTGCAGGCCTGCGACGCCATTTCGGGCTCGCGCCCCGGCGCCCGCCGCGAGATGATGGAGAGCTACATCAAGCGCCTCAAGCAGCTGGAAGAAACCGCCAACGGCTTCAAGGGCGTGAACCAGTGCTTCGCCATTCAGGCCGGCCGCGAGCTGCGCGTGATGGTGGACGCCGAGAACGTGACCGACGAGCGCGCCGCTGAGCTGAGCTTCGAAATCTCGCAGAAGATTGAGAAGGAAATGCAGTACCCCGGCCAGATTAAAATCACCGTCATCCGCGAGATGCGCGCCGTGGCCTACGCCAAGTAAGCCCAGCTATTTCCTCAGAGAAGCCCTTGCAGCAGTAGTTGCAAGGGCTTCTTTTTTACGCGGTGGCGTTGTCCAGCCGTAACTTTCCGGTCTATGCAGTCCCAATTCATTTTTCGCTCCCTGGCGCTGTGCGTGGCATTGGCCGTAAGTGCCTGCGCCGTCCAGAAAAACCCTTACGCTACCACCAACCGCTCCTACCAGCAGCAGGTGAAAGCCTACGCCGAGGCGTTGCGCGCCACGCCCGTGCCCACGCCCGGCGCCGATAGCCTGCTGATGGGCCCCTACTGGGTGGGCACCACCAACTTCAACCTGCGCAAGCCCAACATGGTGATTATTCACCACACGGCGCAGGACTCTACGGGCCAGACGCTGCGGACTTTTACGCTGCCCCGCACGCAGGTGAGCGCCCATTACGTGATTGGGCGCGATGGCCGGGTGTTTCATATGCTGAACGACTACCTGCGGGCCTGGCACGGCGGCGTGGCCCGCTGGGGCAACGACACCGACATCAACTCCTCGTCCATCGGTATTGAGCTGGACAATAACGGCCTCCAGCCCTTTGCCGAACCCCAGGTAGCCAGCCTGCTGAAAGTGCTGGCGGGCCTGAAAAAGACCTACAATATTCCTAGCGCCAACTTCATCGGCCATTCCGACATCGCGCCCAGCCGCAAGACCGACCCCAACGTGCTGTTTCCCTGGAAGCAACTGGCCGACAACGGCTTTGGCCTATGGTACGACGCCGGCCCGCTACCGAGCCCGGACCCGGCGCCTCCCCTGCCACTGGATAGCCTCGTCGCCCTGACGAGTGTCCAGGCCGGGCCGGGCCTGGTACCGGCACCGGCGAACACGGCTGTCATCGACGCGCAGCTAGCGGCGATAAACGCTCCTGTATCTAACTTCAAGCCCCAGGAAGCGCTGCGTATTATTGGGTACGACACCCGGAATCTGCCCGCCGCAATTCAGGCCTTCAAGCTGCATTTTATTCAGCAGAATGTGAATACTCCGCTAACCGACGCAGATACTCGCATCCTGTTTAATCTTTACAAGAAGTACCTGTAGGGATTCCTGCTTGCTGGCGGTAGCACTCGAGGGCCGTTAATTAGGTAGTTATCGTGGTCAAATGACTTAATTTTACTTCATGTTAAAAGTATCGCAGCGCGGGCAGGACATGCCGGTTTCGCCGTTTCGCAAGCTGGCGCCCTATGCCGAAGCGGCCCGCCAGCAGGGCAAAATTGTGTACCCGCTTAATATTGGGCAGCCCGACATTGAAACCCCCGCCGCCGCCATGGCCGCCATGCGCACCGCCGATGTGCGCGTGCTGGGCTACAGCCACGGCGCGGGCACCGAAAGCTACCGCCACAAGCTGGCCGCCTACTACCAGCGGGCTAACCTGCCCGTCAAGTTTGAGGACATTATTGTGACCACCGGCGGCAGCGAGGCCATTCTGTTCGCCCTGCTCACCTGCCTCAATCCTGGCGACGAAATCATCGTTCCCGAGCCATTTTACGGCACTTACACGGCCTTCGCCATTGCTGCGGGCGTCACTGTCGTGCCCGTCACGGCGCGCATCGAAGACGGGTTTGCGCTGCCGCCCCTGGCCGATTTTGAGCGGGTGATTACGCCGCGCACGCGGGCCGTGCTCATCTGCAACCCCAGCAACCCCACCGGCTACGTGTACAGCCGCGCCGAGCTGGAGAGCATCCTGGGCTTGTGCCAGGCGCACCAGCTGTACCTGCTGTCGGACGAGGCGTACCGGGAATTTTGCTACGATGCGCCCTACGTGAGCGCCCTGCAACTGCCGGGCGCCGGGCCCTACGTGGTGGTGGTGGATACTATCTCGAAGCGTTACAGCGCGTGCGGGGCGCGCATCGGAGCGCTGGTTACGCTGAATGAGGATGTGTACACTGCCGCCTTCCGCTTTGCCCAGATGCGGGTGAGCCCGCCCGGCCTGGGCATGCTATTGGCCGAAGCCGCCGCCGAGCTGCCCGAATCTTATTTCGACGCGAGCAAGGCCGAGTACCAGGCCCGGCGCGACCTCACCGTGGCGCGCCTGCGGGCCATGCCGGGCGTGGTGTGCCCGCGGCCCGGCGGCGCGTTCTACGTGCTGGCCCACCTGCCCGTCGACGACAGCGAAGCCTTTGGCCAGTGGCTGCTGGAGAGTTTTTCCTACGAAAACCAAACCCTGATGCTCTCGCCCGCCAACGGCTTTTACCACACGCCGGGCCTGGGCCGGCAGGAAGTGCGCATCGCCTACGTGCTCAACCGCACCGACCTGGCCGCGGCCCTCACCTGCCTGGAGCATGCGCTACGCGAATACCCCAGCCGCACCACGCCGCAGCCGGCCGCAGCTTTGGCAGCCACCACGCTGCCCTCTTAACTACTATCTGCTCCCCTATTTCCGCTCATGACGCCCACCATCACCCCAACCACCGAAGCTCCTATCAAAGACTACCGTGCGCCGCTGCGGTTCTGGCACTGGGGCAATTCCCTGCTGGTCAGCCTACAGCTCATCACCATCCTGTTTCAGGAGGTGATTGTGGACGCCCGCTCGGCCGTGCCCGAGTTTCAGGAGACCATGGCCAAGGAAAACATTGCCCTGACCGTGAAGCAAGCCAGCTCGCTCACCCACATTCTCAGCGAGCGTATCTGGGAGTGGCACATTTACTTTGGCTGGGCTATGGTGGCCTTTTTTGTGCTGCGCGTGTGGCTGGAGCTGCGCGGTCCTTCCGAGCTGCGCTTTTCGGCGCGGCTGCTGGAAGTAGCCCGGCGCTACCGCCTCGCCCCCGCCGCCGATAAAAGCGAGGCCGGCAAGGTGCTGTTTGCCAAAAGCACCTACGCCCTGTTCTACTCGTTTCTAATTGTGATGGTCATCAGCGGCGTTATGCTGATTTACCGCAACGACGCGGATTTTTTACGCAGCATCAAGCACGAGGTTGAAGAAGTCCACAACTTCACGATGTACCTCATTCTCGGCTTCTTTGTGGTGCACGTGGTGGGCGTGGTGTGGGCCGAGCTCACCAAGGACCACGGCCTTATTTCGCGCATGGTGGGCGGCGAAGCTCCCAAACGATAACCGACTGACAACGCATAAAAAAAGCGGCTCAATTGAGCCGCTTTTTTTATGCGTTGTCAGTCGGGTGCAATCATCGGTTACTGTCCACCCACGGGCTTTTGCTCCTGCTTTTGCATGGGGCTGGCTGCTTTGGCCGCCTGCTGCATGGGGTTGGCGGGGGCCTGCTGCTGCTGCTGGTACAGGTCGAAGCGCGAGGCGGCGGGCTGGCGGGGGAAGGCGTTGTTACTCTGGTCGGTGTCGGCCGTTTGCTGGAAAGGGTCGAGCACAAAAGAAATAACGGGCTTGCTGGTCACCATTACCTTGGTCACCTTCTCGTTGTTTTTGCGCCAGATTTCGGCGGGAATGGTCTGAATTTCCTTTGAGTTGTCGGCGTAGGTGAGCTGCACGATGACGGGCATCACCAAGCCGCCCAGGTTGCGCAGGCTCAGCTCGTAGAAGTACTGGGGCTCGGCGGCCAGGCGCTGCTGCTGCTCGGGGCTCAGGCCGGCGCGGTAGGCGGCGTAGCGCTGCTGGTCGGCGGCGGTCACGGCCAACGGGTTGTAGGCGTTGTAGAAGTCCTTGAGCTCGGGCTTTTCGTCTACCAATGTGCTTTTCAGGTCAGTGGCGTTGCGCTGGGCCGAGATGGAGGGCGCCGCTGCGGCCTGCAGCTGCTGGAGGCGGGCCTTTTCCACGGCCGGGTCGCCGGTGCTCGGGGTGTAGGATTTTACCGATTCCAGGGCCAGGTCGGTGTAGTCGGTGGTGTAGAACCAGCCGCGCCAGAACCAGTCCAGGTCCACGGCCGAGGCGTCCTCCATGGTGCGGAAGAAGTCGGCCGGCGTGGGGTGCTTGTAGGCCCAGCGCTGGGCGTAGGTCTTGAAGGCGTGGTCGAAGAGCTCGCGCCCCATCACCGTCTCGCGCAGGATGTTGAGGGCCGTGGCGGGTTTGCCATAAGCGTTGTTGCCAAACTGCAGGGCCGACTCCGAGTTGGTCATAATCGGCGACTGCAGCGTTTTGTCGGTCTTCATGTAGTTGACCATGTTGCGGGGCTCGCCGCGCGACGACGGGTAGTTACGCTCCCACTCCTGCTCGGTGAGGTACTGCACGAAGGTGTTCAGGCCCTCGTCCATCCACGACCACTGCCGCTCGTCGGAGTTGATAATCATGGGGAAGAAGTTGTGGCCCACTTCGTGGATAATCACCGAAATCATCCCATATTTCCGCTGCGCCGAGTAGGTACCGTCCTTTTCGGGACGGCCGCCGTTGAAGCAAAGCATGGGGTACTCCATGCCGCCCACCGGGCCGTGCACCGAGATGGCTACCGGGTATTCATACGGAATGGTGAACTTGGAATACGTCTTGATGGTGTGCGCCACCACTTCGGTGGAGTACTGGCCCCACAGTGGGTTGCCCTCTTTGGGGTAGTAGCTCATGCACAGCACGGGCTTGCCGCTCTGCTTGATTTCCATGGCATCCCAGATGAACTTGCGCGAGCTGGCCCAGGCAAAGTCGCGCACGTTTTTGGCGGCGTACACCCAGGTTTTGGTGCCGGTGGCACGGCCGGCTTCGGCTTTCACCGCCTCTTCCTGACTCACGATGAGCACGGGCTTCTTGGCGTTTTTGGCTTGCGCGAGGCGCTTTTGCTGAGTGGCGGTGAGTACCTGCGACGCGTTCTGCAAGGTGCCGGTGGAGGCTACTACGTGGTCGGCGGGTGCGGTGATGCTCACCTTGTAGTCGCCGAAGGGCAGCGTGAATTCGCCGTTGCCGAGGAACTGCTTGTGCTGCCAGCCCTGGTTGTCGGAGTACACGGCCATGCGCGGGTAGAACTGCGCAATTTCGTAGAGGTAATTCTTATCCTCGGGAAAGTACTCGTAGCCGCTGCGCTGGTTTTCCTTCAGCTGGTCGTTGATGTTGTAGTGCCACTTCACGTTGAAGGAATAGGACTGGCCGGGCCGCAGGGGCGAGGGCAGGTCTACGCGCATCATGGTGTGGTTAATCACCGTTTTGAGGGTCTTGCCGTCGCGGCCGGTCACGGCATCAATCTTGAAACCGCCGTCGAAATCCGCCAGCATGGCTTCCATTGATTGGAAGGTCATACGGTCCTGCAGCTGGCTTACTTCCGTGGCCGTGGTCATGGAATTCTTGTCCAGAATGTTCTGGTCGAGCTGCATCCAGATGTAGGGCAGCACGTCGGGCGAGCGATTGGTGTAGGTGATGGTTTCGCGGCCCGTGATGGCTTGCTTGGCGTCGTTGAGCGTGACCTGGATGTCGTAGTCGGCCCGCTGCTGCCAGTATTCTTTGCCGGGCGCGCCGCTGGCCGTGCGGTACACGTTGGGGGTGGGCAGCAGCGTTTCGAGCTGCGCAAATTTGTCGGTGCCCGAGTTGGTGTTCTGCGCTAAAGCCGGTTGGGAACCCGCTAAAGCCAGCACCAAGCCGGCAAATAGAAAACGACGCATGGAAAAAATGTAAAGAGAAAAAAGCAGTTGAATCAATAGCAGAGAAAGGCGTCGAAGATACGCCAGGGTTGCGGCAGGTTCGCCAAATACTTATCAGGCTGTGTGAAAGCGCGCTGGCCCCGCCGAAAGCATGACACGCCGCCTCTACCGCGAAAAGAGCCGGCCGGCGAGAGCCCCCCTTCATTAGGGCCATAGCTGCTGCACCAGCAGCACCGTGGCAATGCCCAGCGCGGCACCGCTTGTGGTGAGCAGCCAGTCGCGGCGCGCCACGCGCACGGCCTGCAGCAGCACCAGGCCCAGCAGCAGAATGAGCACCACCACCAGCATCTGTCCCAGCTCCACGCCCACATTGAAGGCGAACAGCTCCAGCACGGGCCGGCTGTTGTTGCCCAGCAGCGACTGCAGGTAATTGGAGAAGCCCAAGCCGTGGATGAGGCCGAACACCAGGCCCAGGGCGTTAGGAGCGGCGGCCAGCACCGGCTCGCGCGGCCGCAGCACCCGGTTGGTAGCGCGCAGATTGGCCAGCGCCGTGACAATGATGGTAACCGGAATCAGCGCTTCGATAAGGGTGCGGTCGAATGCCACGATGCCCAGCGTGGCCAGGGCCAACGTGAGCGAATGCCCCACCGTGAAACTAGTGACCAGTACCAACACCCGCCGCCAATCGGCCAGCACATAAGGCGCGCACAGCGCCAGCAGAAACGTGAGGTGGTCGGCCGCGCGCGGGGTGCAGATGTGCAGGAACCCAAGCTCGAGGTAAGTCTGAAAAACGGACATGCGGCAAATCTACAAGGGAGCAGCGTACCGCGAACCTGGCACCTGGCAAGGCCATAACGCTCCCCTTGGTTGTATGGCAGTAGAGAAAAATCCCACTCAGCGCATGTACCAGAGTAATACTACGCTCAAACCATTTGTTTGTATGCGTCTGGTTGTGAAGGCCAACAGTCCCCGCGCCCCGGCCGCCACCCCAGCGGTACCAGTAGCAATAGTTTATCCAAGTGTACTTGTGGTTTAATGTAAATTGTGCGGTACTAAGAGCCTGTTAAAATTTGTAACCGGCTGAAAAACATAAACTTGTCATGCAAGTGCATGCCATTCAAATGCTTGAGTTTTTTCACCAAGCTCTTCACGACTGCGCTAGACGGTATTCAAAAATTTACAAACAACCCCAATCGATTTTATTATTTGATTGTCAAGTGTTTACAAATTTTAACAGGCTCTAAACCTTCGTAGACTTAAAAGTAATTTATATATTTTTATTAAATTACATAGTCTTTAGAAACAAACGTCGTGTGTTATGAGAAACCTCATGCTTTTGTTGGCCTTACTGCTGGTGGTCGGTCTGACTTGCCGTGCCCAAGCGTTGAGTAGCCCGGCACCGATTAATAGGGTTTTCACTCGCGCAGATACGCTTCAGGCTTTGCATACGCTCTTCCGTACAGGCCGTACATGGGGCAAAGCGCTAACTATACTTGCACCAGTCACAATTGGAATGGTGGGATATGCAGGCTCTAAAATGGACTTGGGTGGTTACGACATTTTATCAGGCAGCAGTACTGACCCAAACGGCTACACTTACGCCGCTATATTTGGTACCCCGGTTGCCATCACGCTTTCACTAGTTGGTCCGTTATCATGGAAAGCTAATGCTAAATACATGGAGCAAGAAACCATCCGAGACTATGAACAACGCCGGCCTTTAAGCAAACGGGTTCAACGACGGTTGCACAATCAATTAGAACGCATGACGATGTATACAAATATGCCAAATCGATAGAAGAAGCCCCGCCGACTTCACGCCAGCGGGACTTTCCCATTCAAAACAGACCAACCTTAAACCGCTGGCATCTCCACGTTCTCAAACCGCCTGCTGCCGTCCTCCAGCACCGCTTCTACCACGGCGTCCTTGCTCACGCGACCTGACAAAATATCTTTCGACAGTTCACTCAGAATTACGCGCTGTAATACGCGCTTCAAAGGCCGCGCACCGAACTGCGGGTCAAAGCCAGCTTCGCCCAGGAAATCCAGGATTTCACTCGTGGCTTCGAGTTAGATGCCAGCTTCGGCCAAGCGCTGCTGGACTTGCCGGAACCAGATAAATACGCCCCCCCGCTCCCCGCGCCCCGGCCGCCACCCCAGCGGCGAGAGTAACTAAAGTTTCTTGAGTTTCTGCTCACAGCAGCCCCACGCGTCCCGCCGCCGTGGCGGCCGCGGCCAAAATAGCGGGCGTTTCGGCACACGTGACTCAATGTAAGGGTAATTCCGCCTAAATCGTGGAGTTAAAGCTTGTATCCAATGAGTATAGCGAATGGGATACCATCCCTACTACCCATTGTACCTAATATCCCCTTATCAAGAAAAAAGCATCTAACTTTTTTACCGTCCGGATAAATCAAAACGATATGTTCAGAATCTAGGGATTCCCAGTGCATAGTGCCATTGCTGTCAGTTCCTGTACCATTTATATGAAGGACAAGAACTGGTTTCTTGTCCTTGTCTACATATGTCCCCGTGAATCCCCCAAGTATTCCACAACCTGACAGCAAAAAAACCAAGCATGTAATCCAAAAAATATTTTTCATGTTATTTCCTTCTCAAAAACTCTCCAAAGAACCATGCAATAGCTGAAACAACGGTGCAAATTATCACGACAACATAGATTACACTCTGAACTTCATACCCATATTTCAAAACAAAGAACATTATTGACAAAAACAAACCCAAGACAATGAATGGCTTTATTTTATTGAAGAACAAAGCGTAAATATCTACCGAATTTACAACCTGATGTTACGCAGTATTTTTCCGTTCTAACTACCGTTTTCGATGGCCTGCACCCTGGATTTGTACACGGATTATCTCATCAGCTCGACGGGCCAAACTTCGGCTACGGGCCTCTCACGCCTGTTCGATGGGCAGCTTAGTCACGACCAGGTGACGCGCTGGCTCAGCAGCGTACACTTGGATTCACGCCAGGTCTGGGGCCATGCCAAACCGCTGATTCGGCAAACCGAGCGGACGTTGGAAGCAGCCGATTTTGCTGTTCTTATCGTCGATGATTCTATTTTGGAGAAGGCCCACACCGATGCCAATGCCCTGCTCTGTACCCATTACGACCATAGCCTGGGGCGGTACGTGAAGGGGCTCAATTTCGTGAGCCTGCTCTATGTGGCCGGTTCGCTCGCCGTGCCGATTGCCGTGGAGCTGGTGGAGAAAACGCAGGCCGTAACCGACCCTAAAACCCAGAAAGTGAGTCAGAAAAGCCCGCTGACGAAAAACGAGATGCTCCGCGCCATGTTGCGCGTGGCCCAAGAGCAAGTGGCCTACGGCTACCTGCTGGCCGACAGCTGGTATGCCTCGGCTGAGAACATGAACCAGGTGCGCGCGTTGGGCCACGACTTTATTTTTGCCCTGCCCACCTCGCGCACCGTGGCCCTGAGCGAAGTGGGGCGCGGCAATGGGGAATTCCAGGCCCTTGATACGCTGGCTTTCCCGGATGGGCAGCCCTTGCGCGTCTGGCTACGGAGCGTCGTGGAGGCGGTGCTCGTGGTCCGGCAAGTCTTTACAAATAAGGACGGTTCGCAGGGCGTGTTATATCTGGTGAGCAGCGATACGAATTTGACCGGGGAACAAGTGACGGTAATCTACCAGAAAAGGTGGAAAATCGAGGAGTACCACAAATCGCTCAAGCAAAACACGTCGATGGGCAAGTCGCCTACGAAAACCATCGATACGCAGGCCAATCATTTCTTTTCTTCCATCCTGGCCTACATCAAGTTAGAGAAGATAACCCGACAATTAGGCATTGGTCATTTTCGCCTCAAAGCCCAACTTTATTTGCGCGGACTCAAAGCCATGCACTACGCGTTAACCAAAATGGCTGCGTAACATCAGT
>NZ_JNLX01000138.1 GCF_000715495.1 Hymenobacter sp. IS2118 | reverse complement strand
GGGCGCTGGCCCGCGAACAGCGCGGCCTGCGCCGGTTTGGCCGGGCCCTGCTGAGCCGCTTTACCCGCCACCACCAGCGCCGGCGCGAAGCCGTGCTGCGCCAGCGCTTCCGCCTCCAACTGACTTTGGAGCGCTATCTGCACCGCCAGGAGCTACGCCTGACAGTTGCCAATGGCCAACTAACCGGGCATAAAAATGCTCTCGGCTCACTAGAAAAGCCCCAATAATTCCTCCATACCAATTGTTAACTACTCACTGTTAACTGCTAACTGATACCTAGAAATGACCTACCGCGAAGCCGTTGAAGAGCTGGAAACCATTCTGCGTGCCCTGGAAACCGATGCTGTGGATGTGGACGACCTCACCGCGCGCGTCGAACGCTCGGCCGAGCTCATTCGCCTCTGCCGCCACAAGCTGCGCCACGCCGAAGCTTCCCTGGACCGGGTGTTTGACTCGCTGGACGAAGAAGATGACGCCGATGAGCTATCAGAGGAAGACAATGAGGACGAAGAAGAAAGCGGGGAAGAAGTGGAAGACGACGACGAAAATGACAACCTGCCCGGCGGCCCCGGCCGGCCCTGGTAGCTCATTTGAGCGGCCGGGTTGGGCCGTACTAAGCGAGAGCTACTGCCGCACTATAAATCCTAAATAACCTCTTGTTTTTTATATTTGACCAAGTATCCCACACGCTGTTTTTCGTTGAGAAAGTATTGGTACAACGCTAAAATCGCATTCCCTCAATTCTTTAGCATCAAAAGCCGCCCCGCTGATATGCTGCGAGTGCAGGCCGGGTGCTGAGCGGAGACGTTACCAGAACGAATCTTTGCTTACTTTCCCGGACTTTGAAGTATGGCGCCCGCGCTTTGCCCAAGGCCCCGCTTTTATTCGGGAAGAATAGAACGCGGTTTTTCACTTCTTTTGTGATTTTCACCCGCTATCGGGTGGCCTTCCTGTGACCGAACTCTCGCCTTTCGTGCTGCTCATTCCCCTCCTGCTCGGGCTCGGGCTGGTGTGGTTTGTTGCGCGTTCCCAACGGGCCAGAACTCAGCAGCAAAACGAGCTTTCCCAATTAAAAGCCGCCGCCCAGCAACAAGCGCTCACCGCCGCGCTGGTGGCCCAGGAAGACGAGCGGCAGCGCATTGCCGGCGAGCTGCACGACGGCGTGGGCACCATTCTGGCGCTGGCCAAGCTGCACCTGTTTGCGCCCGGCAGCCCGCCCGTACCCGAAGCCAGCGCCCTGATTGACCAGGCCGTAGCCGAGGTGCGGCGCATTTCCCGCAACCTGCAGCCGGCCACGCTGCAGCAGCTGGGCCTGGCCCAGGCCCTGCGCGCGCTGGTACAGGCCGTGCCCGCCGACAACGGCCCGGACGTGCAGCTGGAGCAGGAAACCCCGATAGGACGGCTCATTCCGCCGCACGAGCTCATGGTGTACCGCATTGCCCAGGAGCTCCTCAGCAATGGCCTAACGCACGCCGATGCCAAACATATCGTGCTGCGCATGAGCCTCCTACCTGGCCAGCTCACCCTCACCTACTCCGATGATGGCCAGGGATTCGACCTGGAAGCATTGGGAGAATTGCCGCCGCCGGGTCCGCATGGGCAGCCGGCAGGCATGGGCCTCATCAACCTGCGCAGCCGCGTGGCCGTGCTCGGGGGCCAGCTCCATTATCATTCTGAGCCCGGCGTGGGCACCTGCGTCGAGGCCATTCTACCAGTTACGCTGCTGCCTACGGGCATGCCTACTCCCTCTTACTCCCTTATCTCATGACTTCCAACAACATGCCCGCGACCGGCTCCACGCCCGTGCGGCTCGCCATCGTCGACGACCATATTCTCTTTCGCAAAGGGCTGCGGGCCCTGCTCAGCGGCTACGCGGGCATTGAGGTGGTGTGCGAAGCCGGCAACGGCCAGGAACTGCTCGAACTCCTCGACCAGGGCAGCCAGCCCAACGTGGTGCTGATGGACATGCAAATGCCCATCCTCGACGGCCTGCAAACCACCCGGCTGCTGCGCACGCAGTTTCCGGCAGTGCGCGTGGTCATCATTTCCATGCACGACGACCCCTCGCTGGTGAGCACGGTGCTGGCCGAGGGCGCCCACAGCTACCTCGTCAAAAACACGTCGCCCGAAGAAATGCGTAGCGCCGTAATGGCCGCCGCTGCCGCCGGCACACGGTAGGTGAAGTGGTGAGTTTAAGGTCCTGCTGTTACGCATCAACAGGCTGGCACGCGTCTCCGACGAGCTGCCCACTGGTTTCGGGCCTGTGGCCTGGGCGTGTACTAAACGTTGCAAACGCCCTCCCACCACGAGCCAGAGGCTCGGAGCCAACAGGCACGCGTCGGAGACGCGCGCCAGGCCCTTACCCGTTTTGCCTTTACAGCGTGGCCGAGAGGCCCACGGTGAACGTACGGCCGCGGTTGAAGAAGGCCTGCAGGTCGGCGGGGCTGCTGGTGTTGGTGTTGCCCCGGTTCGATACGTCGGTGAAGTAGTACTCGTCGAGCACGTTGAGCAGGGAGCCTTTGAGGGCAAAGCGCACCCGGTCGTTCAGCACGGGCTTGAACTCGTAGCCCATGTGCAGGTCGAGGTTGCGCGAGGTAGGCAAGCGGTACGAGTCGGTGCTGGTGGTGGGTTCGAGGATGGTTTCGGGGTTGAAATCGGCGTAGTACTTGGTGAAAAGCAGGAACGACGACCGGATGTAGGCCCCACGGAAGGGCTCGTAGCGCAGACCAATCTGGAACTGGTTCTGGGCGGCGTCGCCCACGTGGGTGCCGTCGAGGTACACGGGCTGGTCCACCACGTCGGGGTTCACGAACGAGCCGTCTTCGAAGGTTTGGTTGAGCAGGCCGCGGCCCGTCCAGCGCCAGTCGCCCAGCGAAATGGCCGCGTTCAGCTGCAGGCGGCGGCTGATTTCCTGGGCCACGCTCAGCTCCACGCCGGCGTGGCGGGCGTTCACGTTGCGCACGTTGCTATACACGGCCTCGCCGGTAGCGGCCGAAAACGAGGTGGTGGTTTTGTTGGCCCACAGCGTATAGTAGGCGTTCAGGGTCACTTTCAGGCTGGGGTAGGTGATGCCGTAGCCGATTTCGGCGCTCGAAATGCCTTCGGGCTTCACGTTGTCGTACTTGCGCCCCTGGTTGGTGTAGAGCAGGTTGAAGAACGGCACCTTGCTGTTGTAGCCAATATTGGCGAAGAAGTTGTCGTGCTCCGAGATGTTGTAGTTGGCGCCGGCCTTCACACTGTAGCCCGTAAAACGGGTCCAATCGGTTTCGATGGGCTGGTTGTCGGCCGCGCGGCGCTGAAAATAATCGATGCGCTTGTACGACACCTGCGAGAGCGTGGCGCTCACCACCGCCGAGAGCAGCGGCGTCTTGTATTCGAGCTGCGAGTAGCCGCCTAGCCAGCGGGTTTTGCCGTCGTAGTTGTAGCCCAGCTTGTCGCCCACCTGCAAAGGCGTGGCGGGGTCTACGTTGCGGTTGCCGGAGTTAGTGGCGAATTTGGCCCCCAGCAAGTCGCGCACTTCGCGATAATGCAGGCCAACGTAGTCGCGGCCGTCCACGCCGGCCGAGAGCGTGAGCTTGTCGGTGAGCAGGTAGTCGCCGCCCACCACGAAGCCGTACCAGCGGTGGCTGTTCACGCTGTTGATGAGAAACTGCGTGGCCCGGCCGGTCGGGTTCGGATTGATGCCCTGCCCCACGTTGTCGTCGTAGATTTTCTGAAAATCCGTTTGCCCCGTCACGCTGTTCTGGGCAATGGTGCTGGAACCGCCGCTGGTGAGGCCGCTGGAGCCGCCGCCCGTGCCATAAGAAGCATACAGCACCGAAGACACAAATAGCTTGTCGTTGACCTGCCAGAGGTCGTTGAAGTTAATCTGGGGCTTGTGGTAGAAATTGGTGCGCTCGTTGAGCACTTCCTGGCCGTTGCTCACTTTGTTGCCGTTGGCATCAAGACTGTAGCGGTCGAGTGTGCCCCAATACGGATTGTACTGGAAGCCACGGTTGCCGTTGGCCACCGGCTTCACGCCGATTTCGCGGGCTTTCTCATCCGAAACCAGCGCCACCTGCGTCGGGAACGAGCGCTGCCCATGCTTTTGGGGCGAGCCCAGGCCGGTGAGCGACAGGTTGTGCCGCCCGGCCCGCTTGCTCACGGTGCCAAAGTAGGTCCAGGCATCATCAAAGGCCTTGTCAACCCAACCGTCGGAGGTGCGGCGCGAGCCGTAAGCTGTCACGGCCCAACCGCCCTTCAGCTGCCCCGAGCTGAGCATGAGCGAGTATTTCTGGTAGTTATTGGAACCGGTTTCCACGCGGGCCAGCACCGATTTCTTGTCGTCGAAGCCTTTGGTGAGCACGTTGATGGTGCCGCCCACCGAGGGCACGGCAATCTTGGAAGCCGACAGGCCGCGCTGCACCTGCAGCGACTTGGTCACGTCGCCCAGGTCCCAGTTGGACCAGAACACGTTGCCGTTTTCCATGTCGTTCACCGGCACGCCGTTGATGAGCACGGCCACGTTGCGCTGGTCGAAGCCGCGCACGTTGATGCGCGAATCGCCGGTGCCGCCGCCGCCCTGCGTGGCGTACACGCCGGGCGTCTCGTTGAGAATCATCGGCAGGTCGCGGTTGGAAAGGGTTTCGCGCAGCTTCACCTCGCTCACCGCCGAGAAGGCCACCGGCGTGCTCCGCTCCTGGGCCTGCGCCGCTATCACGGTCACTTCTTCCAGGCTGGCGTTGTCGGCGCGCAGCGAAAAGGATGCCACCACGTTTTGGGTGGCTATTTTGACCGTTTGGGTGAGCGGCTTGTAACCAATGAAGCTGGCCTGCACCTGATAGGTACCGGCGGGCAGGTTGGGGATTTTGTAGGAGCCGTCGGCATCGGCGCCGCTGCCGGTGTTCTGGCCGCTGCCCGTTACCTGCACCGTGGCGCCGGGCAGGGTTTCACCCGTCACCTTATCGAGGACGCGCCCGCGAATGGAAAAGGTGGTCTGCGCCAGGGCCGGCAGCGTGCATAGAACCGTGAGTAAAACAGTAAAAAAGTGCTTCATACCTACTAAAAGAGCACCCGGCACACTCCGGGGACCACAAATATACGGTTTGGCCGGGACCGGACAGAGGGACCGGGCCGGAAACACTCATTCGCAAAAAGGCATGTATCTAGCTGGCTACTGCCCAATTGCTCAGCGCTTTGAAATATGGTATACCGGAGAACAGTAACCCGGACTTCCAAAATCGAAACGGTGGTTAGCTTTGGCTTTTGTAAGCTGCGGGCACACGGCGGCTTCTGCCGGTCTACTTATCGCCCCTTTCTACCTCGCTCAAAACATGCGAAATCAGTTGCTTCTTTCTATCGCCCGATTATTCTTTTTACCAGGCCTGGTGGCGATGCTAATGGGTATGCCCTCCGCGCAGGGGCAGGCTTACTACCTGAACTTCAGCAAGCAAACCATCAGCGTGCCCAACCGCACGTTTTATGTGGAGCAGGTAGTAGATGGCCGCCCTGGCAAGCCCGTGACTGGCACGGTTTATCGCGGCCTGCAAAACCAACCGGCCGTGGTGTTTTTCCGACAGGGCCTTGAACCTGAGCTTACCAGCTTGCTTCGCCAACAACTCCCCAGCCGCCCCGCCGACCATCCCGTGGTGCTGTGCATCCGGCAGTTTCGGGTGGGCGAGGTACTGAACGGCTTTACCGAACAGGCCAGTGCCGACGTGGCCGCCGACGTGTACATCCGCCTTACCGACGGCTACCACTTCGTGAGTAGCGTGGCCGACCACACCAGTACGCGGGCGCTGGAATCTACGGCCATCCACGTGCCGCATTTGGCTTTGCTGCTGAATCGTTGCCTGATGCAGCTAGCCAATGTAAATTGGGAGAAAGCTGCAGAACGCCCCGCCCGCACGTATGCCCAGCTCGCTACCGACCGCCCACCCGCGGCGCTCCGGCCGGCTATTTTGAGTGTTGCCCAACCACGGGCTGGCGTTTATTACTTCTTCGAATCGTTTCTGGCCAATCGGCCCGACACGACCGTTCGCTTGCGCCTTGATACCCTTCGCCTCCAGAGTGTGGGTTGGGAAGGCACCGCTTTGCTGCGCGCATCGGCCCACGACGCGGATGGCGAGCGAGTGAGCACCCGGGATATTTGGGGCTTCTCCGATGGCCGCCACCTATACTTGCGCCAAAAATACCCATCTCGTGGGCAGAACATGTACTATCAGTTGGTGCCCCAACGTGACTTTTACACGTTTATCGGTCCTGCTCCGCTGAATGTAATGGCGGCGAACCAACGCGCTTTGGGCTATAATGTAAAGCCCGGCGGTATGACGGGCAAACCGGCTCCAAACAGGCAAGAGGATGACACTGGCCAACCAGTGGCCTATGCGCTTGACATGCGCACGGGCCAGACGGCCCTCTTTCCGCCGCCCGGCCAGCCCCAGCGGGCTGACTCTGCTTTCATCTACGTTTACCGGCCACTGGGTGGCTTGGAGGAACCCCAACGGATACTGCTCGCCGACAAAGAGATAGGGCAATTGAAGCCGGGCCAATATGTGGAATTGGCTTGCCCGCACTACGGCAGTCCAGTGCGCCTGAGCTTGGGGAAGGTGGGCGGCCCCACGCTCCTGGCGGTACCGAATGTGGCCACGGCCAACTACGTGAAGCTGGTAGCCAACTCCGCCCTCAGCCCCTGGCAGCTAATGCCTGCCCGCCAGGGCGAAGCCGAAGTAGATGCTTTGGAGCGACCGCGCAAGCCCTAGCTACGCCAGCTCCACCTGCGGGTCCCAGAACAGCCGGGCGAACTCCACCACCCGGTCTTCTTCCACGCGCACACCCTCGGCGGCCAGGGCTTCCTGCATGGCGGTGGGGGTGGCAAAATGCAGGCGCCCGGTGAGGTGGCCCAGCCGGTTTACCACGCGGTGGGCGGGCACGTACTGGTCGGCGGTGTGGGCGGCCATCAGGGCGTAGCCCACGGTGCGGGCGCCGTGCCGGGCGCCCAGGTAGTGCGCAATGGTGCCGTAGGTGCTCACCCGGCCGGCCGGAATAAGGCGCACGACTTCGTGCACGTCCTGAAAAAAATTGCGGGGTTCGGGGGCGGTTTGGGCAGTTGGCTTCATCGGGACGAAGATAGGTTTCGGTCCGGGTGATGCCGCCCTACGTCTATTTTATGTGGCAGGGAGCAACCTTTCGGGCAAAATTTGCACTATATACGCCCTGGCCAACCACCCTTCCCGCCGCTTTGCGCGGGCGTCAGGGCCGGCCTTAAACATCCGTTGCCGCTTGCGCGTTCTTGCCATCTATGCCAGTTGAAACCAACACCGTTGCCCCTGCCCCGCAGTGGGATACGACGACCACGCCCGGCCCCAGCGCGGCTCCTCCGCTTTACGAGTACGAGCCCGAGACCCCGCCGTCCAAAGGCCGCGGCTGGCTGGGCTGGCTGCTGGCGGCGGTGGTCATTGCCGGTTTGGTTTTTGTAAAAATGACCTACTTCCCCAGCAGCGCGGGAGGCGATAAAAAAGGTGGCGCCGCGGGCGGAAAGGGCGGAGCGGGCGGCAAAGACCAGCTCGTGCCGGTGCAGGTGTACGTGGTGGCCGCCACCAGCCTCACCGACCAGGTAGCGGCCACCGGCTCCGTGCTGGCCGAGGAATCCGTCATCATCAAAAGCGAGCTGTCGGGCAAAATCACCAGCCTTAATATTAAGGAAGGCCAGGCGGTGAGCAAGGGCCAGCTCCTGTTCAGCATCAATGCGGATGAAGCCCAGGCCGCCATCCAGAAGCAACAGTACAACATCAAGCTGTTCCGCGACCAGGAAAAGCGCCAGCGCACCCTGCTGGACAAGGAGTACATCAGCGCCCAGGAATACGAGCAGTCGAACAACGCGCTGCTCACGGCCCAGGCCGACCTGCAGGCCCTGCGTGCCACGCTGGCCAAAGCCTACGTGCGCGCCCCGTTCTCCGGTGTGCTGGGCCTGAGCACGGCCACGGTGGGTACCTACGTGAGCCCCGGCACCGAAATCACCACGCTCTCGCGCGTGCGGCCCGTGAAGATTGACTTTGCCGTACCCGGCCGTTTTGCCGCCAACGTGCGGGTGGGCGACGTGGTGAGCGTGGTGGACGAAACCACCAACAAGACCTACGAGTCCAAGGTGTACGCCATCGACCCGCAGATTGACCCCGTGAGCCGCACCCAACCCGTGCGCGCCCGCTTCGCCAACACCAACAACGAGTTGCGCCCCGGCGCTTTCGTGCGGGTAAACCTGAAGCTGGGCGAAACCGAAACCGCCCTGCAAGTGCCCACCGAAGCCGTGATTCCGGAAGCCAGCGGCTACAACGTGTACACGGTGAAGAACGGCAAAATGGTACCGCAGAAAGTTAAAATCGGCATTCGCTCCGATAAGGTCATTCAAATAACGGAAGGCCTTGCGGTGGGCGACACGGTGATTCGAACCGGCATTTTGCAGGTGAAGCCGGGTGACGCTGTGCGTGTAATGAAGTAGTTGTTGAGTCAAAATCCCCTCCTTACCAACCGAAGGTCAGCGTAGCTAAGGAGGGGATTTTGACTCAACGGCTCGAACGGGGGTGGTGCCACCGCAGGGTTGGCATTAGGGCTGTAAAAGTGGCCTCTTTCAACTGCCTCGTATGCCCAACTCGTGCAACGCCACAACCACCCCGGTTCAGCCTTGCGGCTGAACGTCCCCTCCTTGGTAAGGAGGGGAGTTTATCGCCCTATATTAAAAAGAAATGAGTCTTTCCACCACTAGCATCAACCGGCCGGTTCTCGCCATTGTGATGAGCCTGGTCATCATCATTTTTGGGGTGATTGGGTTCCGCTACCTCAGTATTCGAGAATACCCGAGCGTGGACCCGCCCATTATCACGGTGTCGGCTACGTACACGGGGGCCTCGGCCGACGTGATGCAGGGCCAGGTGACCGAGCCGCTGGAGGAAGCCCTCAACAGCATTGCCGGCATCAAGAACATGACGTCGAACTCGCGCGACGGCCGTAGCCAGATTACGGTGGAGTTTGACCTCGACTACAACCTGGAAACGGCGGCCAACGACGTGCGCGACAAGGTATCGGGGGCGCAGGGCCGCCTGCCGCGCGACATTGACCCGCCCGTGGTGAGCAAGGCCAACGCCGACTCGCAGCCCATCGTCATCACCTACCTCAACTCCGATAAACGCACGCTGCTGGAGCTCACGGACTACGCCAACAACTCCCTCAAGGAGCGGCTGCAGACCATTCCGGGCGTGTCGGAGGTGCGGGTGTACGGCGAGCGGAAATACTCCATGCGCCTGTGGCTGGACCCAGTGAAGCTCTCGGCCCTGAGCGTGTCGCCCGTGGACGTGCAGGCCGCCCTTACCCGCGAAAACGTGGAGCTGCCCAGCGGCTCGGTGCAGGGCGCGGCCACCCAGCTCACGCTGCGCACCATGGGCCGCCTGACTTCGGTGGAGGACTTCAACAACCTCATTATCCGCAAAGACGACATCTCGCTCGTGCGCCTCTCCGACATTGGCTACGCCGAGCTGTACCCGGAAAACGACCAGACCATTTTCCGGGTAAATGGCGTGCCGGGCGTGGCCCTGGCCGTGGTGCCCCAGCCGGGCTCCAACCAGATTGAGATTGCCGACGAGTTCAACAAGCGCCTCAAGCAGTACGGCAAAGATTTGCCCTCGGACCTGAAGCTGCGGCCGGGCATCGACAACTCGGTATTTATCCGCAACTCCATCAGCGAGGTGGAGCACACCATCATCGAAGCCTTTGTGCTGGTGGTGGTTATCATCTTCTTGTTTCTGCGCGACTGGCGCTCCACCCTCATTCCGGTGGTGGCCATTCCGGTGTCGCTGATTGGTATTTTCTTCGTGATGTACCTGCTTGATTTCTCCATCAACGTGCTGACGCTGCTGGCCATCGTGCTGGCCATTGGCCTGGTGGTGGACGACGCCATTGTGGTGCTGGAAAACATCTACTCGCGCATTGAGGACGGCGAAGAGCCCAAGGAAGCGGCCATCAAGGGCACCGAAGAAATTCTGGTGGCCGTGGTGAGCACCACGGTGGTGCTGGCGGCGGTGTTTTTGCCGGTGGTGTTCCTCACGGGCATCACGGGGCGGCTGTTCCGCGAGTTCGGCATTGTGGTGGCGGGTTCGGTGCTGATTTCGGCTTTCGTGTCGCTCACGCTCACGCCCATGATGTGCGCCAAGCTGCTCAAGCGGCAGGAAACGCACAACTGGTTTTACCGCAAAACCGAGCCGTTCTTCGAACGCATGATTAATGCCTACCAGGGCAGTCTGCGCTCGTTTTTGCGCAACCGCTGGCTGGCCTGGGTGATGATAGTGGTGACGGGCGGCAGCATCTGGGGCTTCATGAAAATCATTCCCTCGGAGCTGGCCCCGGTGGAGGACCGCAGTCGCGTAAACATCAACGCGACCGGCCCGGAAGGCGCTTCGTTCGAGTACATGGACAATTATGTTGACCAGTTGACCAGGGTGGCAACAGACTCGGCCGGCGCCAAAAACCTGAACAGCGTGTTTACAGTGACCTCGCCGGGCTTTGCCGGGGGCTCCAACTCGGCCATTGCCCGCGTCATTCTGGTGCAGGCCGAAGAGCGCACCGAAACCCAGGACCAGGTGGCCAACGCCGTGAGCGCGGGCGTGAAGAACCTACCGGCCGCCCGCACGTCGGTGTCGCAGGACCAAAGCATTGGTGGCGGCGGCGGCGGCCTGCCGGTGCAGTTTGTGGTGCAAACCCAGGACTTTGAGAAGCTGCGCGAAGTGGTGCCCAAGTTTCTGGAGCTGGCCCGCCAGGACCCCACCTTCCAGTTCGTGGACGTGAACCTGAAGTTCAACAAGCCCGAGCTGCGCGTGAACATCGACCGCGAGAAGGCCCAAAGCCTGGGCATTTCGGTGCAAAGCATCTCTCAAACCTTGCAGGCCGGCCTCAGCGGCCAGCGCTACGGCTACTTCATCCGGGGCAGCAAGCAGTACCAGATTATTGGCCAAGTAGCCCGCGAAGACCGCAACCAGCCGCTGGACGTGCGCCTGCTGTCGGTGAAAAACGCCGCCGGCGAGCTGGTGCAGCTCGACAACGTAATCCGGCTGGAAGAAAGCAGCACGCCGCCCCAGCTCTACCGCTTCAACCGCTACAACTCGGCCACGTTCTCGGCCTCCTTGGCCCCCGGCAAAACCCTGGGCGACGGCATCGCGGCCATGCGTGCCATTGCCGAGCAAAACCTCGACGACACCTTCACCACCGAGCTGGCGGGCACTTCCCGCGACTTTGAGGAAAGCTCCTCGTCGCTGCTCTTCGCTTTTGGCCTGGCCCTGGTGCTGATTTACCTGGTGCTGGCCGCGCAGTTTGAAAGCTTCCGCGACCCGGTCATCATCATGGTGACGGTGCCGCTGGCGCTCTCGGGCGCGCTGCTCAGTTTGTGGTACTTCAACCAGACGCTGAACCTGTTCTCGCAAATCGGCATCATCATGCTGATTGGCCTCGTGACCAAAAATGGCATTCTCATCGTGGAATTTGCTAACCAGCGCGTCGAGAAGTTCAACGTGGATTACATGACCGGCCTCATTGAAGGTGCTACGGCGCGCTTCCGCCCTATTCTGATGACCTCGCTGTGCGCCATTCTGGGCATTATGCCCATTGCCATTGCCACCGGCGCGGGCGCGCTCAGCCGCCGGGCCATGGGCATTGGCGTGGTGGGCGGACTGCTGTTTGCCACGGTGCTCACGCTCTACATTGTACCGGTGATGTATTCGTACTTCGCCACGGCCAAAAAGCACAAGTCCAAACCAGCCGACGCCGTATCGGCCTAAGGTCGTACTCCCCTCCTTACCAAGGAGGGGACGTTTTTTGCTCCGAATTCCTTTGCATGAAATCTTTTCGCTTCTTCCTTTTCCTGTTTCCTTTCGCAGCTGCGGCACAGCAGGTACCGGTGGCGCGGCCCCAGCAGCTGGCCCGGCCGGCTACCGTGGCGCCGGCCCCGCTGCTGTCGCTGCAAGCCGCTATCAGCGCGGCGCTGCAGCATAATTATGGCATTCTGCTCTCGCGGCAGGATGAAGTGATTGCCGCGAACAACGTGACGCGCGGTAATGCCGGCCAGCTGCCCAACATCAGCGCCAACCTCACCCGCACGTTCAACCGAAACGATATTACTTCTACCGTTGGAACGAATGAGCCGCGCGTGATAAACGGGGGCACTTCCAACCAACTGAATACCAACGTAACGCTGGGCTGGACGCTATTCGACGGCCTGGGCATGTTCATTGCCTACGACCGGCTGAAAACCCTGCGCCAGCAGCAGCAGCAAATCACCCGCGCCACGGTGGAGGAAACCGTAGAGAACGTGACCAACGCCTACTACGACGTGGTGCGGCAGGGCGGCAAAATAAAGTCGCTGGAAGAGGCGCTAAAAATCGGCCAGGCCCGCATCGACCTCACCCAGGCCCAGGTAGACGTGGGCGTAGCGGCCAAGGTAGAGGTCCTGACCGCCCGCGTGGACTACAACGCCGACCGCAGCCTGCTCCTGCAGCAGCAGCAAGCTCTGACGGCTGCCAAAATCACCCTCAACAACCTGCTGGGCCGCACCCCACGCCTCGATTTCGCACCCAGCGACAGCCTGACCGTGACCCGCGACCTGCGCGAGGAAACCATCACGGCCGGTATCAAGGCCAACAACCCGCGCCTAGCCCAGGCCCAGCTGGGGCTCGATGTGGCCACGTACAACCGCCGGCTGGTGCGGGCCTCGCGCTTTCCCCAAATCGGTTTTGTGACGGGCTACGGCCTGAACCGCAACATCAACAACGCGCAGTTCATTAACCTGCCCACCGGCCCGGTGCTCACCACCAGCATCAACAACGTGAAGGGCCTGAACTACGGCATTACGGCCAGCGTGCCCATTTTCAACGGCTTCAACATCCGGCGGCTGGAACAAAACGCCCGCGTGGCCGAGGAGCAAGGCGAACTCCGCCTAGGCCAAACCACGCTCCAACTCGACGCCGACGCGGCCTCGGCATTTGCCCAGTACCGGAACTTCCTGCAGCTGCTCGACCTCGAAGAAACCAATATTCAGCTGGCCCGCCAGAACGTGGCCATTGCCCTGGAACGCTACCGCCTGGGCCTGCTCACGCCGCTGGTACTGCGCGAAGCCCAGCGCAACCAGCTCGATGCCGAAACCCGCCTGCTCGACATTCGCTATGCCGCCAAGCAGGCCGAAATTGCCCTGCGCCGCCTGAGCGGCGGGCTGGTGCGAGAGTAGCAAGGCTTGCGAGTTCTGTAGCTGGCTTTATTCTTTTATAAAGCGTTTGGTTTCGCTACCGGCTGGGGTGGTGATTTTGTAGAAATACAGGCCGGCGGGCAGGTCGCGCAAATCCAGCTGCTGGGTACGCGGCCCTTTTTCGGCCTGGGACTCGGCCATCATCGTGCGCAGTTGGGTGCCCTGGGCATCGAGCAACGCCACTGCCACAGCACCCGCGGCTGCTACCTCAAAATCGAGCTGGCCGGTGGTGGCCACGGGATTAGGATAGAGGCTGGAACTGACGGCGCGGCGCGCGGCAATGGTTGCCGCCAGGGCGGCCGGGGCCTCCCGAAGCAAAAAGGCAGTGGGACTAAAATAAGCGCTGCGCTGCAGCCGGCGCGGCGCCTGAGCGGCCAGGCGCTGCTGCTGTTCGGGCGTAGCATACCGCAAGGTGATGGCCCGCAAGTCGGCGACCCATTGCTGCTGCTGTGGCTGCACCTCCTCGGCTAGCTGCTTGATAACGGGCTGGTAGCGCTGGGCCATGGCCCGCACGGCCTGCATCAGGGTTTTGGTTTGGGCCGATAACTGTTGGCGCAGCAACAACTGGTTAGCGGTGGGCGCGGGGCGGGTAGTGCCGGGGCCGGCCGGGGCGAGGCTTTGCCGCAGGGCGTGGCGCTGCTGCCGCAGCTCTTTCAGTTGGCGACGGTAAGTGGCCAGCGCTGCCTGGTCGGCGGCGGTTAGCTGGGCCTCCAGCTTTAGCCGCTGCTGGCCCAACACCGGCACCACCTGGGTTTGGTGGTAAGCGTGTTTCTCAGAACGCGCAGCCCGGTTTTGGGCCACGACCGCGGGGGCGGCGCCCAGCCCGAATAGCAGCAGCAGCACGAGCAAGCGTACGTTTGATTTCATACGGAGTAGCAATATCAGGTGGTTCAAAAGGTTTTCAATCGCCAATAGCCGGCCACAACGCTTACCCGGCGCTGTGGAAAGGTAAGCACCTCCGGCCGGCCGCCTCTACTGCCCGACAAGCCCCCCTGGCTGCCGCAGCCTACTTCAGGGCCCGCAGCTGCGCCAGGGCTTCCTGCGTTTCGCGCATTTTGCTGGCCTCCTTCTCCTCCTTCGAAGCCGGGGTTTTGGGTTCGTCATTGTAAAAGGTTAGGATATTTTGGCGGGCCTTGGGATTGATTTTTTCAAACTTGTCCTTAGCCAGCATCCGCAGCCATTCGCCGTAGGTTTCGTCGGCCAGGGCGTAGGAGCCGGCGCGGGTGGGGCGGCCGGTATCGAAGTCAGTATTGGGCAGGGTGAGAGGCGAAGCGGAGGTATCGGCCGGCTGCCGGGCTATATCGGCCCGGTAATTAGCCATAACCCCCCGGAAGCTGGATTTGAACAACGCCTGGGCTTCGGGAGTAGGCAGCTTGAAGGCAAAAGGCTTGAGCGGCCCGATTTTGGGCAGCACCCGAATGAAGTAGGAAATAATGCGGGCCCCAAAGCCGGGCCGTTCGTACTCGGTGCCGTATTCCTTCTCGAACTGACGCGGGCTCGTGCGTTCGAGGTAGTCGCGCCGCCGGGCGCCGGGGCTCAGCTTCATAATGTCCTTGCGCTTGTAGTGCCAGGCGGCGCGGGCGGCCGTCGGAATGAGCTGGCTCACCGCGAAGCGGAAGGAGGCAATGCTCAGGTCCACGTTGGCAATCACCTTGCCCATCTCCAGCCCATAGGTTTGCAAAAAAGCGCGCTCCAGTACCGATTTGCTCACCTTGAAGCCAAAGTTTTTGTGGTATTCCTGGGTGCGGTACTTGCCGCTGGCCAGCTGCACCACATCGAAGGCAAACTCCAGCTGCGTGTGCTGCTTGGGGGCTTGCTCGTAGGTGATGGACGGGCCAAACTTGGCGGCCAGCTCCGGGTACACGCTGGCCATGGCGCGGTTGGTGCCGTCGGCGTGCCCGCTGATGTCGGCCGCGTAGTGGGCCAGGGCCCCCATCGCAAAAGCGTAGTCGTTGCGGTTCTCCGATTGACTTATCAGGTTTCGCACAAAATCGCCCGACCGCACATAATGCGTCAGATTGGTAAACAGCTCATTACCAAATGGATAATACCCCATGTCCTGGATAATGGCCCCGCCGTAGGCGTAGGCTTTGGCATCTGCCATCTCTTCGTCGGTACCGCCGGGGTAGCGCCGCTGCAGGGCCGGCATTAGGGTGCGCTCCCAGGTCGAATCGATGTTGGCCTGGTGGGTGAGCACGGAATACGCCGCCACCGGACGGGCCGCAAAAGCCAGCGATGCAGCCAGCAGCAGAAAAAGAAAACGAACCATAGGAAATTTAAGCACAACCGAAAGCTCTCCAACGGCAAATGACCCGCCACCGTTGCCCCCACTTCGGCCGGCGCATCCGGCCCAAGCCCGGTGTTCGGGCCGGGAACCACGCAAAAAAAGCCGGCGAATTGAAAAGAGGAGTATTCCCCTTCTCAATCCGCCGGCTTGCTACTGCTTCAGCTACGCCTGACTAGGGCAGCGGCGTGGGCGTGGGCACAAAGTCAAACTTGAACTCCACGCGCCGGTTGCGGGACATGCCAGCGGCCGACGTGTTGGGCGCGGTTGGCTCGGCCTCGCCCCGGCCTTCGGTCAGGATGCGGCTTGCATCCAGGCCTTTGCCCGTGAAGTAGCGTTTCACTGCTTCGGCCCGGCGCTCCGACAAGCCCTGGTTGTACTCGTCGGTGCCGCGGCTATCGGCGTGGCCGGTAATGCGGAGGCTGTAGTCGGGCCGCTCGTTCAGGGCGTTCACCATCTTATTCAGGGCCGGATACGAGCTGCGCTCGATAACGGTACTGTTGGTTTTGAAGCGGATGGGCACTTCCAGGCCCTGAATGGCGGGGTCAATAACCATTGGGCAACCCGTGGCATCAACGCGGGCCCCGGCGGCGGTGTCGGGGCACTTGTCCAGGTTATCGGGGATGCCGTCGCCGTCCTGGTCCAGCACCAGCGGGCAGCCGGAGGCGTCTACCTGCGTGCCGGCTGGGGTGTCGGGGCACTTGTCGTTGGGGTCCGATACGCCGTCGCCGTCAGCGTCGGGGCAGCCTTTGAGGGCCATGGTGCCGGGGGTATCGGGGCAGGCGTCGTCGCCGTCGCGCACGCCGTCGTTGTCACGGTCGGGGCAGCCTTCGAGCGCCGCTAGGCCCTTTTCGGTGGGGCATTTGTCCTGGTAGTCGGGCACACCGTCGGCGTCACCGTCCAGGGGGCAGCCGGTGGGGTCCACGGCTACGCCGGTGGGCGTATTGGGGCACTTGTCTTTGCGGTCGGAAACCCCGTCGCCGTCGGTGTCCTTGGCTTTGCCCAGAGAAAAGGTGAGGCCGGCAGTGTGCTGCAGGTAGCGGTCGTCGAAGCTGTCGTCGTCGCGGTTGGGCTCGCCGTCGATATTGGCTCCCAGCGGCACGTGCTGGCCGGTTTGAATGAAGAGGCCGATGCCGTCGGTTATCTGAAAATTGATACCCGCCGCGCCAAAAATATCAAACAGCATGGCGTTGCCTTCCACGTTGTTGCCGCGCACGGTGCCTTCGCGGCTCAGGTACGAGAGGCCCGGCGCCAGCATCAGGTAGGGCTGAACCACGGCGTCTTCCTTAATGGCCCAGCCGTTGTTTAGCTTGAGTTTCAGGCCCAGGTTGGCGGTGGCCAGGTTGGTGCTGAAGCTGTTGGCGGCACTCTGTGGCTGGCTGCCTTTCAGCTCCACGTAGCCCAGGTGCAGGCCCAGGTCGAGGCCCGGCGTGAGGTAGCGGCTGATGCCCAGGCCGGGCCCGCCGTTGGCTTTGCCCAAATCCCAGAAATGGGAGCCATAGTTGCCTTTGTATTGGAACGCGCTGCCGGAAAGGCTGATGGCCGTTTTGCGGTCGGCCGTTTGGGCGTAGCCGGGTAAACTTCCCAGTAGGGCAACGCCCAGCAACGCCGCTTTTGCGGTACGTAAATAACTCATAGAAAACTGTTTGGGTGGTAAAAGCAGCCTGTAAATAGTAAACCACGAGGGTAAAAACCAGACCAGGCTTCGATTCTATACCCAAACTTTCTCTCCAAGGTTATAGGAAGATTTAGTAGTCCACACGACCGCGCTACATTCTCAGGAGCTGTTTTGCATAAGCTACGCGTAGCAATCCAAGGCATTACCAACAGCCCATAGCTTTCGGGTGCAGCCCCCAAAAGAGGACTTACCTCCCCAGGCAGCGGGCACTTGCGGGCACCCATCCGGCTCCAATCAATTGTCTGCCATGGTTTTTGGGGAGCTAAAAATGAAAGCTGGAAGCTGTCTTCTCTACCATTTCCGAAGCGGAATTACGCAGTGTTTTTGCTAACCCAGAACTTACGCACAGTTATTTCCTGGCTTTTCAAAAGAGGGGCTGCGGCCGGAAATGGTGGTGAATGCCCCTGCGTTACCCACCAGAAACGACAAACCCAACTGCAGCAGCCAGAACGGCCCCTACAGTTGGGTTTGAGGAAGGCAGCCCACCGGGGCCGCAATCGGGATGGAGCCAGCAGCCTAGCTGATGCGGCGCGGGCGCAGGCGGCGCAATCCGTAAGCGGCCCCGCTGGCCAGCAGCAGGCTCACGCCCCCATCAATGGGCACCGTGGTGGGGCCGGCGGCGTCGCCCGGCCGGGGGCCGCCGCTGCTGGGCTGGGCCAGCGCTTGCTGGGCCATTGCTGCGCTCGCCAGCACCAAGAGAAATATACAGATGCGTTTCATAAAGAAAATAAGAACAGGTGAAAGCGGCGAAAAGGTATCCCTGAACGTCCCGCCCCATCCGGGCCGGGACGCCGGGAAAGCGGCATTACTCGATAACAATGCGCTTGGTAACGGGCAGGCCGTCGAGCGTGAAGCGCAGGGTGTACACCCCGCTGGCCAGGCCCCGCAGGCTCACCACCGTTTCGGCGGTGGGCAGCGTCAGCGTGCGCACCGTCTGGCCCAGGCTGTTGAGCAGCACGGCGGCGGCTACTTTGCCCGCCGGGCGCAGCACCGTGAACTGGCCGTGGGCCGGGTTGGGGTACGCCAGTACCTGCGCGGCCAGGCCCTGGGCGGCCGTGGCGAGCGGGGTCGCGGTGGGGCGCAGGTTCAGCCAGAAGCGGCCGGGAGCGGTGAAGCCCGTCAGGGTGAAGGCGTAGCTGCTACCGGCCGTGAGCAGCGTGCGCGTGTTGGTCAGGTTATCGACCAGCTCGACGTGAGTAGCATCCAGGTTGGCCAGCGTGGCGGCGCTCAGGGTGTAGCGGCCGGCGGTGGGCACGCCCACAAACAGTGGGATGCTGGTGGCGGTGGCGAAGTCCGCCCGGCCATCAACGGCTAGCTGCTGGCCGGCGGGGGTGAGCGTGGCCAGGTTCAGGCCGGTGGTGTTGGCCAGCTTGGCCGCGTCGAACTCGCCGTCGAAACCGGCGGTGGAACCGGCCTGAGCGTACACGAACAGGTTGTCGACTTGCTTGTTGCCGGGGCCGGCCAGCTGCAGCTGCACCTGGGGGCGCTGGTCGGCGGTGCCACGGCGCACGGGGGCTTGCCGGTTGTATTCGGTCACCCGGTTGTTATTAGTCAGCAGCAGGCTGCCTTCGGTCTGGCCGGCGCTCACGCGCACCCAGAATGCCTGGCTGGAACCGATGAGCGGGTTTGCGCCCACGCCATTGACGTAGCTGCGGTACTGCCCGTCGTACTGGCTGGTGCTCTCAAAGGTGTAGAAGGCGGCATCCACGTTGGTGCGCTGGCTGGCGGTAATGGTACTGAAATCCAGGGGCGAGGCGAAGGGGTTGCCAATGAAGTTCCAGCCCGCGTCAGCAGCCGTGGCGCCGCTGGCCCGGTCGAGAAATAGCCGAACCGCGCTTTGACTCGGTATGCCAATGAAGCGGAGCGTGGCCGCGCCAGGCAGCTGCACCGTGAAGCCGGTGCTGCCCAGGGGGGCGTCGTCGCTGCGGTCGGTCGGCGAGAGCCAGCCCTTGTCGAAAGCCGAAAGGGTAGTGGCCATCGAGGTAGCCAGCCGGGCCTGGTCGTAGCGAAAAATGGTGGGGAAGGGCGAAACGGTGCCGGGCGCTTTGGCCGTGTTGTAGTCGGGGTTCGTTACCAGGACACGGCGCAACGGGGCAAAGGCTCCCACGGTCAGGTTGAAGACCGGAGCGCTCAGGTGGCGGTAGCCCAGGCCGTCATTCAGGCTGGGGTCGATGTAGCGCTGCACCGTGATTTCGCCGCGCACCTGGGTCTTGCCCTGGCCCAGGTTGGCCAGCAGGGCCGTGCCGCTTTCGTCGGAGAGCAGCGTCAGGTCCTGGCCGTTGGTAGCGAAATCGGCGTCCCCATCCAGGGCCAGCACCTGGCGGATATCCAGGTTTTGCGTGAGGGTGAGGGTCCGGTTATTGTCGGTAGTCAAGCTACGCACCTCGGCGGGCAGGCCGTCGCCGGTGCTTTGCGCCGTGGGCCCGCTATAGTAGTAGTTGGCTTCTTCACCAAAGCTGCGCGTGCCCGTTACCTGCACCGCGCCGGTGGCATCGGCAGTACTGATGCCGTCGGCATCGCATACCACGAGCGTGGCTCCGCTAGCCAGCGTAAAGCTGCCCGCGCCGGTCAGGGCCTGGCAGTTGGTATCGAGGCTACCATCCACCGTGAAGGCCGTGTTCACCACCACCGCGCCGCCGAGCACGGCAAAGCCGGTGCTGGTCACGTTGATGCTGCCGTAAGTGCCGGCCGCGATGCTCACCGGGCTGTCCACGCTGCCCGTGCTGATGGTCAGGTCCTGGGCAGCAGCGGCCGTAGTCACGAAGCTCAGGGCGCCGCCATAGCCGGTGCCGTTTTCATTGATGCCGTAGGCCCGCACGTAGTACGTGGTGCCGGCCGTGAGGCCCGTCACGGTCTGCGAGAAGTTACGCAGCGTGTTGTCCATGACCACTTTGGTACCGTTGGCCGTGGTGGGGGTAGCGTTGGTGGCGCTGTACACCACGCCGCGCTCGGTCACGGTGCCGTTGTTGGTCAGCAGGAAGCCGCCCAGCGTGGCGCTGGTGCTCGTCAGGTCGTCGGGGGTATTGGTCGTGACCATGGGCGCACTGGTTACGGTGAAGGAGCCGCCGCCGAAGCTGGTGCCGTTGGCGTTGCTCACGCTCACGGCGTAGGTAAAGGTCGGGCTCACCCCCGTCGGGACCATCGCCGTCAGTTTAGTGGGCGAAAAATAGGTGACGCTGGTGGCGGCGAAGGTATTATCGAAGCTAACCGTGCTGCCGTTGGTGAAACCCGTACCGGTGAGGGTGATAACCGTCCCTATCGGGCCGCTGGTGGGCGCAATGCTGGTGAGCGAGGGCGCGGAGGCCGCCGTGCTGAAGGTGACCACGCTGCCGTAAGTGGTGCCCACCGAATTGGTAGCGTAGGCGCGGGTGTAGTACAGGGTGCTGGGCGTGAGCCCGGCCGAATACTGCGTGTAGGTGCCGGTGGTGCCGGTGTTAATGGTGCGCGAGTCGGCAACGGTGGGCACGCTGTTGGTGCTGCTGTAGGCCACCCCGCGCTGGGTGATGGTGGCGCCGCCATCGTCCGTTACATTACCGTTGAAGGAAGCGGCCATGGCAGCCACATCGGTGGCGGCGAGCGTGGTCACGCTCGGAGCGGTGGCAGCCGTGCCCACCGTGAAGGTGGGGCCGCCGAATTTATCACCCTTCGTTACTGCAGTTACGGGGCCCGTAGTGGCTCCGGCCGGTACTACTGCTGTCACTCGAGTGTTTGATATATAAGTGACATTCGTCGCCCCTACGTCGTTAAACTGTATGGTGGAAGAGAGCGTGAAGCTAAACCCGGTGATGGTCACGACGGTACCTACTGGCCCGTTGCTGGGCTCAATGCTGGAGATGGAGTTGGCACTGGCTTGCCCGTAGGCAGTGGTGTAGCAGGCACTGGCCAGCAGCAGGGTGCTGAGGGGCAGCACCCATTGCAGCAAGGCCAGCAGCGCCAGCGTCGGCCAGCGCCGGGCCAGCTTGGTGCGTGATAATGAGGAGAAGGGGTTTTCCATAAAAACAGGGGTCAAAGGGTAAAAAATGATTCGAATAGCCCACCAGCTTCACCGGGTTCAGCGGCCCGGAAAAACAAAAAGCCCGGCGGGCGGCCGGGCGGGTGTTGCGATTGGGAATACAAAACAGGGCCTGAAAGCCACCCCGAAGCAAGGTATTTGAGGCCCGACCTCAATTTTTGAGGTCGGGGCGGCGACGGCGGGCCTGGCGGGCTACCTTTGTTTTTTGCTACTAATTCGCGGCATGAGTTGTTTTGTAACAGTCTGGGCACTAGCCCGCCAGTGGCTGTGCGGCGGGTGTGTGCTGGGGCTGCTGTTGGTTGCGGCCTGCCAGCCCGCGCCGCCAGTGCCCACCGCCCAGGCCGCCTCCCCTACCCCCACCCCCACAGATTACCTGACTCCAGGCTTCCGCCCGCAGCAAGCTACCTTCTTTGCCCTGCTGCGGGCCGGCGACTCGGTGTACGCTCAAAAGTCGGGCTACCAGTCCTTCGCCCAAGCCCTGACGTACTACGACCGCGCCCAGGCCCTGGCCGACCAAGGCCGCGACTCGCTGCTGCTGGCCGAAGCCGCCTTTGCGCGGGGCCGCTTCTACGATGCCTGGAACAAGGAGCCCCAGAAAACCATCGATTATTTCCAGCGGGCGGCCACGCTGCTGGCGCGGCTGCCGGGCCAGGGCAGCCGCGCCCTCTACGCCCGCTACCTGGTGGCCCACGCCTACGAAAAAGTACCCGACAGCCTCCGCGCCGTCCAAACGCTGCGGCAGCTCCGGCCCGCGCTCCGGACCTACCCCGATTCCATTCGCCGGCGGCTGTTGTTTGTAGTGGAAATGGCTCTGAGCAGCACCGGCGTGCAGAACTATGCCCTGGCTGACTCGCTGCTGCGCGAGTTCGCGCACCGCCCCAGCGTGGTCAACGACCCCGGTTCCTACGATTTTTTAACGCATTACTACCTGGTGCAGGCCCGGCTCGACGTGTACTACCGCCGCCGTCTGGCGTCGCCCTACCTCGATTCGCTAGACCAGGCCTACCGCACATCGGCCCGACGGCTCGACCGCCTTTTCCTGAGCCAGCAGCTGGCCGGGCTCTACGCCGACGCCCGGCAGTACCAGGCCGCCTACCAATACCAGGGCATCGCTGTGCGCATCGGCGACAGCCTCGTGGATGGCGGCAACCTGGACCGCCTGCGCCGCGAGCTGGTGGCCAGCGGGCAGCGCGAGCAGGCCCAGGCCCAGGACGCCCGCACCGCCCGCGCCCGCACCACCGGGGGCCTGAGTGCGGCCCTGGTCATCATTTCGCTGCTGAGCTTTTACCTGGCCCGCCAGGGCCGGCGCTCCCGGGTGCAGTCGCAGCACCTCGCGGTGGTGAATGGGGAGCTGGCCGGCGTGAACCAGGAAGTGGCGGCCGTGAACCGGCAGCTCGACGACAAAGTGGCCCAGGTAGAACTACTGAACAAGGAAATCCAGCACCGCGTCAAAAACAACCTGCACATTCTCTACAGCCTGCTGCGCATGCAGGAGCGCCGCACCACCAACGCCGAAGTACTGGCCCAGCTCCAGGCCGCCCGCCTGCGCGTGGAAAGCATTGCCGCGCTGCACAACCAGCTGCTGCGCAGCTCCGCCGGCCTGAACCTGGGCCAGCACCTGCGCACGCTCATTTCCGCCGTAGCGGCGTGCCTGGCCAACGACCGCCAGGTGGTGACGCACCTGCAAACCGATGCCTTGCAATTGCCCCCCGACAGCTATTTCCCGCTGGCGCTCATCCTCAATGAATGGGTAACCAACTCCATTAAGTACGCCGACACCGACGGGCAGACCCTCGAAATAATGGTGAGCGTGCACCGCCACGCCCACGGCACCTGCATCGAATACGCCGACAACGGCCGCTCGCCGCTCGCCGCCCCATTCCCCCATGCGGACCCGGAAAGCGGGCTGGGCACCCAGATTATTACGCTGCTTGCCCGCCAGCTGGGGGCCACCCTCACCACGCCCCCCCACCAGCCGTACCACTACGAGCTGTGCATTCCGGATGGCGCCCCGGAAACCGCCCCCAGCCCCCCGCCTCATGGAGCCTAAAATCACCATTCTCATTGTCGAAGACGAAGCCCTGATTGCCCAGGAGCTATGTTTCACGCTCGAAGACCTGGGCTACGAGGTGCTGGCCACCTGCTATACCTACGCCGAAGCCCAGCAGGCCTTTGCCCGGTACCAACCCGATTTGGTGCTGCTCGACCTGAACCTGCACAATGCCAATCCGCTGCTCAACGGGCTGGCCCTGGCCCAGCAGCTGCGCGAGCAGCCCACGCCGCCCCCGTTCATCTTCCTCACCGCCTACAGCGACCTCGAAACCATCCGCCAGGCGACCCGCTTGCAGCCCAGCGGCTACCTCATCAAGCCGGTGAATGATGCGGCCCTGTTTGCGGCCATCCAGACGGCGCTGGCGCACAACATGGTTCGGACCCCGGCGTCCCTCCCCCTGCCCGACGAGCCTCCCACCGGCCCCACGCACTATTTCTACGTGAAGGTGGGCGGGCAAATCGTGAAGCTGTATTGGAGCGAAGTAGCCAGCCTGGAGGCCGGCAAGAACTACGTTACCCTCCGGGCCCCGGCCCTGCGCCTTTCCTACGCCATGCGGGGCTCGCTCACTTACGTGCTCGACCAGCTGCTGCCGCCGGAGCTGCACGAGCAGTTTTTCAGGGTGAACCGGGGCACGGTGCTCAACGCCAAATTCATCACCCACTACGACGACCACCATGTGTATTGCGGCCCCGAAAGCTTCGAAAACGGCCATCTGGCTACCCACCAGCTACGGGAGCTGCTAGGTTAAAAGCCGGTCCAAATAGGTAAAACAAGCACCGTCATGCCGAGCGCCATACGGTTGCTTTTACGCAACTGCTTAGCTTACAACCCAGGAGCTGGAATCCAAAAAGCAAAAGCGTAGCGCACCGGCCCGCTTCGGCTTGGTTCCCAACGAAATCGGCGGCGAATAGCTGCCGACTGCGCGTAACGTCCTCTCCCACAAAAAGAACCAGTCGCTAGGCAACGGCTACCCCACTGCGCCCGAGCTTGCCCAGCAGCAGCGGCACAATGCCCTCGCCCTCGGGCAGGCCGCTCTGGCGCAGCAGCTCTACCCCCTGCTGCACGAGCACGAAGCACGGCAGGTCGGTGGCGTAGAAGCTGCGCACCACGCTGAGGTGGCTGAGCTCGTCCACGGTGAGTACCCGGATGGCCGCCCCCAGCTCCCGCTGCAAGGCCGCCAGCGCGGCCAGCGTGGCCGCCCGCCCCTGCGGGGACGGGCCCACGGCCGGCAGCAGCACCAGTAGCATCGCGGCATCGGCGGGCACGGAAGATGGAAAGGAGGTGGCTGGCATCGGGCCCCGTGAAATCAAGTGGCTGCAAATTTACCGACTGACGGCAGCTGTCCGGATGATGCCCATCAGGCGCCGGGCTGACAGTTGTCAGGTTTGAGCACTCGCGCAAAAAAACCGTAGTTGGGACTTACGCACTCAGCTGCTGGCGCGCGTCTGCGACGCGTTGCCCCTTGGTTTCGCGTCTCCGACGCGCGTGGCCAACGCGACCAGCCGGGGCGAACGGCGGCGTTTGGAAACGCCAGGCCAGTGGGCAACGCGTCAGAGACGCGCGCCAGCGGCTGATTTGCGTAGTAAAAGTTCTCATGTTGAGCGCAGCCGAAGCAGCTCTACCGCCTCGTTGAACGGTATTGACGCAGTGGTAGAAATGATTCGGCAGGCGGACGCCAGATAGAGCATGACAGACTACGTTAAAATACGACTACTTCTGCGCGGCTGCTTAAAGCAGCTGGAAGCAGTCCATATCGGTGTAAACAGCGTTCAAACCGAAAGACGGTCCGTGGGATTTCAACTTCTGCTTTCTTGGCTTGTAACCAGAACGACATACCGGGCCTGAAACCGCGCCAGTGCCGACCTTGCCAAAAAACAGGCCGCCGCCGGCATTCACCGCACCCCTCCTCTTCCATGCTCGCCAGCTCTTCTTCCAGCGTCCTCACCGAGCTGCTCTACCGACAGTCCAAGGAATTCTTCGGGATTTACGACCCGGCCCTGGGCTGGTTTACGCAGGTGAACCCGGCCGGCGTGCGCCTGCTGGACTACCCCTCGGAAGACGTGTTTCTGGCCGACCCCGACCACTCGCTGCGCACCCCGCCCTGGACCGGCCTGCAGTGGCAAGCCCTATGCGACCAGGCGCAGCGCGAAGGCCGCCACACCGTGGAAGCCAACCTCCGTCGCCACACCGGCGACGCCTTTCGCGCCCACCTGGAGCTGACGTACTACCTGGACGGCCCGAAACCCTACTTCCTCATCCACATCACCGAGCTGAGCCGCTTGCAGCAGGCCGAGCGCGAGCTGGCCCACAGCGTGCGCCGCTTCGAGGCCGTGGTGACCAACGCCACCATCGGCATTATTGTGTGCGACCGGGCGGGCGACATCGTATCGGCTAACCAGCTGGCCGAGCGGCAGTTTGCCTATGCGCCGGGCCAGCTGCTGGGCCAGCGCATCGAAGTACTGGTGCCCAACGCTGCCGGCCGCCACCACCAGCAGCTGCGCGAGAGCTTCAACGCCCACCCCCAGGTGCGTGGCATGGGCCACAACCGCGTGCTGCGCGGCCAGCGCCAGGACGGCACCGATTTTCCGGTGGAAGTGAGCCTGAGCTACTTTCATCTCGACAAGGAACTCTACGTGGTGGCCTACGTGCTCGATGTGACGGCCAAGCACGATGCCGAGCTGGAGCTGGTGGCCCAGCAGCAGCGCGTGGCCCGCCTCAACACCGAGTTGGAACAGAAAGTGGCCGACCGCACCCACGCCCTGATGAACACCCTGGAGCAACTGGAGCAGCGCGGCCGCGAACTCACCCAGGCCCTGGCCGCCGAGCAGGAATTGGGCGAGATGAAATCGCGCTTCGTGAGCATGGCCTCGCACGAGTTTCGCACGCCGCTCACCGGCGTGCTCACCTCAGCCGAGCTCATTGCCGACTACGCGCTGGGCCCGCAAAGGGACAAGCAGCTCAAGCACGTGGACCGCATCCGCTCCTCGGTGAAGCAGCTGAACGACATTCTGGAGGAGTTCCTCTCGGTGGGCCGCATTGAGGAGGGACGGGTGGCCGCCACGCCGGCCCCGCTGGACATGGCCGGGCTGCTGGTCGAAACGGTGGCCGATGTGCAGGCGCTGCTCAAAAAGGGCCAGCGCATCGAGCACGAGGCGACGTGCACCGGGCTCATCCGGCTCGATGCCTCGCTGCTGCGCAAAATCCTGGTCAACCTGCTCTCCAACGCCATCAAGTATTCCGCCGAGCATACCGTTGTGCAGGTCCGCGCCACCTGCCAGGCGGGGCAGCTCACGCTCACGGTGCAGGACCAGGGCGTGGGCATTTCGCCGGAAGACCAGGAACACCTGTTCGAGCGGTTTTTCCGGGCCCGCAACGTGAGCACCGTGCCCGGCACCGGCCTCGGGCTCTACATCATTGCCAAATACCTCGAGCTGATGGGGGGCACCGTGGCCCTGCGCAGCGCCCTGAACGTGGGCACCACCGTCACCATCGCCATTCCCTATGAAAACGATTCTGCTAATTGAAGACGACGAAATTATCCGCGAGAACACCGCCGAGCTGCTCGAAATGGCGGGCTACGCGGTGCTCACGGCCGAAAACGGCCAGCTGGGCGTGGCCCAGGCCCTGGCCACGAAGCCCGATTTAGTGGTCTGCGATATCATGATGCCGGTGCTCGACGGCTACGGCGTGCTTCAGATATTCAATCAGAACAAGCACCTGGCCGGCGTGCCCTTCATCTTCCTCACCGCCAAAACCGAGCGCACCGACCTGCGCCGCGGCATGGCCCTGGGCGCCGACGACTACCTCACCAAGCCCTTCGACAAAGCTGAGCTGCTGAGCGCCATTGGCGGGCGGCTGAACCGCTTCCAGCACCTCAAACCGGAGTATGCGCCCACCACGCAGGGCCTGGGCGAGTTTCTGGACGATGCCAGCGCCCTGGGCAACCTGAGCAGCCTCTCGGCCGACCGCAAAGCCCACGCCGTGCGCAAAAAGCAGGACGTGTACCTCGAAGGCGACGAGCCCACGCGGGTGTACTTCGTGCAGGCCGGCCGCGTGAAAACCGTGAAAATCACCGACGGCGGCAAGGAGCTGATAACCGGCCTCTACGGCCCCGGCGAGTTCTTCGGCTACCTCGCCCTGCTCGACCACACCCCGCACACCGACTCGGCCGTGGCCGTGGATGACGCGGAGCTGGTGTACATTCCGCAGGATGATTTTACGCAGCTGCTGTTACGCAACACAGCGGTGGGCCAGCAGTTTATCCGCCTGCTGGCGGGCCGGGTGCGCGAGCGCGAAACGCAGCTGCTGGCCATGGCCTACAGCTCCATCCGCCGCCGCGTGGCCGACGTGCTGCTCCGCCTGCACGAACAGGCCGGGGCCGAAGGCAGCATTCAGCTTGCGCGCGACGACATGGCCGCCATGGTGGGCACCGCGCCCGAGTCGCTGATTCGCACGCTCAGCGAGTTCAAAGCCGACGGACTGGTTGAATTGATGCCCAAGTGCATCCGGGTGTTGGAGCCCGAGAAGCTGCGCCGGGCGCGGTGGTAGGGGTGGTTGGGGTGTTGGCAGGAAACGGAAACCACCGTTTCGCTAAACTAGAACGACTAAGCATCAGGGATGCTGGTTCCTACAATATTCAACGAAGGCAGGCGATTTAATAGCAGGTAAGCGCCCGGCATAAGCGTCGGTGAAACACGGCTAGTTGCCCGCTCTCCCACCTTACTTATAGGTTATGGTGGTAATCGTGGTCCTTATTGTCCTCATCCGAGTAGATGCTCACCTCCAACACGTTGCACTCTTTATCAAGCGTCAATCTCCGCATGAAGGGGATATGGGAGGCCACCAAAGGAGAGCTGAGTTCATAATCCCAGAAGACATTGGCCCCCACCTGGCGTTGCTGGACCAGCTTCGCCTTCAGGGATAACTCACATACAAGCCAGTTAATTTTTCGCTCTGAGCCTAAAGAGTCCGATAATATGAAGAGCGGGCGCTTGTCGGAACAGGAAGAATGGTCGATTTCAGAGACGCTATTTAGAGTCGGATAGACAATCAGAGTGTCCCCCTGATGCACTGTCTTAATGTCTAAAAAACTTTGTCTTTCATTCGCCACGTAGCTGCCCCAAAAGTTTCTTTTCGCATAAGTCACCTGAATACGCGTCACGCCACCAAGGGTGTGGGTACGTATGGCAATTGCTTTTTTAGAATTTGCGGACCCCAAAATATTAGTCGTCTGACCATAAACCTGATGATAGGCTAATAGAAAGAAGAATAGAGTGTTAAAGAGCGTCTTCATGAAAGGGGGCTCGACAAGAAGCAGGAGTAATTACTCTGAATGTACCCTATTTATCATAAACCACTAAACTAAACAACCATCTCGTTCCGTGAGCACTCGGAACATTTCTCTGTTGCGTTTAGCGAGTTTAAGAAACTCGTCTACCAATTAAAGTTTACGAAACCGCGTTAGGAATGCGTTTCGCAAATGCCCAACCCTACAGCCCCGATAAAGCAGCACGGCGGACGCGGCGGACGCGTTTCGCGGGCTGCTGAGTGCCTCTGCCGCAACTGATGAAGCTCAGGCCGGGGGGTGAAATTTATCAGGTGGGGGCCGGAAAGAGGACGGTAGTTTTGCGCTGAGCAACCGCCACGCACCCGCCTGTGAACGCAGGAACCAGGAACCACAATCCGACTTGGCGAACAACGCGGAGGGAGCGCAGGCGCGGGCTGCTAACGCCGGTTCACTTTCGCTGCGATCCCAAATCTGTTTGCCATGACCTTGACTTACCCACCCCTGAAATCCGGCAGCCTGCTGGCAGGCAGCCACGCCCCCGCCGGCGAACAAAAAGCCCTCGTGCTTCTCGACAAAAGCGGCCAGAAGATTATCTACAAAACCTTTGTGGCCGGCGAAACCATGCCCACCCACCACGCCGCCGTCGACGTGTTTGTGACGGTGCTGGCGGGCCGGCTCATCATCACCCAGGAAGACGTGCCCACCGAAGTAACAGCCGGCGACTATGTCATTATTCCCAGCGGGGCGCCCCACGCGCTGCACTGCCTGGAAGCGGCCCGGATTCTGATATACCGGTAACGGCAGCTACCATCTGTAAGAGCGGCCCTTCTCCGAAATATCGGAGAAGGGCCGCTCTACTGGCATCAACTACGGCGACTAGAGAATGCTAAGGGAGCCGCGCTCCCGCAGCCGCGCTTCAAATACCTGGGCAATGGCCTGGCCCCGAAGCTTGGCTTCCGCCGCCGTCGGCCCGGCAAACAGCTCGTCGACCGTAGCCTGGAACAAGGCCACCCAGCGCTGAAAGTGGGTAGCATCGATGGGCAGCGGGATGTGCTTCGGGAAGGGCCGGCCCTGGTAGCGGGCGGTACCCAGCAGCAGGCCGCTCCAGAAATCGTACATCCGGGGCAAGTGCCGGGGCCAGTCGACGTGGGCAAAACCGTTGAACACCGGGTCGAGCAGGGCGTCGTGGTTGACTTTGGCATAGAACGTATCCACGAGCAGCCGCACGTCGGCTTCGGTGGCAATGTCGGGGCGGGAGTTGAGCATGGTGATAAAAACGAGGCGGTCGGTTGTCTGCACACGACAAGGTGGCAAAGGTCTCATAATTGGAACAACGCGCCGCTGAAATGAATCAGCTCCCATGCTGACATTCATCAGCTTTCCGGGGCACCGCAGGCCGGAGCTTTGGGGCTGCCAATAGCCTGCCCGCCCGTGCCCCTCACCGCCGCCCCCGAAACCCTGACCCGCATTGCCTGCACCCACTGCGGCGACGACTGCCCCGACGAGGCCATTGAGCTGACCAGCCAGACCGAGCTGCATTTCTGCTGCGCCGGCTGCAAGGCCGTGTACGAGCTGCTGGCGGCCAGCAACCTGTGCGGCTACTACCGCCTCGACGCACAGGCCGGCCAGCGCGTGAAAACCGTGGAGCTACCCGGCCGCTTCGACTACCTCGACCTGGAATCGGTGCAAAGCCAGCTGCTGGCGTTTCGGTCGCCCACGCTGGCCCGGCTCACGCTCAGCATCCCGCAGATGCACTGCGCCTCCTGCATCTGGCTGCTCGAAAACCTGTTCAAGCTGAACGCCGGCATCCGGGAGTCGCGGGTGAATTTCCTGCGCAAGGAACTGACGGTGAGCTATGAGCCGGCCAGCACCAGCCTCAAAGACGTGGTGGCGCTGCTGGCCGCCATCAACTATGAGCCGCAGATTACGCTGGCCGAGCTGGGCGCCCAGCCCCACGCCGCCAGCCGCACGCTGTATTACCAGCTGGGCGTGGCCGCCTTCGGCTTCGGCAACGTGATGCTGCTGGCCTTTCCCGACTACTTCTCCTTCACCGAAGGCCTGCACGATGCCTTCGGGCGGTTTTTTGGCTGGCTGAGTTTGCTGCTGGCCCTGCCGGTACTGGTGGTGAGTGCGCGGAGCTTCTACCAGTCGGCCTGGCAGGGGCTGCGGCAGCGCTACATCAACCTCGATTTTCCCATCAGCCTGGGGCTCACGGCCCTGTTTGCGACCAGCGTATTTGAGGTGCTCACGCAGCGCGGGCCGGGCTATTTCGACTCGTTCACGGGCCTGGTGTTCTTCATGCTCATCGGCAAATGGGTGCAGCAGCACAGCTACGACGCCCTGCGCTTCGACCGCGACTTCACCTCCTACTTTCCCGTGGCCGTGACGCTGCTCACCAAAGCCGGCGAGCAGTCGGTGTCGGTGAAAGAGCTGCTGGCCGGGCAGCGCATCCGGGTGCGCCATCAGGAAATCATTCCGGCCGATGCCGTGCTGCTGCGCGGTACCGGGCTGATTGACTACAGCTTCGTATCGGGCGAGAGCGTGCCGGTGGCCAAGGCCGTGGGCGAAGTGGTGTATGCCGGCGGGCGGCAGGTGGGCGAGGCCGTGGAGCTGGAAGTGGTGCGCGAAGTGTCGCAGGGCTACCTCACCCAGCTCTGGAACAACCCCGCCTTCGAGAAGGAAGCCCGGCCCACCCTGGAAACCTACGCCAACCACGTCGGCCGCTACTTCGTGGCCCTCACGCTCACGCTGGCCGTGGGTTCGGTGCTATACTGGTACCCCCAGGACCCGCAAATGGCCTTGCGCGCCTTCACCTCGGTGCTCATTATTGCCTGCCCCTGCGCGCTCTCGCTGGCTACGCCCTTCGCCATGGGCGCGGCGCTGCGGGTGCTGGGCCGCCGCCAGCTTTACCTGAAAAACGCCGCGGTCATCGAAACCCTGAGCCGGGCCGACACGCTGGTTTTTGATAAAACCGGCACGCTCACCGACACCCACCTCTCCCCCGTCAGCTTCTCCGGCCCGGCCCTTTCCCCCGACGATGCGCAGCGCGTGGCGGCCCTCGTCAGTCAATCCACGCACCCGCTTAGTCAGCGGCTGGCCGCGCACTTGGGGCCTACTGGTTTTACGGTCGAAGCGTACGCCGAAATCCCCGGCCAGGGCATTGGCGGCGTGGTGGCCGGCACGCGGGTTCGCGTGGGCTCGGCCGCTTTTGTTGGGGCCAACGCCTCGGAAACGGCCCCACCGGAGCAGCAAAGCCGCGTGTATGTGGCCCTGAATGAGCAGCCGGGCGGCTGCTACGACATCCGCAGCCCGTACCGCGAAAACCTGCCGGCGCTGCTGCGGGAGCTGGGCCAGCACTACCAGCTGGCGCTGCTCACCGGCGACAACGCCGCCGATGCAACCCGGTTGCGCCAGCTTTTCGGGGCCGGGGCCGAGCTGCGGTTCCAGCAGTCGCCGCTCGACAAGCTGGCTTATGTGGAAGCGCTCCAACAGCAGGGCCGCCGCGTGGTGATGGTGGGCGACGGCCTGAACGACGCCGGCGCCCTGCAGCGGGCCGACGTCGGCATTGCCCTCACCGAAACGCTCACCAACTTCTCGCCCGCCTGCGACGCCATTCTGGAAGCCGGCAGCTTCGGCCGGCTGGCCACCATCCTGCGCTTCGCCCGCGACTGCCGATTCATCGTGCTGGCTACGTTTGGGCTCTCCTTTTGCTACAACGGCATCGGCCTCAGCCTGGCGGTGCGGGGCCTGCTCACGCCCATTGCCTCGGCCATTCTCATGCCCATCAGCTCGCTCAGCGTGATGGTTTTTGCCACCCTGCTGGTGCGCTACGCCGCCCGCCGCCGCCAGCTATAACCTGCACTCGCCCCATGACCATCATTTTCCTGCTTATCGCCATTAGCCTGCTGGTGGCTCTCACGTTTCTGGGCGGTTTCCTGTGGGCCGTGCGCTCGGGCCAGTACGAGGACACCTACACGCCCGCCGTGCGGATGCTGTTTGAGGACGAGACTACACAGGAGAAGCAACCTTAGCTGCTAAAAGTATCTTTGGAGCCTCACTGCTACTTAAATCGGGTTTCCAAACTGCTCCTATGAAAGGTTTCACTTGCTCCCGTTGCGGAGAATTTCACGCTGATTTCCCCATGTGTTTCGGGGCAGAATTTCCCGATTATTACTTCAGTGTGCCGCTGGAAGAAAGGAAAGAGAGAATAGAACTCACAGAAAGCCTGTGCGTGGTAGACGACGCCCATTTTTTCATCAGGGGCCGCATTAAAATTCCGGTTATCGATACGGATGAAGGATTTTGCTGGAACGTTTGGGCGAGTGTGAGCGAGACGAATTTCCGCCGCACCAATGAAATATGGAATGAGCCGGAGCGCATGAACGACCCAGCTTATTTTGGCTGGCTCCAGACCACCCTACCGGGCTATCCGGAAACACTCAATATTCAAACGATGCTGCACACGCAGGAAATCGGCATCATCCCCGTGGTCGAGATAATTGAGGAAGGACACGTTTTAACGCAGGAGCAGCAGACAGGAATAACGTGGCAGCGGGTTACAGAACTCGTTGAAATTGCTATGCACGGATAGCACTGCGGATATCTCTAACAGGACTTCCGCATTCAGTAGCTGGCGCGCGTCGCTGACGCGTGGCTTGCTGGCTTGGCGTTTCCAAACGCCGCCGTTCGCCCCGGCTGGTCTCGTTAGCTCCGCGCGTCAGAGACGCGGAACCAGTGGGCAACGCGTCGGAGACGCGCGCCAGCTACTGAATGCGTAAGTCCTATCTAAATTAAACAAGCATTCGTCTAACATCAAAAATCACCTTTTTTGATGTTAGCCCCCGTCCGCCTGACATCAATCAGCTCTTCACCTGACGTTTGTCAGCTATTCGAAAATGCCCCTGGGGGACCTTTGAAGCAGTAAAAAATACGCTACTCAGGCCCATGCAAGCTGAATTAGAATCACCCATCAGGGCCTCGCTGCCGCTGTTGGTGGTGCCGCCACCCACGCGCAGCATCGAAACCTTCTTCTACGACAACCGGATTGTCCGCGACTTTGGCATTGCCACGGTGGTTTGGGGCATTATCGGGATGCTGGTGGGCGTGCTGGCGGCTTTCGAGCTGGCCAGGCCCGAGGTGAACATGGGCAACGCCTACACCACCTTCGGCCGCATCCGGCCGCTGCACACCAACGCCGTTATTTTTGCCTTCGTCGGCAACGGCATTTTCACGGGGGTGTACTACTCGCTGCAGCGCCTGTGCAAGACCCGGATGTTCTCCGACGTGCTCAGCAAGATTCACTTCTGGGGCTGGCAGCTTATCATCGTTTCGGCCGTGATTTCGCTGCCCCTGGGCCTCACCACCAGCAAGGAATACGCGGAGCTGGAGTGGCCCATCGACATTGCCATCACGGTGATTTGGGTGGTGTTTGGCTGGAACATGTTTGGCACCATTGCCAAGCGGCGCGAGCGGCACCTGTACGTGGGCATCTGGTTCTACATCGCCACGTTTCTCACGGTGGCCGTGCTGCACCTCGTCAACTCGGCCGCCCTGCCGGTGAGCTTCATGAAAAGCTACTCGGCCTACGCCGGCGTGCAGGACGCGCTGGTGCAGTGGTGGTACGGCCACAACGCGGTGGCCTTCTTCCTCACCACGCCCTACCTGGGCCTGATGTACTACTTCCTGCCCAAGGCGGCCGAACGGCCGGTGTATTCCTACCGCCTGAGCATCATTCACTTCTGGTCGCTGATTTTTATCTACATCTGGGCCGGGCCGCACCATTTGCTCTACACCTCGCTGCCCGACTGGGCCCAGAGCCTGGGCGTGGCCTTCAGCATTATGCTGATTGCGCCGAGCTGGGGCGGCATGATAAACGGCCTGCTGACCCTGCGCGGCGCCTGGGACCGGGTGCGCACCGAGCCCGTGCTCAAGTTCTTCGTGGTGGCCATCACGGCCTACGGCATGGCCACGTTTGAGGGCCCGATGCTTTCGCTGAAGAACGTGAACGCCCTGGCTCACTTCACCGACTGGATTGTGGCGCACGTGCACGTGGGCGCCCTGGGCTGGAACGGCTTCCTGACGTTTGGCATGCTTTACTGGCTGTGGCCGCGGCTCTACAAAACGCCGCTGCACTCCACCAAGCTGGCCAATACGCACTTCTGGCTGGGCACGCTGGGCATCCTCTTCTACGCCATTCCGATGTACTGGGCAGGCTTTACGCAGGGCCTGATGTGGAAGCAGTTCAATGCCGAGGGCATGCTGCAATACCCCAACTTCCTCGAAACTGTGCTGCAGCTGGTGCCTATGTACTACCTGCGCGGCATCGGCGGGGTGCTCTACCTGAGCGGCGTGTTTCTGATGATGTTCAACCTGTACAAGACGGCCAAGGGCGGCACGCTGCTGGTGAACGAAAAGGCCGAAGCGCCCGCGCTGCTGCCCGCCGCCGAGGACCCGCACGCCACCGGCGGCCACTGGCACCGCTGGCTGGAGCGCCGCCCGTTTCAGCTGGCCGTGGGCGCTACGGTGGCCATCCTCATCGGAGGCGTTATCGAGATGGTACCCATGTTTCTGGTGGAAAGCAACGTGCCCACCATTGCCGCGGTGAAGCCCTACACCTCGCTGGAACTACAGGGCCGCGACCTCTACATCAAGGAAGGCTGCTCGAACTGCCACACCCAGATGGTGCGCCCCTTCCGCTCCGAAACCGAGCGCTACGGCGAGTATAGCAAAGCGGGCGAGTTCGTGTACGACCGGCCCTTTCTGTGGGGCAGCAAGCGCACCGGCCCCGACCTGCACCGCGTGGGCGGCAAGTATCCGCACTCCTGGCACTACAACCACATGATGGACCCCACCAGCATGTCGCCCGGCTCCATTATGCCGCCCTACCCCTGGCTGCTCGACAATGAGATTGACTACTCCGACCTGCCCGCCAAAATCCGGGTGCTCCAGCAGCTGGGCACGCCCTACCCCGCCGGCTACGACCAGCAAGCCGTGGCCGACGCCCAAAAGCAAGCCCAGGGCATTGTGGCCGAGCTGAAAAAGGAGGACATCGACGTGAAATCCGACCGGGAAATCGTGGCCCTGATTGCCTACCTCCAGCGCCTGGGCACCGACATCAAGGTGAAGCCCGAGCAGGTGGCGGCCTCGGCCGAAGCGGCGCAGTAGCCACGCAGGAACGTCATGCAGAGCGCAGCGAAGCATCTCGCACGCGTCGTTGAACCGAAGGTCAGTGCAGCCAACGATTGAGTTACTGCTGCACGCGAGATGCTTCGCTACGCTCTGCATGACGGCCTAACGCCTCCCAATCCTCCAAAATCCCAAGCACCATGTACAGAGAAGTTCTGCAGTCCATCACGGGCATTGCCATTTACCCGCTCATTTCCTTCGTCATCTTCTTCGTCTTTTTCGTGGGCCTGCTGGGGTACGTGGTGGTCGTCAACCGCCAGCACATCACCGCCATGAGCATGCTGCCGCTGCTGGAAGACGAGCCGCTCACCCCCGCTAAGCCCGAACCGTCATGCTAACGCCCATCAGAACCATGCGGCTGGGGTGGCTGACCGCCGCCGGCCTGCTGCTGAGCGGCTTGGCAAGTGCCCAAACCCCGGCGGCCGTCGCGCCCGCCAAGCCCGCCACCATGAGCGAGCAGGAGCTGCTGTTCTGGCTGCTGCTGGGCGTGCTGGGGCTATTGCTGCTGGTGCTGCTGTTGGTGGGCCTCACCGTCATCTTCCAGATGAAGCCCCAGCTGCGCCAGCTCTACGACCTGCCCACGGTGCACGATACCTGGAGCGGCAAGGTGCTGGGCCTGCTGGTGGGCGATGCCAGGCTGGTGCGCGGCGAGTACCGGGACGAGGTGCTGGACCACGACTACGACGGCATCCACGAGTTCGACAACGACCTGCCACCGTGGTGGAAATACGGGTTTGGCTTCACCATCGCCTTTGCCTTCGGGTACGTGGGCTACTACCACTTCACCACGAATGGCCAGCTGCAGATAGCCGAGTACGACACCGAGATGCGCCAGGCGGCCCTGCTCGTCTCGGCCGGCGCCGACGACCCCACCAAGCTCACCACCTACGCGGCCCTCACCACCGCCACCGACCTGAGCAGCGGCAAAAGCATCTACCTCACCAACTGCGCCCCCTGCCACGGGGCCAACGCCGAGGGCAAAGTCGGCCCCAACCTGACCGACGAATTCTGGCTGCACGGCGGCGAGGTGAACCACGTCTACAAAACCATCAAATACGGCATCCCCAGCAAGGGCATGGTGGCCTGGAAAGGCAAGCTCTCGGGCAAGCAGATTTTGCAGGTAACCTCCTACGCCCTGAGTTTACAAGGCTCCAAGCCGGCCAATGCCAAGCCGCCGCAGGGCGAAAAGGAAGCGGCGGGTAAGCCGTTGGCTAGCCGGTAGCCGGGCGGTAATGAGCGGTTTGCCATTTTATAAGCACGTCATGCTTCGACTGCGCTCCCCTTCGCTCAGCATGACGTGCTTTTTTATCCACTAATCAGCTCATGGCCTCCCCCCAATTCAAGCCCGACGACACGTACCGCGACCACATCTCCACGGTGGATGCGGCGGGCAAGCGGGTGTGGCTCTACCCCAAAAAGCCCGCCGGCCGGCTCTACCGCGCCCGCAAGTGGCTGAGCTACGGCCTGCTGGCGGTGCTGTTTGCCGGGCCCTGGCTGCGGCTCAACGGCCTGCCGCTGCTGATGTGGAACCTGCCGGCCCGGAAGTTCATCATCCTCGGTCAGATTTTCTGGCCCCAGGACTTCTTCATTCTGCTGCTGGCCACGCTCACGTTTCTGGTCTTCATCATCCTCTTCACGGTGGTGTACGGGCGCGTGTTTTGCGGCTGGGTGTGCCCCCAAACCATCTTTCTGGAGATGGTATTCCGGCGCATCGAGTACTGGCTGGAAGGCGACTCGGCGCAGCAAAAGGCCCTGGACCGCGCCGAGTGGGACTGGAACAAAACCTGGCGTAAAACCACCAAGCACGTCCTATTTCTGGCCCTCTCGTTTCTGATTGCCAACACGTTTCTGGCCTACATCATCGGCTCGGATGCGCTGGTGGCCATCGTGACCGACCCGCTCACGGCCCACCTGGGCGGGCTGGCGGCCATGGTCGGCTTCACGGGTGTGTTCTACGCCGTATTTGCGCGGTTTCGGGAGCAGGTGTGCACCATTGTGTGCCCCTACGGCCGCCTGCAAGGGGTTTTGCTCGACCAGGACAGCCTCGTGGTGGCCTACGACTACCAGCGGGGCGAGCCGCGCGAAAAGCTCCACAAAAACCAGGCGCGCACCGCCGGCGACTGCATCGACTGCCACCAGTGCGTGCAGGTGTGCCCCACCGGCATCGACATCCGCGATGGCGCCACCCAGATGGAATGCACCAACTGCACGGCCTGCATCGATGCCTGCAACTCCATTATGGACCTCGTGAACCTGCCGCAAGGGCTGATTCGCCACGCCTCGGAAAACGGTATTGCCAACGGCACCAAGTTCCGGTTCACGGGCCGCGTGAAGGCGCTTTCGGGCGGGCTGGTGCTGCTGCTGGCCGTGCTCACGGGCCTGCTCGTCTCGCGCTCCAACGTGGAAGCTACCGTGCTGCGCACGCCCGGCCAGCTCTTCCAGAAAACCGACCGCAACACCATCACCAACCTCTACAACATCTCGGTTATCAACAAAACTAACCGCCGCTACCCCATTACCCTGCGCATCATCGAACCCGCAGAAGGCCAGATTTCGCTCGTCGGCGCCACCGGCCTGAAGCTGCCCGCGCAGGGCAGCACCGAGGGCGTCTTTTTTGCCGAGCTGCCCCGCACCGCCCTGCACCGCACCAACCAGAAAATCCGCATCGGCCTGTTCAGCAACGGCGAGCTGATTTCGGAAACCAGCACCAAGTTTCTCGGGCCCTCGCAGTGATGCGCCGCTGGCTAAACCAAGCAGGTGTGTTTCATCTGCGCTCAGCACGACCGTTCCAGAATCACAACAACCCATGACTAACCCGGCCATCTCCCCTCCCAAATCCAGCGCCTGGCCTTATGCCATCGTTGCGGTATTTGTCCTTTTTGCCCTCTACATCGGCTTCATGGTGTACCAGGCCATGCAGTCCGATGTGAACTTGGTGAGCGCCGACTACTACCAACAGGAGCTGGCCCACCAGCAGCGCATGGACGCCGTGGCCCGCACCACCGCCCTGCCCACGCCCGTGCAGGTGCGCCACGATGCCGCCAGCCGCCGCCTCACCCTGCAGCTGCCCGCCGCGCTGGCGGGCCAGGCCGCGCAGGGGCAGGTTCGCTTCTTCCGCCCCTCCAATCAGGCCCTGGATTTTGCCTTGCCCCTGCAACCCACCGCCGACCTGCGGCAACTCATCAACACCAGCAAAATGGCGCCCGGCTTCTGGCGGGTCCAGCTCGATTTCACGGCGGGCGGGCAAGCCTATTTTTTTCAACAAGACCTCACGCTGAGTGAATGAGTGAATGAGCGAATGGGTGAATGAAAGCAGGTCATCACCCAAGCGCCCCATTCACCCACTCACCCATTCCTCCATTCCTCCATTCCCCCATTGATTCTCGCTGGATTCCTGTTTGGGTTGCTGGGCAGCTTCCACTGCGTGGGCATGTGCGGGGCCATTGCCCTGGCGCTGCCCGGCGGCGTGGATAAAACGACGTCGCCGCTGCGCTACGCCGGTGGCCGCCTGCTCTACAACCTGGGCCGGGCCACGACTTATGCCACGCTGGGAGCCGGGGCGGGGCTGGCCGGCCAGGGCCTGCGCCTGGCCGGCGTGCAGCAGGGCCTGTCCATTGCTTCGGGCGGGCTGATTTTGCTGCTGGTGGCCGTGCCGGAGCGCTACACCGGCCGCCTGGCCGGGGCGCTGGGGCTGAACCGGCCGCTGGCCTGGGTGAAAAACACCCTGGGCCGCCTGTTTCAGCGGCCCACGCTGCCTGCCCTGTACGCCACGGGCGTGCTCAACGGCCTGCTGCCCTGCGGCCTGGTGTACCTCGCACTGGCCGGGGCGCTGAGTGCGCCGGGCGTAGCGGGCGCGGCATTGTACATGGCCTGCTTTGGGCTGGGCACGCTGCCACTCATGTTCGGGCTCTCGCTGAGCGGACGGTTGGTGCCGCTGCTCTGGCGCACGCGCATGCGCCGGGCGGTGCCCTACGCGGCCTCGGTGCTGGCGGTGGTATTCATCGTGCGGGGCCTGGGGCTGGGCATTCCCTACCTCAGCCCGCAGCTGCCCCCGCCGGCCACGACTACCGCCAGCGCCGCCCAGCCAGCCCCGGTGTACGATTGCCATTAACCGCCTCCTTCCATCGAATAGTTGCGCAAAGACAAACGCACATTTAGTCGCTAGCAACCAATTGACAATCAAAATAAAAGCTTGCAGCTTACCGCTCAAGCCCCCACTTTTTTGCCTAACAACCACCGTTTCTGCTTATGAAAACCATTCTTGTTCCCATCGACCATACGCCGGCCGCCGAACACGCGCTGGCCTACGCCAACAAGCTGGCCGTGCGCTGGCCGGCCGAAGTGGTGCTGCTGCACTGCATTCCCGCCGCGTCCGCCGGAGCAGCCAACGTGTTGGCCACCGAGGAGCAGCGACTGCGCAGCTTAGTCGAGCGTCTGCGCTACCAGCAGCTCACCCGCCAGAACGGCCGGCGAATTCACTACAGCTACCGGGTGCTGGCGGGCGTACTGCCCGACCACATGCAGGCCGAGGCCATCCGGTGCGCGGCCGATTTGGTGGTAATGGGCCTGGAACCCATTGACTGCTGCCAGCAGGCAACACCCGCCGACCATGCCGCAGCACTGGCCGAATTGCTAACCTGCCCGGTGCTGGTGGTGCCGCCGGGCCGGCGCTCCCTGCCCCGGCGCGTGGTATTCTCCGCCGATTTTGGGGTATTGGACAACAGCCTGATGCACCGGCTTTCGGCCCTGGCGGATGCTTTTCCGGTACCGCTGGAGCTGGTGCAATTTTACGCGCCCCACGACCGGCCCCAGCGGCGGCCCCTGAAACAAGCCCTGCACGCCGCCGCCGCGCAGCTGGCCTGGCCCGCACCGGTTACCGAACACCTGGTGGAGGACGAGGCCCGGCTGGAAGGCCTGGACGATTTTTGCGACCGGGAACACGCCGATTTGCTGGTTATTGCGCCCACCAGTGCCGGGCAGCTGGCGCAACACTTTGCCACCTGCTATGCCAAAACGCAGGCCTACCACACCCAGATTCCGGTGCTGGTGCTGCGCGCCGCCGGGTACCACAAGGCGCAGGAAGCCTGCTGCGCGCGTTGCGCCCAGCACCCGGAAACATTGGCACCGCCCAGCGCCCGTTCGGTTTACCACACCATTCCGTGGGTGTAGGCAGCAGCGCCACGATAGCCTTAAAGACCTCACGCCCAGCTGCCAGCCGCAAAGGTTGCCCAGGCCATTCCAACCCCTTACCTCCCGATTCCATGCGCATTTCTGCCCTCCTTCCCTGCGCCGCGCTGGCCTTGCTGCTCGCCGCCTGCGATGCCAAAAACCCCAACGGCATGCCCGACGAGGTGCCCGCTCAGGCCTCGGTGCAGGCCTTGCCGGCCACCGTTCCCAAGCCCGACTCCGCCGCCGCGCGCACCGAAAAAGCGGTGATGCCCGCCGACACGTCGGTGGCCGGGGCCTGGCTGCTGCTCGAAGGCGCCCTGCGCGGCCACGATGCCGGGGTGCTCAACCAACTCATCGACCCGGAGTTTGGCCTCTGGATTCTGGAACAGCCCGGCGCCATGCCGCTGGTGACGCGGGTGGCCGAAGTGGCCGTTTTCCGCCGCGCCACCCAGAACCTGCCCCTGTTTTCGCTGGATAAACAGCTCATGACCTGCCCGCAGCTACGCACGGTGCCGCAGCTGCCCGAACCCGACTGCGACCTGCAAACCCGGCAGAACGCGGGCTTTGCCCAATCGGGCTGCTTATCCGGCCCCGCCATCACGTTTCGGAGCCTGGACTTTTGGCCCGGCGCGACCGTGAAGGGCGGCACGGCGGCCCAGGGCAAGGCCGCGCAGGGCCGCACCATGCGCACGGTGCTGCAAACCCGCACGGGCTTCCGGTTTCACTTTGCCAAATCGGCCGGGGTTGGAGGGCGTTGGCGCCTCATTTTCATCGACCTCCGCGAGCCCTGCTCCGCCTGAGGTACCGGGGCTGGCTACCCAAAAACACCCGGCTGAAGCATCGGCCGGGTGTTTTTGATAAGGTTAAGCAGTTGAGCGGCACGCAGCCCACTGCCACTGGCTGGGTCAGGTCAGGGCCGGTTGGCGCTCCAGGTCGAATACCTCGCTGAGCAGCTCCACCAGCTGGCCGGGCTCACCGCGCTTGCAGGCGGCTTTGAGCTGTAGCACGGGCTGCTTGAGCACCTTTTGCATCAGCGACTTCGTGATTTCATCCAGCAAGCCGGCTTCGGCAGGACTCATCCGCTTGGCGAAGCGCTTCATTTCTTCCTGCCGCAGCTGCTCCAGGGCATTTTTCAACTTTTGAATGGTGGGCGAAACCTCCATCTCCTCGCTCCAGTCCTGCAACCCGGCCATGCTTTCGGCAACGATGGCCCGCACCTGCGGCACGGCCGCCAGCCGCCGCTCCAGGGCTGCCGAGGCATTGCTCTGAATGGCATCGAGGGAATAAAGCAGCACGCCGGGCACAGTTTCCACCTCGGCCGCAATGCTGCGGGGCATCGACAGGTCCACCAGAAACTTATGGCTGAGCACGGCCTGGTTTTCGAGCAGCGGCAGGGTGATGATGGGCGCAGCCGCTGCTACGGAGCAGATAACGACATCGGCCGTGTGAATGCCCTGGGCCAAATCGGCAAAGTCCAGCACCTGCAGCCCGCACTCAGCGGCCACCGCCTCGGCGGTATCCCGCGTCCGGTTGCAGATGGTGACGTGCGCAAACCGGTCGCTGGCCCCGAAATGCCGGGCCACATCCGCCCCGAAGGTGCCCGCGCCCACCAGCAGCACCCGCGGGCTGGCTAGGTGTGCCGTCAGGTCCTCCACCAGCTGCACAGCGGCGTAGGAAACCGATGCCGCGCCGTCGCAGAAACCCGTTTCCTGGCGCACCCGCTTGTGGGTAAAAAACACCGTGTGGAGCAGCCGGTGCAGAAACGGCCCGGCCGCATCAGCCTCCGCCGACCATTGGTAGGCCTGCTTCACCTGATGGCCGATTTGCTGGTCGCCAATTACCTGCGCATCCAGGCCCAGGGCCACCTCGAACAGGTGCCGCACCGCGGCCGGGGCACTGGTGATGCTGGTGAACCAGCCACTTACCGAAGCGCTGTCGGGCAGGTTTTTCAGCCGGGCCAGCTCCCCGACAATGGCAGCGCTCTGGTCCCGACTGTCGCTATAATACACTTCCGTACGGTTGCAGGTGCTCAGTACCAGCACATCGGCCAGCCCCAGCTCCCGGCTGATGACGAGCAGCAGGGCGCGGCAGGCGGGTGCGTCCAGGGCCAGCAGCTCGCGGATGGCCAGCGGCGCGTGCCGGTGGGTGAGGCTGACAACTTTAAAGCGCTGGTTCATGCGAGGAAACAAAGAAAAAAGAAGTGGCCCGGCGGTTACTCCCGAGCCGGCCGGCCACCGACAAAGGTCCTTTTTACCCAAGGTGCGAGGCATGACGCATCTCACCCGTCCGCCTGATAAACATCATGGGGAACCGCGCCGGGCCGCACCACCTTTACCATTGTGCTAAATCGACCGTGCCTGCTATGAAAACCTTATTCTTATGCTGCGCGGCCTTCTTGCTAACGGCCGGAGCCGTCCACGCCCAGCTCATCAGCCCCGACCAGGTACCGCCGCTGGCCTTCGTGGCCCTGCAGCAGCATTATCCGCACGCCACCCAAATACAGTGGAAAAAGACGCAGGGACTATATCAGGTCAGTTTTAATCAGGGACCCGGCCAGCAATTCGTTCGGTTTACCAGTAATGGCGACGTGGAAGCCACGGGCACGCCCCTGGCCCTGAGCGCCCTGCCGGCCAGCGTGCGCCACACCCTAACTGCGCATTACCCCAGCCGGAAAATATGCCAGGCCGCCAAATTCGTGAATGCCCGCACGGCGGCCATCACCTACGAAACCGCGACCTGCGAAAGCAACCTCAGCCGCACACTGGTCTTCACGGCCGACGGCCTTAAGCAGCGGCGGGCCGAAAGAAGGTAAGTTCAGGCCGCTGCTAAAACGACTGGCTCAAGCAGCAGCATCGCGTTGGTTTCCTGCTGCCCATCGGCCGGCCTGAACGTGGCTACGTCGGCCACAGGCATTTTCAATAGTCAATAATCCATATTTTTTTGTTAAAAATATTGCCCGGAGCTTGCGTTCGGACTTGACTACGCGAAGAGTGTTCAGTTAATGTAAAACCGGGGGGTGACGGGCGGCGGACTAGAACGTATCAGATATGGCTACAGTGGTTGGTTTCAGGCCAGGGTAGGCAGTACCAACACAGGCACCGGGCTGTGCAGCAGTACTTCAGCCGTCGCACTGTGGTGAAACAGCTGCCCCCAGAAGCTGCGGGGCCGCGCCAGCAACACCACTAAGTCCACCTCGTCGGCCTGGGCAGCGTGCAGAATTCCTTCGGCCGGACTGGCTGCCACCACACGCCGGAAGCGCATCGCAGTCTCCAAGTCGATGCCCAGCCCTGTGCGCCGCACCGACGCCAGTATTTCGTCCTCCGCAACATCGGCGGCGGCATCCGGCGTCACGTGCAGCACCGTCAGCTCCGCGCCCAGCGTGCGCGACAGCCGGCGCATGGCCCCGGCGTGCGGACCGATGGTAAAATCCTCCCCGTCGACGGCCAGCAGCACGCGCCGGGGCAGCCCCGTGCTGGTGAGCGTATGCGGCACAACGAGCATGGGATAGGGCGCCGTACGCAAGATGTCGAGGGCGGTGGTGCGCACCAGTTCGTCGGGCGTGGCGGAATAGTCGGGCCGGCCCAGCACCACCAGCAGCGGGTGATGCCGGCTCACGGCATCGGCCACGGCAAATGCCACGCGGCCATGCCCGATTTCAACCACCACCGGCACGACCAGGTCCTCGGCTACTTGGCTCAGGGCCAGCGCCGTGGCTTCATTACTCAGGTTGGATAGCTTGCCGGTGAACACCTCCGGGTCGAGGATGGAATCGCGGCGCACGTGCAGCAGCACAAGCCGGGCCCCAAGAGGACCGGCCAGGTTGGTGGCATAGTCGAGCGCCTTGTTGGCAGCCCGGAAGAAATCGGTGAGAATCAGCAGCGAAGGCGTCATAAGGCGGAGTTTGAGGCAGGCACAACAGTAGCAGCAAAGAACCGGGGAGCGGGCGACAAGTGGCATGCGCGATGTCAGGCTTTCGCATGACTTTTATCAAGGAGTGGGCTGCGCGCGGGGCTATGCCTGGCCCAATCTTGTCCCCCCCTGCTTGATTATTATTCGGGCCCTGAACGAGCAAAAACCCAATAGTACAGGGTCAGGACTTACGTAAAGGCGCTGGTGCGCGTCTCTGACGCGTGACTTCCTGGCTTGGCGTTTCCAAACGCCACCGTTCGCACCGGCTATTCTCGTTGGTCTCGTTGGTCCCGCGCGTCGGAGATGCAAAACCAGGGAGCAACGCGTCGCAGACATGCGCCAGCGCTTGAGTGCGCAAGCCCTGAATATTGAAAGTAGCTACCCAAACTACTCAGGAATGAAATCCCATCTGGCTCCCCCGGCAAATCAAAAACCCCGTTTCCATATTGGAAACGGGGTTTTATGTAGAGAGCGAGGGATTCGAACCCCCGGACCTGTTACAGTCAGCGGTTTTCAAGACCGCCGCAATCGACCACTCTGCCAGCTCTCTAAATAAATTAAGAGTTGTATTGCTACAACTCTCAATTCTTAACTAAACAAGCGTAGAGAAGGGGGGATTCGAACCCCCGATACCGTTGCCGGTATAACGGTTTTCGAAACCGTCGCATTCGACCACTCTGCCACCTCTCTAACAGGTTCCCCGAGTGATTGGGGAGTGCAAAATTAGGAAGGAATAGGGAATGCGGAAGGAATAATGAAGAATATTTGTAAAATTTCTTCTAAAGCACTCAGAACGAAAGCCCTGCAATAAGGGGCTTGTACGATACTACCGGGCGGTTGGGGTTCCCTCCTGCCGGGCCTTTTCGGCCAGCTGCTCCAGTAGCATCTTCCGGCGGCGGCCGGTCACGGCATCCATGCTCACGTTCACTTCAAAGCCGATAATCAGGGTCATACACACAAATTCGAGCCATACCATGAAGCCGACCAGCGCGCCGATGGACCCGTAAAACGTGTTGTAGGAGTTGAAAATCCGAACGTAGAGCGTGAAGAGAAACGAGACAAGAAAGATGAGCAGCGTGGCCACAATGGCCCCTACTGAAATCAGGGGCCACTTGTCCTGCACGGGCGGCACGAAGTAGTAAATCACGCAGGTGGTGCTCAAAAACAGGCCTACCAACGAGCCGTAGCGAATGAGTGTGAGCACCAAATCGGTCAGACGCTCGGGTACGATTTCATAGAAGACCAGCCAATCGATGAGGTAGGTGCCGAAGAAAATGCCCACAATAGCCAGCACCAGAATCAGGGCCAGTACGAAGGTTAAAGCTGTGGCAATCATTCGCTTGCGGAAATAGCCGCGGTGCTTGAACCAGGGGTATTTTTTCTCGAAGGCATCGAGCAGCGCCATGATGCCGTTGGAGCTGAGCACCAGGGCCGTACCGAAACCAAAGGAGAGCAGCCCGCCGTGCGGAATGTTCACGATGTCTTCAATAGTAGAGGCCGTAGCCGCGTACAGCTCCCGCGGCATAAAGTCACTCAGAAACAGCAGGATATCCACGTTCAGATTCGGCACGGGAATGTACGGAATGAGCGTGAACAGGAAAATAATGGTCGGAAAAAGCGCCACCGTGAGGTTGAAGGCCATGTAAGCGGCCCGCTTCTCCAGACTGTCGAGGCGCAGCTCGTGCAAAATCCGGTCGAGCACGTCGTAGAGCGAGGCTTGGCCGCCGGGCAGCCGCAGCCGCTTCAGCCCCACAATCAGCCGGCGGTATGCCCGCTGTTTGCGCACATCGGGGAAGCGGGCACGACGGAGGGCGGGGGCTTTCATTAGTTAATTAGTAATTAGGAATGAATAATTAACAATTTTTAAAGCATTGAAGCTATTTATAAAGTCATCAATTGCTCATTACTAATTCTTAATTACTAACTGATGTTACGCAGCCATTTTGGTTAACGCGTAGTGCATGGCTTTGAGTCCGCGCAAATAAAGTTGGGCTTTGAGGCGAAAATGACCAATGCCTAATTGTCGGGTTATCTTCTCTAACTTGATGTAGGCCAGGATGGAAGAAAAGAAATGATTGGCCTGCGTATCGATGGTTTTCGTAGGCGACTTGCCCATCGACGTGTTTTGCTTGAGCGATTTGTGGTACTCCTCGATTTTCCACCTTTTCTGGTAGATTACCGTCACTTGTTCCCCGGTCAAATTCGTATCGCTGCTCACCAGATATAACACGCCCTGCGAACCGTCCTTATTTGTAAAGACTTGCCGGACCACGAGCACCGCCTCCACGACGCTCCGTAGCCAGACGCGCAAGGGCTGCCCATCCGGGAAAGCCAGCGTATCAAGGGCCTGGAATTCCCCATTGCCGCGCCCCACTTCGCTCAGGGCCACGGTGCGCGAGGTGGGCAGGGCAAAAATAAAGTCGTGGCCCAACGCGCGCACCTGGTTCATGTTCTCAGCCGAGGCATACCAGCTGTCGGCCAGCAGGTAGCCGTAGGCCACTTGCTCTTGGGCCACGCGCAACATGGCGCGGAGCATCTCGTTTTTCGTCAGCGGGCTTTTCTGACTCACTTTCTGGGTTTTAGGGTCGGTTACGGCCTGCGTTTTCTCCACCAGCTCCACGGCAATCGGCACGGCGAGCGAACCGGCCACATAGAGCAGGCTCACGAAATTGAGCCCCTTCACGTACCGCCCCAGGCTATGGTCGTAATGGGTACAGAGCAGGGCATTGGCATCGGTGTGGGCCTTCTCCAAAATAGAATCATCGACGATAAGAACAGCAAAATCGGCTGCTTCCAACGTCCGCTCGGTTTGCCGAATCAGCGGTTTGGCATGGCCCCAGACCTGGCGTGAATCCAAGTGTACGCTGCTGAGCCAGCGCGTCACCTGGTCGTGACTAAGCTGCCCATCGAACAGGCGTGAGAGGCCCGTAGCCGAAGTTTGGCCCGTCGAGCTGATGAGATAATCCGTGTACAAATCCAGGGTGCAGGCCATCGAAAACGGTAGTTAGAACGGAAAAATACTGCGTAACATCAG
>NZ_JNLX01000137.1 GCF_000715495.1 Hymenobacter sp. IS2118 | reverse complement strand
GGCCGGCCCGCCATAGCGAGGCAACTGGTGGTGGGGCCGCTGGTGGTTGGGGGACTGCTGCTGGCGCCGCCGGCCGCCCTGGCTCAGCAGCCCGATACCACCATTATCGAGTACCGGGGGCAGCTCACGGGGCAGTATTCGGCCGGGGGCGTCAACCGCACGCTGTTTGCCACCGCGCACACGGCCACGCTGCGGCGCGGCCTGCACTTTGGGTTGCCGGTTGCGGGCAGCTTCACGTTTGGCAAGCAGGAGGGGGTGCTGCGCGAGCGGGAATGGCTGGCCAGCGCCACGCCGTATTACTGGAAGGGGCGGTTCCGCTTCTACGGCCTCGGCGGCTACGAGCGCAGCAACCTGCGCGGCATCCGCAACCGGGTGCAGGTGGGCGCCGGGCCGGGCTGGGCCTTCTACTCCGATTCGCTGGGCCGCGAAGCCACCCTGAGCAACCTGCTGATTCGCGAGGCCACGTACTTCCAGGACGGTACCGACCGGGTGATAACGCGCAATTCTACCCGCCTGAAACTGACGTATGCGTACCGGGTATTCTCACTCACTTCCACCAGCCTCTACCAGCCCAACATCGCCCGGCGCAGCGACTACCGCGCCACGCAGCTCACCACGGTGGGGTTTCGTTTCTCGTCCCGCTTCGCCTTCACCAGCACCTACGCCTATACCTTCGAAAGCCGGGTGCTCGAAGGCAAGCCCACCGACAACACCAACCTGACGGTGGGCGTGAGCTTCGGCACGAAGTAGCTCCTCAATGCCCGCTACTGTGGCTGCTGTGGAAGCGGTAATAAAGCGCCGGAAGTAACCACTACTTAAGCAGCAAAAAGCCCCCGCAACGCTAGTAGCTGCGGGGGCTTTCTGTCACTCGAGATTTTGCTAACGTTCAGGGCTTGGCGTTGTTGTGGGATTTGAAAATCGTCCGCCCGGAACTAAAGCCCAATTGAAAAATTGATGATGAAGATAACAACTAAAAGCTAAATTGAAAAACGTCAAGCTGGAACTGAGGATGCCATGTTGCTGAAGATGAAGTTTCAACGTGCTGCCCCAATAACGCCAAACCCCATGTTGCCTGCTGTTTTATTTCATGTCAGGAACTGCGATAAAGTAATATTTTTCTTTGTCCTTGTAACTATTGATAAGACTTTTTGATTTTAAAATTAGGAAGTGCTTGTCTTTTATCTTGCCTTTATAAATTACAGTTCCCGCTCCGCTGGTTGTCGAAAAATAAATTTTTTCCCCACGTATTTCGTAATTCCCAACCGAAGGGTTTTTCATATTTAAGTTAAACCAATCTTTCAAATCAAAAGCTGTTCCTTCTGACGTTACATTAATGACTTTTCCGTCAGTGTAAAACCGCAAATAACTATATGTTGTGTCATTGTCTTCCTTGTCAATGTAAGCTTTGGTTTGGTAAACTCCATCAATTCGAACTTTCGAACTATCAGGCGTTTGTCCATTTGCAAAATGAACTATTGTCACGAAAAAAAGAAGTATAAATAATTTCATTCCAAATTTCTTGTTGTCAATTTGTTTAATGTCGGTTACAGGTTTTGTATAGGTCTAAATATTATAGCTACAGTTTATTGTGTCGTGGCGAAAAATAGCAGGCAACATTTAGCTTACCGCTACTCGCAGTGGGTGCAAGTTTCGGCAATCCGTCCATAGTACGCAAGTGGTTTTCGGGATACTGCCCAATTGGGAGTGCTTCCCGCTAGTCGCAAGTTACAGGCCGAGGCTGTCGAGGGGCGAAGGGGGCGGGAGCGTTGAGCGACATGGGTGTAAATTTCGGTGGTTTTAATGCTGGCGTGACCCAGCAAATCCTGGATGATGCGGGTGTCGGTACCCGCTTCCATGAGGTGAGTGGCGTAGGAGTGGCGAAGCATATGCAGCGAGATGGGGCGCTGGATGCCCGCCCGGCTGGCTGCTTGCTTCACCACCAGCTGCAGGCTGCGCTCGCCGTAGGGTTCGCCGGGGTGCTGGCCCTCGAAGAGGTAAATAACGGGACGAAATTCCCGAAACTGCTCGCGCAAAATCAAGAGCACCGATTCGGGCAGGGGCAGGTCGCGGTCTTTTTTGCCTTTGCCGCCGCGCACGTACAGCACCATGCGCTTGCTATCGATGTCGGCGGGGGTGAGGGCCAGCACTTCGCCCAGGCGCAGGCCCAGGCCGTAGGCCAGCATGAGCATGGCCCGGTGCTTGCGGTTTTCGGTGCCTTGCAGCAGGGCTTTCACCTCTTCCTGGGCCAGCACTTTGGGGTTGTGGTGGGCCCGTTTGGGGCGCGGAATGGCGTAGTACTGCCGGGGCTGCCCTTCCACCTGCTCGTAATAGAACTTGATGGCGTTGATGAGCTGATTCTGGTAGGTTTCGGAGATGCCGGCGGCCACGCGCTGGCCTAGGTAATCGAGCACATCCTGTTTGCTGAGGGCCAGCGGCAGGCGTGGGGCGTGGTGCGTAAGAAAGAGCAAAAACGCCCCCCGGTAGGTTTTGAGGGTGCTGGGGCTGTAGCGCTTTAGCACAATGTGCTGGCAGTAGCGCGAAAGCAGCGCCTCCTGCGGGGTGGGGGGCGGCAAGGGCACGGCCAGCGCGGGCGCGGGGGGCACCGCCAGGGCCAGGCCCAGGTGGGTGCAGGCGGCTTGCACCGGGGCCAGGGCGCTGGGGCAGGCGGGCAGCACGTAGCCTTTGGCGGCGCCTTTGGCGGCCGGCTCGTAGCGCACCCCGGCGGCGAGCAGGGCCGTTCGGATGGCGGTGTTGGAGAACGGGAAAAATACCAGAAACTCGGTGCGGGAAGGGCGAAGACGGAGCGAAACAGTGTTTCTCATGCGGTGCTGCCGTCATCGCCAGGCTTTTTATCGAGCATGATAAATTGCTCGCCGATGATTTCGGTCACGTAGTGGCGCACGCCGGCGGCGTCGGCGTAGTGTCGGGTTTTGAGCTTGCCTTCCAGGTATATCAGGCTGCCTTTGCGCAGGTGCGCCTGGGCCAGCTCGGCCAGCCCGCGCCAGAGCACCACGGTGTGCCAGTCGGTGCTGGTGTGGAGCTGCCCGCTTTTGTCGCGAAACGACTCGGAAGTGGCCAGCGAGAACCGGGCCACTGGCACGTTGCCGTCGAGCACTTGCACCTCGGGGTCTTTGCCGAGGTTGCCGATGAGCGTTACTTTGTTGAGGCCGCGCATGAGGTAGAGCAATAAGCCGCCGCTACTGAGCACCAGCACCCGAATGTAGCGCCCACCGGGCCGTAATTCCTACCGCGGCAGCGCCAGGTAAAAAATGTAGGCATTCAGCACCATGAAGGCGAATGCGGGCAGGCACACCAGTACGCTGTCGCCAATCTTGAGCCGAACGCCCACGCCCAGCAGCATGAGCAATGCCAGCCCCCCGGCCGAAACCAGCATAATAGGGTTCAGGGCCAGGCCCAGCAGCAGCCCCAGCGCCCCCAGTATTTCCAGAATAACGACCAGCAGGCCCTGCTTTTCCAGGCCGAAGCGCTTAAATTCGCTTTTCATGTTCGGCGATTTGAAATACGCAATTCCGTAGCCCAGAAACGACAGGCTGGAGAACAGCACAAGCCCAAGAAATAAACTCATTAGGAAACGAAATTGAGCGATACGGCCGCGATGAACACGCACAGCCCCAGCAGCACCAGCGAGGGCAGGCGCTTGCTCAAGGGGTTGCTTACCTTAAAATGAAAGTACTGCGCGGCCACCATCAGCAGGCCCATGAGCACGGCCGGCACCAGCACCAGCGCCGGGTACCAGATGCCGGCCACCAGCAGCGTGGCTAGGATTATTTTGGCGTTGCCCACCATCGTGCGGGTCAGGTCGCTCAGCCCGTACTGATGAAATTCCTTGACGATGTTATCGAACCGGAATATCCACACGAAGCCAACGGATAAGGCGACGACTAGCTGGGCAATGGAGGCGTAGGTGTGCATGGGCGGCGGGGGCGTTTAGGATGTTTGCCAGTGGGCGAGTAGGGTGTTGGCGGCGGGCTGGCGGGCCCGTCGCCCGCCGGCCCGCCGGGCTCACTACAATATGGGCAAGGCTACTGTTTGTCGGGAAGTAACCACTTTTTTTAGCAACCTACATTAAACGCGGGGCCGGGTTTGCCCTCCAACCACTGCTTTCGCCACCCTGGCGTAGCTTTCGCCACCCTGGCGTACCTTTTCGCCGTTTGGAAGACCACGAAATACTGCTCAAGTTTCAGGACCCCGCTTCGCGCAACTTGGCGTTCAACCAGCTCGTGCGCAAGTACCAGAGCAAGGTGTACTGGCATGTGCGCAAGATGGTGGTGGACCACGAAGACGCCGACGACCTCACCCAGGACGTGTTCGTGAAGGTCTGGAAGCACCTCGAAAATTTCCGGCAGGATGCCCAGCTCTTCACCTGGATATACCGCATTGCCACCAACGAGTGCCTGAACTTCCTGAGCAGTAAGCGGCGCAAGTTCCTGCTGCCCCTCACCGACGTGAGCGCCGAGCTGCTGGCTAAAGTAGAAGCCGACCCGGCCCTGGCCGGCGATGAAATCGAGCTCAAGCTGCAGCAAGCCATTCTGCGCCTGCCCGACAAGCAGCGCCTCGTGTTCAACCTGCGCTACTACGACGAGATGCCCTACGAGCAAATGGCCGAAGTAACCGGCACCAGCGTGGGCGCCCTGAAAGCCAGTTACCACCACGCCGTGAAAAAAGTGGAAGAGTACGTCACCCGCCACACCGCCGATTAGGCTCGCATCACAATTTATTATTCGCGTAGTTAAACGCCGCCCCCGCTTTTCCATCCAACTGCCATGACACCTCCCTTCAAGCTCGACGCGCACCCCCGGCGGCCCCGCCCGCTGCTGAGCGAGCCGCCGGCTGACTACTTCGATAAGCTGCCGACGCGCATCATGGCCCGGCTGCCCCGGCCCGATGCCGCGCCCGGTGGGCGCTGGTTGGCCTGGCTTTCGCCGGCCCTGCGCACCGGTCTGGCCTCGGTGGCCGTGCTGGGCAGCTTCGCGGCTTCGTTTTACCTGAGCGGCGCCCCGGCGGCCGGCCCGGCGGTGGCTACCACTGCTTCCCTCGACGCCGTGTCGCGTACTGAACTGGTGGGCTACCTGCTCACGAGCGGCGCCCGCGTCGAAACCACCGACTTGGCTGTGCTGGCCGCCGCCGACCCTGGCCTCGCCAAGGGCTTTCTGCAAGCCACCGACGCGGAGTTGACCGATGCCCTCGATGCCCAACCCTCCGAAGAACTTCTTTATTTATAAATCTGCTCCCTGCTATGTCCGTTACCACTTCTTTCTTCCGATTAGTCAGCCTGGCGGCCCTGTTGCTGGTGCTGGCCCCCGCCGCCCAGGCCCAGCAGGGCGGTGGCCGCCGCGGCCAGCGCCTGGGCCAGCTCGAAAACGCCAAAATCGCCTTCATCACCAACCGCGTGGCCCTCACCCAGGAGCAGGCCCAGAAGTTTTGGCCGCTCTACAACGAGTTCACCGACAAGCGCCGCGACCTCAACCGCAACGGCCGCCTGCTGCGCCGCGAAGTGACCGATGCCATGACCGACCAGCAGATTCGCGAGAACTACGCCCAGTCGTTCACCAAGCGGCAGCAGGAGCTGAACCTGGAGAAGGAGTACTTTGAGAAATTCCAGAAGGTGATTACCCTGCGGCAGGTGGCGCAGCTGTTTATGGCCGAGCGCGACTTCACCAAAGAAGTCATCAAGCGCGTGGCCGGGCCGGGCGGCGGGCGTGGTCCCGCCGGCTCCGGCAACGACGAATAGCGCAGCCCCGCTCCGCCATCGGTACTTCGAGGCCGCTGCCCCCCGCAGCGGCCTCGTTACTTTTGCGGGGTAATCGAAATGGAGTGCCCCCGGTTCTAATGGCTGTGCTACCCGGCAGACCAGCTCAGCCCCGCGCGCCGCGCGCACCGACGTGCACAAAATCCGTGAAATCCGCTAAATCCGAATAATCCGTGGTCCTGACTTCCCGCCAACTATTCCTGCGTCACCAGGCCCAAACCTCCGATTTTCCGCTGCTGCTGGAAATTGAGCGGGCCGAAGGCGTGTACATGTACGCCCCCGACGGCCGCCGCTACCTCGACCTGATTTCGGGCATCGGCGTGAGCAACGTGGGCCACCGCCACCCGCGCGTGCTGGCCGGCATTCAGGCCCAGCTCGACAAGTACCTGCACCTGATGGTGTACGGCGAGCTGGTGCAGGCCGTGCCCGCCCAGCTGGCCGAGGCCATCCATAAAACCCTGCCGCCGCACCTCGACTCGGTGTTTTTCACCAATTCCGGTACTGAGGCCATTGAGGGCGCCCTCAAGCTGGCCAAGCGGCACACCGGCCGCACCGAACTCATTTCCTGCCTCAATGCCTACCACGGCTCCACGCACGGCGCCCTGTCCATCACCGGCTCCGAGGGCTTCAAAAACAGCTACCGCCCACTGCTGCCCGACGTGCGCCACATCCGCCACAACGACTTCGCCGACCTATACCTCATCACCGAACGCACGGCCGCCGTGGTCATCGAAACCGTGCAGGGCGAAGCCGGCGTGCGCGTGCCCTCGCCCTACTACCTGCCGGCCCTGCGCCGCCGCTGCCGCGAGGTAGGCGCCCTGCTCATCCTCGATGAAATTCAGTGCGGCTACGGGCGCACCGGTACCATGTGGGCCTTCGAGCAGTTCGGCATCGAGCCCGATATTCTGGTGTGCGCCAAGGGTATGGGCGGCGGCATGCCCATTGGCGCGTTCATTTCCAGCACGGAAATCATGAGCGGCTTTAAAACAAACCCCATTCTGGGGCACTGCACCACGTTTGGCGGCCACCCGGTGAGTTGCGCGGCCGCATTAGCCACCCTGCAGGTGATGCAGGACGAGCGGCTGGCCGAAGGCGTGGCCGCGAAAGCGGCGCGGTTCCGCGCGCAAATCCATCACCCGGCCATTCGGGCGGTGCGGGGCTGCGGCCTGCTCATGGCCGTGGAGTTCGACTCGTTCGAAGTCCTCAAGCCCATCATCGACCACGCGCTGGCGCACGAAGGCATCCTCACCGACTGGTTCCTGTTCTGCGATAACTCCCTGCGCCTGGCCCCGCCGCTCACCATCACCGACGCCGAAATTGACGAGGCCTGCGCGGCCCTGCTGCGGGCTATCGATGCGGTGGTGAAATAGGGAGAAAGCGAGAAAGGGAATGGGGGCGTTTGTCGTCCTGACCGCGTGGTCAGGACGACGAACGCCCCCATTCCCTCTCCTGCGGTTGTGCCGGCTACAATACGATGTTTGGGCGAGGCAACTCGTTATAGTTCAAGAAAGAAGTACTTTCCTCTTTAATTCGCTCGCGGGGCACGCCATCCTTCACGCCTTGCGAAATCTTGCGCACCAAGACCCCTACAATGGCTTTGCGGAAGCCCAGCTTCTCGGCCATCATGATGCAGAAATCCATCTCGGTTTCGTCCACTACGCCATCAGCCAGCATCATGTCAACGAGGTCAAAAATCTGGTCAAAACGTTCGGAATCGTTGCTAGGCAGCTCGGTACTGGCGCCATTGGCCCCGGAAACCAGCGCCTGCACTTCGGAGGAGCTGATGCCATTCTTCTTGCCAACGGCCAGAATAAAATTCATTTCCCGCGCATCAATGTGGCCATCGGCTTTCGCCAGCGCCGCAAGATTTAGTAAATGTCCTTTAATTTTTTTCGCCTGCTCATTTTCAAAAAAACCGAACATATAACGTGGGAATTAAGTGGTGAGAAATGAGTTACTAGCCAGTAGGCCGATTAGGAAGGTAAGATAATCGGAAAGTGGCGAGTTACCACCACCTATCTACGCGAAACACAAAAAAAAGATAACCACCTTCTTACGTATTTTACGGGTATGGTGCTGGGGTTTGCGTTCCTTTCACCAACTTTGCGGGGTTTGGGCGCTATTCATGCGTCCACTTGTTTTCAGAAAGGTCAGATGAAGAGAATTGGAGTATTTACGAGCGGAGGAGATTCACCGGGCATGAATGCCGCCATTCGGGCGGTGGTGCGCACTGCTACCTACCACGGCATTGAGGTATACGGCATTATGCGGGGCTACAGCGGCATGATTAAGGGCGAGTTCGTGCGGCTGGATTCGGCCGCGGTATCGAACACAGTGCAGAAGGGCGGTACCATTTTAAAATCGGCCCGTAGCCAGAAGTTTATGACCAAGGAAGGTCGCCAGCAGGCGTTCGACCAGCTGGTGAACAATGGCATTGAAGGCCTCATTGCCATCGGCGGTAACGGCACCTTCACCGGGGCCATGATTTTTGAGGAAGAGTTCGGTATTCCGACCGTGGGCGCCCCCGGCACCATCGACAACGACCTATATGGCACCGACTATACCATTGGCTACGACACGGCCGTGAACACGGCCCTGGACTGCATCGACAAAATTCGCGACACCGCCGACTCGCACGACCGCTGCTTTTTCGTGGAAGTGATGGGCCGCGACTCGGGCTATATCGCCATTCCGTGCGCCATCGGTGGCGGGGCCGAAATCGTGATGATTCCCGAAACCCAGATGAGTACCGACGTGGTGGTTGAGACCTTGCAACGGGGCTGGAAACGCTCCAAAACCTCGTTCATCGTTATCGTGGCCGAGGGCGATGAGGAAAATAACGCTACCAACGTGGCCGCCCGCGTGAAGGAAGCCATTCCGCAGCTCGACACCCGCGTCACGGTTATCGGCCACATCCAGCGCGGCGGCTCGCCCACCGCCGCCGACCGACTGCTGGGCTCCCAAATCGGCATTGCCGCCGTGGAAGGCCTCATGAATGGCATGCGCAACGTGATGGCCGGAATTGTGGATAAGAAGCTGGTTTACACTCCTTTCGTGGATACCATCAATAAGAAAAAGCTCATCAACCAAAGCTTCATGCGAATGGTTGAAATCCTTTCGGTTTAATTATGAGTTTTGAATTATGAGTTATGAATTATGAATTGGTTTATTAAGTAGCCGTTGGGACCACAGAAATCAACTCATAATTCAAAACTCATAATTCGACCCACTGGTAGGCTGCGTCGCGGCGTAGCCAGGTGAGCTGGCGCTTGGCGTAGCGGCGGGTGTTGCGCTGGAGCAAGCGCACGGCCTCGTCCCAGTCGTAGGCGCCATCCAGGAAACCGAAAATTTCTTGGTAGCCCACGGTTTGCAGAGCGTGGTGGTGGCGGTAGGGTAGGAGGGCCTGTACTTCATCGAGCAGGCCGGCCGCCAGCATGTGTTCCACGCGCAGGTTAATGCGCTGATAGAGTTCGTTCCGCTCGCGTGCCAGGGCCACTTTTACGTTGCGAAACAGCGGGTTTTCGGCGGGCGGGCTTAGTGTGTGGAAGCTGGAAAACGGCTGGCCGGTGGCGCGGGTAATTTCCAGGGCGCGCACCACGCGCTGCGGGTTTTGGCGGTCGATGCGGGCGTGGGCCACGGGGTCGGTTTCGGCCAGCTCGGCTACCAGGGGTGCAAGGCCGTGGGCGGCCAGCTCGGCGTGCAGCCGGGCGCGCACTTCGGGCGGCACGGTGGGCAGCTCGTCCAGCCCGTCGGTCACGGCCTGCACGTAGAGGCCGGAGCCGCCGGTGAGAATTACCACCGGAAATTTCTGGAACAGCTCGGCCAATACCGCGTGGCAATCGGTGGCAAAGCGGCCGGCGCTGTAATCTTCGCCGATGCTGTGGCTGTCGATGAAATGGTGGGGCACACCCTGCATTTCGGCCGCCGTGGGTTTGGCCGTGCCGATGCTCAATTCCCGAAAAAACTGCCGCGAGTCAGCCGATACTATCTCGGTGTGAAATTGCTGGGCCAACTGCACGCACAGCGCCGTTTTGCCCACCGCCGTGGGGCCGGCAATGGTGAGCAGCACCGGTCGCGGGTCAGCGGTGGTGGGGGCAAGCTGGGTAAGAATGGCGGGTGTCAGCAAAGGTGAGTGAGTAAGAATTAGTGAGCGAAAAATACCCGACGGAATAAAGACCAGAAATTATTTTGAGCGTGAATTCTTCCAAGACTTACGCAGTCAGCCGCTGGCGCGCGTCTCTGACGCGTGGCGTCTTGGTTGGCATTTCCAAACGCCGTCGTTTGCCCCGTCTGGTCTCGTTAGCCCCGCGTGTCAGAGACGCGAAACCAGTGGGCAACGCGTCGGAGACGCACACCAGCTACTGAGTGCGTAAGTCCTGTCTTCATCACTAACGAAGCTATTTATAAAGTCAAAAAAATGTCGTCCTGCGCACAGCGAAGTACTTTCTAACGGTGAAAAAGTAATTGTTCAGGCGTGAGAAGGTCCTTCGCTCTTCTCAGGATGACAGGTCCATAAAAAAGAGCGTTTTCTAAAAACATTCAATTACAGAACAGGATGTTTCTCGTCGAAGTCCGTCGCGTCCTGGTAGGCTTTGGCCAAGGCCAACAGCTTGCCTTCTTCGTAAAGCTGGCCCATGAAGGTGATGGTGGTGGGCAGCCCGGCCGCCGTGAAGCCGTTGGGGATGGCAATGGCGGGCTGGCCCGTGAGGTTGGTTAGCGTCAGGTTGGCGCTGAACGAGGGGGCCAGGTAGGCATCGAGCCCTTTGAGCTGGACATCGAGCTGCTCAATCAGCAGGCTGCGTACGCGCTGGGCCTGAATGTATTCCACGGCCGGAATGAAGCGCGAGGAACGGAAGGTATTAGGCCAGGCAAAGCGGTTTTGCAGCACCATCTGGGCATCGCGGCCCGAGCGGGTCAGGTCGTCGAAAGCCGCCGCGCCTTCGGCCGTGAGCACGAAGCGCAGGGCACCGGGCGAGATGGCCGGCAGCTCAATCGGCACCAGCTCCACGCCCATTTTGCGCAGCACTTCCAGCGTGGCCAGGTCGTTGAGCTTGGTGGGATAATTTGAGTCAAAAGCCGCTTTCACGAAGCCCACCCGCATCTTTTTGAGGTCGGTGCCAAAGGCGTAGCGGAAGCTGTTGGGCGCCAGTAGGGTGGCGGGGTCGCGGGCATCGGGGCCGGCGGCGGTGAGGGCGGCCAGCACGATGGCGCAGTCTTCGGCCGAGCGGGCCAGCGGCCCTACTTTGTCCATCGTCCAGCTCAGGGCCATGGCACCGGCGCGGCTCACGCGGCCGTAGGTGGGGCGCAGGCCCGTGACGCCGCAGGCCGTGCTCGGGCTGATGATGGAGCCCAGTGTTTCGGTGCCGATGGCAAACGGCAGCAGCCCCGCCGCCACCGCCGAGGCCGACCCCGCCGACGACCCGCTGGAGCCTTTGCTAACGTCCCAGGGCGTGCGGGTTTTTTCGCCAAACCACACGTCGCCCTGCGCCAGTTCGCCCAGCGTGAGCTTGGCCAGCAGCACGCCGCCGGCTTCGCGCAGGCGCTCCACTACGGCGGCGTCCTCGTTCAGGGTCTGGTCTTTATAAGGCACCGAGCCCCAGGTGGTTTTGTAGCCCTTGGCACTGAATAAGTCCTTCACCCCAAACGGAATGCCGTGCAGCGGCCCGCGGTATTTGCCGGCTTTTATCTCCTGGTCGGCCTGCCGGGCCTGCTGCAACGCCAGCTCCTCGGTGAGGCTGATGACGCAGTGCAGCTTGGGGTCGTATTTCTGAAGGCGCGCCAGGAAGAATTTGGTCAGCTCCTCGGAAGAAATCTGCTTGGTGCGCAACAGCTCGCCCAATTGCCGCACGGTGTAAAAGGCGAGTTCGTCGCGGTAGCCGGGCAGCGTCACTTTGCCGGTTTCGGGCAGCTTGCCCGCATTTTCTTTAGCCGGCATTAAGGCTTGCCGCAGGCGCAGCGGCCGTGGGTCGAACACCACCGACGGGGCCACGCTGTTGGGCAAGTCGATTTTGCGCAGTGCTTCGTAGCTCTCGCGGTAGCCCGTTAGGTTGCGGCGGGTGGAGTCGAGCTGGGCATCGGTGAAATCCAGCCCCATCAGCTGCTGCGCGGCCCGTAGTATGGGTACGGTGATTTCGTCGGGCGCGGTGGGTCGGGCCACAAAGGCGCCAGCGGCGAAACAGGCACCGCCCAGGAGCAGCGCCGGAACTAGTTTTTTCATGCGGAGAAAGGGCTAAAACAACCAGACAAATCTACAGTGGCCGGGGCGCTGTTGCGCCAGGAGGTACCAGCTTTTCATACAGCCGCCGCAGCTCCCGTTCCTCATGCTGCCAGCTGAGCTGGGGCGCGGCGCGGCGGCAATTGGCGGCCAGGTGCTGGTAGCGGGCAGGCTCGTCGCGCAGCAGGCGGTTGAGGGCGCGGGCCAGGGTATCGGGCTGCAGGTCGGCCACCAGGTCGGCCACGTCGAACTGCTCGTTGAGGGCGCGGTATTCGGGGAAGTCGATGAGCACCTGCGGGATGCCGGCGTGCACGTAATCGAAGAACTTGTTGGCCAGCGAATAGTAATAGCTCAGGCCAATGTTTTCGAGCAGCATGATGCCCACGGCGGCCTGCCGTGTGACCTCGCGCAGCGCCTCCGGTAGCACAAAGCCGCGAAATTCGACCTGCCCGGATTCTAGCAGGCCCAGCTGCCCGGCCTGGGCGCGTAGCGCGGCCGAGCAGTCGCCCTCGCCGCAGATAACCAGCCGGCCCGCTACCTGCGGCATGGCCGCCAGCAGGTTTTCGAGCCCGCGGCCCACGTTCAGCGCGCCCTGGTACAAAATATAGCTGGTGGGCGGCCCGGCCGTTCGCAGTGGTGCTTCAGCCCCCAGGCGGCTCACGTTGCGCACCACCGCGAACGGCCGGCCGTAGCGCTGCTCAAACACGCCCGCCAGCGCCGGGCCCACGGTGTAGGCTAGTTGCGCACGCGGCACAATAAAGCGTTCTATCCCGCGCCAGATGCGCTGCACGGCCGGTCGGGCCACCACCTCGGGCACTTCCGTGAACAGCTCGTGGGCGTCGTAGACCAAAGGCTGGCCGCCGAGGCGGGCGCGCAGCCACATGGGCAGGGCGGTGTCGAGGTCGCAGGCGCACCAGGCGGCGGCTTTTTGCGTCAGCAAATAGAAGAACAGCCGCAGGTTGTATTCGAGGTAAAATAGCTTGCCCCGCTGAAACCAGCCCCGCAGGCGGTGCTGCGCGTAGGGCTGAGACGTGAGCGGGGGCGAGGCCGGCCGCTGCCAGCCCACGAGCTGCACCCGGTAGCCGGCAGCGGCCAGGCTGCCGCAGATGCGCTGCATGCGCTGGTCGAAGCACAGGTCGGTGGTGACGGCGAACAGCAGCCGCGGGGCAGGAGGGGAAGGCACGGGCAGGAGCGGCCGAACGGTCCGGGGCCGGCCGGCGTAATATTTTGACCAAATTTACGCACGGGCTCGCCGGCCCGGTGGCTATCTTAGCCGGAAATATTCGCAGGCGTTACGCATCGGCTCATGAGTTCAATTCCGGCGGTTTCTTCGTCCCAGCCCGTGGCTCCGCCCCCAGGGGTGCTGTTTGACCAACTGGGACAGTCCTATCTGATGCTCGATGCCCAGGGCGTTATCGTGGAAACCAACGAGACGTTTTTGGCACTGGTCGGCTACCCGCGCGCGCGGGTTATCGGGCAGGTGTGCCACCAAATGTTTGCCCCGCCAGCCGAACGCCAGACCCGGCTGCAGCAGATGCTGACCTGCATTGCCAACGAGTCGTTGGCCGCTTTCTACGAGCGGCCCCTGCTCACGCGGGCTGGCAAGTTGCGCCAGATGCACTGGCGCGGTGATTTCACGCGCGACCCCGCCGGAACCATCACCGGCGTGTGGATGGCCGGCTACGAGCCCACCGGCCCGGCCCTCACCAGCCAGGGGCTGGCCGGCGATACCACGCACCTGCAGGACTTTCTCGACAACGCCCAAGACTTGGTGCAGCACCTCAGCGCCGACAATAATTTCCTGTTCGTGAACAAAGCCTGGAAGGAAAAGCTGGGCTACTCCGATGCTGAGCTGGCCACCCGCACCCTGGCCGATGTGGTGCACCCATACTACAAAGCCAAGCTGCTCTACCAGCTGCGTAATCTCTACGACGGGGAGCCGGTGAACAAGGTCGAAACCGTGTTTTTGACCGGTGCGGGCAAGCCGGTGCACCTCATTGGGAGTATGAGCGTGGTGCGTGAGGAAGGCCAGCCGGCGAGCAGCCGCGCCATTCTACACGACATCACCGACCGCATCAAGGCCGAGCGCCTGCAAAAGGTGTACTACAGCATTGCCAATCTGGCCATCAGCGCCAAGGACTTGCCCAGCCTCTACGGCGCCATTCACCGCGAGCTGAGCAAGATTATCGAAACCAGCAATCTCTTTATCGCGCTGTGCGACGACGCCCGCACGCAGCTGCAGTTTGCCTACCACGTCGACCAGCACCCCCAGCACCGGCCGCAGGGCGCCACGCCGTTTTCTACGGGCGTGTCGGAGTACATCATTGCCGGCGGCCAGCCCCGCTACCTTACCCACTCCGATTTTCAGCAGCTCATTCAAAACGGCACCATTACGGCCTATGGGCTGGTGCCGGAAGTGATGCTGGCCTCGCCGCTGAGCATCGGCGACCGGATTATTGGGGTGCTGGCCGTGCAGGACTATGGCCGCGCCGACGCCTACACGCCCGGCGACCTCGACGTGCTGCACTTCATCTCGAACCAGGTGGCGCTGGCCATCGAGCGTAAGCGCAACGAAGAGCAGATTGGCAAGCAAACCGCCCGCCTGAACGCCATTTTCGAAAGCGGCTCGCATGTGATGTGGACCGTGGACACGCGGGCCCGCCTCATGAACTTCAACCGCAACTACGCGGCCCTGTTTCTGCGGCGCAATGGCCTGTACCCCGTGTGCGGCCTCGACCTGTGGGAAGCCGACCTGGCCCACATGCCTGGGGGCGAGCGCGACATATTTTTGCGACGCTACGAGGCCGCGGCCAAAGGCCAGGCGCAGCGCTTTGAAATGTGCCTGCGCGATAGCCAGGGCAACGAAGTATGGACCGATATTTACCTGAACCCTATCTATCTGGGCGACGGGTCGTTTGAGGAAATCTCGGCCATTGCTCACGATATTACGGAGCAGAAGCGGGCCCAACTGGCTCTGCAGGCCCAGGAGGAAAAGTTTCGCTCCATTTTCGAATCGTTTCAGGACATCTATTACCGCACCGACGAGGACGGGCTCTTCACCATTGTCAGCCCGTCGGCCTACGACGTGCTGGGCTACCGGCCCGAGGAGGTGATTGGCCAGCCCGTGAAAAACTACTACGTGGAAGGCGAGGACCGCAAGCGGGCTCTGGACGAGATGCAGCGCAACGGCGGCCTGCGCAACTTCGAAACCCAGATGTGGCACAAGGACGGCTACCCGGTAAGCGTGCTTGTCAACGCACGCGTAGTGAAAGATGGCGACGCCGGGACCGAAGGCATCGCCCGCGACGTGACCGACGTTCAGCAGATGCAAGACGACCTGCGCATGGCCAAGGACGAGGCCGAAGCGGCGCTGGAAGCCAAAACCCAGTTCCTGGCCAACATGAGCCACGAGCTGCGCACGCCCATGAACGGCATCATTGGCATGATAGACCTGCTCGACCAGACCGTGGAAACCGACGAGCAGCTCGACTACGTGGACACGCTGCGCAAGAGCTCCGACGCGCTGCTCACCATCCTGAACGACATCCTGGACTTGTCGAAAATCCAGGCCGGCAAGCTGCAGGTGCACGAGAGCGCGCTCGAGCTGCAGGCCGTAATGGAACGCATTCGCGCCCTGTTTATCTACCGCGCCGAGCAGAAAAACATCCGTTTTACTTACCACATTACCCCGCACACGCCCCGCTACGTGATGACGGACGAAGTGCGGCTGCTGCAAATCCTGTCCAACCTGGTGGCCAACGCCATCAAGTTCACCAACGAAGGCACTGTGGCCATCATCGTGAGCAGCGTGAGCACCGATGGCCAGCAGCACACCCTGCGCTTCGCGGTGCAGGACTCGGGCATTGGTATTTCGAGCGAAAACGCCAGCCTGCTTTTCACCAATTTCACCCAGCTCGATACCACTCCCAGCAAGGCCTACGGCGGTACCGGGCTGGGTCTAAGCATCAGCCGGCAGCTGGCCGAGCTGCTGGGCGGCGAGATTGGGGTGCTCTCCGACGAGGGCGAGGGCAGCGTGTTCTGGTTCACCATCACCGCCCGTGAGTCCCGCCTGGAAGACTTGCCAGTGGCCGCCCCGGTGCGCGAAGCCGTGTTCCAGCCTTTCGAGGCCGAGCCCCGTGTGCTGCTGGTCGATGACAATGCCATCAACCAAAAAGTGGGGGAGCGCTTGCTCACCAAGCTGGGCTGCCAGGTAGATGTGGCCGGCAGCGGCCCCGAAGCCATTGCCCTGGCCACGGCCGCCACGCCCGGATACAGCATCATTTTCATGGATATTCAAATGCCGGACATGGACGGGGTGGCGGCCACGGCCGAAATCCGGCGCGTGCTGGGCGCGGCCTGCCCGCCGGTCGTGGCCATGACGGCCTATTCGATGCAGGAAGATGCCGGCCGCTTCATGCGCCAGGGCCTCGACGACTACGTGGGCAAGCCCGTGAAAAGCCGCCACCTCTACGAAGTGCTGCACCGCTGGCTGCGCCCCCGCCCCACGCCCCCCACGCCCGACGAAACCCTGGCCCTGGCCGTTGCTTCGGTTCCATTGGCCGGCGCTGGCGCCCCGCTGCTGGCCCCGGCGCCCGTAGCCCCGCTACCCGAAGTAGTACCGGCCAACGATACGGCTGCTGAGCCCACGCTCGATGAAGCCGTTATTCGACAACTGTTTGATTTGGGAGGGTTTGAATTCACACTGGAGCTGTACCAGGAATTTGAGCAGGAAGCCGGGGAACTGCTGCGCGAGGCCGCGCCGCTAGCTGCCGCCGCCAGCTTCAAGGAGCTGCTGCCCATGCTCCATCAGCTGAAGGGCACGGCGGCTACGCTGGGCGGCGTGGCCCTGGCCGCTCAGGCCCGCCGCCTCGAAGAGAAGTTCAAAGCCGACGAAGTGGAGAATGGCGTTGCGGGTTTTCAACTTCTAGAACATTACTTTGCACAGCTCGTCGCTGCGTATTCCAGCGCGGTAGAGCGCGTCGGAAACGACTCAAATGACTAATTTTCGCCACTTTCCATTTGGCTCTACCTTACGCCTCACCCTTCAATTCTAAGCTTATGTCAACCGACTCACCCACCAAAACCATTCTGATTGCTGAGGACAGCTCGGTAATTCTCAACCTTACCCGCAAAATCCTGGAGCTGCAGAAGTATAAAATTGTGTTGGCCAAAAATGGGGGCGAAGTGATGAAGCAATTGGAAACCAACCCCGTCGACTGCGTCTTGATGGACATCAACATTCCCATTAAAGACGGCATGCAATGCACGCGTGAGATACGGGCCCATTCCGACCCTAAAGTCAACACGCTGCCCATTATTGCCATCACTGGTAATGCCAACAATTACTCGATGGACCAGTTTCGTGAGGCCGGCGTAACCGATTACCTGCCCAAGCCGCTTGACTTCGACGCCCTGGTACGGGTAGTGAAGCAGTACGTGGGTTAATTAGATTTAATTAGTGATTAATAATTGGGAATTAATAAATCTAAAGTTCTGGCTCATCGTTTTGCGGAGCCCAATCCTGGAAATTCTTAATTACTAATTCTTAATTATTAATTAAACAGTAATGACCGTTACTTTCCTTGGTACCGGTACTTCCTCCGGAGTGCCCATGATAGGCTGCACCTGCGCGGTGTGCCGCTCGCTCGACCACCGCGACCACCGGCTGCGGGTGTCGGTGCATGTGGCCATCGGCGAGCACAGTTTTGTGATTGATTCGGGGCCGGATTTCCGCCAGCAAATGCTGCGGGCCCGCATCACGCGCCTCGACGCGCTGCTTTTTACCCACGAGCACAAAGACCACACGGCCGGCCTCGACGATATCCGGGCCTTCAACTTCCGGCAGCAGACCGACATGCCCGTGTATGCCGAGCCGCGCGTGCTACGGCAGCTGCAACAGGAATTTGCCTATATTTTTGCCGAGCATAAATACCCCGGCGTGCCCCGCGTACGCCTGCACGCCATTGAGCGCGACGATGTGCCGTTTGACATGCTGGGCGTGCCGGTGCAGCCCCTGCGGGCCATGCACCACAAGCTGCCTGTGCTGGGCTTCCGCATCGGCGGCTTCTGCTACCTCACCGACGCCAACCACATTGGCCCCGAAACCCGCGCCCAGCTCCGCGACGCCGATGTAATCGTGCTCAACGCCCTGCGCCGGGAGGAGCACATTTCACACTTCACCCTGGCGCAGGCCGTCAATGTGCTGGAGGAGGCCGCGCCCAAACGCGCCTACCTCACCCACATCAGCCACCAGCTGGGCCGCCACCACGACGTGGAGGCGGAACTGCCGACGTGGATTCGGCTGGCGTATGATGGGCTGAAAATTGAGGTGTAGCGGTAGTGCGCATCTGGCCCGACATCACGGAGCAGTACCATTCGCCCTTCGGCCCGGCCGAGGTGCGGAAACGGCTGCAATGGCACACGCTGCCGCCTGATTCCTGGCATGACGTTATCGACCATTCGCCCCGGTGGTTTTTCAAGGGCAGGGTGGAAGACCGCACCTTTGACCTGCGCCATTTTAATATGGTGGGCCGGACAACTATTCCCCTCATTACCGGCGAAGTAGCCGAGCTACCTACTGCGGCAGGCAGCCGGCTGATAATACGCCAACGAATGCACTGGGCGCAGGCAGCTCTTTCTGGGCTGTGGTCGTTACTGTTAGGTGCTTTTAGCAGCGGCATGGTCCTAGTCTGGTACTTTGGTAGGGGGAATGAGTGGCCGCTGTTGGTTTTTTCGCTGCTGCTGCTGCTTGGGTCCCTAACCCCAATCGTAAGCTTCTGGCGGGCAGTGAGTAGAAACCGTGCGTTCCTACGGCAGACGTTGCAGCTTGAGCCAAAGCAGTCTTAATATTCTGCCAGACAGGGCGTTAAATTAGCCGAAAGCCTTATGCACACCAATTACTATTTCCTGCGCCAGCTGGCCCCCGCGCTCACCGAGCGGCTGCGGGGCTACCGGGTGGCCGTGTGCTTCTCGCAGGAAAAGGACGAGCTGGTCGTTGGGCTCACCAATGGCACGGCGGAGTACTGGCTGAAGGCGCAGCTGGGGGCCAATTTCCCAGCCTTAGCGCTTCCGGAAACATTCCAGCGGGCCCGCGCTAATTCCGTCGATTTATTCCCCGACCTGCTTGGCCAGCAGGTCGAAACCGTGGTCCCCTGGCCCCAAGACCGGGTGCTGCAAGTTAATTTCCGGAGCGGAGCGCGGCTGGTGTTCAAGCTCTACGGCCCGCGACCCAACGCTATTTTTCGCGCCGCGCCCGAGGGCCCGGCCCAGCTCTTTCAACAAAAGCTGCTGGCCGATGCGGACCTGCACCCGCAACCCGCGCCAACTACAAAATCCGACCAATCCGAAAAATCCGTTAAATCCGTGGTCCCGGCGCCCCTGGCCGACCTGCCCCTGCGCTACCTGCGCCAGCACGGCTACGACGATGCCCCGCCCGAAACCAAAGCCCGGCTGGTGAATCAGGTGCTGGCCCAGCTGGAAAAAACGGCCCATTACTACCTCATTCGTTTCGAGGACAAAACCCGCCTGAGCCTGCTGCCGCTGGGCGAAATCCTGGAAACATTTCCCGGCGATGACCCCATCACGGCCCTGCGCCGCTTCGTGCCGATGGCGCTGGGCCGCCGCGCCCTGGAAACAGAAACCCGGCAGCTACGCCAGCTGCTAGAGCGCCGCGCCACCGAGGCCAGCACCGCCGCGGCCCATGCCCGCCAACGCCTGCACGCTCTGGCCCACGAGGCGGGCTACCGCCATACGGCCGACCTCATCATGGCCAATCTGCACGCCATTCCGGCCGGGGCTACCGAAGTTGAAGTGGTGGATTTCTACACCAATCAGCCCAAAACTATTAAGCTGAAGCGCACAGAAAAGCCCCAGCTTACGGCCGAAAATCTCTACCGCAAGGGCAAAAACCAGCAAATTGAGGAGCGCCGGCTTTCCGAGCGAATTGTCCGCCGCGAGGCCGAAGAGCTGGCGGCGATGGAGCGGCTGGAAGAAATGGATATGCTGCCCGCCCTGGCCGAACTACGCGGCCTGCGCACCTGGCGCAAGCAGCACGGCCTGGACCCCAAGCCCGCCGCCGCCAAGGCTGGTGCCGAGCTGCCGTTCAAGGTGTTCGAAGACCGGGGTTTCACCATTCTGGTGGGCCGCAATGCGGCCAACAACGACTTGCTGACGCAGAAATACGCCCACAAAGACGACCTTTGGCTGCACGCCAAGGACGTGACTGGTTCGCACGTTGTCATTCGCCACAAGGCCGGGCAGCCCGTGCCCGAGCCCGTGGTGGAGCACGCCGCGCAGCTGGCCGGTTGGTACTCACGCCGCCAGCACGATACGCTGTGCCCCGTGACCGTGACGCCCAAAAAATACGTGCGCAAGCCCAAGGGCGCGTTGCCGGGCCAGGTAGTGGTGGAGCGGGAGCGGGTGGTGCTGGTGAAGCCCGGCAACCCTTTTGATGGACCCGACAGCTTGTAGCAGCGGCTAAACGAACGGTCGAACCGAACTCATAAAGCAAAAAAGCCCGCTGCAAGTAATTGCAGCGGGCTTTTCGTTTGCGTGCGCGCGGGGAGATTCGAACTCCCACACCCGAAGGCACCACCCCCTCAAGATGGCGTGTCTACCAGTTTCACCACGTGCGCAAATAGAGCAACTAAGCCTGGGTAATGCGGCCGAAACCGGCTTCACTGAGGTGGTGAAGCGGGTGCAAAGATAGCCGGCCGGATGTGCCCCCGCAACCTAACGGCCGCAATTTTCATAAAAAAAGGCCGCTCATCGCGAGATAGGCGGCCTTTTTAAGTGCATCAGCGGCTGGAATTACTCGGCCTGGGTGAGGGGCGAATCAACTACGTGTTCGGCTACGAACCAGACTTGCAGCTCGTTGGTACGCACCAGCTCGCTCACGATGAGGTCGTTGGTGCCGTCGTCGCCGGTTTCATCGGCCTTGCTGGCGTAGTCATGGCAATTTTTCAGGATGCGCTGGTGGCCGTCGAGCAGGCGCGATACCTGCACGGGCGCTTCCTCGCGGTCGCGGGGCACGCGGGGCAGGCTGGTTAGCTCGGCCACATCGTGGGCCATGGCTACGGCCACGCCGCCCAGCACCTGGATGCGCTCGGCAATAGAATCTACCAGCACGGACTGTTCTTCATAATGCTTGTCGAACAGCAGGTGCAGCTGGTAGAAAGTGGGGCCCACCACCTGCCAGTGGTGTTTTTTGTACATGTCGCGCAGCGTGATGGTGTCGGCCAGCAGCTGGTTGAGCATGGTCACGCTGGTTTGGCGGGTGCTTTCGCTCAGGCCGATGGGCAGGCGCTGGCTCACGGTGCCGTAGCGCTGGGTAGGGGAGGGCGCGTTCTGCTGCTGGTTGATGTTGGGCAGGATGTTGACAGCGGCGTTGCTGCCCGCGTGCTTGCGTGCGGTAGCGTCGGGTGCTTTTTTAGCAGCGGGGGCGGCGGCTTTTTTGGGCGCTGCGCTTTTGGAAGCGGTGGCTTTGGCTGGAGATGCCATAATTCTAAAATCGGGTGAGGTGAGGGGAGTGGCCGAAACAATTCGGTCAGTAAATTCTATTCTATGCTTACGTAAAGCAGGACGTCGAGTTAGTCTCTTTGGGCTTTTAACCCCTACTTTTTACCTATGAACGACCCCGCCCTTGTAGAGCCGCACCTTGGCGCGCACGCCGAGCACCACCTCAGCAGCTCGGCCATGCTGCAGAATATCGTTATTGGCCTGTCCGATGGTCTTACGGTGCCCTTCGCGCTGGCCGCCGGCCTGAGCGGCGCCGTCGATTCTTCGGCCCTGGTGATAACGGCCGGCCTGGCCGAAATAGTGGCCGGCAGCATTGCCATGGGCCTGGGGGGCTACCTAGCGGGGCGCACCGAGGTAGAGCACTACGCCGCCGAGCTGGCCCGCGAGCACCGCGAAGTGCAGGAGCTGCCGCACGTGGAGCGCGCTGAAGTAGACGAGCTGCTGGCCGAAATGGGCCTCTCGGTAACTACCCGCGCCGCCGCCGTAGCCGAACTCACCGCCGACCCCGAGCAGTGGGTGCGCTTCATGATGAAGTACGAGCTGGGCCTGGAAGAGCCCGACCCCCGGCAAGCACCCAAAAGCGCCGCCACCATCAGTTTGGCTTATGGCGTGGGCGGGCTGATTCCGCTCACGGCCTATTTCTTCACGGCCACGCCCGCCGAGGGACTGGCCTGGTCGGCGCTGATAACACTGGTGTGCCTGCTGGTATTCGGTTATTTCAAAAGCCGGATGACGGGCCAGCCCGCCGTAGCCGGCGCCTTCAAAATGGCGTTTGTGGGCGCACTGGCGGCCTCGGCGGCCTTTGGCGTGGCGCGTCTCATCACGCAGTAGTATTTTCCGGGCCGCGCTGGCTCTAATGTTGCCATCTCACATCGATAATCGGCCGCCCCCGTTAGCTTTTTCCTGTTCTTATGAAATTCGACCTGCCTAAAACTCCCGCCGTTCAGGTAACTGGCAAATCTTTTCGCCTGGGCCAAGTGGACTCCGACGACATTACTCCTTTCGCGGCCGGACCCGACGACAAGCAGGAAGCCAGCCCGCGCCTGCTGGTGCTGCGGCAGCGACTAAGCGACCTGCAGGAACTGCTCTACGCGGAGCATAAGCGCAGCGTGCTGCTCGTGTTTCAGGCCATGGATACGGGCGGCAAGGACGGCACCATTCAGAACCTGCTCACCGGGGTGAACCCGGCGGGCGTGCACGTTTCCTCTTTCAAAGCACCTTCGGCGGAGGAGCTGAGCCATGATTACCTATGGCGCATTCATGCCCAAACCCCGAAACGCGGGCACATTGGCGTGTTCAACCGCTCCCATTACGAGGATGTGCTCATCACCCGCGTGCATGGCCTGATTGATGAGGAAACCTGGAAGCAACGCTACGAGGACATCAACAACTTTGAGACGCTGCTGACCCGCAACGGTACGGTGGTCCTCAAATTCTTCCTGCACATTTCCAAAGCCGAACAAGCCGAGCGCCTGCAGGCCCGCCTCGACAAGCCCGCCAAAAACTGGAAATTCGACCCCAACGACCTCAAGGAGCGCAAGCTGTGGCCGGCTTACCAGGAGGCTTACGAAGATGCCATCCGCCACTGTTCGTCAGCCCACGCGCCGTGGTTTGTAGTACCGGCCAACCACAAATGGGCGCGGGATTTGGCCATTGCCGAGATTGTGGTGGCCGCTTTAGAGGCTATGAATCCCCAGCCACCCAAAGCTACTTACGACGTGGCGGCGCAGGTGATTGAGTAACGTGAATGTCTTGTTGCACGTTTATTTTCTCTGCCTCTATAATTGACTGATGTTACGCAGCCATTTTGGTTAACGCGTAGTGCATGGCTTTGAGTCCGCGCAAATAAAGTTGGGCTTTGAGGCGAAAATGACCAATGCCTAATTGTCGGGTTATCTTCTCTAACTTGATGTAGGCCAGGATGGAAGAAAAGAAATGATTGGCCTGCGTATCGATGGTTTTCGTAGGCGACTTGCCCATCGACGTGTTTTGCTTGAGCGATTTGTGGTACTCCTCGATTTTCCACCTTTTCTGGTAGATTACCGTCACTTGTTCCCCGGTCAAATTCGTATCGCTGCTCACCAGATATAACACGCCCTGCGAACCGTCCTTATTTGTAAAGACTTGCCGGACCACGAGCACCGCCTCCACGACGCTCCGTAGCCAGACGCGCAAGGGCTGCCCATCCGGGAAAGCCAGCGTATCAAGGGCCTGGAATTCCCCATTGCCGCGCCCCACTTCGCTCAGGGCCACGGTGCGCGAGGTGGGCAGGGCAAAAATAAAGTCGTGGCCCAACGCGCGCACCTGGTTCATGTTCTCAGCCGAGGCATACCAGCTGTCGGCCAGCAGGTAGCCGTAGGCCACTTGCTCTTGGGCCACGCGCAACATGGCGCGGAGCATCTCGTTTTTCGTCAGCGGGCTTTTCTGACTCACTTTCTGGGTTTTAGGGTCGGTTACGGCCTGCGTTTTCTCCACCAGCTCCACGGCAATCGGCACGGCGAGCGAACCGGCCACATAGAGCAGGCTCACGAAATTGAGCCCCTTCACGTACCGCCCCAGGCTATGGTCGTAATGGGTACAGAGCAGGGCATTGGCATCGGTGTGGGCCTTCTCCAAAATAGAATCATCGACGATAAGAACAGCAAAATCGGCTGCTTCCAACGTCCGCTCGGTTTGCCGAATCAGCGGTTTGGCATGGCCCCAGACCTGGCGTGAATCCAAGTGTACGCTGCTGAGCCAGCGCGTCACCTGGTCGTGACTAAGCTGCCCATCGAACAGGCGTGAGAGGCCCGTAGCCGAAGTTTGGCCCGTCGAGCTGATGAGATAATCCGTGTACAAATCCAGGGTGCAGGCCATCGAAAACGGTAGTTAGAACGGAAAAATACTGCGTAACATCAG
>NZ_JNLX01000136.1 GCF_000715495.1 Hymenobacter sp. IS2118 | reverse complement strand
GCGGGGCGGGTGCGCCGGGGAGGAAGGCAGTTATGAGGCAGGCTTGTAATCATTCACCCAATCTACCAAGGCAATTCCCGGCATATCGGCGAAATGGCGGGTATTGTGCGTAACCAGCGTCAGGTTGTGGAAAATGGCCGTGCTGCCAATCAGCAAATCGAAGCTATCCACGAGGCGGCCGAGGCGGCGCAAATGAGTTTTCAGGTCTGCGAAGGTTTCCAGCGCCGAGGTGATGGGCATTGTCTGCCCGGCAAAGCTGGCGCGGAGGGCGGCTACATCGCGCCGCTGTCGGGCTTGCCAGGCCGGGGCGCTATTGGCTACACCAAACAGCAATTCAGCGATGGTTATTTCGGATAGGAAGCAATTAGCAAGTCCGGCTTCTCTAACCCGCGTCTGAATATCAAACTCGCCTTTGAGATAATGAACGCAGATATTGGTATCGAGCAAGTAGCGTTGGCTCATAGCTCAATGTCGCGTTGTTCGGTGTGCCGCGCTTCCTGGAGCATCCGGTTTAATTCCTCACCGCTTTCCTCCGATTTCCAGGCACCGAATAGCGAGTAGAACAACCGTTCGCGCTCAGCCAAATCCGCAGCAGTCGTTTCAGTAGCCCCAGCGGTTTCTACGGAACGGCTTTGTAATTCAGCGGCTCCGTAAGGTAGACTACGCAGCCACTCCAACACGGCGGCAGCCTTCTCGGTGGGGAATTTAAGTTTTACGTCGAGTTCCATAGTAGCTAAGTTACACAGAAGCTCCCGTTTCGCTCAGCGGCGCGAGCAGCGGGCAGGGGTGGCGCAGGAGCGGATGCTGCTGGAGAAGCGGTGGTTTAGCGCAGGCGGGACTCATGGGGCGCGGGGTGGCGGGCGGCTGGGCCGAAGCAGCTACTTTGGCACAATCAAATCGCATTTACCTGTGGGCCACTACACCGACGCACCAGAAGACGATTTGCTCGGCCTGACCGACCGCCACCTGCTCGACGAAGCAGAGGCAGAAGGCGTCATCCGGGCCGAAAACTTTCTCTATGACCTACCCGAAGAAACCGACTTCACGGTAGCGCTGCTGCTTGACCTGCACCGTGCGGCTTTCGGGCGCGTGTACGATTGGGCGAGGCAATACCGGCGCTCCAACCCCAATGTGGGCAGCTTCCTGCCGCCGCCGTTTCAACAGGTGCCCACGCTGCTCTACCAGTTTGCCGACGAAGTGCAGCACCGGCAACAGCTGGTGCGCACCGAAGTGGAATTGGCGGCCTTGCTGGCGTATGCGCACCACCGGTTCGTGGCTATTCATCCGTTCACCAATGGCAATGGTCGCACAGCGCGCCTGCTCACCAATTTTCTGGCCTTTCGCCACGGCTACCAAGAGCTTGCCTTGTACCAGCGCGAGGCCGGGGCTGACCGTGAGGCTTATTTGACCGCCATAAAAGCTGGGAACTCCGGTGACTACCGGGAACTGGAGAAGTTGATTAGCGCGCAGCTTCGCCGGTTTGGCGAGTAGTGGTGGCAGCACGCTCGGCTTCCACTTTTTCGTAGAGGGCTTCTAACCGGTCCATCGAGACGGTTTGGTTTTCCAACGCCATTGTGCCATACACTGAGCGCAGCATCATGCGCTTCACGAAAGAAGCGTCCTGTAACTGGGTGTAGCGTTGGCGAAAAGTCATAGAGTGGAAATTTGCCTCGGACGACTGAAGTAGCGCTGAAGCGGCCGTTTCAATTAATGGCTCGTGCAGGGTGCAGGAGATGGACTTACCGATTAATTCTTGCTCTCTTGCAATGGGTCTATCTGCCCATAGCTGTGATATAGTTGTTGACGAAATGCGCCTATCTTTTCCCGCAGCATTACTTCATCTGAAGTCTTAGGCGGAAGGATGCGAACGTTTGGCATTCTTTCAAAAAGCTCCATTAGAAAAACGGCATCTTCTTCGGGAAACTCAACTTCTACCAACATAAACTTTGAGAGCTAATTACGCTACTAAGTTACACAGAAGTACCCGTTTCATTCAAGCGGGACCCACCGGTCGCGGAGCGGTAGCCGGCGGACGGCGGGATTACTGAATCCCCTATTTCGCCGCATAGGCGGCTACGTGGTGGCGGGCGGCAGCGGGGCTATTTTCCGCAATAGGGTATAGAGCGCGTGGTACACCTCCCGCAGCTCGGCAGGGTCGGTGAGTGCCGTTTCCTTGAAGAATGTGAGGTACACGAAGGCACCGGCTTCGTGGGAAGCAGGGGCCAGCGTGAGACGACATTCCTGGTGGCGGAGCAATGTCTGGCGCAATGCTAAATCAGGCAGGAGGAGCTCGCGCAGAGCAGCCTCATTATTAGTGGTGATGATGAAAGCGGCATCCAGCTCCGGGTCGCCCAGTTCCACGTCGGTCATTCCCAGCAGCTTGCCTACCTCGTGCAGCCAGTCCTGCTCATGCAGGGCAAATCGCAAACGGGTGTTATCAGGCACTTGAGCGGCCATGCGGGTGCTTTGGAAGCCGCCCTCAAAGCCGCCACCCAAGTCAATTTCAACATCTAGCTGTATGTGGTAGCCGTCCTGAATCAGCTCGGCACTATAGTCAAACAAGTCGCCTTCCCTAGTAATAGTAGCAGCTACCTCCTGCCAGAGGACGGCTTCTGTATCAGCGGAAAAAATGTGCACGTTGCTCATAAGCGGGAGAATAGGCCGGCGCTAACGCCTGGAGTGAGTTTACCTGAAAGTACTGCATTGCGGGAACAGAGGTTGCCGGTTTGGCAAATACGCTTCCTCCACAGTGGCTCCGTGCTGGCGCGAGTTTGTAGCTCGTAACCATCAACGATGCGAAGAGGGCTCGTCTCCCCTGCCGTATAGCGGGAAGCCCCCCCGGAAACAAAGTGCTGGCGAGCAGCACGATACCAGCAGGCACCGCCTTACGACGTTTCCGGCACGAGTTATAAGCGCGTACCCGTACAGAAGCAGCTTTCGTTGCGCCCAACAGCTTTTGCACTAGGCGGTGCCGGGCATGGTAGCGCCACCACCCCATTGCAGTGCCTACTCCCCTGTCAGCAAGTGGGGCAACGGGAGTTGATTCCCCAGAATTATTTTTTAGTGGCCAGCACCTCCCGCACCGACGTCCACCGGATATCGGAGTAGCGGGCATTGTCGAGGGGCGCGAGCTTGGGCAGGCCCGTAAACATGTTGTGCATGTACTGCATGCCCTGCCAGGGCGGAAACACGTCGTCGGTGGTCGGCATCAGGGCTTTGGTCACCTTTATCAGCCCGCCCAGCACCCCCACCGGCCCTACTCGGAGCAGCTTAAAGGGTTCGCCGGTGGCGGCAGTGGCGGCCGCCTGCAGGCCGCGCACAGTGGCTACTTCACCAGCCACGCGCAGGTAGCGGGGCGTGGTGAGGTCGAGGGCGGCGGCGGCCGTGAATTCGGCGGTGTTGGCGGTGGTGGTAAAATCCAGCGGCTGGTCGGCGCTGCCGTAGTACATCACGCGCTTCAGGCCAAAGAGCACTACCGGCGCCTGCCCGGTGAGCAAGTCCGCAAACATGCCGTTGAGCACCGACGTGGCCTGGATGGGCGCGTGGTCGAGGCGCTGGTTGAACTCCCGGCGCAGGTCCAGGTTGCGGTTCGAGCCGTTGGGCAGCTTGGTGTAGTCGATGGAATAATCAGATGGGATGAAGCGGGGCACACCGGCCGCCACGGCCGCGTCGAGCAAGCGCTTCTGGCCGTCCACAATCACGTCGCGCAGCCCCGACAGGGCCGACACCACGCAGGCCACACCCGAGCACGCCTGCGTAAGGGCCGTGACGCTGTTGAAATCAACCTCCATTATTTCCACGCCCAGGTCGCGCAAGACCGTGACCTCGGGCTTGGTGTTGCCGGGGCGCACCAGCGCCCGTACCGCGGCGCCCCGCTGGCGCAGGGCCTGGGCAATGCGAAGGCCCAGGTCGCCGGTGGCGCCGGCCAGCGCGATGGTGGCGGGAGCAGCACTGGCGCCGGGTTGCGGAGTTGTAGCGGGTGTAGTCAAAGTCAAAGAATTGATTGAGAGAAGCGAAAATGAAGTTTTTGCCGGACGGGCCAGCCCGGTGTTAGCAACAGGTAGCTGTGGCGGCAAAGGGGCCCGGCAGGCCACTTACTTCCCAGATGTAGCAAGCGGGGGTTTGCGGTATTACGTGCCACAGCGCAATTCAGCCGCACCGGCAGCCCGGAAATGGCTTACTTTTTTGGCGGCAGCAGCCCGAGACCCTTGCCCAGCATCCAGTCGAAAAGGCGGTCCGGAAGCAGTTTGGGTATGAGCCAGCTCCGCATTAGGTCGGGCGCGATGCTGTAGCGCAGCCGGGGCCGGGGCGTTTCCAGGATGCGCACCAGGCGCCCGGCCACGTACTCCGGCGTCAGGCCCTTTTCGCGGGTACTGTTCACGAAGGTGGCGAAGCGCTGGGCGGGGCCGTGGTAGGGCGTGTCGCGGTACGGTTCCAGGTCCATGCCCTTGTCCCAGATGGGCGTTTTGGTCACGCCCAAGCCGATGAGCACCACGGGCACGCCAAACAGCTGCAGCTCCCGCCGCCACGTGGCCGAGAGGCCTTCCAGGGCAAACTTAGTGCCCACGTAGGCGCCCATAAACGGCGAGGCCACCTGCCCGCTCACCGAGCCAATGTTGATGACGCGGCCAGGCTGCCCCTGGAAATCGGACCGGGCCCCGAGCAGCGGCAGAAACGCCTGCGTTACCTGCACCAGGCCCACCACGTTCACCTCGAAGTGCTGGCGCACGGTGTCAATGGGCTGGTACAGCAGCGGCCCGCCGATGGCAATGCCGGCGTTGTTGATGAGTCCGCGCAGGGGCTCGCCAGCCAGCTGGCGCGCTACGTCGGCCGCGGCCTGTGCAATGGCCGGGCCGTCGGTCACGTCAAACAGCAGCGGGCCGAAGTCGTCGCCCAGCTCGGCCTGCAGGCGGGCGGCATCGGCGGGCGTGCGCACGCTGCCGAACACCCGGTAGCCCCGGGCCAGAAAAGCGCGGGCGGTGGCCAGGCCCAAGCCGCTCGAAACGCCGGTGATGACCAAGGCCGGAAGGGAAGTATTCATGGGGCGTAAGGTAACTGGTTTACGGCGGTTGCGGTGGCGCGGGCGGGCGTTATCCTCCGCCCCTGCTGGCCGCACGGAGCGCTGCCAGCAGGGGCGGCCAGCTGCCGGCGCACTCTCCGGGAAGACGGGTGAAGTGCACTATTTTGCCGGCAGCGACGGTTCTTGCGGCATGGAATATTTTGTGGCGCAGGGCTCCGTGGTGCGTACCATCTGGGGCAAGGCCGATACGGTGCTTTTCATCTTTGCGGGCGCGGCGGCCGAGTTTGCCCTCAACAAAGCCGTGGATTGGCTTTACTTCACCGGCCGGCTGCCCGCTGACCCGCTGGCCCGCCTGTTTTCCACGGTGGAGTACGCCCGCCGGATTGTGTACTCCCGGCAGGCCGATGCCGAGCGGGCCATCGACACCATTGCCGCCATCCACGGGGCTGTGGAAGCCAAGCGCGGCATGGCCATTCCGGCCTGGGCCTACCGCGACGTGCTCTACCTGCTCATCGACTATTCCATCCGGGCCTTTGAGGTATTGGAGCGTTCCCTCACGGCCGCCGAAAAAGAGGAAGTGTTCGACGTGTTTGCCCGCGTGGGGCGGCGCATGGGCATAGCGGAAATCCCCGCCAGCTACACCGCGTGGCTGCCCGCGCGCCAGCAGCATCTCGCCGCCGACCTGGCGCACAGCCGCTTCACCACCGACCTCTATCAGCAGTACCGCAAGCACCTGGGGCCGTTCCGGTACTGGCTGCTGCGCCACGGCCAGCGCCTGGTGGTGCCCGCTATTGTTCGCGGCTTGCTGCACCTGGGCGGCCCGTCGTGGGTGCGGCCCGTGGTGCCGGTGTACCGCGCCACGCAGCAGCTGGCGGTAGGCCGGTGGATGAAAAACTCGATTTTGCCGCCGGCCTACCGGGCCCAGATTCTGGCGCTGGATGGTGAGCCGGAATGCCTCTCTCCTACCAAGCCAGGCTGAGCTGCTACCGGCTGAGCCGTCTGCATTGCCCTGCATAATATCGCAAACCTGGCTTCCTGCAGGGCGTATGCACAAGGGCACCCAGCCCTTGGCCCCACAGCACCTCTCTATGCCTACTCCGACCTCCGAATCCGATAAAGAAGAACTTCAATACGTGCGGTATGAGCTGCTGCAGCAAATTACCGAGTGGCTCGAGACGCCCATGCTGGTGCTGGGCTTTGGGTGGCTGCTGCTGCTGGGTGTGGAGCTCATTTGGGGCCTCTCGCCGGCGTTGGAAATGCTGGGAACCACCATCTGGGTGATTTTTATCCTTGACTTTCTGGCCAAGTTCATCCTGGCCCCGCAGAAGCTGTCGTTTCTAAAGTCCAACGTCATTACCCTGATTTCGCTGGTGGTGCCGGCCCTGCGCCTGTTCCGGCTGGCGCGGGTGTTCCGGGCGGCGCGGGCGGTGCGGGGACTGCGGCTGGTGAAAGTGGTGGGCTCCCTGAACCGCGGTATGAAGGCCCTGGCCCGCAGCTTCGGGCGGCGCGGGCTGAGCTACGTACTGGGCCTCACCGGCGTGGTGCTGCTGCTGGGCGCCGCCGGCATGTTCGCCTTCGAAAAAGACGTGCCCAACGGCCTGCGCACCTACCCCGAAGCCCTGTGGTGGACCGCCATGCTGCTCACCAGCATGGGCAGCGCCTATTGGCCCGAAACCAGCGAAGGCCGGGCGTTGTGCTTCATTCTGGCGCTCTACGGCTTCGCCGTGTTTGGCTACTTCACGGCCACACTGGCATCGTTCTTCATGGGCCGCGACGCCGAAGACCCCGAAGCCGAAGTAGCCGGTGCCGCTGCCGTAGCCGCGCTGCACGAGGAAGTGCGCCAGCTGCGAGCCGATTTAAGGGCCGGGCGGGCGGCAGAGAAGCAGTGAGTATTCATGCAGAAGCAACCGTAAAAAAAGCCGGTCATGCTGAGCGCAGCCGAAGCATCTCTATCGCTGCAGTAAACTGATTACTTGCACGGTAGAGATGCTTCGGCTGCGCTCAGCATGACCGGCTTTTAAGACCGGTTTTTTAGACCAGCTTTTAGTTATTCTGATACGGCGTCACGTTCATGTTCTGGAACATGAAGGACCATTTATCGGTCTGCTCGCTGATGACCTGGGCCGTGGAGCGGCCGGCGCCGTGGCCGGCGTTGGTCTCGATGCGAATGAGCACGGGCGCGGCGCCGGTCTGCGACTCTTGCAGTTTGGAGGCGAACTTGAAGGAGTGGGCGGGCACCACCCGGTCGTCGTGGTCGGCGGTGGTGACCATGGTGGCGGGGTAGCTGGCAGGCTTCAGGGCGTGCACGGGCGAGTACTTGTAGAGGTACTCAAACATCTCCTTCGAGTCCTGGGCCGTGCCGTAGTCGTAGGCCCAGCCGGCGCCGGCCGTGAACTGGTTGTAACGCAGCATGTCCATCACCCCCACGGCCGGGAAGGCCACCTTGAACAGGTCGGGGCGCTGGGCCATCACGGCGCCCACCAGCAGGCCACCGTTGGAAGCTCCTGAAATGGCCAAGTAATCCCTGGACGTGTAGTTATTCTTAATCAGGTACTCGCCAGCGGCGATGAAGTCGTCGAACACGTTCTGCTTTTGCATTTTGGTACCAGCGGCGTGCCACTTTTCGCCATACTCGCCGCCGCCGCGCAGGTTGGCCACGGCGTAGATGCCGCCGTTTTCGAGCAGCACAATGTTGGAGGTGCTGAAGCCGGGCGTCACGCTGCTGTTAAAGCCGCCGTAGGCGTAGAGCAGCGTGGGGTTTTTGCCGTTGAGCACGGTGCCCTTTTTGTAGGTGATAATCATGGGCACGCGGGTGCCGTCCTTGGAATTGTAAAACACCTGCTTCGACTCAAACTTGCTGGGGTCGAACTGCACGCCGGCTTTCTTGAACACCGTGGACTTGCCGGTGGCGATGTCGTACTTGAAAATGGTGGGTGGGTAGATGTAGGACGTGAAGGTGTAGTAGGTTTCCTTCTCCCCCATTTTAGTGCCGAAGCCGCCGGCCGTGCCCACCGAGGGCAGCGCGATGCTGCGCTCCTTCTTGCCGCTCATATCGTACTGCTCCACCATGGAAGTAGCGTCTTTGAGGTAATTGGCGAATATTTTGCCGCCGCCGGTGCTGGCGTTCAGCACGTTTTTGGTTTCCGGAATCAGGTCTTTCCAGTTGGCGGGCTTGGGGTTGGCGGCGTCCACGGTCAGCACGCGGTTGTTGGGGGCGTTGAAATCGGTTTCGAGGTAGAGCTTGCTGCCCACGTTGGCCAGCACGCCCACGTTGCTCTTCTCATTGTCCACGACTTGCACAATGGCGCTGCCGGGCTTGCTCAAATCCTGGAGGTAGAGCTCGTTGCCGTTGGTGGTGTTGGCCGCGTTGATGACCAGGAACCGCTCGTCCTCCGTGAGGTTGGCGCCGATGTAGCGGCGGGGCGTCTGCTCGCCGCCGAACACCAGCTTATCGGTGCTCTGCTTGGTGCCCAGCTTGTGGTAAAACAGCTTGTGAATCTGGGTTTTGCCGGCCAGCTGGCTGCCGGCCGTGGGCTTGTCGTAGGAGCTGTAGTAGAAGCCGTCGTTGCCGCGCCAGGCCAGGCCCGAGAACTTCACGTCCTTCAGCGTATCGCCCATGATGCTTTTATCGGCTGCCTTCATCACAATCACCTTGCGCCAGTCGGAGCCGCCCTCCGAAATCTGGTAGGCGGCCAGGCTGCCGTCTTTGCTGAAGCTGAGGCCGGCCAGGGAAGTGGTACCGGTTGTCGAAAACGTGTTGGGGTCGAGGAATACCTCCGGAGCGCCCGTGCTGCCCAGCTGCCGGTACACCACCGACTGGCTTTGCAGGCCCGTGTTCTTGGAGAAATACGTGTACTTGCCTTCTTTGTAGGGCGCGCCATATTTCTCGTAGTTCCACAGCGTTTCGAGGCGCTTGCGGATGGCGTCGCGGTAGGGAATCTGGGCCAGGTAGCCCTGCGTCACCTTGTTTTCTTCCTGCACCCAGCTCTTGGTGTCGGCCGCCTGGTCGTTTTCGAGCCAGCGGTACGGGTCGGCCACCTTGGTGCCAAAGTAGGTGGTCACGGTGTCCACCTTTTTGGTCTGCGGGTAAGGCAGCATCTTGATGGGCGTTTGGGCAAGGGCGGGCGCGCCGAGTAGCACAGCAGCACACGAGGCATAGAAGCTTCTCATAGAATGGAGTTTGTGGAAGGTTGAGATACAGGCAATAAACTCACCAGGCGCCGCCCCGGTTTTTCAAGCCGATGTTCCGCCGCGGTTAGGAGTGGGAAGGTACAGCCGCGCCGCTTTCCAACGGTGGCGCCAATACAACAGACGTTGCGCGAGCGGCGGCGTTGCGTCGAGGCGAAAGCCGTGGCTTGCGGGCTCGTTCTCGCCCCCTTTTCGCTTGTTGCGCCCAGCCAACAGCCAGAGGCGGCCGGCTCAACATTCAGGCATGCCCAAAACTTGCTGGTGGGGCCCGTTACCTTAGCCCCGCCAAGAAGCTGGTTGAGTAAATTACAACGGGCAAGCTGAGTTTTTCGGCGCCCCCTTTTCTACCTGATTCAAACCGCATTTCTGGTCTTCCTTTGCATCTCATGCGTCCTTTTCTATTCCTGTTCGCGCTGCTTTGCCTTGCCGGCTGCGACCCGAAAACAACTTCCCGTACGGAATCAACCGCGTTAGCACCACCGCCGGCTCCTCCCCCCGCGGTGGTGGTCCCGGCGCGGCCGCGCGGCCTGGCCCTGGCCGACACAGTTGCTCCCTACACCACCCTGCCCGGCTTCGGCGACACCTTGCAGGCGCCCAGCCAGGTGCGCATCAACGGGGCGCTGTACCGGGTTGAAACCACGACGCTGACGGACAGTGCCCGCGCCCTGCGCTACACCGAGTCCCCTACGGCTTATCTGGATGGGTCGGTCGATGATTCGGCCCATACTGGTACCGCCACGGGGTTTGAAGTGCTCTACCGCTTTCGCCTGCTGCGGCCCAACGGCCAGCCGCTGTTTGTGCGGGAGCTGAAAAAATCCAGCTTCGCCGCGGCCATGGGCCAGGAGCTGGCCGTGATAGCCGAGGCGAATGCCCCCGTATTTTCCGGCTACTTGCCGGCGTTCAATGCCCTGGCCTTTGAGGTGAGCCTGTACCCGCCGGACAGCGATGCCGGCGGCGAGCTGCTGGTGTTGCTCCACGCCACCACGGGGCGCGTGCTCTATCAGGGCCTCGCCCGCTGGACCGGGGGCTGCAATTCGCCGACGGTGCTGTCCAGTGACGGCCGCACCCTGCTCACCAGCACTGAAATCCTGCAAGCCAACGGGCACGTTACAAAAATTGACAACAAAGCCAAGCGCGAGGTGGCCGGCACCTTGCTGGTGAACAACCAAACCGTGCTGGTGGCCTACATGCCGGGGTACGACAACACCGGCAACCAGTTGCCCCTGCAAGGCCCCAACGCCGAATTGATGGACCTGAACGGGCGTAAGCTGGCGGCCTTCAAACTCGAAAGCGTGGACGGCGGCCTGGGCTATCAGATGCTATCCAAGTACATAGGCCAGACCCGCAGCCACTACCTTTTTGATGAAACCAACGGCCGCCTGGGGATTTTCCCAGCCCAGAACCCGGTCTTGGCGCGCGTGCTGGCCCTGAGCCAGCAGCCTGTGTTCCGGGCGCCACAGCGCCCGGCCGAAGTCCGCATTGACTTCACTACCGAAGCCGGCACCCAGGCCACTTTCTACATTGATACGGTGAGCGGCGGCATCCGCCACCGCCTCCATAGGCCGGCGTACTAGGCTGGGGCGGGGTTCTATTGGGCTGCGCTAACGCGCCAGATTTTGTCGGCGGCATCGTCGGCTACCAGCAGGGAACCGTCGGGCAGGGTGGTTACGCCCACCGGGCGCCCGTAGGCATCTTTGGAGTCGCCGCCGGCCAGGAAACCAGTGAGGAAGTCTTCGGGCGGGCCGCTGGGCTTGCCGTTGGCGAAGGGCACGAACACAACTTTGTAGCCCGAAAAAGCCGAGCGGTTCCAGGACCCATGCTGGCCAATGAAAGCCCCGCGGTGGTACTTGGCGGGGAAGGCCGTCTTATCATAAAAAGCCAGGCCCAGCGAGGCGGTGTGCGCGCCCAGCGGCACTTCGGGCACCAGGGTTTTTTGTACCAAATCGGGCCGTTCGCCTTTGCGGCGCGGGTCCACATTCGGGCCGAAATACGCGTAGGGCCAGCCGTAGAATCCCCCTTCGCGCACGCTGGTCAGGTAGTCGGGCACGAGGTTGTCGCCCAGCTCGTCGCGCTCGTTCACGGCCGTCCAGAGGGTGGTGGTGCCGGGGGCCCAGCCCATGCCCACGGGATTGCGCAGGCCGGCGGCGTATATTTTCTCGCCCGAGCCATCGGGATTGATTTGCAGGATGTTGGCTCGGCGCACTTCGGCGGCGGCGCCATTTTCCTGCACGTTGCTGCCCGAGCCCACGCTCACGTAAATCTTCGAGCCATCGGGAGCGGCCAGCAGGTTACGAGTCCAGTGGTTGTTGTAGCCGCCGGCGGGCAGCGTCAGAATTTTCTCGCCCGGCCCCGATACCTTAGTAGCGCCCGGCTGGTAGGCAAAACGCAGGATGCCGTCGGTGTTGGCCACGTAGAAGTAGTTGCCCAGCACCAGCATGCCGAAGGGTTGCTTGAGGCCGGTGGCGAAGGTGGTGCGCACGTCCGGTTTACCGTCCTGGTTGGTATCCCGAAACAGAGTGATGCGGTTGGCGCTTTCCGAGCGCAGCGAGCGGGACTTATCCAGTTTCAGCTTGGCCACCACTTTCAGGGGCGTAGACTGGGGCACGGTGCTCGACTCGGCCACCAGTACGTCGCCGTTGGGGGCCACGTACAGCCAGCGCGGGCTTTGCAGCTGGCCGGCATATTCGGCCACCGCAAAGCCGGCTGGCGCCGTGGGCGTTTGGCCGGCGGGCCAGGGCTCAATATTCACACGCATCGACACCGACTTGGTGGTGTAGGGCGCGGGCAGCCGCAGCGAATCCACGGCGGGCGTGCTGATGGTTTGAGCCGGCGTGGTAGCGGCGGCTTCCTGCTTTTCCTGCTTGCTGGGGCCGCTGCACGCGGCCAACAGCGCCGTTGCCGCCAGTAGCATGGTGGTTTTAGGTGATTTCATAAGAGCGAATTAGCGCGGCCGAACCGATGGCCCCGCGTGAGGTAAATACCGCTTGGGTTTACTTCTTCTCCCTGATTTGGTTGTGCGTACACACCCACCAGCCCACTATTCTGCCAACAGCCCCTGCGCCCGGAGCCAATCAAAAATCAGTTGGTCCACGGCCGAGACTTCGGGCCGGTGGCGGTAAGTGAGCCACACCACTTCCTCGATTTCGGCGGCGGGCTGCAGCGTGCCGGTGTAGTGGGCGCGGTAGCAGGTCATGCGCACCAGTACGCCGGCGGGGTGGCCGTGGGCCGGCGCTTCAAACGTGCCCACGTACTCCAGGCTGGCCGGGTCGAGGGCCACGGTCAGTTCCTCGCTGATTTCGCGCAGCAGGGTTTGGTGGTCGGTTTCGCCGGCTTCGCGCTTGCCGCCGGGAATGTAATACCGGTCTTTGCCGCGACTGCGGGTGCTCAGCAGGTGGCCTTCGTGCAGGTGCAGCCAGGCAATTTTGTCAATCATTTGGAGTTTTTGAGTAAGCATTGGTGCAAATAACGGCAGGCATATGGGGCGTTGAATTTGCAGCAAATCCCAACACTCCAAAGCTCACGAAACGCATCCTTCCCGCGTGTTTCCGTGTATTTCAATGGGTGAAGTTACTCCGGGTCGAGAAGCGCTTCACCAGCTCAGTTACTGGAAATATAATCAGCTCTGTTCTGAGAACGAGGGGGGTGCGATGAGGTGCTGGGTGCCTCCTAACTTTGCGAACCAGCCCAGCTCCGGGCGCATGGTTTCGCCTTCCCACTACGATGCCTCTTATTGCCCGGGTTTTATGCTGGCTGCTGCCGGCGCTGTGTACCAGTTGCCTGCTCAACTATCACAACCGCGTTGGCTATTCTGCCCAGGTTAGCGCACCAGGGGCCACCATGCGCCCCGATTCGACTGCCGGGGGCGTGGCCGTGTCCTTGCAGCGACGGGCCACGTTTGGCTATCTGCCTTTGGTCGCGTTGTTCAAGGAAAAGGGGGATTACGCTTTTTCGGTCCAGTTCTTTGGAGCCCGTCCAGCGTACCAGGCCGGAGTTATCCGGCGTGTTTCTATTGCCACCTCGGCAGGCCTTCTCTTTGAAACCCAGGATTCCGCCTTCGTCCGGTACCAGCCACCAGCGCCGTACCCTGGGCTCGTGCGGGCGGAGCAACAGCTCCCCGGATTATTTTTTAAATCTTCTTACCTCATTCCCTTAGCCGACACCATCCAGCAGGTTTCGCTAACCCTGGACTACACGCTACTCACCAGGAACGGCACCCGTGAAGCGCACCGGCTGCAGGTGCCGTTGAAGGTGGACCGCGATAAAGGATTTTCGCTCTTCTCCATGTAGCAGGTTCGGTTCATGCGCCGTTGAGGCCCGCAGCGCGTGAGGTCCGGCCGGGGTGGGCTTACGTAGCGAAGCCCAGGTAGCCCGGCTGCTAAATCTTTTTCCCTCTTTTTCTGTCTGTACCTGTATGACGCATTTCCTGAAAAACAGCCTGACCGGCCTTTGCCTGCTGCTGCTCGCCGCCTGCACCAATCCGCCCGCCGAAGCCCAGCAAACAACCGCCCCGCCCGCCATCCGCTCCACGGCCGCACCCGCGCCTGCCAACATGCAGGGCTTGTCCACAGCCACCTTCGCCGGGGGCTGCTTCTGGTGCACCGAAGAAGTATTTGAAGAACTGAAAGGCGTGAAAGCCGTGGTATCGGGCTACAGCGGCGGGCGCGAAAACAACCCTACCTACGAGCAGGTAGGCCGGGGCGAAACCAGCCACGCTGAGGCCATTGAAGTGTATTACGACCCGAAAGAAGTAAGCTACGCCACGCTGGTGGACGTGTTTTTCCGGGCTGCCCACGACCCCACCACTCTCAACCGCCAGGGCCCCGACGCCGGGGCGCAGTACCGCTCCGTGGCTTTCTACCGCACCCCCGAAGAGAAAGCCGCCATCGACAACGCCATTGCCCGCGTTGATGCCAGCAAGCAGTACGGGAGTCCCATTGTCACCCAAGTGGTCCCGTTCCAGAAGTTCTGGCCCGCCGAGGATTATCACCAGGGCTACTTCCGCCTCCATCCCGAGTCGGGGTACGTACAGAGTGTATCGACACCCAAAGTGGAGAAGTTCCGCCACAAATTCCCCGAGCTGCTGAAAAACCCGTTGTAAGCAGCGGCCTCCCGGAAAATGGCAGTTCCCGAACCTCAGGGAGACACTCTTGATTTACTGCTGTTACGCAGAGCCGGCGCGCGTCTCCAACGCGTTGCCTATTGGCTTCGAGCCTCTGGCTCGGGTCTAGGGGACGGCTGCAACGTTAGTACACATCCGAGCCGGAGGCTCGAAACCAGTGGGCAGCGTGTCGGAGACGCGCGCCAGCCAGTTGATGCGTAACAACGGTTATTTAATGCCCTTACGCCGCCCAGGCGTCAACCTCATCCCCCGTTGTAAAAGCCCGGCCTCATCTCAAAGAGGCCGGGCTTTTTACATTACGAAACCGCTTGAGAAGCTTATTCGGGCGGGCAGGCGGCTTGGTTAGCTGCAATTCCGCACCTTGCCAACTGTTTAGTTTCCGGGCCGATGCCGCTCTCGGGGCCCTGGCTGCTGACCGCCATCGCCCTACACATTTTGCTGCGCTCCGTTGTTACGCTGTTCCCGATGCGCGTGGTGCTATCGCCTCTACTTATATTTAGCCCCGTAATACGGAATCCCCCGGTCGCCGCAATTCCCAGCTATTTTGGGGTTGGGCTCATTAACCCAGCATGCAACTCGCCAGCAACCAAGCACCTCATCACTCGAAGCCGCATGCTTCCTGGGACGATGCTGCGCTGGTGCAGGCGCTGCGGCAGAGCGATGCGCAGGCGTTTGCCGAAATCTACCAGCGGTACGGCTTCACGCTGATTGAACAGGCGTTTCGGAAGGTGAACTCGCGCGAAGCGGCCGAAGAAATCGTGCAGGACCTGTTTGTGGCGCTCTGGCTCAAGCGGGAAACCAACGAGATTCAGAAGCTGCGCGAATACCTGGGCACGGCCGTAAAGTACCGCGTCATCAACCTGATTAAAGACAAGATGACCCACGCGGGCTACGTGGCCTACTGCCACACCGTAGCCACCGAAACCGACCACCGGACCGAAGACGAAATAGCCGCCGCCGACCTGTCATCAGCCCTCAATTCGGCCCTGGCCGGTCTGCCCGAACACACGCGTGAAGTGTTCCAGCTGAGCCGGATGGAGCACCAAACCGTACCCCAGATTGCGGTGCGGCTCAAGCTCTCCCCCAAAGCCGTGGAGTACCACATCACCCGCGCCCTGAAGCTGCTGCGCGTTTCCCTCAAAAATTATCTAGTCCCGCTCCTACTTTTTATAATGCGTTAAAAACACTGAATTTCAGCTGTTTATAAGCAAAAAACTGTTTGTCGGCGGTAAGTCTGACGCGGCAAACGCAACTTTTTTTGACCACGGGTTTAGGGATGGGCCGCAGTTGATTGACTAGTAAGCAAGCCCCCCTATTGAGGCCCCGCCGATGGACCAAGCCGCTTTTCGTACGCTCCTGCAACGCTACCAGCAAGGCGCGTGCACGCCCGCTGAAATTCAGCGCATCGAAACCTGGTACCGCCAACTCGGCGCGGAGCAAAAACTCGACCTCACTGCCGAAGAAAAAACGGCTCTCATGGCAACCGTCTGGCAGCGCATCAGCCTGCAAACGGTTGCGGCGCCGCTTTCCGTGACTACTACCCCCAAGGCGGCCCGGTCGCTGAACTGGGCGTCGTGGCCCGCTCCCATGCGCTGGGCAGCGGCAGCGGCACTGGTCGGCGGAATGAGTCTGGTCGGCTTGCAGGTGGCCCACGTGCCCTTGGAGCAGGTAGTGAGCCACGCGGGCCAAATCCTGGGGGTTGCGCCGATGGCCGACCCGGCGGCCTGGCTGGTTTTCACCAACGCGTCGGCCCGCGAAACCCGGGTGTCGCTGCCCGACGGCAGCGCCGTGACTTTGGCCCCGGCCAGTACCCTCAGGTACCAGCGCCAGCTGCAGGGCAACCGGCGGGTGGCCTACCTCACGGGCGCGGCTTTTTTCAAGGTTTTTCACGACGAGCAGCATCCGTTTTCGGTGCTCACCGACAAAGTCGTGACTACCGTGCTGGGCACCAGTTTCCGGGTGGAAGCGTATGCCGGACAGGCCGAAGTGCAGGTGCAGGTGCGCACCGGGGCCGTGCGCGTGAGCCAGCGCCGGACCACGAGCACGGCCAACCCGGCCAGCATCGACGTGCTGCCCAACCAGCAGGCCGTGTACTCGGCCGCCCGGCAGCAGCTCCGCCGCGAGCTGGTGGCCCAGCCGGTGCTGCTGGCCCCACAAGCGTTTGTGTTTAAGGACCGGCCCGTAGTGGAAGTACTGGCCGCCCTGGAGAAAGCCTACGGCGTGAGCATCGAGTACGATGCTGCCTCCCTGCAAAACTGTACCCTCGATTTGAGTCTGGATAAAGAGCCGCTATTCGCCAAGCTCGACATCATTTGTGAAGCACTGGGCGCATCCTACGAAAAGGCCGACGGCCGTATTCTATTTCGAAGCCGCCCCTGCTAAGAATTGAGCCCTCGAATGAGAGTTTTGACTTATTACGTCTTATATTTTACATATAATACTGATAATCAATATTATAACTAAATGAAGTATTGCTTTCCATTTATTACGCTGGCTGAATTATCTCGCCGCGCTTAGGCTTGCTGTTCTTTTTGAATTTTTCCGCAATCGATTCCGAAACGCACTCCCACTGTCCTGGCCGAAAGAAACACGCACGCTGACGCCGGACCACTTTTTCAAAATTTCCCACCAAGCACCCCAATTTTCATGGCAACTCCTTTACACTTCCCACCACTTTTGAGGTGCTGCAAGCGCCTGGCGCTACTGCCCGTGCTGCTGTTGCATCTGTTTGCCACCATCGGCACGGCGCGCGCCTCCACGGCCCAGCCAATTCTGAAGCAGCCCATTACGCTGCGCGCCATCGACGAGCGCATGACGACGGTACTAAGCAAGATTGAGGGCCAGGCCAAGGTGCATTTCCAGTACAGCCGGCAGCTTATCGGGGCCAGCCGGCGGGTGACGGTGATTGCCAAAAGCCAGCCCCTCTCCCAGCTGCTGAATGAGCTATTGGAACCGCTGAACATCAGCTACAAACTGGTGGATGACGGCATTATCCTGCGGCCCGCGATGGCCGTGGTAGCGCCCGAAACACTGCCCGATGCGGCGCTGACCGCCCCGGCCGCCGGGCCCGTAACCGGCCGCGTAACCGACGCAAAAGGCGTGGGCCTGCCCGGCGTTACGGTACTGGTGCAGGGCGGCAGCACCGGAGTCAGCACCAACTCCGAAGGGGGTTTTGTCCTGGACGTGCCCGAAGGCAGCACACTGGTATTCAGCTTTGTGGGGTTTGTGACCCAGATGGTGTCGGTACCGGCCGGGGGCGGCGCCATTAATATCACGCTGCTGGAAGATACCCAGAAGCTGAACGAAGTAGTGGTAGTGGGCTACGGCACGCAACGGCGACAGGACCTGACCGGCGCCGTGGCCCGCGTGGAAGGCTCCGAAATTGTGAACCAGCCCGTGCAAACGCCCACCCAAGCCCTGCAGGGCCGGATTGCCGGCGTGCAGATTATCAACGACGGCACGCCCAACTCGCAGCCCCAGGTGCGGATTCGGGGCACGGGCACGCTGCTGGCCGGGGCCGAGCCCCTGTACGTGGTGGACGGCGTGCAGACCGGCGACATCCGTAACCTGAGCAATGCCGACATTGAGTCGATTGACGTACTGAAGGATGCTTCGGCGTCGGCAATCTATGGCGTGCGCGCGGCCAATGGCGTCATCATCGTGACCACCAAGAAAGGTGCGTTTGGCAAGCCCAAGCTCAGCTACAGCGGCACGGTCGGCTTTAAGCAAGCGGCTAACCTGGTGCAAATGGCCGATGCCGCGCAGTACACCAGCTACATTAAGGACACGTCGCTGGGTACGGTCATCCCGAGCTCCACGGTCTCGACCGACTTCTTCGATGAGATTCTGAAGCGCGGCACCTTCCAGAACCACAACCTGGCCGTATCGGGCGCCACCGACAACGTGCGCTACTACTTTTCGGGCAACTTTCTGCAGGACGACGGCACGGTTATCAACAACAAGTTCCAACGCCTCACGGTGCGCTCCAACACCTCGTTTAACCTTTCGGACAAGGTCACCATCAGCTCGCAGGCGTCGTTCAGCCACGCCGATACGCGCGATGTGAACATCGGCACGGCGTATAACAACGCCTACCGGGCAGCCCCGATTTTTCCGGCCAAACAGGGCGAATTGTACGGCAACACGGCCTCGTTTGGCAATGTGGGCAACCCCGTGCTCGACATTGAGAAGAACGATAACAAGTCGCTGGAAAACCGCTTGCAGGGCAACATCGGCCTCGACGTGCGCCCCGTGGAAGGGCTCACGCTGCGCACGGCCATCAACGTGGACCTGAATTCGGACAACCGCCGCGTATACAACTACCAGTACTTCAACAACGGCAGCACGTTTCTCACGGCCGGCGGCAACCAGCAGAACCTGCGCAGCAGCCTGGGCGTGACGCAGGTAAACGCCTACCGCTACCTCTGGGAAAACACGGCCACTTACCAGCGCAACTTCGGCGCAAAGCACAACCTGACCCTGCTGGCCGGCACCGTGACCGAAGAAGGCCTGCGGGTGGGCCAGACGGCTGGCGTGAGGGACGTGCCCGCTGACCCCAGCCAGTGGTACCTGGGCACCGGTGACCCCAACTCGGCTGTAAACGGCTCCTTCGCCTTCAAGGACCGCCGTTTGTCGGCGCTGGGCCGCATCAACTACGCCTACGACAACCGCTATCTGTTCACCACCAACCTGCGCTACGACGGCACGTCGAAGTTTAACCGCGACCGGCGCTGGGGCTTTTTCCCGTCGCTGGGCCTGGGCTGGGTGCTGTCGGAAGAAAGCTTTTTGCGCGACAACAACGCGTTGAGCTTCCTGAAGCTGCGGGCCAGCTACGGCCAGCTCGGCAACGACCAGATTCCGCCCGACACCTACATTCAGACCATTGCCGGCAACATTCCCTACGTCTTCAACGGCGCGCCGGTGCTAGGCTCGGTCATCGACCAGATTAAGGACCGGGAAGTGCGCTGGGAAACCACCACGGAATACGACGCGGCCCTGGAATTCGGCTTTCTCGACAACCGCCTTACCGGCGAGGTAACCTACTACGACAAGCGCACCAGCAACGCCCTGATTCCGGTGAACATCCCCACCATTTTTGGCGACGGCCAGTACATCACCAACGCCGCCGACATCACCAACCGCGGCGTGGAAGTGGCCCTGAACTGGCGCGCCGCCATCGGCAGCAGCACCGACTGGAAGTACAACCTGGGCGCCAACGTTACTTTCAACAAAAACCGCATTGCTAACCTCAACGGCGGGCAGGCCCTGTTCGACGGCTACCGCGGCAACACGAAATCGGACAACGGTGTGGCTGCCGGCAGCTTTTTTCTGCTCGATGCCATTGGCGTGTACCAGAGCGCCGACGACATTGCCCGAGGCCCGCAATCGACCTTTAACCCGCAGGTGGGCGACCTGAAATATGCCGACACCAACGGCGACGGCACGGTGGACCTCAAGGACCGCAGCTACTTCGGCTCGTACCAGCCGCCGGTTTATTTCGGTATCAACGGCGGGCTGAGCTTCCGCAACGTGGACTTCTCCTTCGTGTTTTCGGGCAACCTCAACAACAAGGTGTACAACGCCAAGAAGCAGGACCGGTTCAGCAACCTCAACAACATCGAGGCCAGCTTCGCCGAAAACCGCTTCACCCCGACCCGGCCCTCGAACACCGACCCGGCCACGCTGCGGGAGAACATGCCGAACTCGACGTATTTCCTCGAATCGGGCTCGTACCTGCGCCTGACCAACGTGGTGCTGGGCTACACCCTGCCGGGCACCGTGCTGGAGCGGGCACACCTGGCATCGGTCCGCGTGTTCGCAGCCGCCCAAAACGTGTTCACGGTCACCAACTACACGGGTTTTACGCCGGAGCTGGCCGGGGGGCCGCTCAACTCGGGCATCGAGCTGAACACCTACCCCACCAGCCGCACCGTGACGCTGGGGCTGAACGTCAACTTCAAATAGCGCGGTGGGCGGCTGGTGAATAGCCGGTGCCCGACTCCGTTTTCCCACTATAAAATTTCTTATCCCGATGAAATCTAATTCCCACATTTTTTCCCGGCGTGCCGGCACGGCCGCGCTGGCGCTGTCCCTGGCAATGGTCAGCGGTTGCAAAGACTTTCTCGACGTGCCGCCCCAGGGCCAGCTCGGCACCGAGATGATTGACCCCGCCACCGCCCAGAAACTGGTCGATGGCGTGTACAACTCCATGTACCTGGGCGGTTTCGGGGCCGATACCCACGGCCTGCAGTTCGTTATTCTCACCGACATTGCCTCCGACGATGCCGACAAGGGCAGCTCGCCCAACGACTACCAGGATGCCCGCGACGTGGACAACCTCGTGATGGGGGCGACCAACGGCAACGTCAACAACGTCTGGAACGGGTATTACCAAGGCATTTCCCGCGCCAACCAGGCCCTGGAGAAGGTGACTGTTACTTCCGGCTCGGAGGCGGTACGCAACCGTTTGCTGGGCGAAGTCCGGTTCCTGCGGGGGTATTTCTACTTCAATCTGGTGCGGTTGTTTGGGGGCGTGCCCAAGCTCGACCGGGTGCCGGCCACGGCCGAAATCAACAACCCGGCCCTGCAGCAGCGGGCTTCGGTGAGCGACATCTACGCCCTCATCATCAGCGACCTGCAATTCGCGGTGGATAACCTGCCCACCAAGGGCGCCACCGAAACCGGCCGCGCCACCAAAGCCGCCGCTCAGGGCATGCTGGCCAAGGTGTACCTCTACCAGAAAAACTACCAGAAAGCCTTCGAGCTGACCAATGAAATCGTAACGGGAAAATCGGGCTTTTATTCGCTCTATCCCAGGTACGAGGACATTTGGCGCACGGTGGGGGCCAACAGCTCGGAGTCGTTGTTTGAGATTCAGGCCGGCATCAATGCCGCGTGCGACAACTCCGCCATCAACCTCTACACCGTGAGCCAGGGGCCGCGGCAGGGCGGCCGGGGCGGCTGGACCGACCTGGGCTTTGGCTTCAATAGCCCCACCACCGACCTGGTGAATGCCTACGAGGCCGGCGACGTGCGCAAGGCTGGCAGCATTATTTTCATTCAGCCCACCGCGCCGGCCGGGCAGCGCTCCACCGGTACCGTGCTCTGGGACGGGTTCCGGATTCCGAGCAAGGATTCGGTGGAGAATTTCCGCTACAACTACAAGGCTTACCACAGCCGCACCCGCGAGCCCAACTGCGGCAACAACGACTACCTGCCCAAAAATGTGCGGGTGCTGCGCTACGCCGAGGTGCTGCTGATTCGGGCCGAAGCCGCCGCGCAGCTGGGCCAGGGCGGCACCGCCCAAGCCGACCTGGACGCCGTGCGCGCCCGCGCTGGCCTGGCCTCCCGGCCCGCCACGGTGGATAACATCTGGCGAGAGCGCCGCGTGGAGCTGGCCCTGGAGCACGACCGGTTTTTCGACCTCGTGCGCCAGGAAAGCGTGACGCCGGGCCGCATCGTGCCCATTTTCATGGCCCAGGGCAAAACGTTCGTCAAGGGCAAAAACGAGGTATTCCCGATTCCACAGCCCCAGATTGACCTGAGCGGCGGGCAGCTGACGCAGAACCCAGGGTACTAGGTGGTCTGTCAACTTAATTTAGCCAGTTTCCACACGCCGCCCCTGCACCCCATCCCCTAGCCCCTTCCCCTCCGGGGGAAGGGGAACTAGTTCTAATCCTAAGAATCTAGAAATTATTAGGTTATGGCTAAAAACTAGTCCCCCTTCCCCCGGAGGGGAAGGGGCTAGGGGATGGGGTATACGGCAGGGCAGAGTACAACCGAAATTAAGTTGACACACCACTAAGAGCCTATCCAAATAGGCAAAAAAAAGAACCGTCATGCCGAGCGCAGCCGAGGCATCTCGCCCGCTTCGTCAGGGCATTTAGGGATTACTGCTCCACGCGAGATGCCTCGGCTGCGCTCGGCATGACAGCCTATTTGGATAGGCTCTAAGTGCGGGCAACGGTGCGCCTTTCAACACATAACTACTTCCAGAAAACGACCATGAAATTCTTAGTCATCCTAATCCTGCTACTATCCGGCTGCACCAAGACCAAGGTAAACCCTTCGACGCCCCCCACGGACCCTACTACTGGTGGCACCCGGCCCCGCATCACCGACGAGCAGCTGCTGGATTCGGTGCAGCTAAAGACTTTCCGCTACTTCTGGGATTTTGGCCACCCCGTTTCGGGCCTGGCGCGCGAGCGCAACGACCCAAACTCGCGGGACGTGGTAACGACCGGCGGCACGGGTTTCGGCATCATGGCCATCATCGTGGCCGCCGACCGCAAGTGGATAACCCGCGAGGAAGCCGCCACGCGCATCTCCAAAATGGTGAGCTTCCTGGAAAAGGCCGACCGTTTCCACGGCGTATTTCCGCACTGGCTGAACGGAGCCACCGGCAAGGTCATTCCGTTCAGCACGTTCGACGATGGGGGCGACCTCGTGGAAACCTCCTTTTTGATGGAAGGGCTGATTTGCGCCCGCCAGTACTTCACCGAAAACACGCCCCTGGAAACCAACCTGCGCACCAACATACAGACCATGTGGGAAGCCGTGGAGTGGAACTGGCACACGCAGGGCGGCCAAAACGTGCTCTACTGGCACTGGAGCCCCAACAGCGCCTGGAGAATGAACCACAAGCTCAACGGCTGGAACGAGGCCCTGGTGACCTACGTGCTGGCCGCGGCCTCGCCCAAATACGCCATCGGGAAGGCCGTGTACGACCAGGGCTGGGCTACCGGAACGGATTTCAAAAACGGCCGCTCCTACTATGGCATTCCGCTACCGCTGGGCCCCGATGCGGGCGGGCCGTTGTTCTTCTCGCACTATTCCTTTCTGGGCCTGAACCCCCACGAGCTCAAGGACCAGTACGGCGACTATTGGACCCAGAACAGGAACCACACGCTCATCAACTACCAGTACTGCTTGGCCAACCCCAAGGGCTTCCGGGGCTACGGCCCCAACTGCTGGGGCCTCACCGCCTCCGACAACTTCCAGGGCTACGCTGCCCACAGCCCTACCAACGATTTGGGCGTGATTTCGCCCACTGCCGCGCTCTCGGCCTTCCCCTATACGCCCGAGCAGTCGATGGACGCCCTCAAGTACTTCTACTACAACCTCGGCGATAAAATCTGGGGCCAGTACGGCTTCGTCGATGCCTTTAGCCTGGACCGCAACTGGCAGGCCACGTCCTACCTGGCCATCGACCAGGGCCCCATCGTGGGCATGATTGAGAACCACCGCAGCGGCCTGCTATGGCGGCTGTTTATGAGCTCGCCCGAGGCCAAGAGCGGGTTGAGCAAGCTGGGTTTTTAGCAGGCGCCGGAAAAACGCCGTATTTATCCTGCTAACAACTCACTTTACACCGCTCTTTCGCATGAAACGCTTCCCCCTGCTCCTCCTCGCGCTCGCCCTCACTTCTGCCGCCCAGGCCCAGAAGAAGCCCGCCCCTGCCGCCTCCGGTTCCACCTCCCCTGCTGGCCAGAAGATGAAGCAGTACATCGACGGGCTGATGGCAAAAATGACCACGGCGGAGAAAATCGGCCAGCTGAACCTGCTGGCGGTGGGCTTCGACGTGACCGGGCCGGTGGTAAGCAAGGACGTGGACGCCAACATTCGCAAGGGCAACGTGGGGGGCGTGTTCAATACCTACACGCCAACGGCGGTGCGCAAGCTCCAGGAAATGGCCATTAAGGAATCGCGGCTACATATTCCGCTGCTGTTTGGCTACGATGTCATTCACGGACACCGCACTATTTTCCCAATTCCACTGGGGCTGGCGGCGAGCTGGGATTTGCCGGCCATTGAGCAGAGCGCCCGCATTGCCGCCGAGGAAGCTTCGGCCGACGGGCTGCATTGGGTGTTTTCGCCGATGGTGGACATTGCCCGCGATGCCCGTTGGGGCCGCATTTCGGAAGGTGCCGGCGAAGACCCCTACCTGGGCTCGCGCGTGGCCGAGGCCATGGTGCGCGGCTACCAGGGGCCGGGCAACGACCTCACCCGGCCCGGCACCGTGCTGGCCTGCCTCAAGCACTTTGCCCTGTACGGAGCCGCCGAGGCCGGCCGCGAATACAATACCACCGACATGAGCCGCCAGCGCATGTACAACGAGTACCTGCCGCCCTACCAGGCGGCCGTGGATGCCGGCGTGGGCTCGGTCATGTCCTCCTTCAACGACATCAACGGCGTGCCCGCCACCGCTAACAAGTGGCTGATGACGGACCTGCTGCGCAAGCAGTGGGGCTTTCAGGGCTTCGTGGTCACGGACTACACCGCCATCAACGAGCTGGTGGAACACGGCCTGGGTACCGATGAGCAGGTGGCCGCCCTGGCCCTGAATGCGGGCATCGACCAGGACATGGTGGGCGAGGAATTTCTGAAATACACGGCCAAAAACATCACCTCCGGGGCCGTGAAGATGGCCCAGCTCGACGCCGCCTGCCGCCGCATTTTGGAGGCCAAGTACAAGCTCGGCCTCTTCACGGACCCCTACCGCCAGGTGACCGCCGAGCGCGCCGCCAGCACCCTGATGAAACCCGAGTACCTGGCCGCCGCCCGCGACATTGCCCGGCGCAGTATGGTGCTGCTCAAAAACGAACGCAGTGCTTTGCCCCTGAAAAAAACCGGCAGCATCGCCCTCATCGGCCCGCTGGCCAACCGGCAGCGCGACGTGATTGGCTCCTGGAGCGGGGCCGGCGACTGGAAGCAGGCCGTGTCGGTGGAACAGGGCCTGCGGGCTGCCGCGCCCGGCCTCAAAATCACTTACGCCCAGGGCGCCAACATTGCCGACGACCAGCAGATGCTCGACCGCCTGCAAGCCCACGGCGGCGACCTCGAAATCGACAAGCGCAGCCCGGAGGAGATGATACGCGAAGCCGTGCAGGTGGCCCAGGCCGCCGACGTGGTGGTGGCCGTGGTGGGCGAAAGCCAGGGCATGAGCGGCGAGGCCGCCGCCCGCGCCGACATTGGCTTGCCCGGCCAGCAGCTGGCCCTGCTCAAGGCCCTCAAAGCCACCGGCAAACCGCTGGTGCTGGTGCTCATGAACGGCCGGCCGCTGGCCCTGCCCTGGGAAAACCAAAACGCTGATGCCATCCTCGAAACGTGGTTTGCGGGCACTCAGGCGGGCCACGCCATCGCCGACGTGCTGTTTGGCGACTACAACCCGAGCGGGAAAATAACGGCCACTTTCCCGGTGGCCGTGGGTCAGACGCCCATCTACTACAACCACAAAAACACCGGCCGGCCCTACGCCGGCGTGAAGCTCGACAAGTACAAATCGCGCTACCTCGACGTACCCAACGAGCCGCTTTACCCCTTCGGGTTTGGCCTGAGCTACACCACGTTCACCTACGGCCAGCCCACGGTGAGCAAAGCCACCATCGGCCCCGCCGAAACCCTGACCGTGACCGTGACCGTGCAGAACACCGGCAGCGTGGACGGCGAAGAAGTAGCCCAGCTCTACCTGCGCGATATGGTGGGCTCCGTTTCCCGCCCGGTTTCGGAGCTGAAAGGCTTCCAGAAGGTGCTCCTGAAAAAGGGCGAGCGTAAAACCCTCACGTTCCGCCTCCCCCCCGACGCCCTCAAATTCTACAACAACGACCTGAAGTTTACCGCTGAGCCCGGCGACTTCCAGGTAATGGTGGGCGGCAACTCACGCGACGTGCAGAAGACCACTTTCCGACTGACCAATTAATCACTCTTGCAAAAGTGACACACAGTAAAAAAGTTGTCATGCTCATCTGGCGTCCGCTTGTCGAAGCATCTCTACTGCCTCATCAATACCGTTCAACGAAGCGGTAGAGGTGCTTCAACAAGCGGATGCCAGATGAGCATGACAAACCAAATGAAATACGGTTAATTCTGCGCGGCCAATTGAAAAATAAGCCAATGGCTTTTAGCAAATAATCACCGCCCTTTTTTATTCATATTTAACTCATTGGCTATAAACCACTGTGCAAGAAGCTGTGAATTATTAATTATTTAACTTGCTGATTGTTAATATTTTAACAAATATTATTAATTAATATCTCAGCTAAAACACTCTTCCTAATACCCGCATTTTCATATTCCTCACATTTCACACATTCACCACATTTTTCATTTTTTCATCCATCAAACCATCTCTTCATCATGAAAAATTTTACAAACTACAGCCAGCAGCTTCGCGCTGGCAAACGTCTGCTGGTGTTGCTGCCGGTGCTCCTGGCGGCGGGCCAGTCGGTTCAGGCCCAGCAGTACTACGGGGTATACACCGAACGGGCGGGGCTGACCAACAAGCTGGTGTACGGCCCCACCGTGAATCTCTATCGGTGGAACAATTTAGCCGACATCACGCCGGCTCCCGCGCCTTTTGAGGGGCAGGAAATATTGGCCGTACGGGCCGGCAACGGGGCCGACTGGTTCGGCATGGGCGTCGACAACCCACCCCTGGACATGAGCGGCTACGCGGCGGGCGCACTCAAATTCCAGTACAAAACCACCTACGCCGGGCAGGTGAAAGTGGGTATCAAAAGCGGGTCGAGCGAAAGCTGGATTGACTTTCCGGTCGGTTCGGTGCAGTACGGAATGGTGCGCGACGGCAGCTGGCACCAGGTTTCGATTCCGCTCAGTGCCTTCCAGCAGCAGCTGCCCGCCCTCAACCTGAGCGCGCTCACCAGCCTGTTCATGTTTGCCGGCGAGCCAGCGGGCGGGGCCAACGATTTCCTTTTCGACGACATCTTTTTCACCAGCAGCGCGGTAGTTACGGCTACCATCAACCGGGGGCTGGCCGCCACCTGCACGCTGGCACCAAACCCCAGCCAGGGCCGGGCCCAGCTGGCCTTCACCCCGGCCCAAACTACTCCCTACGCAGCGGCACTCTACGACCTGAAAGGCGCGCTGATTGCAACCATCGGCGCCGGTACTGCTACCGGCAAGCAGCTCACCTCCCTGCCCGTAGCTACCGATGGCCTGGCCACCGGCGTGTACCTCGTGAAACTGACTACCGGCCAAACGGTGCTTACCAAGCGCCTGGTCGTGAACCGCTAGCCGGAACAGATTGGCGGCGGCAAGACGCCACAACTGCCCATCCGGCCACTTTTGGTTTGCCCTTACCCGCAGTACGAAGAAGTCCTGACCACTGCGTTGGGGCTTCTTCCCTGCCCTTGCCTGGAAATGATTTCGCCCCGGCCCTGTCTGGTGGGAACTGCAAAGGCCGGGGCCGAAAACCACAAAAAAGGGATTGACTTGTGGTGCGGCTACCTGGCAAAGGCGCGGGTAAGGACAAGCCATTGGGGTGGCAGGGTTTCACGGAAATTATCGGTGAATTACTGCCGATGCCGGACAAAAAATAAGGTAGTGACTCAAGCCTATCCCAATAGGCTTTTAAGCGAACACCCGTTTCTTTTTAACTGATGTTACGCAGCCATTTTGGTTAACGCGTAGTGCATGGCTTTGAGTCCGCGCAAATAAAGTTGGGCTTTGAGGCGAAAATGACCAATGCCTAATTGTCGGGTTATCTTCTCTAACTTGATGTAGGCCAGGATGGAAGAAAAGAAATGATTGGCCTGCGTATCGATGGTTTTCGTAGGCGACTTGCCCATCGACGTGTTTTGCTTGAGCGATTTGTGGTACTCCTCGATTTTCCACCTTTTCTGGTAGATTACCGTCACTTGTTCCCCGGTCAAATTCGTATCGCTGCTCACCAGATATAACACGCCCTGCGAACCGTCCTTATTTGTAAAGACTTGCCGGACCACGAGCACCGCCTCCACGACGCTCCGTAGCCAGACGCGCAAGGGCTGCCCATCCGGGAAAGCCAGCGTATCAAGGGCCTGGAATTCCCCATTGCCGCGCCCCACTTCGCTCAGGGCCACGGTGCGCGAGGTGGGCAGGGCAAAAATAAAGTCGTGGCCCAACGCGCGCACCTGGTTCATGTTCTCAGCCGAGGCATACCAGCTGTCGGCCAGCAGGTAGCCGTAGGCCACTTGCTCTTGGGCCACGCGCAACATGGCGCGGAGCATCTCGTTTTTCGTCAGCGGGCTTTTCTGACTCACTTTCTGGGTTTTAGGGTCGGTTACGGCCTGCGTTTTCTCCACCAGCTCCACGGCAATCGGCACGGCGAGCGAACCGGCCACATAGAGCAGGCTCACGAAATTGAGCCCCTTCACGTACCGCCCCAGGCTATGGTCGTAATGGGTACAGAGCAGGGCATTGGCATCGGTGTGGGCCTTCTCCAAAATAGAATCATCGACGATAAGAACAGCAAAATCGGCTGCTTCCAACGTCCGCTCGGTTTGCCGAATCAGCGGTTTGGCATGGCCCCAGACCTGGCGTGAATCCAAGTGTACGCTGCTGAGCCAGCGCGTCACCTGGTCGTGACTAAGCTGCCCATCGAACAGGCGTGAGAGGCCCGTAGCCGAAGTTTGGCCCGTCGAGCTGATGAGATAATCCGTGTACAAATCCAGGGTGCAGGCCATCGAAAACGGTAGTTAGAACGGAAAAATACTGCGTAACATCAG
>NZ_JNLX01000135.1 GCF_000715495.1 Hymenobacter sp. IS2118 | reverse complement strand
GGGGTAGCACAAGAGTAGGAACAGAAAATATCGCTAGGCCATTTCGCTTAACGACGCTTCCCAGTCCGTGAGGGCGCGCAACGGGCGTAACTGCCCGGCCGCAACCGCTTCCGGCAGCGTGAAGTCGTAGCGGCCCAGCATGTTGACGTGTTCGTGCAGTAACGGCGAAAGGCGGGCTACGTCGTCTGGGTTCAGGTTCCCTTCGGTTTCTTGCCACTGTTCCAACGCCTGCTGCAAATAGCGAGTGTTCCACAGCACCAAGGCGTTCACGACCAGGCCCAGCGCGCCCAACTGGTCCTCCATGCCCTCGCGGTAGCGTTGGCGTAACTCGCCTTTCTTGCCGTGGAAGACGGCACGGGCCAGCGCGTGGCGGCCCTCGCCGCGGTTGAGCTGCACCAGGATGCGCCGGCGGTAGGCCTCGTCCTGCACGTAGGCCAGCAGGTAGCGCGTCTTCTCCACCCGCCCGAATTCCGCCATCGCCCGGCCCAGGCCCGAGAGCGAACCCGCCCGCTGCAACGTGCGCATCACGGCGGTGGCTTTGACCTTGCCCAGCTTGAGCGAGCCCGCCAGCCGCAGCATGTCGTCCCAATGGTCGTGAATGAGGCGGGAATGGATGACGTGCCGGCCCAACTCGTTGAGCGGGCCGTAGTCGTCCTCTTTGTTCAGGCGCCAGAAGCGCTGGTCCGAGAGGTCGGCCAGCCGGGGGCTGAACCGGTAGCCCAGCAACGCAAACAAGCCAAAGACGACCTCGCTGTAGCCGTGCGTATCGGCCATGATTTCGCGCGGGTCCAGGTTGGTTTGCTGCTCCAGCAGTCCGGCCAGGATGAACAGGGAATCGCGCAAGGTGCCGGGAATGACGATGCCGTGAAAGCCCGTGAACTGGTCGCCGGTAAAGTTGTAGTAGGTCACGCCGCGCTGCGAGCCGTAGTATTTGCGGTTCCACCCGGCATGAAGCGTGCGCACGGGCACCACGAAACGCATGCCATCGGCCGAGGCGACTTCGCCCCCGCCCCAGGCCTGGGCCAGGGGTAACCGGGCTTGCCCGTCCACCAGACGGGCGTTGGCGGCGGCAAGCGTTTCCGCCCGCACGTAGTTTTGTTGCACCCAGGACAAGCGCGGCAGCGTCAGGGCGGGCACTTCGGGCCGGGCCACTGCCTTTAGGCCAATGTTGCAGGCTTGCGCCAATAAAACGGCGCAAATGCTCAGCGGCAGGTCGAGCGCTTTGGTTTGTCCATCGGCCACATGCGTGAAGGCCCCGGTTAAGTCCGTGAAGGCATCGACTTCCAACAGCAGCGCCGCCAGCTCCACGCGGGGCAACTGCCCCGCCAGCTGCTCGCGCAAGTGCGTCAGGCTGGCTGGTTCCTCCTGCGCCGACAAGGGGCTCACCCGCACAAAAGGCTGCCCGTCCTGCTGCACCACCTGCAGCGCCGTGTTGTGCGGCAGGCTTTCGCCCACTCCCCTGTAGGCGGCCCGTAGCTGTGCCTGGAGCCGAACCAGTTCCACGGCCGGGTCGAGGGAGCGGTCCAAGGCGCGGGCCACCGCCTCCCGCGCCGCCTCCCAGGCCTCACCTTGCAGCAGTTCCGCCCGCGGGTCGCCGTAGCGCTCACTTGTCGCAACGAATACCTCCCGGCGACGCAGGGCCTGGTGCAGCCGGTCCAGCACGCAAAGGGTGTACGCCGCCGGGTTCACCTCGTCTTTGCCGGGAAACACCCGCCGCGCCCAGCTTTTGGGCACGAGGGAGCGGGGCGCCGCCGCCCACTTCGGCCGGCCCCGCCCACCGGCTTCCTGGGCCTGTAGGAAGCGCCACGCGTCGAGCAAGGGTTTGGCCGACGGAGCGCCCTCGAAAGTAACGCCCGCCAGCAAGGTCGGCAGGAACCGGCGCACCGTCGCGTAGCTGCCGCTGAGCGCCTGGAACTGTGGGTCGTCTGCGGAACCGGCCAGCGCCTGCACTGCGTCAGCTGCTGCCCGCAACGGGGCTTCGCCGATGCGCCCCAGCACTTGGTTCCGAATGTGGGCTTCGGGAACGGATTCGTCCAGCAGAATACGCACCGCTTGGTGCAACACTAGCGCGGCCTGGTCTAGGTCCTTGAGGGAACGGAGCCGTTCGCGGCGGCGCTTCGTTTCGCCCCGCAGGGCCAGCGACGTCATCAGCCCGTCGAAGAGGTCCAGCACATCGTCGGTGGCCGTGCGTTCGAGGGCCTGGACAAAGGCGAACAGCGTGGCCAGGCGGCGTTCCTCCCCCATGCGGGCCAACGTCTGCCCCCAGGCCACTTGGGCGTGGCGGGCCAGCCGCACCAAGCGGGCTTCGGGCAAGTCGTGGAGCGAGATGTCCCCGACACCCAGGGCGCGCACGTGGTCCAGCCGTCCCAACGCGGCCACCAGAGCAGGGCCGGAAACGCGGGTGGGCGCGGTACGTAACGCTTCCAGTCGGGTGAGCCGCTGGCCAGGCGGCACGACCAACAGCGATTCCAAGGCCTGCTGCTGCACCGGGTTCAACCGGTTACGGAGCTGGCGGTAGAGGTGGCGGCCGGTGCGCTCGCGCACCCGCGCAATCAGGCGAGCCAGCACCGTCACGCCGGGCAGTACGACGCGCTGGGCCACCAGGTGCGCGGTCGCCAAATCGAAGAGCACGCTGGGCCGCACGGTGCTGGTGAGCACCTGGGCGTAAAGCCAGCGGGCCAGGCGGAACGCCTGGCGGCCGTCAAAGGGGCGAAAACCCAGATAGGCCACCACCTGTACCTGGTGGTCGTGCAAGGTGTTCGGCCGGGTGTACTGGTCGCTCCAGGTATCGGCCGTCAGGTGCAGTTGCCGGGCCAGGGTTTGTACCACAACGGCCGGAACCTGCGTGGGAACGGGCAGAAACGTGCCCAAAAACCGCAACGTACCCAGCTGCACGGCGCACCCGAGTTGGGTGTAGGTTCGGCGGTAGCCGGCCAGAAACTGGATGTCCTGCGGGCTCAGGTAAAAGAAACGGGCCAGTTGCTCCGGACTGGGGTCGGCGGGGTAGCGCCCGTAGCGGGCGGCCTGCTCGTCGCTAAGGAATTCAACGGGCATGGCAGCGGATGACAGCGTTGCGCAAGGGCGGAAGCCGTCTGGTCATCGTTCCCACGCTAACCGCCGAAGCCGCCTGTATCACCTTTGGGTTGGTTTTCGATGGTGCTGGCGGGCTTATTGTTCCCCAGAAACCAGGTGAATCCCAGGTAGCCCACGCGCGTTTCGTATTTGGTTCGCAGGTCGGCGGCAAGCCCATCGGCCGCGAGTTGCGTGTACTGGCGGCGCGTGTTGAATACGTCACTCACGCGCAGGGTCAGCGCGGCCCGGTCGCGAAAGAGGCGCTGGCGGAGGGCCACGTCAACCCCGTACACCTCCAGCAAGCGGCCTTGCGGCACCACCAGCGGCGCGCGGTAGTTGCCGCTGAGCTGCACGGCCAGCGTTTTGGTGGGGTTGAAGGTGTTCAGGACATAGGCCGTGCCGGTGAAGTTGGCCCGGGTCCCCTCGCCGCTGAAGCTGGCTACTTGGTTGCGGTAGTAAGAGCCGTTCGCCGTGAGCTTCCACCAGGGGGCTATGGTTTGCGTCAGCGAAACCTCCAGCCCGTAGCTGGCGGTGTTGCCAAAATTGGCGTAGCTGGTGCGGGTGATGAAATCGGGCTGGCCGCTGAGGCGGGTCGCCAGCGTATCAATGGTGCGCAGGCTTTGGATGGACTGGCTGGCAAAGCGCCCGAACAGGGTCGTGCTCAGCGTCGTGGTCTGCCAGGCTACCTGGTGCCCCAACTCCGCGACGTGCACGTACTCGGGGCGTAGGTCGGGGTTGCCCACCACGTAATTGCGGGCATCCAAATAAATGGGCAGCGCAATGATTTGCAGGAAATTGGGCCGGTTTAGCCGGCGCGCGTAGCTGAACTGTAGGCGCTGGTCGTGGGGCAGCGTGCGCGCCACCGTGGCTGAGGGGAAGACGTTGAGAATCCGTTGGCGGGCCGAGCCCGTGGGCAGCACCTGGGCCTGCAGGCCCGTGTATTCGGCCCGCAGCCCGCCCTGGTATTCCCACGCACCCGACTTGTGCTGGTAGGAACCGTAAGCCTGCGGAATGAGCTGCCGGTACTTGTACCGGAACGAGCCGGCTTCCTGCCGAATGAATTCGGCGCCGGTCGTCGGTTGCACCGAATAATCGGCCGAGCCGGGCGTCACCATGAGGTCTGTTTTCACCCCCGCTGCCCAGCCGCGCTTGTCGTCCAGGGGATGCACGTAGTCCACTTGCGCCGAAGGCATCTGAATGGTGACATCCAGTAGTTGCTGGCGGGCGTTGCGCGAATAGCGGGCGGGGCCATCCAATACGCGCTGCTGGGTCGTGACGGTGCCCCCATCCAGAAGGTACGTGGCGCTGGCCGTCAGCACCCGGCCGGGGTAAGCGGCCCACGTGCGCCGGTAATCGCCCGAGACGCGGGCGTTGTAGAGGTTTTCTACCTGCGAATTCTGATTTTGCAGGTCGATGGTGGGGGCAAGGCCGTCGGTGAGCCGGGTGGTAAAGTCCTGCGCGGTCTGGTTGTCCTGTTTGTAGTACTGGGCCGTGAGGGACAGGCGCTGCTGGTCGCTGGGAGCGTAGCCAACACCCAGACGCCCGCCAATTGCGGTTTGGTCGCGGGTGCTTCGGCCCGTCTGGTCGGTGCGGGTGGTGCTGCCGTCTACCGTAGCGACCTGCTGCAAGGACGAGCTGCCCCGAAAGAGATTGTCCGACCCGTCAACTCCCCCAAAAAAGTTGATGTTGCCGACCTTGCGGTTCAGGTTGAGGGACGCCGTGTATTTGTCGCGGGTGCCCATCGTAACCAGCGCATCGCCGTTCCAGCCATCCTGGGTTGGTTTTTTCTGCACCAGATTGATGATGCCCCCCGTGCCTTGGGCCGAATACTGCGCGCCGGGATTGGTAATGACTTCGATGGTTTCGAGGCGGCTGGCCGGCAGCTGGTCGAGGCGCAGGTTGGGGGGAGCTGGCTTGCCGTCGAGGTAGAGCGTGACGCCCGGGTTGCCCCGCAGGCTCACTTGCCCGTTTTCGTCCACCGCCACCGAGGGTACTTTCTGTAGCACATCCGCCGCCGTGCCGCCCGCGCTGTTGAGGTCTTTGTCCACGTTGAGCACGATTTTACCCAGCTCGTTGACCAGCGCCGCTTTTTCGCCCTGCACGACCACGCCGCCCAGCTGCACGGCGGCGGCCACCATCCCCCACTCCCCCAAACGGACCACCGGGGTAGTGGCGTCCATCGTAGCCGGACGGCGGATAGAACGGTAGCCCAGCGCCTCGGCCCGCACCAGGTAACGGCCCAACGCGAGGTTGGTCAGCGCAAAGGTGCCGTTTTCCGCGGTTTGGGTGTTGGCTACCAGGGCCGAGTCGGACACCCGCAGAAGCAGCACATTGGCAAAAGGGAGCGGTTGCCGGGTTGCCTGGTCCAGCAGCGTACCGGAGACTTCGCCCAACGTCTGCGCACGGAGCGGACTAGGCAGTAGGCCCGCTACGAAGAACACGAGCCCCCAACACCACCCCCCGCCTCGGCGCACAGCCGATGTGCCATCAAGAAGTTGACGCAACAGCTGCATGACAGCTCTTTTAACATTCGGCATAAGAAATTGACTGACAAGGTTTATTGCAATACAAGCTACCAGGCAATACCTAGTAAATTGAGCTGAGAATACCGGCTGATTCATCGGGGTTTGGAAGTAAGATGACAGAAAAAGAAAAGGAGATGAGGCAGTAATTTCCCTCGCGTACTCGCTGCCCTCGCGTTCGAAACTAACGAGAATAGGGGGTTACGAGGGGTTACTTCGCTTGTCGGCGCAGGAATAGATAGTAAGCCAGGAAGCCCAAGGCGGTGCTGAACACTAGGATGATGACGGAGTGCAGGCCCAGGGGTAGGTACCAATTACACGCCGTGAGCCCCGCGCCAGTGCTCAGGAGCAACGCGACCCACTTCACCACTTTGTTTAGCTCGTCCTGCGGGCCGGGCAATAGGCGCTCGACCACGCTTTCCGAAATGATGGCCGTATCAACTATTTTGTTTTTTAGTAAGTAATTAAGTACCAGTTTAATGGCTGCCAAAACGAAGTAGCCGAGCAGGAAAAGGGCGATGGCTGGAAAAATGACCCGTCGCGCAATCTCCACCGCGTTGGCATCAAGGGTCGGTAGCAGGGCCGATTGGGCCGATGCTTCCCCGGCGGTCAGGCAGCAAAACAGCAGCAACAGAAACCTTTTCATAAGTCGGGTTGGGGGTAATACCGCATGAGACCGGTCAGCGCCAGTCAGGTTGCAAAAAATCAAGAAAAAGTCAGCAGGCGCATTTGCTGGCGGTGCCGGGTCAGCAATTCCAGGCATTGCCCGGCCACGACCAAGCCCGTCACGGCCAGCAGCCCAGCCCCTAGCCCGGTGCCCAAGCTTTGTAAAATCGGTACCAGCTGGCCGCCAAATACGGCCAGGAACGCCACCACCACCGCCAGCACGAGGGCGGCCACTCCGCTGAGCACCCAGGGAAAGGCGGGCTGGGGCCGGGGCAACTGTGCCAGGACGCTCGCCGTGAGGTCGAAAGCGAAGACCGGGGGCGGCAGGTGGGCGGCGGCCGTGAACAGATGCTGGTACGTAGCCACCCGGCCCTGACACAAGCGGCAGCCGCGCAGGTGTGCTGCCTGGGAGTCCGGCAGCAAGGAGGTGGATTCCGCCGCTTCCTGAAGGGCGCGCTCGGTGAGATGGGGGCTGGTCATAATTCGTCTCGTTTATAAGTGGCCAATAGCTGTTGTTTTAGCTGTTTCCGCGCCCGAAAGAGGTAGTTTTTCACGGTCCCGTCCGGCAGAGAGGTTATCTGGGCAATTTCCTCGTAGCTCAGTTCCTGCTGGTGATACAAGGCAATCAGGGTGCGGTAGAGCGGGGGCAATTGCTCGATGGCCGTGCTTAAAATACCGGCCAGGTCTTGGTCAAAAAGGGCCGCTTCCGGGTCGTAGTCTGGCCCGGCCACTAAACCGAAGGGGGGACTACGGCCTTCGTCCGACGAGTTGTCCGGCTTGTGCTCCGACAAGTCCACTAGCACCAGTTGCTTCTTTTCCAGGTAATGCAGGCACGTGTTGTAGGCAATCTGACCGACCCACGTGGAAAGCTTTGCTTGAAACTTGAACCCGGCCAAATGCTTAAAAACCTTCAGGTACACTTCCTGCGCGACATCCGGACGGTCCGCGGGGTGGCGAATCATTTTGAATACCATCTGCGTGACCAGCCCCTCCGTGCGCTGCACGATTTGCCCAAAAGCCGCGGTATTTCCTCCCAGCACCTGCGCCACAAGCTGCTGGTCGGTCACGGGGAAGGCGGGCAGTTTGCTCATCTAGGCATGAGACCGGTCAGTCGGAATGATGTTGCATAAAGACTTTTTTCGGCAGTCACTCCGTTTGCGAAAAAGCGTTTGTGCAGGCGACTCAAGCCGGCGTACGGGTGCCGCCAGTGGGTACATCCAAGTGCGCGAGGTACCGGTAAATCGTCGCTCGTCCCACGCCCAGCAGTTGTCCGATTTCCGCCACCGTTTTGTCCTGTTGCAAGTAAAGCGTCTTCGCCGCCTGCGCCTTGGAGAGGGCTTCCTTCGAGAGGCCTTTGGGCCGACCGCCCTGTCGTCCCCGCGCCCGGGCAGCCGTCAGTCCGGCCTTGGTGCGCTCGCGGATAATGTCGCGCTCAAACTCGGCCAGTGAGGCGAACAGATTGAACATAAGCCGGCCCTGCGCCGTGGTCGTATCCAGGTGGTCCTGTAGGCTGACGAAGTGGATGCCGTTGTCTTGAAACCCCGTCACCAACGTGACTAGGTCCTTCAGCGAACGGCCCAGCCGGTCCAGCTTCCAGACCACGAGCGTGTCGCCGGGCCGCAGCCGGGCCAACAGGTGTTGGAGTGCCGGACGCTCTTTCACGGATGACACTTTTTCCTGGGCCACCTCGGCACAGCCGTAAGCCTGCAAGGCATCGGTCTGCAGGTGCAGCTGCTGGTCGGAGGTGCTCACACGGGCATAGCCGAAAATCATGGTAGTTTTTCTCAGGAAGTCAACGGAGGCGAAGATAGCGAGTCGTTGATTGGTGAGAACAGGAAATGAGACAATCTTTGGTCGCTTTTCGGGGCGCAAAGCAGGCCAGGCGGGTGGGCCGCTAAAACGGCCGTATTTTGAGACAGCCGACCACGCAGTTTTCCCCTACCGATACTTTCTGTTCCTACTCTTGTGCTACCCCTAAAGAGACATAATCTGAAAGTACAAAAAATACCTGTCTAATCTAACCTGTTTTTAACACGAACTACAAGCAGAACTTGAAACAAGATGGTCTTTTTGGGAGGCCCTTGGTGGGCCATATTCAGTGACCAATGCGGGTGATTAGGCTAATGATTTGCACGCAATAACCACCATTAGCATTAGTTAGTACAAGCTCAACATTTATAGTTATAAATCTTTAATTACTAGTAATATATAGTTTATAGTCGGCCGCGCCCTGGTGTGCGAAGCTTTCGTTGGTTGATTTTTGCTTTTCTCTTGACTGTCGTTCAGATGCCCCTCTTCCCGAACACTTTAAAAGCCTTCGCCTGCGCGTTCAATTATTTGTGACAATTCTTTTTCATTACTTGTTATTTGGGGGTGCCGTAACTACTTGATTAGCAACGCCGCCAGAGCACCAAAGTTGTCAAAAAGTTCGTGAAAGTTGTCAAAAAGTTCGTGAAAGTTGTCAAAAAGTTCGTGAAACCGGGGTTGAAAGTTGTCAAAAAGTTCGTGGGAAGCCCGTGAAGGTTGTCAAAAAGTTCGTGGGTATTGCCGTACGTAAGTTGTCTGGTTCTTTTAAACGACAACTTTGTTAGCTTTGCTTTATGAAGCACGTTCCTACCCCGCTTGATGGGGCTACACTCTGGCAGGACAACGCCCTGACGGTGGCCCGCTACGAGATGTCCGCCCTGGAGAAGAACATCCTGTACATGGTCATGGCCAGCATCAAAAAAGACGATGCGCCCAACACGCTCTACCAAGTGTCCGCCCGAGAGTTGATGGCCCTCACGGGGGAGACCATCAAAGTGGCTGACTTGCATCGCGCCACCAAGCGGCTCATCACCCGCTACTTTGAAACGACTCTGCCCAACGGGCACCTGCTGCAGGCGACGTTCGTCGCGTCGGCCGAGTACATGACCGGCCAGGGCATCATCGAGCTGGAGCTGAGCCAGAAGGTGCGCCCGCTGTACGTGGAGTTGAAGGAGCGCTTCACCACGATGCAGCTGCACACGGCGCTGACGCTGAACAGCAAGTACGCCAAGCGGCTCTATGAGCTGTTTTCCATGTACAAGAACCTGCCGGATAAGTCCTTCCGCATCGACGTGCAGCAGCTCAAGCAGCAGCTCGACATCATCGACCCTAAGACGGGCAAGGACCGCTACGAGAAGTGGACCCACTTCAAAAACCGGGTGCTGGACCCGTCGGAACACGAAATCAACGGCAAGGCCGACCTCTCCTTTAGCTATAAACCCCTCAAACAGGGCCGTAGCGTGACGCAAATCGAATTTCAGGTCCACTACCACCCCAAGCAGCAGATAGTGGCGTACGAGGGCCCAAACGCGGCCGTATTCGGCCGGCTCACGACCCACTTCGGCCTGCGCCCGGACCAGGCCCACAAAGTGCTGACCCTGCATTCGCTCGCCGACATCAACCGGCAGCTGCATAAGATTCAGCTGCGGGCGGCCAACCACGAGCTGGAAAACGTCGGCGCGTACACGGCCAAGCTCTTCGGCGTCTAGGCGGGGACGCCCGGCCCGGCTACTCGCCGGTGCTGCCCTGGCGGCCCTGCTGGATGCGCTGCCGGCGCTGCTGCTCCTGCTCGCGGGCCTGGGCCGGCCGCGGCGGGGCCGGGGCTGCCCCGGCGAAGAGCAATTCCAGGGCTTCCTGGAGGGCCTGCTTCTGCGAGTAGCTGTAGTCGCCCTGGACCCGGCGGGCGTGCACAAAATCGCGCAGCTGCTCCAGATGGCCCCGGCTCAGCACGAAGGTTTGCCGCACACCATCGGGCGCGGCACTGGCAGGAGCGGGCACGGCGGCGAGTACTGAAACAGGCTTCGTCTTCTCTGTTGTGTTACCGATGTTATCCGTGTTACTGGTATTACCAGTGTTACCAATATTACCGGTGATATATGCCGTTTCTGGATTTTCAGCTGCCTTTTTTTCTGGCGCGGGTACGTCGCTGAGGTCGAAAAAGTCGCGTTCCGACGTGGGCTTGGGCGCGGTTGACTCGCTGGGGCGGGGCAGGTTTTTGAAGGTCTTAGCCATGAGAAGCGAACGGATTAGCGGGTGAGAATCTCGGCCACCAGCGCCTGGTAGTCGGTGGCCCCGGCGCTCTGCGGGGCGTAGGTGAAAATGTCCTGGCCCAAGTGGGGGGCTTCGCCCAGGGCAATGCTCTCGCGAATGAAGCTGGTCAGGACCAGGCCCGGATACAGCGCCCGTAGTTCCTCGGCCGTCTCGCGGCGCAGAATTTTGCGGCCGTCGTGGCGGGTGAAGAAGATGCCGCCCACCGACAGACCGGGGTTCAGGCGCCGCCGCACCCGGCCGACCAGCTCCAGCACCTTCTCCAAGCCGTCAGCGGCGTACATCTGGGCTTCCAACGGCACATAGAGGGCCTGGGCGCAGGCGTAGGCGTTGAGAGTGACAAGGCCCAGGGCCGGCGGGCAATCCAGCAGAATGTAGTCGCAACGCTCGCGCAGGGGTTCGAGTAACTCCTTCAGCAGAAACTCGCGGTCCAGCTCGTCGCCCTTGACCTTCTCGAAACCTGACAGGGCCGGGGAGCCCGCCACCAACGCCAGATTCTCGTGCAGCGAGTAGGCTTTCAGGCGGTACTCGCCCAGCAACGCCCCGTACACGTTCTGCTCGGCATCGACCAGGCCCAGGCCTTTGGTCAGGTTGGCCTGGGGGTCCAGGTCCACCAGCAGCACCCGCTGGCCGGCCCGGGCGAGGCCCGCCCCGACGTTGGCCGTGGACGTAGTTTTGCCCACTCCCCCCTTTTGGTTTGTAAACGCGAGTATTTTGCTCATGGCGCAAACATACGCAACGGAGTGTTACCCGTGTTACTTATCGTACCAATGTTACCTATATTACCCGTGTTACTAATGTTACCGATAGCAATTTTTTCTCCTTGAAAAGCCAGTAGGATTCTGGAATTGGCCCACATACGCTTTTCGCTTACCGCACCTCACCACCCGCCTCATGCCCCGTCATCCCCTCCAGCGGCCCGCGGCCCGGCAAGCATCCGCCCCGCCCCGCGTGCTGCCCGCCACCTGGCTCCCCGACCTGACCACGGCCCGCTTTGCCTACAGCGGCTTGCAGCTCGACCTGTTGTTTTACTTTCTCTCCACGCTGGAAGAAGAGACGGCTACCCGCACGGTGGAGCTGTGGCTTGGTGGCTTTTCCGCAGCGGCGGGCAAAAAGCATAACTACAGCTACGTGGTGGCCGCAGCCGCGGCGCTGGTGGCTCAACCGCTGACCATCCGGGGCAAGCAGGAGCAGTACCGGCCGCTGCGCCTTTTCGACCGCATTCGTTCCGTGCCGGGACAGGGCCTGCTGCAAATCAAACTCGCCCGAACCGGCATCCCGCATCTACTCGAACTGCGCGACGTGATTCCCGCCACCAGTCTGCGGGCGTTTCTACAGCTTTCGAGCAAGCACACCAAGCGGATTTATGCCCTGTGCTGCCGCTACAAAGCCAAGGGGCGCACGCCCACCTTCACCGTGCCCGATTTCAAGCAGCTGCTGGGCTTACTGGATGAGCAGGGCCACGAAAAGCAGCGGGGCTTCACCTCTTTCCGCAAGCACGTATTGGAAGCGGCTATCGAGCAGATTAATGCCACCACCGACCTGCGGATTGACGCTCACTTGGAAAAACACGGCCGGGCTGTTTTCTACCTCGCGTTTACGGTGAAGTCCCAAGCCCTGCCCATGCTGCCACCGGCGGCGGGCTCGGATGCTCAGCTGCTTTCCTAACCGGCCCGGTAACCTTCTTCTAACTTGGTATTACCGGTATTACCAATGTTACTAGTATTACTTGTGTTACTGATGTTACCTGGCCAAAGTAAGATGGGAATAGGGTAAAATCGGGCTAAAATCGTTACTTTTGGTTGCTGCGTGTGCAGCCTGCCTTACCTGATTCTCATGACTTCTTCCAGCCAAGATGCTTACCAGGCCCTCCGGGACTACCTAAACGGGCTCCTTAACCCGTCGCTGGCTGACCAGGCGCTGGCCGACGTGCCGGCGGCCCTGCGTCCCGGTCTGGAGGTGTTTATGACGGGCAAAACCGAGTACCAGGACGAAGCGGGCCGGCGGATGATTTACGCGGCCGACCTGGCAGCCTGGGCGGCGGACCTGATTTATGGCGCGGGCCTGACCGCGCCCCTGCCCCTGGCCACCGTGGACGTGGCCGCGCTGCGGGCGGCCACCCTCCGGCACGCCGCATGACGTGGACGCAGCTTGAGGAGCTGACGCAGCGGGTGCAGCAGCTGCCAACCAGCCGGCAGCAGACCAGCCAGCAGCTTAGCCAGGTTATGGTGTCGGCGCACTCGACTATGATTGAGGGCTCCCGCGTGACGGTATTGGAAGCGTTTGACTTTCTGCTCGGGGCGGCCCCCACCCTGGGGCCGGGCAAGCCGCTGGCCGGCTACGACATGCTGGGCGACCACGCCCGCGCCCTGGACCTGGCCTTGCAGCGGGCGGATGCGCGGCAGCTGCCCGGCCCGGCCCTGCTGCGCGAGCTGGCAGCGGCCGTGATGCAGTCCACCGGCCGGCCGACCAACACGGCCCTGGGCACCGTGGACCCCACGCGGGGCGACCTGCGCCGGGGCAACGTGTTCATCGTCGGGGCCAGCTCTTTCCCGAACGCTCAAAAGGTGCCGGCCCTGGTCGCGGCGCTCAGCGGCGAGCTACGCGAGCGGATGCCGGTGGCCACCACGTTGCGCGAGCAGCTGGAGCTGGCCTTTGAAGCCCATCAGCGCCTGGTCAGCATCCATCCCTTCAACGATGGCAACGGGCGCACTTCCCGCCTGTTGATGAATTACGTGCAGCGCTACTATGGCCAGCCCCTGACCATTGTGTTCCGCGAGGACCGGCAGGCGTATTTCGCGGCACTGGAAGAAAGCCGCGTCGCGGATGACTTAACGGTATTCTTTGATTTTATGCGGGGTCAGCACGGCAAGTCATTGACATATCAGCTGACGGCTGCTGAGCCGTCAAAGCCCCTTTAATTTCAATGACGATAAGTGTTACCCGTGTTACTAATGTTATCAGTGTTACTGGTATTACTAATGTTACTTGTATGACCTCCACGGGTGGTCTGGATTAAACGTTTGGTGCAAATGGTAAGTGAGCAAGCTGCAATGACTGCCTGGCAGACAGTATAAGGGGGTACAGCTTGCCCTGGGCGGCGCGGGCCAGCCTCTCGTGCTAGCCGGCCACGCGCAGCTTGTCGTAGAGGCGTACCACGTAGGTGCGTACCGTGGCTGGGCCCAGCCCCAGCTGCGCGGCGATGGTTTGCTCGGTGTGGCCGGCCACCAGGCCTTCGAGTACCTGCCGCTCCCGCTCGCTGAGCAGGGCCGTTTGCAGGGAGACGGGCGTGAAGTAGGCCAGCATCTTGCGGGCTACCGACGGGCTCATCACGACTCCGCCGGCGGCCACGTCGAGCAGGGCCTGGCGGTAGGCCGGCAGCGGGGTGCCGCCCTTCACCACGCAGCCGCGCGCCCCCAGCCGCAGGGCCTGAAAAATGGTGTCGGCCGCGTCGTGAGTGGTTTGCCCCAGCACCCACAAGTCCGGGAGCTGCGCTATTAGCGCGGGCAGCGCCTGCAGGCCGCTTTCGCTGGGCAGGCCTACATCCAGCAGCAGCAACTGCGGCGGCTGATGCAGGTCGAGTTCGTGCCGGAACGCCTCGATGCTGCCGGCAACGATGACGCAGTCGAATTCGGGGCAGGCGCTGAGGTAACGGTGTAGCAGCTCACGAATAACGACGTCGTCTTCGACGATGGCCAGGCGCAGCGGGCCGACAGGAACGGGCGGCAAGACCTCACCCAAGGGCATGGCAGGAGAAAGCGAGGACACGGGGCGAATAGGTGAGGTAGGGAAAACAGTCGGTGCCCACGGCCTGAGCCAAAGCGGGTGCCGCAAAATTCGACTGCTCAGTTCAGTACCACACCACCACGCGTGTCCCTATTTATGGGGACACACTTCCTGTTTTATCAATAAAGCACAAGTAGAAATACTACGAATTATAGTATCGCCTAAAAAAGACACCTCCTGTACGCTTGCTGGTTCCCAATTGACGGGATATTTCCGCCGCCGGTGCCTTCCGGGCGTGGCGTTCTGGCCGGCAGGGCTTTGCCCTGAGTGCTTTATTCTGCTTACGCCGGCAGGTCCAGCGCCTGGAGCTGGCGCAGGGCGGGGGCGCTGTTTTCGTAGCGCTCGGTCCCGCAGTACACGTAGGGGGCGTCTCAGGAAACGGAAAAAATAGCACGTTAAGGCCTGGAAAGGGGCCGTAGGGGCTGAAACTTGCCAGCCGCCCGTTTCGTGCGCCAGGAATAGTCCCCGGTCAGGTTGATGTGCTCCCAGCCCAGCGGCGATAAGTAGGGCAACAGCGCCTCATCTACAGTCTGACCATGAGCCCACAAGGCTTGCACGGCACGTTGTATATATACTGTGTTCCACAACACAATGGCGGCCGTGAGCAGATTCAGACCGCTGGCCCGGTAGCGCTGTTGCTCGAAGCCCCGGTCCCGGATTTCGCCCAGCCGGTGGAAGAAGACGGCCCGGGCCAGCGCGTTGCGAGCTTCGCCTTTGTTGAGCCCGACCTGTACGCGGCGGCGCAAGTCGACGCTCTGCAGCCAGTCCAGAATGAATAAGCTCCGCTCGATGCGGCCCAGTTCGCGCAGGGCCACGGCCAGCCCGTTCTGGCGCGGGTAGCTGCCGAGTTTGCGCAGCATGAGCGAGGCGGTCACGGTGCCTTGCTTGATGGAGGTAGCCAGGCGGAGAATGGCCTCCCAGTGGGCCAGGATGTGGCGCACATTGAGGGTTCCGCCTAGCAGCGGCTGTAAGGCCTCGTACGCCGGGGAGCCCGGCGGCACGTACAGCTTCGTCTCGCTCAGGTCGCGGATGCGGGGCGCGAAGCGGTAGCTCAGCAGCGGCATCACGGCAAACAGGTGGTCGGTAAAGCCGGCCGTGTCGGTGTAGTGCTCGGCGATGCGCAGGTCGGATTCGTGGTAGAGCAAGCCGTCGAGCACGTAGGTCGCATCCCGCACGCCCACGTTAATCACTTGACTGCTAAAGGGCGCGTACTGGTCCGAGACGTGGGTGTAGAACAGCCGGCCCGGCTCGGCCCCGTACTTGGGATTGATGTGCCCGGTGCTCTCGGCGCGTCCCCCGGCCCGAAACCGCTGCCCGTCCGACGAGGACGTGGTGCCGTCGCCCCAATGGGCCGCGAAGGGCTGGCGCCCTTGGGCGTTGACCAGCTCGGCCAGGGCCAGCGAATAGGTGTCGTCGCGGATGTGCCAGGCCTGGAGCCAGGCGAGTTTGGCGGGGGTGCTGCCGGGGCAGGCCTCGGCCATTTTGGTCAGGCCCAGGTTCAGCCCATCGGCCAGCAGGGTGGTGAGCAGCAGGACGTGGTCCTTGGCCGGGGCCCCGGTCTTTAGGTGCGTGAAGTGGCGGCTGAACCCGGTCCACTCGTCGACTTCCAGCAGCAGGTCCGTAATCTTGACGTGGGGCAGCAGGCGCGCCACCTGGTCAATCAGGGCCTGGGCCGCCCCCGGCACGGCGGCATCCAGGGGCGTAATTTTGAGCCCCGCCGCCGTCAGGCTCGCGTCCGGCAATTCGCCGGCGGCGGCTAACTGGTTAACCGTCTCCAACTGCAGGGTCAGGTGGGCGAGGCGCTGGCGGAGGTAGTGTTCGCCGTCGGCTTCGACCGCCAGGGGCAGCTGGCCGGCTTCCAGCAGGGCGGCAAACGGCTGGGCCGGCACCAGGTATTCCTCGAAGTCCTTGAACTGGCGCGAGCCGACCACCCACATATCGCCTGAACGCAACGCGTTTTTGAGCTCGGCCAGGGCGCACAGCTCGTAGTGGCGGCGGTCCAGGCCGTCCGACGTCACCACCAGTTTTTGCCAGCGTTTGCTGATAAAGGCCGTCGGTGCATCGGCGGTCAGCTTACGAGCCCCGGTCGCGTTCAGCTCGCGCAACACGTCAATCGCCGCCAAGAGGCTTCTGGCCGCTGGGGCCGCCCGCAGCGGCAGGGCCGCCAGAAACGCGGGGGCGTAGCGGCGCACGGTGGCGTAGTGCTCGCTCACCCGGTGCAGAAAATCAAAGCCGGCGGGTTGGGCCAAGTGCTGCGCTTCGCCGACGCTCGCGGTGAAGTCTTCCCACGGCAGGACCGATTCGATGGCCACGAACGGGTCCGCCCCCGTCGTGCGGGCCGTGAGCAGGGCCTGGCCAATTTGCCCAAACAGGCGAAGCTGCTGGTTGATGGCCTTGCCTGCGGCCTGGAATTGCTGCTGGTGCTTGTTCTTCGCCGCGTTGAACACCTTGCCTATGATGCGGTCGTGCAGGTCGAGCAATTCGTCCAGCACCGTGGCCGTGCCTTCCAGTGCCAGGGCCACCAGCGTGGCCAGGCGACGAGCGGGCTCAAACCGGGCCAGGTCGGCCGGGGTCATCTGCGCCCCCTCGCGGGCAATTTTGAGCAGCCGGTTCTGGTGTACCCGGCGCGCCAGTTCAGCCGGCAGGCCCAGGTGTTGCCACGACGCGAGGCGGGCCAGGTGTTCCACCATCTGGCGCGACGTCGGGGCGGCGGGCGCTTGGCGGAGCCAGGCCAGCCAGGTCAGGCTGCTGCCTTCGCGGCGGGTGAGCAGGTCTTCCAGTCCCTGCCGGGTTTCCAGGGTAAGGCCCTCTGTCAACGTGTCGTAGAGCTGCCGATTGGCCCGCGTCAGGGCCTCCGCGCTGAGTCGTTCGAGGACGGCCACCGCGGGCAATAGGATGCCTTGGCGGCGCAAATGCCCCATCAGGGCCTGAACGAGTAGCACGCCTTTGTCCGTTTGCAGCGCAACGTCGGTTAGCCAGGGCACGGCGGCCCGATAATGCGGCAGGGCAAACGTCTGGAACCCGAAAGCCGCTTGCAGTTCCACCAGGTGCTCGCGCCGGGTTTGCTCACGCCGGCCATAGACGGCCCACTCCGGGGCCAGGAGCTTCAGTTGCGCGGCCACGAATGCGAGCAGGGAAGGGGCCGGCAACTGGTCCACACCCAACACGACGCCCGGAAAGCGCAGGTAGCAGAGTTGCATGGCGAAGCCCAGTCGGTTCGCCGCGCCGCGGTGCTGGTGAATTAACGAGAGGTCGGCCTCACTGAACGTGTAGTGCCGGATAAACTCCTCGGAGGTTTCAGGCAAGGCGAGCAGTTGCTCCCGCTCGGCGGCGGAGAGCGTAGAACGACGAGGCATAGGCAACTGGGGAGTGAGCAGACCGATAGGCTACAAGGGGCATTCATCCCTTCTATGCCAGCACAAGTCAATGTAAAGGCTGTTTCTGAATGTACAGTAAAACGAAGGTTTTTTTGTGTACAACGGCATCCCGCCGGCAGGCAATGCCGCCGACACCCCTTACATGCGCTATCTAAATATCGAAACCAGCCTCTACCCACTGGTGCAACAGGCCACCGGTAGCCCGTACCGGCAACTCAAGCCCTTCGACAGCCGTCGCTACAATAAGATATTGGAACGGCGAGGCATCGACTCCCAAACGCTGGGCCCGGGCCCGGCTTCACCTGCGATAGGGGGTAACAAGCGACCGTTAACGCCAAAGGTCACCCGCCCACGCGCGGTCCGCTAATGAAAACTGCGCAACGGCTGCGCGGGCAGAAACTGCGGGCTCACCCCGGGCAGCGCGTTGCAGGCCCGCACGAAGGTGTGGCCGTGAAACACGTAGTACCGGGCGTTTTGTAAGCTGTCGGGGAGCGGGCGGTCTTGGCGCAAGGCGGCCTGAAACAAGCGCACGTAGGTTGGGGCGTAATCCGACCGATAATAGGGGTGGTTGATGGCCAGTAAGGGATGTTCCAGTGGCGGCTGCAAGTTGATTTGTTCCATGTCGGCGTAGTATTCGACCACGGCCTGGAAACGGTACCCCTGGCGGCGGCAGCGTTCTTCCACGCTTTGTAGGGAGGCACACCCGCGGCCATGGCAGTACGGTGCCCAGAGGTAAACCAACGTTGTGTCGTTCGCGGGCAGGGTTTGGAGCAAGCTTTGCGCAGTAACGGCATACAACAGCCCGTTGGCAACCGTGGAAATGGGCTCGTTTACCGGCAAAAACCGAATTTTTGCCCGCTCCAAGTCGGGTAGCCGGGCGTAGCCGCTGTGAAAGCCCGGCGCGTGGGTAATGACACAGCCGGTCAGCAGGAAGGCGCCCGACAGGAGTGCAAGTACTAAGCGTTTCATGGCGGTTGAAAGCAGTAATATGAGCGTTCACAAAATCGGCCAGCACCACTGACAGGATGGTTCAAACGGGCATTACTCCGTTCACTTTTCAGGGCGCTGGGTAGAGCACCAACTGATTTTCTGCCTGCAACCAAGTGATGGCCTGCCGCCACGGGTGGAGCTTGCGAACCGCCCGACTCGCCAGCAGGTGCCACGCCTCGCCGTTGGTGTGGGTTTCCAGTACCTCGCCGGTTTCCGTCAGCAAATAGCCCATCGCGGTGCCCGGCAAAAATTCGACCTGTTCAAAGCTAGTGAAGGGAGGGGCGAACACCGGGTGCCACTGCCCGGCCGTCAAGCGCAGCAAGCGTTTGGTTGGTAACGCCACGTACCCCAAATTGCCGTGGCTCAGGTGTGGTTTGCGGCCGGCCATGGTTACCCATAGTTCGCCGGTACCAGCCTGAGAGAGTGATTGTACGTCGACCGTATCTGGGGTGTCGACCAGTTTAGTAGGTGGTTGTAAGCTGGCCGGCAACACGTAGATGTTGCCCGCAGTAGCGCTCATAACTGAACTCGGGAGAGTGGGCATTCGGTCGCTGCCGAAGATGTAAAGGGTCGAATCCAGGGCGGACAGCTTCATGCCCGTTACGCCCCGGCTGAGGCGGATGCCATAGGGATGCAGCCGGGAATTCGTGGCCAACTGGGGGGTGCGGGTTGCCTCGGTGCCATAAATCCAGAGGTCGCCATCACCGTGCAAGGGAATGGGGCCGGCCTCTTGGCGGGCGTACGTGCCCACCACAAAATTGCCTCCGACGGCGGCGAGGGCCGTGGGGTAGAAGTTGGTCGGTATCGGGTGGGTATCCCAGGTGCTGCCCTGATTCGGCGTCAGGGCAACGAAGGCCTGCTGGCCCTTGTTGGCGAAGTAGCGATGAAAGGACAAGAGCCCAAGTGGCGTGTGCGTGAGCACTGTCGCGTGGGGCGAAGCCGGGTCTGCAGTGCGATACTGCTGCCACGCAGAACGGCACGAGAGCAGCACCCCACTGGCCAGCAACAGCACGCCCAGGCCGGAGGTCAGGCGGCGAACGGCAAGGGGGCGACGTCCCTTCCATGCCAGCCAGAGCAGCAGGAGCAGGGGAAGGACGGCCGCCCCAACGGCCTCCTTTTGGAGGGGTTTTGCGTCTGCTTGCCCTATGCCAACCAGGGCCCCGTGGGTTTGGTCGCGAAAGTAAAAATGGGAAACGGTGAATTCCGACGGGGTCTCCACACGCGTGGTGCGCTGCCCATTAAAGCGATACAGTTGCCCCGTTTGGGTCAAAACATAGCCCGAAGAATCGGTTAAAAACTGAAAGTCCTTCAGCGGAGGAAGGGTGCTGAATGTAAAGGTTTTCATGAGGGCTACCAAAAAACACCCACCTGGGTATCGGGCATGAAGGCACAAAAGTTGCTCCATGGTGGAGCAGTTGGCGGGTTAGTTCGCCGCATTCAGCAGCTTGGCAAGGGTGCTTTGCAGTTCCTCGCCGCGCAGGTTCGTGGCCACAATTTTGCCCTGCGGGTCGAGCAGGAAGTTCTGGGGAACGGACTGGATGCCGTATGCCTGCGCCACGGCGTTGTTCCACGACTTGAGGTCGGACACCTGGGTCCACGTCAGGCCGTCTTTGGCGATGGCGCGGAGCCAAGCCTCGCGGCCATTGGGGTTGTCCAGCGACACGCCGATGACGGTGAAGCCTTTGCCTTTGAACTCGTTGTAGGCCTTTACGACGTTGGGGTTTTCTTGGCGGCAGGGGCCGCACCAACTGGCCCAGAAATCAATCAGCACGTACTGGCCGCGCAGGCGACTGAGCGTCACGGGCACGTTGTCGGGGGTGTTTTGCGTGAAATCCGGGGCGATGGCCCCCACGGCCACCTGTTGCAGCCGCTTTATCCGCGCGCCGATGCGCTGGCCGCGCGGGGAAGTTCGCAGGCCCTCGTTTAGGCCCTGGTACCACCCGGCATAACGCTCCAGGTCGTGCTTGCTCCACTCCAGCTCCTGCAGCACGAACAGGCTGAACCGTGCGTCCGGGTGCGCCGTCACGTAATCGGCCCGTACCTGCTGCTGCGCGGCCTCGATGGCCTCAAGGCCGGCTTCGAGCTGCGGCTCGGTGGCGTGGCTCTTGCGCAGGGCGGCAGCTTGGTCGTTGAGGGGCTTGAGCGAGGCTTGCAGCCGGGCGAATGCGTCGTTGAGCGGCGTCCCCCGCACGACGGCTTTCGCGGCCGAGTCAGGGGTGGACCAGGTCAAGGTGCCTTGTTCCAGGAAAAAAGGGTACAAGGTATAATCGCGCGATTTCTTATACGAGGTGCCGTGGTGACTCAGCGCCAGGGTGGCCCCTGCCGGCTCGGCGAGGGTGCCCCGAAACTCGAAACGGCCGTTTTTCACGGCGACGGAATCTTCCCCAAACCCGTTGTTGGGAAGGCCCCAGTGCAAGTATACCTTGGTGACGCCGGCCTTAGCCCCGACGGTTCCTTTCAAGACAAAGTGTTCGGTTTGGGCCTGGGCCAGCGTGGGCAGCAGGAGTAAGGCGCTGTAAAGGAGGTTTTTCATGAATGCAGTGGGTTGGGGGTTGTTAAATGAATGGGCGAGCCTTTCGACTTGGCAGCCAAGCCGCTTATTTCCTGACGTCAGAGTGGCTTCAGCACGACGCGCCGGTTGCCGGCACGCTCCCTGGGTTGGCTGTTGTCGGCCACCGGTCGGGAGCCCCCGTATCCAACCGCTCGCAAGCGACTGGCCGCTACGCCGTGGTTGGCCAGGTACGCGCACACGGCCGCGGCGCGTTGCTGCGAAAGCCGCAGGTTGATAAGCGGGTTGCCCTGGTTATCGGTATGCCCCTGGACTTCGAGGCGCAGGGTCGGGAGCCTGGCCAATGCTTGCGCCAGGGTGTCGAGGCTACCCCGTACAGCCGGCAGTAAAGCAGATTGGCTTTGCTCAAAATACAGTGTGCCCATCGTCATTTTTTTGCCCGTGGCCAAGCGAGCCGCCACCGCTGCTACCCGGCCCGCATCGAGGGGTGCGAGTGCGTTTGGAACGAGCGGCCGGCTCGCCCTCATGGCTAAATAGCTGCGCGGGCGGGAGGTTACAAAGGGCTCGGTAGCGGGTTGTACCACCACCACGCTCGTGGTAGCCGCTGGCTGCTCGGCCGGTCTAGATGGGGGGCTGAGGGGAATAGCTGCTACTGGCTGTGGGACCGGGGGAAGGCGCGGGGCGGCGCTGAATAAATAGCGCGTCGGGATGACAACGGCCTCGCCTTGGCCTGCTAACAAGCCTCCCCGATTGCGCTCGGTGGCGGCATCAGCCGGCGCAGCGGGCGGTTTCCAGGCCAGCTGCACCCGGCTAGCGGAGTCGGCCTGGCAATAGTCCAGCCGCAAGGGGTATGCTTCCCCGGCGCGGAGGGTAATGGCGATTTGGTAGTAACTCTGCCCGTGGTTCCGCCAATCGTCGAGTAGCGGGCGGTTGCCCAACCACAAGCGCACGCCGTCATCCGCACTGATATGCAACACGTAAGGTCCCGTGCTGGGGGGCACCAGCCAGCCTGTCCAACGCACCGAAAACTGCTCGGCGGCCACCCCAGCCACCGGGTGGTGTTCGTGCCAGTCAAAATTGAGCATCTCGTCGCGGCGGGTCGAGACATACCGCTCGAAGTTGCGGCCCTCGTAATAAGCGCCTTGCAGGCCGTCGCCCACCGGGACCTGCGCCTGCCCGCCGGTAACCGGCGCCACAGCCAACCACCACCCGAAACTCCATTGGTACCAAGTCATGCGGGGAGGATAATGGATTTTAGAAAGTGGTTGCTAAACGGGGTTATTTGTTGGCCTTCTTGTAGCAGCAAGGAAATCGAACGAAGTGCCTCCTTTTTCGGCCTCCCTACCAGTAGGTGTTTGCAGCCAAAAGCTGCTGGGGGGCGATTAATGCTGGGAGGGCCATCCTACTGTTGGAGTGCTTGCTCAATAGCCTCCGTGACAGCTGGCCCCGAGGAGGGACGAGGGGCAGCGGTTAGCTGAATGCGTCCATCACGGCCAATCAGCAGATAGGTGGGAAAACTTTGCACATTATAGGCGGCTGCCACCGTGGGGTCAGGGCTGCGCAAGGCTACTTGTGCCGGCCCCGCCAGGTGTTCCGTTGCCACCACCCGTTGCCAAGTTGCCGCGGCATCGTTTACCGCAATGGAGACGAAGACGACCTCGCGCCCCGCAAATTGTTGCAGCAGGCGGGCGCGGGCGGGTAATTCCTGCCGGCAGGGTGCGCACCAGGTTCCCCAGAAATCGAGGTACACAACTTTGCCTCGAAAATCATGCAGAGAGACGGCGTGACCACTTTGGTCGAGCAATGTAAAGGTGGGCGCTGGTTGGCCCGGCTGCATCCGCAGTTCCCGCTGCACAAGTTGCCGCATGTTGCGGCTCAAGGTCGAATCCCGGTTGAGCGTCCGAAAGACCGGGTAGGCGGCCAGCAGCGCAGTGGGTGCCTGGAAAGTCAGCATCTGATACATGGCCCAATCCCGGGCGCGGGAAGGGCCAAAATCCGTGGTGGCTTGCGCGTAAAGCCGGCGCACCTCGGCGGAGTCGGCCGGTAGCGGACCGTTGGGCAGTAGCCGCCCTCCATATGCCGCTAATAAGCGCAGAACGGGTTCCCACTCCACTTGCTCATCGAGCTGCCGACGGGGAAGTGCTTGGAGAAAATCATAATAGCCCACCGGTACCTCGGCAGCCTGCTGGGTTGCCTCGCGGTGGTACCCGGGGAAATCCAGCAGGTGGCGCGCCCATTCCACGTCAATTTCCAACCCGGCCTGTTGCTGAAAGGCCAGTGGCAGCGGGTGAGCCGCCCCGTAAGTGGTTAAAAAGGCGTGACGTTTCTGGCGAAATGCGTCCGCGAGCTGGCGCATTTGCGGCGCGGTCGTGACGGGGGTACGCTGGTCCTGCGGCCGCGGGCCGGCGTGGCCATACTCAAAGCGCGACAAGGACTGGGCCAGGTAATTATTCGCGGTGGCGCCGCGCCCGCCGTAGCGCAAGGACGTTTCGAAATACAGAAAATCCAGCACCAGGCGCAGGCGGTCGCCGGGGGTGAGATAGAGTGCCGTACGTTGCCGGGCATAAGCGAGGGAAGCGAAGCTGGCTTCGCTTAGTCCGTTGACTATCAATTTAAAATCACCCCCCGGGCCGACTACGGCTTTCGTCTGCTGGTGCCCGCAATAGAGGCGAATGGTATCGCCCGCCGGGGCGTGGTCAAGGTGCCCCTCAACGATGGTCACAACTGGCGAAACTCTGGACAATTGGGTTGCCCCCAGGGCGAAAAACGAAGTAACGCCAACTACAAGCAGCAGGAACAATTTGCACATAAGGGGTCAGCTGGCAAGAGACAATACAACCCGTCATCTTTCAGGAATACGACTTTCTTGGAAGTCAGCAACCCGCTTGATTAAGGCGATGACAAATGTACAACGTATCTTTGCGTTATACAACGTAAAGATACGTTTATATGGCGCAAAAAGCAGTTTTCTCTGGCTACTACCTTTGACAATCCCCACGCTGCTTTGAAATCCTTATTGGTAAATTAGTCATTGATAATTAAGGGTTTGTATCAACTTTTGCTATTCGAGAGTCTGGTAATTTATGCCAAACGACGTATCATGCTCACCATCATTTCCTTCAATTTAACGCCCTAAACTGTTCAGTGTAACTAGACCACCTCACGGCGTGTTCGGGCTCAGTAGCAAGCCTGCGGACTACTACTTTTCCACCACCACCACTCCTATATCCGTTAGCTTGGAAGGTGAGCCGTTGTCGAACACGGGCTGGGGGTTGATGTGCACCTGGTTGGCATCAAAGGAGCCCATTGCCGCAATCAGATGCTGCGCCTGCATCAGCTTCGCCCGGCTAAAGAGCTCCCCGGACTTCAATGGCAGGGTAGCCAGCACGGCTTGGGAATTGGTTTTCTGGTTGCCCTGCAGCGTAATCGTACGCAAGCGGACCTGCGGGCCTTCCACCATTGTTAGCGCCAAATCAATGGTGCCATTGGCCTGAGGGGTAGCTGTTGGGATGAGGCTAAAGAACATGTAACCCTGGTTCATGTACTGCGACGTGATGTCGCGTCCGTCGGGGAGAAAATTCAGCCGGGATTCAATGACTTGGGCGTTGTAAACGTCGCCCGGCTGCAGGCCCAGCAATTGGTTGAGCCGGTTGGTGGAGAGCACCGTATTGCCTTGCCAGCGGATACGGTTAATTTTGGGTCCTACGATGGCGGAAGCGGCGGTCAAGGGGAGCATAGGCGCTGCCTCTGTCGCGGGATTCCCAAAGCTGGCAGTAGACAGCCAGACGCTTAGCGCAACCGGCAGCACTAACAGATAGCGAAGCTTCTTGGTGGGCGAAGCGGGGGGCTGGGTGAGAAACCGAAGGCGCAACACAATCTGTTTGTTGGTGAAGGCGTGGCTCAGCACCGGCGCGGCCTGAGCAGAAGCGAGCCGCAGCAGCAGCCGACGGTATTGGGAGACCAAATGAGAGTGCTGGGCCACCTGGGCGTCGGCTAAATACTCGTGCACGTTCCGGAGTTCGCGCTTCAGGTACCCCACCAGGGGATGAAACCACAAAAGGGCGCCCACGAGCTCGGCAAACAGGATGTCGAGCGAATGATGCTGCTCTACATGCATCTGCTCGTGCCGTAATAACTGCGCGCGTTCCAAGGGACTTAACGTCGCGTGGTCAGGCGACAGAAACACGTACCGTCCGAAGGAAAACGCCCCCTGCCCGGCAGTAGGTAATTCCACCAGCCAAAAGGTCCCTATTCGAGTTCGGGGGGACTGCCGAATCAGCTGATAGAGCCCGCGAAGGCTGCGGCCAATACGCCATAGCCGAAGCAGCGCTCCCAGCCCGTAGACCGTCACGGCCACCACGCCCAGCGTCCCCAGCCAGTCCCAGCTAGATATTAAGCCCGCAGGGGTGCCAATCACCAGGTGCTGGGCCGACCACTGCAGCACCCAAGGCTTCAGCGTGGTACCCGCCTGGGCCACAGGTGGCCGCAAATGGCGCAGCACGTCCGGCAACCCCAGCAGCGGCAGGACTAGGCTGGCGGCCAGGCTACCTACCAAGTACCCACGACTCCAGAGAAAGCTCGACAATCGGGCCAGTGCAAACCGGTAGAGGCCCGCAAACGCGGTCAGGCAGAAGCTGGCCTCCGCCAAGTACCACCAGAAGTTGCTACTCTCCATGGGCAGGGGAAGCGCTAGTGCCATCGGCATTGTCCAGTAGCTGTTGCATGTGCTGCACTTCATCCGGTGTCAGCTTCTCTTCCGCCACCATATAAGAAACCAGGGCCGCGGGCGAGTTGTCGAAGTACTGGCTGAGCATACGCCGAAACGTGGCGCCCCGGTAGGCGACCTTGCTGACGAGGGGGTAGTATTCGTAGGTCTTTCCGTAGGCCTTAAAGCCCACATAGCCCTTGCGCTCCAAAATGCGCACCACCGACGAGATGGTGTTATAGGGGGGCTTGGGTGAGTCGGGCAGTTGCTCAATGATATCCTTGACGAACGCCTTTTTCAGTTTCCACACCGCCTGCATGACGCGCTCCTCGGCCTTAGTTAATTCTTCCATGAGTCAAATATAAAACTGAAATTTCAGTTGTAAAACTGTTTTTTAAGTTAATTGACTCGCGCTTTTGTTAGCTCGCTCGATACTGATTCTGTATACGCTATAATGAGGAATGGAAAAGGAAGGTTAAAAGGATGATTTAAACCGGTGCAGGATGATGTCGAGCGGTAAGTGAAATCGTTGCTCAGGGGCTGGCGCAGGTCCGGCAGATAATCAGTGAAGACCACTTTCATTCGGATTTTCGGCTGTCAGGATGTCGGTGTGCGCTCTATCAGGGTAAGTTAAGCGGTAGCGGGTTGCCCACGGATGGGGCGAGTTAGAGCAAGAGGCTGTCGGCTGGGTAATAGCATATGAGTAGCAAAGCGTGGGACCTTATTGGCCGACCCAGCCAGCGGAATACGGGGCAGCGCTGGCGGCAGGGCGCCCAGACCGGCGCAATGGGACACGGCACGAACAGGCGCGCTTGCTCAGCAACAAGAGCTAACTATAGCCCCACTGACCCCGACGTGCGTATCCGCGTCAAACCCGGCAATGCCCGGGCCCTGAACTACCTCTGCAGCCTAGCTGTCGATACCGCCCACGGCGTCATCAGCCACGTGCAGGGGGACCTGGCTGACCAGCCCGACAGTTTCCACCTGCCTCGGCTGCTGTCGTGCTTACGCTGCTAGGCCGGCAAGGTGCTCTCGTTTCGCAAGCACGATACCCGGGCCGACGGGGTCTGGCTCAAGTTCTATTGGGCCACTTACTAGGAATGCCAGTAGTGCCCGTTAAGGCCCACCTGCGTGCCTGGCGCCAATCGTAAGCAGCTGAACCGCATCATATACGATGCGGCCTAACGCCGCGCCTAGTAGCGGCAGCAGACCCGGCGTGGTTAGCGCATACGGCGCGGGCGGCAGCGCCAAATCGAGCCCGTCTTCAGCAACCTGCTGCCCACTACGGCCTGCGCTGGATGAACGTGCGGGGACTGGCTGGGCCCCACAAAACGATGCTGCTCACGGCCATGGCTTATAACCTCAAAAAGCTGCTCAAACACTGCACGCCAACAGGCATGCTGGCCAGCGAAGCCGACTCTGCGAAGCGCCAATTTGGGCATGCGCCAAGCAGCTGCGTGTAGATGGAACCACCTAACCCGGGTTCTGGAACAGCTACGACCCTTTCGGTCAAATTCCTTAACGTGCTATTTTTTTCGTTTCCTGAGAGGAGCCCACGTAGGCTTCGTCGTAGCCGGTGATGCAGGCCGCGTTGAGCACGAGGCGGCGGTTGACGCGGATGAAATGGTCGGACAGGGAGGCGGGCAGCAGCTGGTCGAGCACGTAGGTGAGCGAGCCCCGCACGGGGTAGCCGGCCTGCTGCCCGGCCAGGTGCAGCGTCACGTAGTTCTTGCCGGCTTCCAGGCGCTGCACGGCCGTCCAGGACAGCTTGTGGGTGCGCTCGCCCAGCTTCACAAAGAAGAACGCGGGGCCGATATCTGACGAAGCCGCCGCCGGTAGCACCTCGGCCGGCAGCGGGGCCGGCTGATGGGTCGTGGCCCGGTCGAGCGCCAGCTGAATGGCGGCAAACAGCGCCCCGCTGCTCACGGGCTTCACCAGGTAGCCGCTGGGCCGCAGCTGGGTGGCCTGCCGCACGGTGTCGAGGTCGGAGTACGCGGTCAGGAAAATGAACGGGGGCCCGCCCTGCCCGGCCAGCTGCCGGCCCAGGGCCAGGCCGGTGCGGGCGGGGTCGGCGTGGCCCAGGTTGATGTCGAGCAGCACCAGGTCGGGCACCGGGGCGGGCGGGGCCAGGGCGGCCTGCGCCTCGGCGTAGGTGTAGCAGGTGGCGATGACGTGGTAGCCCAGGTCTTCGAGGGTGAGGCGCAGATTTTCGGCAATCAGGGCTTCGTCTTCTACGACCAGCACGGAGAGTTTACGCAGGTTTTCCATCGGGAAGGCACAGGTCGTAGTGGTAGGGCTGGCCGGCGGGGGTGTGCACCGTGGCCCCGAGCTGCCGGGTGAGCAGGGTGATAATCTGGGTGCCCAGGCCGGCGGGCGGGGGCGGGGTGCCGGCGGCAAGGCGGCCGTTGTCGAAGTAGGTGAGGCAGGTGGCCCCGGCTTCGTGGCGCAGGCGCACGCTGATTTCCAGCAGGTGGTCGGCCGGGTCGGCGTACTTGACGGAGTTGGTGACCCACTCGTTGAGGATGAGCGAGAGGGCCAGGTGGCTGCCGGCGGGCAGCGGGTGCTCGCCGGTTTGCAGGTGCGTCACCACCTGGCAGTCGGTGGCCAGGCAGCTCACCACCGAAGAAATCAGGCTGCGCAGGTAGGCGGCCAGGTCGGGGGCCTCGGGGTTGCTGAGCAGCTGGTTGTGCAAGGCGGCGATGCTTTCGACGCGCAGGCGGGCCGTTTGCAGGTGCGCGATGACTTCTTCGTTATCCGTGCGGCGCTCCTGCATTTGCAGCAGGCTGTAAATCATGTGCAGGTTGTTCTTGACGCGGTGCTGAATCTCCTTGTTGAGTAGCTCCACCTGGGCCACCTGCTGGTCGAGCTCCTGGTTTGACCCGGCCAGGGCCGTGTTGGCCTGCGCCAGCGCCCGCGCCTGCTGCCGCGAGCGGTGCCCCTGCCGGTAGAGGTAGAAGCTGAGCAGGGTGATAATGGTGAGGGCCGCTCCCAGGCCCCACAGCCCCCAGGTGCGGGCCCGCTGGCGGCTGGCCTCGTAGCGGCGCTGGCGCGCCAGGGCCTGTTCCTCGCTGCGCAGCAGGCTGCGGCGCACCTGCTCCACCTCGCCGCCGTTGTTGAGGCTGTCGTTGAGCAGGGCGGCGCGGGTGCGGGCGGCGTAGGCGGCCGGGTACTGGCCGGCGGCGGCGTAGAGCTCGGCCAGGTTGTGGCCGTAGTACACGCGGTCCATCAGGTTGGTGGCCCGCAGGCGGGCCAGCGAGTCGAGGTAGGGCGCGGGCCGGCGGCGGCGGTAGAACACGTCGAGGCGGGCCTGGGCCAGGTAGTAGTGGGTGAGGTAGTCGTAGGTTTCGGGGTCGTTGCGCACCCAGGGGCGGCGCACGAGCTGGCCCAGCAGGCTGTCGGCCAGGGCGTAGTTGCGCACCTGGGTAGCGGTGAGGGCCATCTCGACGGTGCTCGGCACCTGCCGCAGCAGGCTGTCGGGCTGGCCGGCCAGCTCCTGGCGCAGCTCGCGCAGCACCCGCACGGTGCGCAGGCTGTCGGGGACTTTGTCGTAGGCGTGGGCCAGCAGGAACTTGGCGTAGAAGTAGCGCCGGCGCTGGGCCGGCAGGCGGGCAAACAGGGCCGTGGCCTCCCGGAAGTAGGCCACCGTTTTCTGGGGTTCCTTGTTCCAGGCATCGTACACGCGGCCCCGGGCAAAGACGGCTTCGGCCAGCAGCAGCGTGTCCTGGGCGCGGTCGGCCAGCAGCTGGGCGCGGTCGTAGTAGCGCTGGGCGTGGGCGAAGCTGCGGTAGCCCTTCTTCTGGGCATACACCGAGTCGCCGGCGCGCAGCAGGCCGAAGAAGCGGGCCGCCGTAGCGGGCGCGGACTGGGCCCGGCCCGGCCCGGCCGCCGCCAGCCCGACGGCCAGCGCCAGCAGCCCCCGCCGGATGAGGCGGAAGGGCAGCGAGCCGCGCCCTGAAAGCGAAGAAATTATCCTGTTGAACACCGGCCAAAAGTACGGTAGTCGGGACGGGTGGCCGCCGGCCCCAACCTCAAAAAACGGCCGTTCGCACTCAATTATCGGGGCGGCCCGCGCAGCCTATCTGCGGCGGCGATGGCGGCCGGCGTCCCCGCCGGTGCGGCTGTCGGCGGCCGCCGGGCCCGCCGCGCCCCGTTTTTCGGGCCCCGACCTCAAATATTGCCCCTTCGACCTCAAATATCTTGACAAAGCAGCGCATACTGTCCTGTTTTGTACCTGAATTGCAGCAGCTCGCACGCCCGACCTCCCGCATCGTGCCTTTCTCCTTTTACGTCCTGAAACCAGGCGCGTTTTTCCGGCTCCGGCCATTTGCCCTATTTGCTATGCCCCAACCCTTACCCCACGCTGCTTCCTGGCCGGCCCGTCCCGGCCGCTTCCGGCCGCTGACGCTGCTGCTGACGCTGGCCCTGGCCGGCCCGGCCGCCGCTCAGCAGCTCACCAACACCGGCCAGACCCTGTACGTCGGCCCCGACGCGACGCTCTCCGTGCCCGGCAGCTACAGCCAGAGCGGCGCGGCCATCCTGCGCACGGCCGGCACCGCCCGCCTGGGCGGCAGCTTCGGCGGCGCGGCCGGCACCACCCTCGACCTGAGCACCGGCACGCTTGAAGCGGGCGGCAACGTGCAGCAGGCCGGCACCCTCAGCAGCACGCCTACCGGCACGCTGCGCCTGAATGGCGCGGCCGCCCAGACCCTGGATGCGCCGGGCGGCACCGTGGGCCAGCTCGTGCTCGACAAGCCCGGGGCCACCCGCGTGGACCTGCCTGCCGACCTGACCCTCACCGGCGGCCTCACGCTCAGCAGCGGGCTGCTGCGCACGGCCGCCGCCAGCACCCTCATCCTGGCCGACGGGGCCACGCTCATGGGCGAAGCCCCCGGCAACTACGTGCAGGGCAACCTGCGCGCCACCCGCACGGCTGTGAGCGGCACCGCGCCGGTAGTATTTCCCAACAGCGCCGCCATCAACCCCAACGGCAACGCGCTGGGCAGCGTGAGCATCACGCGCACGGCCGGGCTGGGCAACAGCAACAGCGCGGCGGCCAACCCCGGCGGCTCGCCCAGCAGCTCCATCGACCGCATCTGGCGCATCAGCGTTCAGAACCAACCCGCCGCCGGCACCCCGGCCACGCTCACGCTCAGCTGGCTGGCCGACGACGACGGCGGCCTGAGCACGCCCGCCCGCCGGGCCGCCGCCCAGGCCTTCCGCCGCGACGTGCCCGGCGGCCCGTTCGTGGCCGTGGGCCCGAGCCAGGATGCCACCGGCCGCAGCCTGAGCGTGGCGGCGGCGGCCTTTTCCGACTGGACCGTGAGCGCGGCTGTGGCCCCGCTGCCCGTCACGCTGGTGGCCTTCTCGGCCGAGCGGGCCGGCGAGGCGGCCCGCCTGCGCTGGACCACCGCCTCGGAAACCAACAGCGCCTGGTTTGAGGTGCAGGCCAGCCCCGATGGGCAGCAGTTCCGGGCCGTGGGCCGGGTGGCCGCCGCCGGCACCACCAGCCAGCGCCGCGACTACACCCTGCTCGACCCCAACCTGACGCGCTACGGCGCACCGGTGGTGTACTACCGCCTGCGCCAGCTCGACCTGGACGGTACGGCCCACTTTTCGCCCGTGCAAACGGTGGCCGTGCCCGCCGACGCTGCCGGCTGGCAGGCCGCCCTTTGGCCCAACCCGGCCGGCTCCGACCAGCTCGTGACCCTGCAGCTGCGCTCCCTTGAAACCGCCCCGCTGCAGCTGCGCCTGCTTGACGCCACCGGCCGCGAGTTGGCCCGCCGCACGGTGCCCGCTGCCGCCGCCCTGGCCCTGCCCGAGCTCGACGGCCTGGCCCCCGGCCTCTACCTGCTGCACCTGGAGCAAGCAGGCCACCGCCGCGCCCTGCGCCTGGTGCGCCAGTAGCGGCGGTCTGCTACCGCGTTTTTACTCGTTTTTATCAACTCCCTGCTTTTCACGTTCATGAACAAGTTGCTGACCTGGAGCGCCGCGCTGGCCCTCACCTCGCTGTTTTCCTATTCCGCTACCGCCCAAAGCATCGGCGTGGGCACCACCACGCCCGATGCTTCGGCCGCGCTGGATATTACCTCCACCACAGGCGGGCTGGCCCTGCCGCGCATGACCACGGCCCAGCGGCAGGCTATTGCCAACCCGGTATCGGGCTTGCTGGTGTACCAGACCGATGGGGAGTTTGGCCTGTACCATACTTACAACGGGGCGTGGTACAACCTGATGAACAACCAGCAGCCCAACAGTTACGGCTTTCTGACCAGCAGCGCCGCCAACGGCGGGGCCGTCTCCCCTTTTTCGGGCGCGGGCACCCAGAACAGTGTAATCAGCGACCCCTCCGGTACGGCCACGACTGCGACCTACACCAGCACAAACCTTCAGATGGCGATGGACCGCGACGGCAACCTGTACATGGGCGTCAGGCGCTTCGTGATGAAAATCAGCCCAACGGGTGCTTCCTCCATCTTTGCCGGTACCTCGTCGCTCGCCCTGGGTTACGCCGACGGACCCGCCACGGCCGGGGCCCGGTTTGGGGATTTCCTGCCGGCCCTGACGCTGGACCGGGACCAAAACGTGTACGTGTTCGACGCGGTGAACCGGGTGATTCGTAAAATCACCCAGGCCGGGGTGGTATCCACCGTCGCCGGCACCGTCGGCGTAGACGGCAGCACCAACGGCACCGGGGTCGGCAACGCCACCTTCAAGCAGTTTACGCAGGGGCTGGCCTTCGACCCCAGCGGCAACCTCTACGCGGTGGAAACGACCACGCACACCATCCGACGCATCACCCCCGGTGGCACGGTGTCGCTGTGGAGCGGTACATTGGGCACCAGCGGCAGTGCCGGCGGACCGCTTGCCAGCGCTACCTACAACATGCCGGTGGGCCTGGTGTTCGATATCTACGGCACCGGCTACCTGACCGACCAGTCCAACCATACCATCCGCCGCATCGATGTCAACGGCACGGTCAGCACCCTGGCGGGCTTGGCTGGTAACTCGGGCTTGGTCGATGGCACCGGCACGGCGGCCCGCTTCACCAACCCAAACAGCGTGGCCATTGCCACCAACGGCGACCTCATCGTGGGCATGAACCACGCGGTTCGGCGCGTAACCACGGGCGGTGTCGTCAGCACCGTAGCCGGTAGCACCACCTCGGGCATCATCTACCCGGCCACGGGCACAGCGGCCCGCTTCAACACGGTCTACGGGGTGGGCGTGAACCGCGCCGGCTGGATTTATGCCTTCGATTCGAGAAATTTTCGCTTTGTAGTCATCAAGTAGCTCACGCCGTCAAAGCGGCCCGGTCCTTTTCATTTCTTAACTACCCCCACCATCTATGCGACTGACTACCAACTGGGATACGATATTCGCCATTCGGTTTGGCGCGGTGAATGACTTATGGCAGGCCGATGCCAACCGGGAAGCCCGCTGGCGAAACGTGTTGCGGCAGCAGGTCAGCGCCGCGTGGGCGGGCGCCAATGCCTTGCAGTTTGCGGGCACCGCCAGTTGGGGCGGCACCTACGCCGGGGCCGTGACCGTGACCGGCACGCAACCCCGCAACGGAGTGGAACAACTAGTGCTGGCTTCGGCCAAGGTAACGTACCGCCTGCGGGAGGTGTTAGTGCTGGAAGGAGGCACGGACTACAATAACCCGCTCACGGCCTTGTCTTTTGCGCCGGCCGCGGCCGATGGCGACACCATTCGGGCGGCCACATTTGATTTTGCCTACGGATTGGCCACCGTCCGGTTCGTGAAGGGGGAAAAACCGCTGTTATTTCACACGCCCCCCCTCATTAAGTTTCACCGATGGCAGCGCGGCTGTGGTCGTGTTAGCCCCCAAAATCAAAGAAGATGAGGCTGTTCCCATCGCCTACGTGCGCATCACTAAACGGTCGAGCAATTGGGCAACCGAAACCGTCACTTTAGACGCCGATGCGTCCACCCCGGATTGCAAGGTCGAATACGTCAGGGGGCACTACGTAACCGTGCGCGATGGCGGCGCGGGCTACCCGGCTGTTGGCCCCGATGATGCCATCATCAGCTCCCCCGATAGTACCGCCAGTGGTTTGCGACTACAGCCACTGCTGGGGATAGATGAGGTTAGTTTCCAATATCCTGCCAGTGCTTCGGTAGACGAGCCGCTGCCCTTGCTCACCGTGGGTAGGGCCACCACCGACGCTGAAACTGATGAGGCCTTCGTGCTGGCCGGCCGTAGCATTGTGCAAGAGGTGGTTGGCCGTTTTCCCTGGAGATTCCACTCGGAAAAAACCGCGGCAGCGGCCTTTCGGTACTTTTTGGGCGGGGACGGTAATGAAGCGTGGGCCGGCGCCCTGTGGCCAGCTATAGAGCAGGTGTGGGAAGAGGCCGACTGGCAGGTAGGTCCCGCCAAAACGAATAAGACAGAAGCCAAGAAGCAGCTTCACCTCGAATTGCGTTCAGTTACGCTGGACGATTCGCTCTCCGTGGCCGCCTGGCTGGGCCAACTATTGAGTAAAGCCATGCAGAAAGTGTGGCAGTACTCCGATAAGTTCAAGCCCGCCAGCCTGCTGCTGGCCGAGCAGGGCAACCGGCCGCAACCGCCCGACCCCGATGCTGCCCTAGCTTACGCCCGCTACATCCAGCGGGACACACGAACGAATTTGAGCCCGATTGAGCGAACGGCCCTGTTGGCGCAGGCCTACAACACCGTGCTAGCCCGGGAGGTAGCCCTTGTGGCCGAGCGCGTGCAGGCCGCCGTGCGGGCCGCCGCCATGCGGGGGGCCTACCACACCGAATGGCAGGGCGACGTGCTGGCCCTGACCGGCGAGCGTACCATGGCGCAGCTCAACGCCGGCTGGTATGCGCAGGCGCTCAACCGCCACGAGGTGCTGGAGATGCTGCTGGAGGCCGTGGGCGGGTTGGTACCCGTTACCTGCCCACCCCACCTGTATGGCATTGGTCAACTCACAACGCCTACCCCGCTTATCCCTGCCTCCGACCCGGTGCGCTACACCGAATCGTTTGCCGTGGAGTTGGGACCGTGGCGGCTTTTGCGCACGGTGGGGCAGGAGCGCAGCCTCGACCCCAGCCTCCCCGTTACGGCGGGGGATGCCACCACCGAAATTACATTTCGCATTCCGCTCATTGGTGGGCTACTGTACTCGGGCCGCGCCGCCTATCGGCTGCTACCCACCGACCAGTTATCGCTCGATGTATCGGTCAGCATGCGGGCCGTGCAGCAAACGCAGCAATCAATGCAGCTGGAATTGAAGCACTTCAAGGCGCTGCGCTACAACCTGACGGCCCTGCCGGCCGGCACCTTGCCCAGCCAGCTCTTCTCGAGCAACACGGACAATATTGTTGGCCGACTGGTCGCTTTTCTGAACCGGGCCCTGCTGGTAGAGGCCCGGGCTCCGGTGGCGGATGCCGTGTACGCATCCTTCCTGCTGTCGCGCCGCTCGGCGGCCAGCTATCAGCGGGTGCTGGCCCGCCTCAACGTGCTGGAAGACGTGGCAACGCAAGCCGCCAAATCAGCCTCAAGCGCGGCCGACCATAAGGCGTGGCTCACGCCCCGGTCGGTGCAGTACTACTCCCGGCACCGGCCCGATGACCAAGACCTGGCCGCAGACGACCCGCAACGCGAGCTGCTCGTCTGCCTGCTGATGCGCGGGGAAAAAGAAGATAGCCAAACCGTTGACATTAACAGGGATTTGATTCCGACAGGGCGGTCGGCGGCACTGTACATCGACAAGCACCTGCTGCTGCACAAGTTTTACCTGCCGGCCATCGCCCGCAGCTTCTACCTGGATGCGACGGGCCCCCAAACGGCCGAATCGAATATGGATGAGTTATTTATCGTGGCCGATTCGAGCGTTATAACGACTAAAGCGTTATACTTTGCCCAGGATTTTCTGACCAACTCCTCCCGCGCCGACGGCCAGGGCCCGGCGCGGCTCCTGGTGCAGCCCTTTCAGTTTTTGTTTCGGCTCAACGCGGACTCGGTAACCCTTGAATTTGATAGCGTGGCCGTTCCGGGCGATTACGGCCGGGTGCAAGGCACCGCCAGCCGGATAGCCACGGGCACTTACCATAATACCACGGCCGATTACGGCAGTGCCGACCGGGCGGAAGTTTATTACTTGGAAGATGACCAACAGTTTTTGGCTACCGCCGACGCAACGTCTTGGCTGATGACCACGCTGACGCTTATATCGGGCGCTGTAAGCTTAGCGTCTGTGGGTATAAGCATAACCAGCTTGGTCCAGCGGAAGCGTCTGGGACCCAATTACAAGGGCTTGACGAAAACCATCAAGGGGATTTGGGGCGGAATGACAGCTTTTTTCGGGCAGTTCGTGCCTCGAAACCGCGTAATGCCACAACCCAACGCGCCGGCGACGCTGCGCCGGCAGTTCGGATTGGGTATGTACATCCGCAACAAGGTGGAAAACGGACGCAGGTGGGAAATTGACCGGGAAATAGCGCGGGAAAACCCGCAGGGCTGGCGCTACATGCTCACCCATTTGGCGCAAGCCGATGGCCGGATAATAGCGCACGTGCAGCGGACGCCCCGGGAGGGATGGGATGGGAACGTTGGGCAGCCAGCAGTTGAGAATCAGCGATACAACTTGCGCTTTGCCGAAGGCGGGGCCTACGCCGGCCGGTTGGACCGTATAGAGCGCATCAACATTGACGAAGAGGCTGACCCTTTCTTGGATGGCAATTTCGTGAATGAGGAACTTCGCAACTACGAACGCGGCACGCTCCTTCCCGACCACTCCTTACTCACCGAGGACATCAACAAAGCCATGATGGAAACGGCGTTAAGATGGCCTCAAAAGTTGTCCACCATGAGCGAATATACCTCGGAGGGGTCGACCTACCTCAGTTTCATCATGCTGGGCTGGCAATACCTGATAGGCTATGAGATTGAGCGCGATACGAAAAAGCTACAGGCTCAAAGAAAGCAAAACGGCTTTTCGCAGCTGGCGGGGGCCTTCCTCAATGATATCCGGCCCTTCTTCGGTACGGCGCTGGTCGTGGACGAGGTGAAGCTGGACGATGGCTTGGTCATTAGCTTCAATCTTGACTTCGTAAAGGGGAGCCTGACTCCGGGGACCTATTTCGTGGTGCCGCAGGTGAGCCGGGAGGCCGGCGCGCAGGTAACGATAACCCTCACCGACGCGGTGGATGCCGAGGTGTATGTGCAGCTGGCCCAGCCGGCGCTCGGCGAGCGGCTCGGCTACAAGCTGCTGGGCGAGAAAATGCCGGTCAAAAAGCTAGCCAAGTCAGCCGAAGGCAGCGAGGCCTATACGGCGTCGATTAGCAGTTTCAAGGCCCCACCGCAAGCTACCATGCTGGTGTTTATCCTTGACCCGCCGGCCAAATCAATCCGCAACCCCTTGTTCACCCTGAATTTCAGCACCAATGCTACATTCTGAAACCACCCCGACGGCTCATCTGGCGGGCTGGGACGCCGTGTTCTCGGTTCGGCTGAGGTATTTCAATCAGTTGCTGGAGCAAGCCCGGCAGCACCACCCACAACCGACGCACTTGCGCTGGCCAGTCATGGGCGAAGCCAAGGTGCCCCGCTTAGCGGGCACTTGGCACGCGTGGCAATTCAAGGCTCTAGACAATCCCTATGCGTTGGCGCTCGAACTGCGGGTGCAGGACTTTACCTACACGCCCGCTTGGACCGGCCACCCGTACTCAACGCCGACGCTGGTCGTATCGTGTGTACTCAAACTGGGTTGGGATGAGCAGAGAGGGGGCGGTCATCTGCGGTTTCTGCCGGTGGTGCCACACCAGCTCGTCGTGCATGTGGCAGCCACCCCTGATGTCCTCCCGATAGATTACGAGTTGGGCCTGCAGCAGGAGTGGCAGCAATATGTAAGCGAAGTGCTCGCCTCCACGTTGGCGTTCCCACTGCTGAGTACTGTCTCCCTCCGGGGCCGCGCGCTGCCGTTACTGCCTAGTGCCGGTGCTGTGCATGACATGGGATTTTGTGTCACAGGAGCTCATGATACAGCCGCCCTGCACTTGCTCCTCCGTACCGAGCAATCGGCCCTGCCTGCAGGAGGCCCCTCCCTGCTTCGTTTCGACCCAATTCCAGATGGTGCCGAAGCGGCCTACTGTCTCCGCGACGGGCTATTGCTAACGAAATTGGTATTGCCCACCATTGCCTGGCTAAGCCCGGAAAACGTGCCTGCCTGGGCCTTTACCCTCAGCGCATCCGGCCGCGTGGCCACCAACGCCGAGCCGCTGGCGTTGTATCCGGTCCAAATGCCGAGCTATGACGCAGTTTCTTCTATGGGTATGCCGCCCCTGCCCGCGTCGGTTAAGTACCCGGTGGTGCTACCAGGCTCGCTGCGAATAGCCCTGACTAAGGGCACGCTACGCGTGGATTATCGCAACGTGTATTTCCCCTGGAACGAATCGGCCGAGCTGCTGCACTCTTTCAGTTTCGCCTACACGCTCGGCAGTACCGCCGATGGGCACTGGCGCGTGAGCATTCGAGGTGTTGGAGGGGAGAGCAAGCGGTTCTTCCTTCCGATTGGGGTTGCCTCCCACGATAATGACCAATGGCTGCGCGAGCAAGGCCAGAAGCTGGCTGCTGATGTGGTCCCTACCGCAGATGCCCGGCAATTTTATGCGGCGTTGCAGGCTTGGCCCGGTGGGTCTGGCATCGTGCTGGGAGATAATTTGTCTACTCAGCCGACAGCCTACCAAGTGCAATCGGGCACTTACTTGGATGGCCTCGGCCGCTCCTACGACCCGGAAGTAGGGTTTCCCATTACCCCACAAGCTCCGCGGCCCGCCGCCCAAAACTCACCTCTTAACGCTCTACAGCAGGTGGGCGCGCAAGACCCGCCGCTGGCACTGTCCGCACTGCTGCCGATGCTGCTAACCCCCTCCGGCCGTTTCGACCTTTACCAGTTGCCGTCTCTGCTACACCCGGCCGCTGCCTTGGCCTATGGGCTACTGAATCAGATTGATTCAACCTATCCGGAGGTACAACCGTTGGATGCTGATGACTTTCATCTGGAATCGACTTTCGGCGACGCGGCAAAATCGCTCCTTTCACTATTCCGCTTCCACTCGTTTTCTACTACCAGTGCTGCGGTAACCTCCGCTCAACTGCTGGACGGCTGTCTGCAAGTGGGATTGCTGCCGGCTCCTACTGCCACCGTTCCCAATAAGGCAGCTATCCGACATTGGCAGCAGCAGTGGCAGAAGCAAATGACGCATTTACAGGCACCCGCCTTGGCTCAGCTTCGCCACGACCTGCGTCAACTAGTCCAGACGCAGCGGACGCAGCACCCCGTTCTTTCAGTAAGCGAGGCCGATGCCCCAGCCAATATTCGGCGAGTGCTGGAGCAGGTCCAAACGGCCGTTGACCAACAGCAGGCGTACTGGCATAGCGCCCCGTCTCAGGCACAGCTGTGGCAGGCCCAGCAAGAGCAGCGCCAGGCCATCGAAGCATTGTTAAGAACCGTTCGCCACGATGTGCCCCTGCCGTATGGCCCTATGAGCCGTGATTTGTCTGACCACCAGCTGCATAGCTTTGTAGACATGTCTTCTTTTAACGGGGTTCTGACAGGATTTATGCTGATGTGTCGGCTCCGGACTGAACATGATTCCTATCTGGAGTCAATTGACAGACAACGACCTAGCTATGAGGATGCGAGGCATTTGGCGCATGAAATAGCCGCTCGCATTGAGACGCTTGAAAATTATCCCGAAGTTTCTTCGCTGTTGGAGTGGGCGGCATCTCAAACGTATCCCGTTCAGCTAAACCCAGAACGCGGTGAGTGGGCCCGGTTTCGTTTAGCCGTCCACCGGCTTCGAGAAATAGCTGTGGAATTAACAGCAGTAAGTGCGTCATCTCCACCAGCAGTAATTGATTACTTCACTTTATTCAACGAGCACCTACTATGGCTGCGGCTCGCGGATGAGCCCGAAGAAGCGCTTCTGCGTCAGGGCTATCGACTGCTTGATAGTGCGGCTGCTCTGGGCACTTCAGTGCACCAGACACCTTTGCACGTGCCACAAGTGCCCACGTTCGAGGCCCTGGAGGCAATCCGAGCCATCCTGGCGCTTTCTCCTTTTGCAGGCGGTTCCCTGCACCATATTCGTTGGCCAGAGTTATTGGCAGTCCCATCTAAAGACCTCAAAAACTGGCTTAATGACCTACTGGAAGAATCTTTTTGGGTTAATGGTGAAAATGCATATTATTTTCTATTCAAGCACCTGCTAGACAGATACCAACAGAATTCACTGGCTGTTCTGGCTTGGAGAAGTTTGGGGTACCATCTTGGACTTGGACAGCTATTCAAATGGGACGCTGCATTTTCATCCCTTGAGCTTGACGAATTTGAGCGCACCATTTCTGAGTGCATTCACCCAAATGAGTACGAGTTCGTGCCTGTGCTAAGTCGGATATCACCCGAAGCAAATAAGGAGATTTCGGATGTTACTGCATTTTACGCTGCGATTAAGCAAGAGAAATGGCCATTTGAATCTTATATTAGAAATATAGGACATAAAGTTCACGGTGCTCTAGGATGGGTTAATGAAAACGTGTCGCCACAGGGCAGTTGGGCGGCTGTCAGCCAAGACCTATCCTTTTTATTCGCTCAATATGGACTGTTGGCATCAACAAAGAATACCGATACTGGACCGCATGCCGTCATGGCTGGATTGTACCGTTTCGTCAAAATGGTGTCTGAGTTAGCTGAAGGGCAAATGGATACTTCCAACCGCTTCTTCATTGCTACTTATCGCACTTTTATCGAACAGGCACTTTACAGTATGTTTTCGGGAGTTTCCACCCTAACGCCCGCTTTGAGCGCACGGCTGCAGGAATGGGGCCGGCTATATATCTCGGAAATAAACGAATCACCCTACGTGATGAGGTACACAAACCCCCTGGACGTACTGGCCGAGCAACTTCGCAAACGTGCAAACGAAGAAGAGGCCTTACACACCTTGCCTCAGCCATTAGTGGCAGACTGGGTAGTATACGATAAGGCCCACCCGATGCCGGTAGATGTTATGGTGGAATGGCAGACTTGGTCTACTACGCACAACCGGGAAGTGGAGCAGTGGAGTGGAGCATTTCACGGAAGCCTGCAGAAATTGCGCCAGCGCTACCCCAACCTGCCAGCATTTGCTGATGTATTTACGGGTTACGACGCTTGTTTAACGACATACGCCACGTTATTGGGTTTTTTAAATCAGCGTGCGACGCTGCAGCTGCTGCGTCACAAGACGGCCCCTCTGTGGCAGCAGCTATACGACTCCTGCCTGGCTCAGTTGACCAATTACGAATCGGCTGGCTTGGTGCCGAATAAACACCTGCACACTTTTCATGATGCCTTGCTGAAAAGCTGGCTTCTGGACACGGAGGCTGTGCTGGAACAGGATGAAGTGGGCCTACCCTCGGTACTCCATGGAGCGCCTTGCATGGAGATGGCAATTATGGTTCAGCACGCCATAGCTACTTTTCAATCCGACTACGGGCAATTCAGGCAAGTGCTTGCCGTAGAGCAAGGACGCCTGCGCCGCAAGCCTGCAGATACGCCATTATCCATCGAAAAAATCGCTGAATTGAGCACCCGGATAGACGGCCTTGCCATTCGTCTGCATAACCTGACTAAAGTAGTAGCAGTGGCAGCTTCCTGAAGGAACAGTCATTTTTCGGAGACACAGCCGGCTACAGTTGGGTAGGGTACCCGGTCGTTCAGCACCACAGCCCGCCACTTTCGACGGCGCTCATCCTATTTATCCTATGCCCGACCAGATACCCCCGACCAAGTCTGCAACCTACGTTACCGCTGCGTCCCGCATCGGGCTGGCCTTATCTGGCGGCGGCTACCGTGCCGCCGCCTTCCACCTGGGCACGTTGCGCAAGCTGCATGAGCTGGGACGCTTGGCCGAGGTGGACGTGCTCTCCACTATCTCCGGCGGCTCCATCACCGGGGCCGCCTACTGCCTGTACGAGGGGCCGTTCGAATCCTTCTACGACCGGATGCAGGCCGCCCTGGGCCGCTGCAACGTCATCCGCCGCGTGCTCACGTCCTGAGCATTCATTCGCTTCGTCCTGCTCGTGCTGGCCCTGCCGGGGCTGGCGCTGGGCCTGCTCTTTACCCGCTGGGCCCCGGCTGCCCCCCTGCCCCTGCTGGGGCTGGCGCTGCTGCTGGCCCGCTACCAGTTCCGGCTGCTGCCCGTCAGCCAGGAGATTGAGCGGGCCTACGAGGCCTTCTTCTTCCAAGGCCGCACCCTGGACCAGCTGCCGCCCCGCCCGCTGCTGGCTCTGAGCACCTCCAACCTGCAGACCGGGCGGCCCTTTACGTTCTCCCGCGACTGGATGGGCGACTCGACCTACACGTATGCGGACCGCCCGGCCCGGTTCGTGGCGGCCGGGTTTCCCGTTGCCCGGGCCGTGGCGGCCTCCTCCTGCGTGCCGTTTGCCTTCACGCCCGTACGCCTGGCGCGGACCTTCTACCAGCAGCCGGCCGATGCCGACCGCCCGGATGTGCAGCCCCAGCTCATTGATGGCGGCGTCTACGACAACCAAGGGCTGCACAAGCTCACCCAGCCGGGCAGCCGATACGCCTGCGGGACGATTCTGGTGTCCGACGCCGGGGCCGGGCTGGGGCTGGTGGCTGCTTACCCCAACACGGTGGCGCTGCTGCTGCGCACGGTCGATTTGTTCATGCAGCGCATCCGCAACGTGCAGCTCATGGACCAGCGCTTCCGCCCGGCGGCTGAGGGCCCGGGCCGCAGCATCGCCTACCTGGCGCTGGATGGGCAACTGGAACAGGTCATTCCCGCCTTTGTGAACCAGTTAATCAACGGGCAGCTGCCGGCCGCCGTCGTGGCCGCCCGGCAGCTGCGGCCGGAATGGCAAGCCGAGCCGAAGCAGCATCAGGCGCAAATCGAGCAGTATCTGACCGAGCTGGTGGGCTATGCGCAGGTGGCGGCCCGCGACCTGACCCCGGCCGAGCGGGCCGTGGTCACGAGCGTGGGCACGAACCTGACGCCGCTCACGCCGGCGCAGATGACGCTGCTCAGCCGCCACGCCGAAAACCTGACCGAGTTGCAGGTCAAGCTCTACTGGCCCGCTCCGACCCAGCCGGCGTAACCAGTCCCCCTCCGACCGTAGCAGCCAGTACTGCTCCAGTACCTGCCAACGGGCTTTGTGGGTGGCCAGAATGCGTTGCCCAATGACCGATAGCGATAACTTATTTTTCCTAATCCCAGCCTCAAATGAAAAACACCTCTCCTCTACGGCTAATTCCAACCCTGACGCTGCTGTGTTGGGGTTTCGCATTGCTTCCAGCACAGGCACAGAGCGCCCCCCGCAGTGCGGCGGCTTCCAGCCGCCGGTCAATTGGCGGCGGCAGCGGCAAGAGTACCCTTTTGGCTCCGCCCGACACCTTGCGTATTGACCTGGCCGTGCCGCTGACGGCTACGCGAACAGTCGAGGACAAGACCTACGTGGTACTGCTCGAAAGCAAACTGGTGGACCAGCTCTATACCATCAGCGCGCAACTCATCACGACGCCCATCCCGGCGCTGCCGCTGCCGAATCCGAACAACACGCCGTCAGCGCCTATCGCCGCTGCTTCGCCTGACAAAAAAGATGAAAAAGATGAAAAAGCATGTGCGAAACTGGCCGCGCTCGTGCAAGACCTGCGCAATACCCGCCAGGAAGCCGACGTGTCGGGCCTGAGCGCGGTAGTCCGGGAGGCACTGGCCGCAGACTCGTGTAAAGATAATGCCCTGGTTAGTAAGGCGAAGGCTGTCCTGCAACGTACGCGACTTGTTGTCGGAACCTATACCCTCAAAAAAGGGCAGCAGTTGACGGTTGTCGTAACGCGGCAAACCGGAGACGAAAAACGAACCTGGGAGCAAGTGTTTTCCACCGGCCCCCGGGGCACCTGGGAAGTCTCCTACGGGTTCTGCTTCATAACGCCAGTGTTCAACAAAGAAGAGGTTTTCTTCGCAGCGGCCCAGCCCGCGGGCACCGGTACAACCACTGGCACAACCTACCGCATCACCAAAGAGCGGGATGACCGCCGGCTGCGGTTCGCGCCATCCATTTTCTTCACCTGGGTACCGACCAGCGTCCAGGCCAATGGCGTCGGCTTTGGACTCTCCGGTGGCCTGGGTTTCGATTTGGTAAGCCCTACAGTATTCTTCGGTCCGACCTTCACGTACCACCAAAACCTAAAAATCAGCGCGGGGATAGTTGGGCAGCAGCAACGTGTACTGCTGGGCCGCTACAAAGAGGGTGACATCATCAACGATAACCTGAACGAATCCCAGCTACACGAGGACCGCTACCGTTTCAACCCGTTCATTTCGCTCTCGCTGGGCTTCAGCCAAAACCCCTTCGAGCGTCGCACCCAACCGTAGACCCAGGCTCAAAATCAGGCGCTTCCTGCTTGGACTGGTAGCAGCCGCTGTACTGTAGTAGGGTGAAAAGCTCGTCCCCGACGGGTGCGGTAGCCAGCCTGGTTCAACTCATGCGCGACTTGCTGCAAGGTATGGCCCTTGGCCCGGAGCAATTCCGCGAGCCGGGCAGCCTGGCGGTTCTGCTGGTTCTCGCGGGCGTTGGCCTGCATCGCCGCCTGACCCTGGGCAATAACGGCCGGCGTGAAGTTGGCCGGCGTGCCCAACTGCGCCCCCCGCGCCTTTTTGGCCGCCAACGCATCCTTCGTCCGCTTGGAAATGGTCTCGCGCTCATGCTGGGCAATGACGGCAAACAGGCCCACGGTCAACGTATTCGCGTCGGGCATATCGCAGCAGACAAAGTCCACGCCCGAGTCACGCAACGCGAAAATGAAGCCCGCGTTGCGGCTAAGCCGGTCGAGCTTAGCGATGAGCAGCGTCGCGCCCACGCGCCGCGCCTCGGCGATGGCGGCCAGCAACTGGGGCCGCTGGTTCTTTTTGCCGCTCTCAATTTCCACGAACTCAGCCCCAAGCTGGGCCACGTCCGGCACGAAGGCCCGCACGGCGGCCCGCTGCGCGTCGAGGCCCAAACCCGAACTGCCCTGCTTCTGAGTGGAGACTCTATAGTAAGGAGTGTAGCGGCGGGCTTGCGACATCAAATCAGAACCAGAGGGAAGAAAACACCCGCAAGTTACCTTATTTTACATATTGTAAACGTTCGTTTACAATATGTAAAATCGGGTAACATTCATTAATTAGACACGAATGTCTGTCATCCCCCTTTGCTGAACGAACGGAAGTCGGGTGTACCGATTGGCGTCGCATAAAGTAGGCCCTGCCGGTTAACCATTCTCATACCGGTTACCAGCGCACGCTGTTCCGCTTCCGCCTGCCCCATGCCCAACGCGTGCACCGAGTGGAAACACAGCCTGAAGCGGCCCACTGCCCACTTGGCCGCCTGGGAAGCGCCGGCCGGTGGGGTCACATTTCGGCCGGCACTTGCGCACCTATATTCGGGGTGCCGCTTCCACGATTTTTTTCACACGAACGCCGGACGCCGGGTCGGCCTGAACCCGGTCGCGGGCCGGGCGTTGCACGCGCTGGTGGCGGCGTTGGTCATGCTGACACGATGCAAGCTCTTGGTGCGGGCGCTGGAGCTAGCTAACCTTGTCCAGTCTGCAGATGGTGCTTTTAGGCCATTGTTGCTTAGGGCGAAACTCAGCCCCCATCTCACAGGCCCAAACGTTCAGGATAATCCGTGGATTAGCTAGTCGGCTGTAACACCATACATTAACAATTATTTAAAATTGTCTTTAACCTGCTGTATCATTGGGTTCTATGTCGGTCTTTACAAAGAATTTTTAAAATCTAATTTCTATTTTTATTAGCATTAAACGAAACTATGGAAAAATCTCACTATTTTAGTAGTCGACGCTCTTTTCAAGTGTCGCAAACGTTATGGCTAGCAAGCTAACCCCCGGCACGGCCGCACCGAAAAGCGGTCAGTATCAAATTATTGGTCCCCGTGGCGGCCAAGGCCCCGAAAGGACCTCTACAAAAGGCAACCCGTTGCCCCCTACCCCCCTTGCGGGTTCAACCTACAAGTTGGTTGACGCCACCCGCACCAAGTAGGTTTTCAGGTGGGAGAGTCGCGCTCTCCCACCTCACCTGCTTAACCGTTCCGCTCCTTTTCGTAACTCCATAAACTCAAAAACGGATAAAATGAAGAAAATATCAGTAAAAAATATTGTTATGTTTAGAAACAAGTCCGAGAAAAGTCGAAGGACGCTGCTAACTAACCTAGGCAAAGGGAACGAGGTTAGCTTGGATGGCGGTGGAGACTATTGGGTTCGAAGCCTAAGTGCGTTAAGCAACGCCGTAAAGGAGAAAAGCACGGAACCCATTAGGAATAAAATAGTCGATATAACCAACGACTTCAAACCGGGCATGATAAAACAGACGAAGGATATGTACGAGAGAAATCTTAATATTCTTCACAACTACGAAGACTTTGACTTTAGTAATTGGTTGCCAGCAAACACCAAAACAGTAAGCAGGAGCAGCAAAAAGGCAATTATTGACTGATGTTACGCAGCCATTTTGGTTAACGCGTAGTGCATGGCTTTGAGTCCGCGCAAATAAAGTTGGGCTTTGAGGCGAAAATGACCAATGCCTAATTGTCGGGTTATCTTCTCTAACTTGATGTAGGCCAGGATGGAAGAAAAGAAATGATTGGCCTGCGTATCGATGGTTTTCGTAGGCGACTTGCCCATCGACGTGTTTTGCTTGAGCGATTTGTGGTACTCCTCGATTTTCCACCTTTTCTGGTAGATTACCGTCACTTGTTCCCCGGTCAAATTCGTATCGCTGCTCACCAGATATAACACGCCCTGCGAACCGTCCTTATTTGTAAAGACTTGCCGGACCACGAGCACCGCCTCCACGACGCTCCGTAGCCAGACGCGCAAGGGCTGCCCATCCGGGAAAGCCAGCGTATCAAGGGCCTGGAATTCCCCATTGCCGCGCCCCACTTCGCTCAGGGCCACGGTGCGCGAGGTGGGCAGGGCAAAAATAAAGTCGTGGCCCAACGCGCGCACCTGGTTCATGTTCTCAGCCGAGGCATACCAGCTGTCGGCCAGCAGGTAGCCGTAGGCCACTTGCTCTTGGGCCACGCGCAACATGGCGCGGAGCATCTCGTTTTTCGTCAGCGGGCTTTTCTGACTCACTTTCTGGGTTTTAGGGTCGGTTACGGCCTGCGTTTTCTCCACCAGCTCCACGGCAATCGGCACGGCGAGCGAACCGGCCACATAGAGCAGGCTCACGAAATTGAGCCCCTTCACGTACCGCCCCAGGCTATGGTCGTAATGGGTACAGAGCAGGGCATTGGCATCGGTGTGGGCCTTCTCCAAAATAGAATCATCGACGATAAGAACAGCAAAATCGGCTGCTTCCAACGTCCGCTCGGTTTGCCGAATCAGCGGTTTGGCATGGCCCCAGACCTGGCGTGAATCCAAGTGTACGCTGCTGAGCCAGCGCGTCACCTGGTCGTGACTAAGCTGCCCATCGAACAGGCGTGAGAGGCCCGTAGCCGAAGTTTGGCCCGTCGAGCTGATGAGATAATCCGTGTACAAATCCAGGGTGCAGGCCATCGAAAACGGTAGTTAGAACGGAAAAATACTGCGTAACATCAG
>NZ_JNLX01000134.1 GCF_000715495.1 Hymenobacter sp. IS2118 | reverse complement strand
GTAATCGTAGAAAGTCGGCGCGGTCCCGAGGGCCTGCAAATCGTTGTATTTTTGCTCGGCCAAGGCGAGATATTCGGCTTTGCTCATGGCGGTGGTGGGGGAGGTAGGCATGACACAAGTTACCAATACGCCGCGACAATTTGAATTGCACCCTCCGAAAATGACTTTAGGCAAATATATTATCACCAATGTCGAAGTATGCATTGTGCCCAACGCTTCATATCCTCTGCTTGGTAAGAGCTTTTTAAACAAATTCACCAGTTGGAGCATTGATAATAGCACCAAAGACCTTATTTTAATAAAGTAAACTGTTGAATAAGTTATTAATTGTGAAATTGGGCATAACTGAAAATTTGTCCTGAATTAACTTCCGCGCCCAAGTCCCATCCGCCAAAAAGTCCGCTTTCCACCTCTCGCACCCCGTTTGCTAGTCCCGGCGTACCGCTTCCTCACCCGAAGCACCTACCCTGAAGACAACGCAACATGGACTTTAAAAACTTCACCATCAAGGCGCAGGAGGCCGTGCAGAAGGCCACCGAACTGGCCGGCGCCAACCAGCAGCAGGCCGTCGAAACGGGCCATTTGCTGAAGGGCCTCTTCCAGAGCGACGAGAGCGTCTTCTCGTTTCTGGCCAACAAGCTGGGGGCCAACCTCAATATTCTCACGCCGCGGCTCGATGCCATTGTGGCCGCCTACCCCAAGGTGAGCGGCGGCTCGCCCTACTTCGCCAACGACGCCGCCGCCGCCGTGCAGCGCGCCAACGCCGCCATGAAGGACCTCGGCGACGAGTTCGTGTCCATCGAGCACCTGCTGCTGGGCATCCTCTCCGGCAAGGATGCCGTGGCCACGCTGCTCAAAGACACCGGCTTCAACGACAAGGACTTGAAGGCCGCCATTCAGGAGCTGCGCGGCGGGCGCAAAGTCACGAGCCAGAGCGCCGAAGACCAGTACCAGAGCCTCAACCGCTACGCCGTGAACCTCAACGAGCAGGTGCGGCGCGGCAAGATGGACCCCGTGATTGGCCGCGACGAGGAAATCCGCCGGGTGCTGCAAATCCTCTCGCGCCGCACCAAAAACAACCCCGTGCTGCTCGGCGAGCCCGGCGTGGGCAAAACCGCCATCGTGGAGGGTCTGGCCCAGCGCATCGTGGCCGGCGACGTGCCCGAAAACCTGCGCGACAAAGTCATCATGAGCCTCGACATGGGCCTGCTCGTGGCCGGGGCCAAGTACAAGGGCGAATTTGAGGAGCGCCTCAAGGCCGTCATCAAGGAAGTGACCGACTCGGAGGGCCAGATTGTGCTCTTCATCGATGAGATGCACACCCTCATCGGGGCCGGCGGCGGGGGCGAGGGCGCGATGGATGCCGCCAACCTGCTCAAGCCCGCCCTGGCGCGGGGCGAGCTGCACGCCATCGGGGCCACCACGCTCAAGGAATACCAGAAGTACATCGAGAAGGACAAGGCCCTGGAACGCCGTTTTCAGGCCGTAATGGTGGACGAGCCCACCCAGGACGACGCCATCAGCATCCTGCGCGGCATCAAGGAAAAGTACGAACTGCACCACGGCGTGCGCATCACCGACGATGCCGTGATTGCCGCCGTGGAGCTCAGCTCGCGCTACATCACCGACCGGTTTTTGCCCGACAAGGCCATCGACCTCATGGACGAAGCCGCCGCCAAGCTCCGCATCGAGCTGAATTCGATGCCCGTGGAGCTCGACGAAATCCAGCGCCGCATCATGCAGCTCGAAATTGAGCGCGAAGCCATCCGCCGCGAAGACAACCGCGACCGCGAAGCCGTCCTCAGCAAGGAATTGGCCGAGCTGAACGACAAGCGCGACACCCTCAAAGCCCGCTGGGAAAGCGAAAAAGCCGTCCTCACCGGCATCCAAACCCAAAAGACTGCCATCGAGCAATTCAAGCTGGAAGCCGAGCAGGCCGAGCGCCAGGGCGACTACGCCCGCGTGGCCGAGCTGCGCTACGGCAAGATTCAGGAAGCCGAAGTCAAGCTCAAAGCCCTCCAGGACGAAGCCGCCGCGAACAAGGACGGCGGCACCATGCTCCAGGAAGTGGTGACCAGCGAAAGCATTGCCGAAGTGGTGGCCAAGTGGACGGGCATCCCGGTGAGCAAAATGCTGCAATCGGACCGCGAGAAGCTGCTCCAGCTCGAAGCCGAATTGGGCAAGCGCGTGGCGGGGCAGGCCGAGGCCATCGCGGCCATTTCGGATGCCGTGCGCCGCTCCCGCGCCGGCCTGCAGGACCCCAAGCGGCCCATCGGCTCGTTCATTTTTCTGGGCACTACGGGCGTAGGCAAAACCGAGCTGGCCAAGGCCTTAGCTGAGTATTTGTTCAACGACGAGAATGCGATGGTGCGCATCGACATGAGCGAGTTTCAGGAGCGCCACTCGGTGTCGCGCCTCATCGGGGCGCCTCCCGGCTACGTGGGCTACGACGAGGGCGGGCAGCTTACGGAGGCCGTGCGCCGCAAGCCCTACTCGGTGGTGCTGCTCGATGAAATCGAAAAGGCCCACCCCGACGTGTTCAACATCCTGCTGCAAGTGCTCGACGATGGCCGCCTCACCGACAACAAAGGCCGGGTGGCGAACTTCAAAAACACCATCATCATCATGACCTCGAACACGGGTGCCGACATCATCCAAAAGAATTTCAAGGACCTGAACGAGTACAACCACGAGGAGGTGGTGGACCGCACCCGCGACGAGGTGCTCGAGCGCCTCAAGCAGCACATGCGCCCCGAGTTCCTGAACCGCATCGACGAAATCGTGATGTTCCAGCCCCTCAAGCGCAAGGAAATCCGCAAGATTGTCGATATCCAGTTTCGGCAAATCCAGCAGCGCCTGGCCGAAGCCGGCATTCAGCTCGAAGCCACCCCCGAGGTGTTGGATTACTTGGGCGAAGCCGGCTTCGACCCGCAATTCGGTGCCCGCCCACTGAAGCGCGTATTGCAGCGCGTGATTCTAAACGAGCTGTCGAAGGATATTCTATCAGGCCGCGTATCGAAAGATGCCGTGGTGGAAGCGGTACTGGAGGACGGCAGCGTGCGGTTTGAGAACGTGGAGATGCCGGCGGTGTAGGGTCGAGTTGTTAAGTTTTGGAATGGGAAAGCCCCGCTGGCGTGACGTCGGCGGGGCTTTTTGTTTATGGCTGACGTGAACGAACTATATTTGAAACTTAATGCTGTCCAAGAGTCTGGTCCTTTTCCACTTTAATGATACTAGCTAAAATTGAAGATGGAAGTAAATTTATTTAAAAGATTATTATCGTCCGCTATAGATGCTGCTATCATATATGTTATTTCGGTCACATTCGCCGGTGAGATTTATGGTAGGTTATTGACGGTCGGAGGGTTTTCTAATTCAGGGCCAGCGTCGTGCAATATATTAATAGCTTATGAGGTTTTCGCGGCTGTTTTTGTTTTCTTAATCTATTACTCTTTCTTGGAGAGTAAATTTGGGAGTAGTGTTGGAAAATTTATTTTTAATATTTCGGTTATTAACAATAGCGGAAATAAACCTAGCTTCAATCAAGCATTGCTTCGCAATTTTTCTAAACTTAATCCTTATACCTTCTATTCATTGATTATTGGTGTAAACTCTCATCATGATAAAGTGGCCCAAACTGTTGTTGTAACTGATGTTACGCAGCCATTTTGGTTAACGCGTAGTGCATGGCTTTGAGTCCGCGCAAATAAAGTTGGGCTTTGAGGCGAAAATGACCAATGCCTAATTGTCGGGTTATCTTCTCTAACTTGATGTAGGCCAGGATGGAAGAAAAGAAATGATTGGCCTGCGTATCGATGGTTTTCGTAGGCGACTTGCCCATCGACGTGTTTTGCTTGAGCGATTTGTGGTACTCCTCGATTTTCCACCTTTTCTGGTAGATTACCGTCACTTGTTCCCCGGTCAAATTCGTATCGCTGCTCACCAGATATAACACGCCCTGCGAACCGTCCTTATTTGTAAAGACTTGCCGGACCACGAGCACCGCCTCCACGACGCTCCGTAGCCAGACGCGCAAGGGCTGCCCATCCGGGAAAGCCAGCGTATCAAGGGCCTGGAATTCCCCATTGCCGCGCCCCACTTCGCTCAGGGCCACGGTGCGCGAGGTGGGCAGGGCAAAAATAAAGTCGTGGCCCAACGCGCGCACCTGGTTCATGTTCTCAGCCGAGGCATACCAGCTGTCGGCCAGCAGGTAGCCGTAGGCCACTTGCTCTTGGGCCACGCGCAACATGGCGCGGAGCATCTCGTTTTTCGTCAGCGGGCTTTTCTGACTCACTTTCTGGGTTTTAGGGTCGGTTACGGCCTGCGTTTTCTCCACCAGCTCCACGGCAATCGGCACGGCGAGCGAACCGGCCACATAGAGCAGGCTCACGAAATTGAGCCCCTTCACGTACCGCCCCAGGCTATGGTCGTAATGGGTACAGAGCAGGGCATTGGCATCGGTGTGGGCCTTCTCCAAAATAGAATCATCGACGATAAGAACAGCAAAATCGGCTGCTTCCAACGTCCGCTCGGTTTGCCGAATCAGCGGTTTGGCATGGCCCCAGACCTGGCGTGAATCCAAGTGTACGCTGCTGAGCCAGCGCGTCACCTGGTCGTGACTAAGCTGCCCATCGAACAGGCGTGAGAGGCCCGTAGCCGAAGTTTGGCCCGTCGAGCTGATGAGATAATCCGTGTACAAATCCAGGGTGCAGGCCATCGAAAACGGTAGTTAGAACGGAAAAATACTGCGTAACATCAG
>NZ_JNLX01000133.1 GCF_000715495.1 Hymenobacter sp. IS2118 | reverse complement strand
TCAAGGCGGCAGCCTGTTGGTAGACCTCGAATTGCCCTAAAAAAACCAGCTTCTCCTGGAGGTAGGGGCTGATGCCAAACCCGTTTGGGTGCACGCTAAAGGCCTCACTATTAGCTACTTGGATTTGGCCAAAGCGCGTCATCATCTTTTTTTTTACGCCGGTCGGCTGGCACGGAGCCCATGTTGCGCTCCAACACTTGACGGCCCAATTCCAGCCAGATGGCTTCAAACGACTTCTCGTAATCGTAGAAAGTCGGCGCGGTCCCGAGGGCCTGCAAATCGTTGTATTTTTGCTCGGCCAAGGCGAGATATTCGGCTTTGCTCATGGCGGTGGTGGGGGAGGTAGGCATGACACAAGTTACCAATACGCCGCGACAATTTGAATTGCACCCCCCCGGCGTGTGAAGACACCGAGGGTTCATGAAGCTGGATTATATCTTTACTGCCTCGCAAATAAACAGCCCTTCTCCACACGCTTTTCATGAAACGCTTTTACATAATTGGAGTCCTAACTTTCAGTGCAGTGGCACTATCCGGTTGCAACATTCAGGAGAAACAGGAGAAGATAAGTAAGGCTGAAAAAGATGCAGCCTATATCATGGCTAATCTAGACAAGCCCGAGGTACTTACCCATTTTCCAGCAGAGTCATTTTCTGGTAAATCAATGGAAATGGTGAAGGCAATGGTGAGCGAAGTAGGTCCTAAATGTGACTGGTCAAATCGTAATGGAAAATTTGTAGATTTTTGCTCTATCTCTAATAACGGAAATAGCAGCATTGCTTATATCTACGAGTACTTTCTGAAATGCGACAGCCTGCGGTTCGTTATGCTTTATGACTTAGAGCCTAAAGAGCCGCGACTAGTTAATTTTCAGGTTGAGCCATTAGAAAAACCAAATCCAATGATTATTTATCCTGAAAAGCAACTGCTGAATCAGAAGAAGCAATAATTGCTCAAAAAGGCAATAGCATGGCTACTGCTTTTTATAGCTTTCATCACACCTCCACCACTTCCCCCGTCCCGAAATAATAGATAACCCCGCGCACCTCCGCGTACCCCAGCTGCTCGAATAGCGTGGCGTAATTTCGCAGCAGCTGTTTGTGCTTCTGTTGCGGCGGGGGCAGCCGGAAATCCAGCAGCGTAACCCGGCCGCCGAGGCGGTGGTGGGCTTCGAGGGAGGGTTCGAGCACCACGCGGTCGGGCTTGTAGTCGCGCAGCTTCACGCCGCCCACCAATATTTCGCGCTCCGTTTCCACGCTCAGGTGCGGGGCGAAGTAGGGCGCCAGGCGCGGGTCGCGCACCAGCGTTTCCAGGCTCTCGACCAGCGCGGGCCGCTCGCGGGCGCTCAGGATGCCCTCGGCCACGAGCTGGCTGGCTACCCGGCCCACATCGGCCGCCGTGAGCAGACGGCGCAGGGCAAAGTGCAGCTTGCGGTCCCACTCGGCCTGAGCCTTTTGCTCGTCAAAATCGAATAGCGTACTCGCGTGCCGACGCAGTTTGAGGCGGTCTTCCCAAGGCGCGGCGGCGAGGTTGGTCAGTTCATAGCTATTAGCTAATAGCTGTTGGCTAATAGTTTTTTTCTCGGCGGGGGTACCTTGCGACACCACGAAAGACACCTGTTCCTGCTGCCACTGGCCGCGGCTTTGGAGGTAGCCGTGCAGCAGGTCGGCCACGGTGCGGGCAGCGGCGGCGGGCGCGGCGGCATCCAACTCGTCGGTTTTGGTGGTTTTCTTGTCTTCCGGCCGCTTGCTGATAACGTAGAGCCGGTGGCGCGGCCGGGTGAAGGCCACGTACAGCGTGTTCAGCCCTTCGAGGAAGGTTTTCTCGCGCTCCTCATCATATTGTGCCCCCAATACCGTCTGCTGAATGCCCTTGCTCAGGCTCACCACCGCCACGTCGGGCATGAGTTCGATGGGCTTCTGGCCCGGCTCCAGGTGTCCCCACAGCAGGGTGCCCCGGTGCGGTTCCAGGCTCCAGTCGGCAAAGGGCACAATGACCACGCCGTAGGCCAACCCCTTGGCTTTGTGAACGGTGGTAATGGTGATGGCTGCCCGTCCGCCCGGCGCGTTGATGCTGATGCGCCCCTTGCGCTCCTCCCAGTGCGTGAGGAAATTGCCCAGATTGTTTCCGAATTTCAGGCTGTATTCCAGCGTCAAGTCCAGGAAGCGGAACAGGTATTCGCTCTCCCCGTTCCGCCCCAGCAACCCGAACAGATTCAGCAGCCGCTCGGCCAATTCGTAGAGGCCCAGGTTGCCGGTTTCGGCCTCGTTCACATCGTAGCCCAGCGCCCGCAGCTCATCAAAAAACGACGTGCCGCCCGCTGCATTCGCTACGTCGGCAATGTGCCGCGCCCGCGCTGGCGTAGGCGCAAGGCCCCGCACCACTCTGTCTACCAGCAGCAGGGCTTCGGCCCGCGCCAGCGTGTTGGCAGGCTGGTGTAGCACCCGCAAAATGCTCACCAGTAGGTTCACCACCTCCGCGAATTCCAGCGCCAGCGAATCAGCCGAAATAATGGCGTATCCCCGCTCTTTCAGGAACTTGGCAATGATTTTACTGGCGTAGCGCGTGCGGCACAGCACCGAAATATCGGCTAATTCGTAGCCGTCGCGCAATGCCTGCTCCACGAGCTGCAAGGTGAGATAGCAGGTGCTTTCATCGTAGTCAAGCAGCGCCTCTGCCGCGTGGCCGGGAAGAGTTTCGGCGGTGTATGCGCCGGCCGCCGGGTCGTAGCGCAGGGCGGGCGCGTCTTTTTGGGTGAAGAGGAGTTCGACGTGGCCGGACACCTCATCTCTCCGGCCCCCTTTTCCGGTGGAGAGGGGGCCGGGGGGTGAGGCGACCCGTCCGGGCGACCCCGGCACCTCCTGCCCAAAATGCGCGTCATAAATGCCAGTTACCAATTCTAAGTCAGTGTGCCGGGCACTCACCGCCTCAAAAAAAGAATTATTAAACGCAATAATTTCCGCCGCTGACCGGTAGTTCACCTGCAAGGCCCGTGGCTCCAGCTTGCCCCGAAACGCCTCATAGCGCCCCCGTAGCAGCTCGCGCATCTCCGGCTCGCGGGCGCGGGCTGCCAGCGCCTCTGTGTCGCCTTGATGCAGCCGGAGAATCTGCTCCATTTCGCCCCCGCGCCAGCGGTAAATAGCCTGTTTGGCATCGCCCACCGCCAGGCTGCTGTGCCCGTTGGCCAGCGTGTTTTCTACCAGCGGCAGCAGGTTGTTCCATTGCAAAACGGACGTGTCCTGAAACTCATCAATCAGAATGTGCTCGTATTTCTCGCCCAACCGCTCATACAAAAACGGCACCGGTTCGGTGAGCACAATGCTGGCAATGCGTCGGTTAAATTCCGAAATCAACACCACGTTCCGCTCGCGGCTAATCTGCTCCACTATTTTATTTAATTCGCTCAATAGCGAAGCGTGAAATAAATACGGCTGCATGGCCGTCAGCAGTGTGTAATTCGACAAATACTCGGCGCGCATTTTATTCAGCGTGCCCACCAGCGCCGTCAGCGGCTCGCGCACGGCATCCACGCGGGCCTTGTCGGCCGGCGATTTTATCTTTCCGCCGTGCCATTTATCCTCGGCCAAAGTTTTACGCACGTAGCTATTCGGCCCGGCATCGGCTTGCAACAGCGCCACGCCTTTCTGCACGTACTGCCCAATACCGGTTTTGCCGTAGTACAGGTCGTCCACGCTCACGTCAGCCTCCTTCAGAATTGCTGCGCCCACCTCCCGCGTCTGCGCAAATACCGCCTCAATCTCCGCCCGCCGTGCCCGGATTTCCTTGTCCAGGCGCCGGAAATCGGCCAGACTCAACCGGTCCAGCTGCGCCACTGCCTCCTGTACGGTCTCATTAAACAGCACCCGCCCGAAGCCCGCCAGCTCCTCCGGTAGCCGGCTCCAGCTCTTGCCCTCGTCGGCCTGCCCCAGCGCATATTCCGCCAGCGTCTGTGACAGCAATTTGCTGTTCGGGTCGCGGTTCACCTTGTCCAGCAGCGCCGCCACGGCACTTTGCAGCACCGCATCGGTATCCAGCTCCACCTCAAACGTGGCCGGCAAGCCCAATTCGCGGGTAAAGGCCGTCACAATCCGCTGCACAAACGAGTCAATCGTGCTCACCCCAAAATCGGCGTAGTGGTACAGTACCAGCCGGAATGTGGCCGCTGCCCGCCGCCGCACTTCACTCGCCGGCAGCCCCAGCTCCGCCGCCACCTCCGCTAGCAGCGCGTCCGGCTTGCCCGTCGGCGGGTAGGCAAAATTTCGCAGCGCATCCACAATGCGGTGCTTCATTTCCCCCGCCGCATCGTTGGTAAACGTAATGGCCAGCACCCGTTTGAAATACGCCGGGTCATCGGCCCCCAGCGCCAGCAGCAGGTATTCTTTCGTTAACTGATAGGTTTTGCCGGAACCGGCGGAAGAGGAGTAGATGCGGAAGGAGGGAGGCATGTATGTTTATAAGTAGATTATTTTCAATATTAGCTAATTCAAACCTCGATGGCATTACTTGTACTACCGGTGCTTTTTGCTGTTGCATTCATTTGCTCGATGATTTTTCTAATTGTTGGAAGCGTGGTAGCCAGGATTTTTGGAATTATCAAGGTATACAGACCAAATCTGTTTACCCTGATTTCTCAAATTTCGGCGGTGTTTGCAATCCTATGTGTAATAGGTTTTATTATTCGTTATGAGTGGCTTGCTTCACAAAACCTTCTGATAAATTAGTGGGTCAGTAGGAGGAAGCGGGTTTGATTCAACTTTTCAATCCTTTTTCAGCCAATTCACCATCTCCGCCGTCACGCGTACCGGCCGGCCGCTTTTCGGGTCGAGCAGCACCCAGGTGGTTTCGGCCTCGCACAGCAGCACGCCATCGGCGGCGCGGGTGAGGCGGGTGTAGCGCAGCGACGTGGCCCCGCTGGATTCCCCCACCCAGGTGGTGCCCCGCAGCGTCTCGCCCGCAAAAGCCGACTGCAGGTAACGAATCCGATGCTCGCGCACCACCCAGATAATCTTTTCCTGAAATTCCGCCGGGCAGATGCTCAGCCAGTGTGCCCCGGCCACGTCCTGGACCCAGCGCACGTATTCCACGTTGTTGGCGTGGCCCAGCGCGTCAATGGCGCTATCGGGAACCTGAAATTCGTGGACAAAAGCGTGAGCGGGCGCGTCGGGCATACTGTATAGGTAAGGAGGAGACCGGGCAAAGGTCGGCACGCATTGAAAAAAATACCTATCAGCTTGCTCATTTGGAAATTATGCCTATCTTTGACGCAACCTAAGAAACCAAGCCACGGTGGCCCAAAAGCTTAGGGAAACTCCACAACACAACCACCATGCCCACCGGAACGGTAAAATTCTTTAATGAGACCAAAGGCTTTGGTTTCATCAAAAACGACGAAACTGGCGAAGACATTTTCGTACACATCAGCGACCTGCAAGTAAGCTCGATTCGCGAAAACGACAAAGTTCAATTTGAAGTAGCCCAAGGCAAAAAAGGCCCGAACGCTGTTAAAGTGTCGCTGGTTTAGTCCTGCCCTGACTTTGTAATAAGAAAGCCCGCCTCTGGCGGGCTTTTTTTATGCCCAGTGAAGAGCCATAATGCTAAAAGACCGTCATGCTCATCTGATGTCCGCGCAGCCGTAGCATCGTTACACTCATACTCCTTGCAATAGAATCTCCTCTTAAGCAGCCGCGCAGGGATAACCATAATTTCAAGCCGTCATGCCGAGCGCAGCCGAGGCATCTCGCTTGCTTCGTTGAACGGTGCGAATGAGATACCTCGGCCGCGCTCGGCATGACGGGTCAGAAGAGATGTCATAAAAATTACTTCATACACTATCTAGCTTTTTCAAAATAAAAATCCTACCTTTGCACCCGCATTTGAGGACGGCCCTAAGTCCGCGCAAGCCTAAGAGAGGCATAACGCATTGGCCGCATAGTTTATTGGTTGTTTTTCCCGCCTGATTGTGACAAGGTAGAAGGAGGGGAAACGTCGCTGAGTACGGCTGTTTTCGGAGCGAGTCTCTTACCCCTTACCTTTTTCCACATTCATGGAAGCTGAAAAAATTGTTGTTCGTTTTGACGAACTGAACCTCTCTGAGGAAGTACAACGCGCCATCACCGAGATGGGCTACGAGGAAGCCTCGGCCATTCAGGCCGCCGCTATTCCCGTACTGCTCGCCGGCAAAGACGTAATCGGCCAGGCCCAGACGGGTACCGGCAAAACCGCCGCCTTCTCCATTCCCGCCATCGATAACATCGATACCGAGAGCAAAGACGTGCAGGTATTGGTGCTCTGCCCTACCCGCGAGCTCGCGGTGCAGGTTTCGGGCGAAATCCAGAAGCTGGGCAAGTACAAGCGTGGCCTGATGGTAGTTCCCATCTACGGTGGCAGCCCTTACGACCGTCAGCTCCGCGCTCTGGAGCGCGGTGTGCAGATTGTTATCGGCACCCCCGGCCGCATCATGGACCACATCGAGCGTGGCACCCTGAAGCTGGAGAACACCACCAAAATCATTCTGGACGAAGCCGACGAAATGCTCGACATGGGCTTCCGTGACGACATCGAGTTCATTCTGAGCAAGATGCCGAAGGAGCGCCAGACGGTGTTCTTCTCGGCCACGATGAGCAAGCCCATCATGGAGCTCACCAAGAAGTACCAGCGCGACCCGCAGGTAGTGAAGGTGAACCACAAGACGATGACGGTGACCAACATCGAGCAGAGCTACTTCGAGGTGCGCGGCCCCCAGAAAAAGGATGTGCTGACCCGTATTCTCGATATGTATAACCTGAAGTCGACCATCGTTTTCGCCAACACCAAGCGTATGGTGGACGAAATCGTGGCCGACCTGCAAGCCAAAGGCTACTTCGCCGAAGGCCTGCACGGCGACATGGGCCAGCAGCAGCGCCAGAACACGCTCGATAAATTTCGCAAGTCGACTATCGAAGTACTAGTTGCGACTGACGTAGCCGCCCGTGGTATCGACGTGGACAACGTGGAGGCTGTATTTAACTACGACCTTCCCGCCGACGAAGAATATTACGTGCACCGCATTGGCCGCACGGGCCGCGCTGGCAAGTCGGGCAGAGCCTTCACGTTTGTGAGCGGCCGCGACATCTATAAGCTGCGCGACATCATGCGCTTCACCAAGGCCGACATCAAGTTGGCGCAGGTGCCGTCGTTTGCCGATGTTTCGGAAGTGAAAACTACGCTGTTCCTGAACCAGATTAAGGAAATCGTGGAGAAGGGCAACCTGGAGAAATACGTGGGCCGCGTGCAGCGCCTGCTCGACCAGAGTGAGGAAATTACCTCGCTTGACATCGCCGCCGCGCTGCTGAAAATGACGATGAAAGAGGACAAGAGTGCTCAGCAGAGCCTCGACGCCAGTAAGGCCGCCGGCCAGGCGCGCCCCGGCTATACCCGCTTGTTCGTAACTATGGGCAAGAAGGACCGGATTCACCCCCGCGACATCGTGGACCTGATTTCGGAGTCGAGCAACCTGACCGGTGCCAAAGTGGGCGACATTGCCCTCTACGACAAGTTCAGCTTTGTGGAAGTGCCTTCGGAGTATGCCAATGAAATTGTAGAAAAGCTCGGCCGCACCAGCATCCAGGGTACGCCGGTTAGCTTCAGCATTGCTACTCCCGTGCAGGAAGGCGCAGCCAAAGAAGAAGGCTTCAACCGCACCGGCGGTGGTGGTCCTGGCGGCTTCGGCGGCGACCGCGAGCGTCGTCCCTTCAGCGGTGGCGAGCGTCGTGAAGGCGGCAACAGCTACGGTGGCGGCTACAAAGGCGGTAACCGCGGTGGCAGCAGCTACGGCGGTGGCGAGCGCCGCGAAGGCGGCAGCGGCTACGGCGGTGGCTACAAAGGCAACCGCGATGGCGGCGACCGCCCCAGCTACGGCAACAAGCCCGCTTATGGCAACCGCGAAGGCGGTAGCGGCTACGGCAACAAGCCCAGCTACGGCAACAAGCCCAGCTACGGCAACAAGCCCAGCTACGGCAACAAGCCCAGCTACGGCGACAAGCCCAGCTACGGCAACAAGCCCAGCTATGGTACTCCCCGCGAGTACGAAACGCCCCGCAAGCCTCGCAACGAAAGTTTCGACGAATAGTAAGTCAGATTTAGCGAATTAAGAGATATTGGCCGGGTTATTGTAACCCGGTCAATATCTACCGCTGCAACTACCAATTATTTATTACTTGTTGGTAATAGTTAGTGCGTTATTCTTAGTGTTATTTAAACGCAAAAAAGGACCCTCGATTATCGAGGGTCCTTTTTTGCGTTTAACAGGTCAGAGAATTAGATAATGCCAACGGCGGCGATTGAAATCCAGCTGACTTGCTCAACCGAGCTCCGGACTTACTTCGACGAGTCACGCAGCGCTTTGATGGTGTTGTGGGCTTCCTGCACGCCCTGGTACTGCTTTTCAATCACCGACTTAACGGCTGAGGGCAAGTCCTGGGCCTTCAGGGCGGTCTGGTAGGCTTTCACCGCGTAGTCTTCGCCGCGCTCGCACTCGTTGAGTACGGCCGTATTGTCTTTGCTGGTGATGGCGGCTTTCAAATCAATCCAGGCGCGGTGGATGGTTGCGGTTACGGAGCCGCTTTCGTCGGGCTTGAGGTTCAGCTTGAACATCTGGTCCTCGATTTCGGTGATGTACTCCGAACGCTGGGCCGCGTATTTTTTGAAGGTTTCTTTCAGTTTGGCATCCTCCACGTCGGTCATGGCGTCGGCGTAGCCGTTCTGACCGTCTTTGAGGGTTTCTACCAATTCGTTGAGCAGGGCTTGGGTGGCTTTGGCTTCCATTGGAAAGGGAGTAAGTAAAGTTGAAAAATTACTACCTCGTTTACTCCCTGCCCGCAGCTAAGGTTACAGCCCGGTGGCCGTTGGTACCGCTAGTGCTTGGCCGGCCAAAAAGCCCGTGGTCCAGGCCGCCTGGAAGTTGAAGCCGCCGGTAATGCCGTCGATGTCGAGAACTTCGCCCGCGAAATGCAGCCCCGGCATGCGGCGGCTGCCCATGGTTTTTAGGTCGATTTCATCAAGGGAAATGCCGCCGCAAGTCACAAATTCGTCTTTGTAAGTGGTTTTGCCGCGCACGGCCAGCGGGTAGCGGAGCAGGAGTTCCAGCAGGCGGTTCTGGGTTTTAGCCGGTAGGTCACTCCAGCGGGTTTCAGGTGCTACGCCGGCCTGCTCGGTCAGGCTGCGCCACAGGCGTTGCGGCAAACCGAATTGCGGATTTGCGGCTACGGTTTTCTTGCCGTTTTCCTGGCGAAACTGCTGCAGCCAGGTGCGTAGGGTTTCTTCCGTAAACGTAGGAATCCAGTTTATCAGGGCTGTGCCTACGTAGCCCAATTCATTGAGCCGCCGGGCGCCCCAGGCCGAGAGCTTGAGCACGGCCGGACCACTCACACCCCAGTGCGTAACCAGCAGCGGGCCTTCGTACTGCAATTTTTCGCCGGCCAAAACCACCCGGGCCTGGGGCACGCTCACGCCCATAAGCTCGCTAAGGGGGGAGTTGGGCACGTTGAAGGTGAAGAGTGAGGGCACGGGCTCGGCTACGGTATGGCCCAGGGCGCGCAGCCAGTCGTAGTTGGCGCTTTTGGGGTTGCCGCCGGTGGCAATGAGCAGGCGCGTGGCGTGCAGGGTGCGGCCGTGCTGGGCGGTGCCGGCCCCGCTGAGGTGTAGGGTGAAGCCTCCGGTAGCGGCGGCCCGTACTTCCTCGACCCCGACATTGGGCAGCAGCCGTACGCCGGCCTGCCGCGCAGCTTCTTCCAACGCTTGCGCAATGGTTTCGCTGGAATCGGTGGTGGGAAACATGCGGCCGTCGGCCTCCGTTTTCAGGGTAACGCCTCGCTTGGCAAACCAGGCAACGGTATCGGCTACGCCAAACTGCTGAAACGCGGCCTTGAGCTGCTTGCTGCCGCGGGGGTAGTGCGCCACCAGCTGGGCGGCCGTGTCGCAGGCGTGGGTCACGTTGCAGCGCCCGCCCCCCGAAATACGCACTTTGCCGAGGAATTTGCCCGTTTTTTCAAGTAGTACCACCTGAAGCGCGGGGTTGGCTTCGGCGCAGGCAATGGCCCCAAAAAAACCAGCCGCCCCGCCGCCGAGCACGGCCACGAGGGGTTGAGCAGCGTCAATTTTCACGGTGCAAAGGTACGGCAGGACGGCGAGCTGGCGGCCCTGGCTAACAGTGAGCCAGGGCCGCCAGCACGTCGTCGTGCTGGAATTGGTAAGGCACCAGGGTACGAACCGAGCTACTGTCAATTGTTTTACCGCTCACCTCTTGCTGCTCCCGCCTGAAGGTGGGCGCTTCCAGCGTCAGGTAGCGGGCGGCAGCAGGGTAAAAATCCCGCCGGAACGGATGCTGCGCGGCACAAACGTTGAAGGTGTGCCCCCATACCCGGTGCTCGATGATGCCCGAGAGCACCCCCACCGCATCGGTGAGGTGCAGCAGGTTGACGGGCGCATTGCCCTGGGCCAGGTCGCGGCGGCCGGCCAGGAAGCGGCCGGGTGCCCGGTCGGGCCCAATGAGGCCCCCCAGCCGCACCACCGTGCTTTTCCACTGTCCATAGCGGGGTACGAAATGGCCTTCGGCGCGCAATACGTCCGAGGCCGCGTCACGGGTGCTCAACGCATCGGCTTCGCGCATCAGGCGCGCCTCGTCGGGATATACGCTGGTGGAGCTCACGAAAATAACGTGTTTGGTGCCGGCCGCGGCAACCGCCCGGTGCACGGGGCGCAACAGCGCCGGATAGCCTCCCGCCGAAGAAGCACGGGGCGGCACATTCAGGACCAGCACATCGGCGGCCTGTAGCAAGCCATGAAGCAGTATTTCGGCGGGATTATCAAAATCAGCCCCCAGCCGCAAGAGGTGCGGCTCAATACCAGCGGCCTCCATGGTGGCAACTTGCTCGGGCGTGGTAGTGGTGCCCAATACGCGGTGCCCATTGCCAGCCAATGAGCGGGCGAGTGCCATGCCCAGCCAACCGCAGCCAAGGACTAATACAGTGGAGGAATCCACTCCCGAAACGGGGCTCGTGGAGCCCGCGGAATTGGAACTATTCATTTTAAATTACAAAGACTTTTTTGCATCAAAGTACGAAGGTGCGAAAAAAATAATTAAGCCTATATTCGACCTTCATAATTATTAATCCAAGATTGCCAAGCCGGGGGATAACCCACGCCCCGGCAGTCTTGTACCTTCGGGCTGCGGATTAGGCCGCGAATTCACTTCTACATCTGTTTTGCATGAACACTCCCTACACCCAACCCATGCTGCGTGATAATGCGCTGGCGGGCAAAAACATCATTGTGACCGGCGGTGGAACTGGCCTGGGCCGCGCCATGACCACTTATTTCCTGCAGCTTGGCGCCAACGTTACCATAACCAGCCGCAAGCTGGATGTGTTGGAGAAAACGGCCGAAGAGCTGCGGGCGCAAACGGGCGGAAGAGTACTTCCCATCGCCTGTGACGTGCGGAAGTACGACGAAGTGGAAGCCATGCTGGAGCGCACCATCCAGGAATTTGGCGGCGTCGATATTTTATTGAACAACGCGGCCGGCAACTTCATTAGCCCTACCGAACGGCTGTCGCACAAGGCGTTTGATGTTATTGTCGACATCGTGCTGCGGGGCTCTTACAACTGCACCCTGGCCGTGGGCAAGCGCTGGATTGCCGATAAAAAACCCGGTACTGTCCTCAATATCGTCACTACTTACGCCTCGGTGGGCTCGGCGTTTGTGGTGCCTTCGGCCGCGGCCAAAGCCGGCGTGCTGGCCATGACCCGGTCGCTGGCCGTAGAATGGGCCAAGTACGGCATCCGGTCCAACGCCATTGCCCCCGGCCCGTTCCCCACGGAAGGCGCCTGGAGCCGCCTGTTTCCCGAGCCGCTGGCCAGCAAGCTCGACCCTGCCGCCAACGTACCGCTCAAGCGCGTGGGCCAATACCAGGAGCTGGCCAATCTGGCGGCTTACCTGGTGTCCGATTTTTCAGCCTACGTCAACGGGGAGGTCGTAACCATCGACGGAGGCGAATGGCTGAATGGCGCCGGCGAGTTTAATAAGCTGGAAATGCTCACGCCCGACATGTGGGACCAGATAGAAAAAACCATGCGTCGTTAATTAGCAGAATTAACAAAGGCATAGAATCAAAAAGGCCGCTCAATTGAGCGGCCTTTTTGCTAACAATTAGGTGACGAGATAATAAAAATTACGTGTTAATTTAAATTAAAAGCTATTGTTTTGAATTTAGACAACCACTACAATTTATAGCCTTTATAATCTTTAGAGAATTCTGCCAGCGGAATGGGCTGGTTGGCAATTACGTCGGTGAATTCGAACCTTTCGAACAAGCCCTTGTCGTCATCTACCTGAACCATTGTGGGCAAAAAGGTGCGGGGGTCAACGCAAACGGTGGTGCGTCGGCCATAGGCGTTGGGTACATGTATTACCTTGCCTTCGGGTATTTTTTCGCCGATTGACAAGCCGTTGCGCTCAATAATTCGGTATTCGCCGCAGCCGAACCGCTCGGCCACGGTGGCAATAGTTTCGTTTTTGCCGGCTTTGTAGCTAACGTAGCGAAACTGCGGGTAGCTGGACCGGAGCACGTGACAGGTGCGGCCCAGCAATAAAGTGTCGCCGGTGTACCGGAAAGAACGGCTGAAGGAGTTGTCCTGACGCAGATTGGTGGTGCGCAGCAAGTCGGAAATAGTGCCGAAACCTGCCTGTAAAGCCGTATGGTGCTGGTTGCCTCGCATGAGTTTGCCCTTGGGGTCGAGGCTCAGGGTCACGTACGGAAATGCGGCCGGATACACCCAGGCGTCGCCGTTGTTCTGGCCCGTCACCCACAAAACTTCCACATCCTTGTGGGTTTTTATGTAGATGCGTACGGGGTTGTACGTCAGCTTCATAATGCTACGTGCCTGATTGATGTTGCCGGCCGCTCGTTCCTGGGCTTTCACAGTGCAACGCAGGGTTTTGAGGTTTTCGATGGCCGCGCTCATGCGCGTAGTGAGCTGTTCGGTGGTGGGAGGAGGCGTTTTTGGGGCCACAGCGGCTACCAGAACCAAGGCCCCGGCAGGTAGAATTTTGCGTGATAAACCGTAACAGGAGGTAAGAAACGCAGCCATAAAATTTTAAAATCGAATAAGAAATTTGCCCTGCGATTCGCGGATGCGGCAATAACTAGCTAGAGCTGGCAGGAGTAAAGCACGGGATTCCCCGTCAAAAGTAAATAGCGTATCAATTTCCAAGCCAGCCCGCTAATAACAAAGCAAATAGGGCCCGCCTACCTAATTATAGCTATTGAAGTGCTTATGAATGACCAAGTTCAGCTACGCTGGGTTGCGTGGCGTCTCCCTTGGCGGGCAGGGCCAAATCGTCGGGCAAGGGCGAGCCATCGGGGGCACCACTGGTGCCGTGGGCGCTGCCGGTCTGGCCCTGGCCGGTTTCCTCCCATTCCCGGAAGCGTACCATTTCAACCTGAAATTTGCTGACGAACCAGCTAATCAGGCTCAAATCATCGAGAAAGCCCAGCACGGGAATGAAATCCGGCACCAAGTCGATGGGGGATAGGACGTAGAGCAGCACTGCCAATCCCGATACAATGGTGCTGGTTGAAACTTCGCGGTAGTCGCCAGTGATGTAGTTTTTCACCAGGCGTACCAGCGTGAGGGCAACTTCAAAAAGCTGGCGAAATTTACTCGTCTTGTTTTCCTTATCTGCTAGTTTATTAGCTACTTCGTTGAGCGTGGTGATGACCATAAAAGGCTTGCCCAGAAGTTTGGTGGCCCGGCCAACAAATACATTAAAAAGGACGTTTTTGGAGATTTTGAGGCCTTTGTCGGTGAGAGAGGACATAGAGAGTGGGGTGAGGGAGGTTAAGCTTGCCTGTACGGGCAACCTCAGCCGCGCGTTGTTTTGCGGCTATTTCAAAGTAGGCCAGTTTCCTCGCTGCGGTGCTACCGCTCGAAAAAGGGACTTGTGCCGCCCACCCAGTCTTTGTCCTTGTTAAAATCTACTCCTATCATTTCGCCGCGGCTGAGGCGGCTGAGGCCGGTGAGGAGCTGCGGCTTTGCCTCGCCTGTGGGCCAGATGTAGAGCAGCCGGATTTCACATTTTACCAAACCATCGGGCGACTGCACCACTGGTTCGTAAGCTACTTTGCGCTGTAATAAATAATTATGCTTGTCCGGTAAAGCCGCCAATTCGTCGGCGGTAATATGCAGGCGCACGCCGGCGCCGGCAAACGAAAACAGTGGTTTGAGCACGTAGTTCTCCAAATCTTTCGGGTACTCAGAAAGTTGGTCTAAATAATAGCTGGGTGGTACGAATGGTCCGTGCAGCAGCGGTAAGGTGTATTTGCTAACCCGAAAAAACCAATTCGGATGTCCAACCCAGGTAATATCAACTTCCTCAGTTAAATGAAACTGTAAATCTAATTCCGGATGGCGAGCTAATTCATCGAAAATAACGCGGTTATAAATGCGCTTGATTTTAATTGATTCCCCATTCCTTTCATAAAACAACTCCCGGCCCCGGCGCTGAACTTTGGTAAGGCAGACAACCTCAATTCCCCATAATTTTTTTGATAGGGCAAAGTCAATTCTCGTCTTTTGTTGCTCCGGAAATAGCTCCAGCAAAATAACGTGTTCCGGTGCTTGTCCACCCAGAATAAAATCCCGCATCCGCTCCCGGTGAGATTGGAAATCCAGCTCGGCCAGAAAAGGACTAACGGTGTCCGCAATGGGGTAATGCTCCTTGAAAACACCGGGTAGCCAGGACTGAAAGGCATAAAGCGACGGAAATCCCTGCATCTCAATTAGCTGCGGCTCTAGTTCCCCGTTGGCATCGCGGCACACCGCAAAATCAAAGGTCAAAAACTCCGGGCACTGGTCTTCGTAGGGCACGCGCTGGTGCGCCGGAATGGCACCTTCAGTTAATTCCTTAAAATTTGGCTGTTCAATCACCGAAATAATGCTTTCGCCGGCCGCAATTAATTTGTCGCGCAGCACGGCCGGTACGAAAACCGGCGTTTCGGCCACCCGGAAATCCAGTTGGCCGGGCAATTGCCGGTCAATGTCGGCCAGCATTTCCTGGTAGGTGGCCGGGCTGAACGCGGCGTTGAACCGCTGGCGGTGCTCCGAAATCATAAGTGGAAGGTAGTTCGGTGAGGAAAAGGGAAATCAGGCAGTGGCAAGCTGGCCTGTTTGGGCCAGGGCGCGCCGCAGAAATGTGGGCACAATTACCGCCTCCGTGCGCTCAATGGTATCGGGGTTGGCGAGCAGGTGCACCATTTCCTCGTATTTTTCGGAGCCGTAGGTGGTGATTACTTGTTGCTTACGCTCATCAATTAGCATATAGCGCAGCATGCCCTCGCCATCAGCCTCCGGGTGGAACTGGGTGCCCAGCACTTCCGGCGTGAAGCGAATGGCCATGACGGCGCGGGGCAGGGGCACGTGGGGCCGGTCTTTCTCCAGGCACAGTACTTCGGCCCCCAACTCTTCGAGGCGGTTCGCATCGAGGTCTGTGAGCTGATAGTCGCGCGAATCCACGGTGTAAAACGGCTCGGGCAGGCCCTGCAACACGGGTTCGAGCAGGCCGGCAGGGGTGAGGTGCACCGGCAACACCCCAAACGAGGTGGACTTACGCCGGCTGATTTCGCCCACGCCCAGGTGCCGGCTCACCAGCTGAAAGGAGTGGCAAATCAGTAACAAGTGCTTTTTCAGGTCATTCGCTTGGTTATGAGCTAGCAGCGAATCGATGAACGCAAAGTAGCGGGCCTCCCAGGGCTCATCCGAGGCCAACGGGCTGCCGGGGCCACCCGACGAGATGTACAAGTCGTAATCGAGGCCGGGCAGCTCGTTCCCAGCCCGCACATTAAAAGTGTCGACGGCAAAAGGCACGTCGTTTTCCACGCTGCCCCGGCTCAGCAGCTGCCGGATGCAGCGCATGCCTTCGTTCGGCGCGTTGTTATACATATCAAGAATGGCAATGCGAATAGGCTCCATAGTGTAGCAAATCAAACAGCTGGCTGCGCCAGCAAATAATTAGAAACCAAGCTTGTAGCTGGCTGAAAAAAGAAGCAACGCCCCGGTAAGAGGGCGTTGCGAAAGACAAAGATACTTGGTTTACAGCCCGTGGGAAGTTTCGCTCAGGATGTAATCGACCACTTTTTTCAAGTCGCCGGTTTCGCGGAATACCTTGAGCTGGCGGTCGGCGCCGGTGCCCATTTCCAGCATTTTGAGGACGTATTCCACTTCGTGGCGGCTGCCCAGGTCGTCCACCACGTCGTCGATAAAGTCCAGCAGCTCCAGAATGAGCTGGCGCGTAGGCACCTCTTCCTGGATGCCAAAGTCTATCATGTTTCCGTCGAGGCCGTAGCGGGCGGCGCGCCATTTGTTTTCCTTAATCAGCGCGCTGCGGTAGACTCGGAAGTTGAGGTTTTGGGATTTAAGCTTGTAGATTTTGGCTACCAGCGCCTGCATCACCGCCGCCACGGCTACGGTTTCGTCGGCCCGCAGCATCATATCGCAAATGCGGTATTCGATGGTGTCAAAAAACGGGTGGAGGCGGATGTCCCACCAAATTTTTTTGCCGTTATCGATGCAGCCGGTCTTAATCAGGAGTTGCAAAAACTCATCGTAGTCGCTGGCACTGTGGAAATACCCCGGAATACCGGTGCGGGGAAACCGCTCAAATACCTTGGTGCGAAACGACTTGTAGCCCGTTTCCCGCCCTTCCCAAAATGGCGAATTAGTGCTCAGGGCAAACAAGTGGGGCAGAAAATACCGCAGCGTGTTCATCATGTACACCCCAATCTCCCGGTTTTCGATGCCCACGTGCACGTGCATACCAAAAACCAGGTTCGACCGGGCGGCTTCCTGCAACTCCTCCACTATTTTATCGTAGCGCACATCGGGCGTGATGGGCTGGTCTTGCCACCGCGAAAATGGGTGCGTGCCGGCGGCGCCAATCTTCAGATTCTGCTTGTCGGCCAGCTCCATTACCTGGCGGCGCAGGTGAAATACCTCGGTGCGGGCTTCCGTGATATTGTGGCAGATGTTGGTGCCTACCTCTACCACGGCCTGGTGCATCTCGGCCTTCACCTGCTCATGCAGGGTCACCCGGCCGCCTTCCACAATTTTGGAGAGGTGCGAGCGTAGCTCCCGGGTTTCGGGGTCAATGGTTTGAAATTCTTCCTCGATGCCGAGGGTAAACACGGGCATGGCCATAAAACGGTGTGCAGTAAGCGAGGAATGAGAACAGGCGCGAGTAGGCCCAATGACCCGGCGTGCAAGCGTACGCCGGGTCTGGCCGGGGCCGAACGATAAGTGAAAAAGCTTATTCGGATTTTTTGGCGGCCGGTTTTTTGGGAGCGGCTTTGGGAGCGGCGGCCTTTGCCGCCGTTGCGGCTTTAGCGGCTGGCTTAGCGGCTGGCTTAGCGGCGGCGGCTTTGGGGGCGGCGCGTTTCTTAGGAGCGGGCGCGTCGGCTACCGTGAAGTGGGTATCGGTGGGCTGGGCGCGGTGCGGGTGCACGAACGTGCCCCAGGTCAGGTTGTCCTGGCCGGGCTTTTGGGCTTGGGCGCGGGCAATGGCCATGTTGGCCGCCGCTTCTACCACCCATTCAAAGTTCTTCTCGCCCACCGAATTAATGTCGGCATCGGGCGCCGGGTTGCCGAAATCGATAGCAATGGGAATGCCGTCGCGCACGGCAAATTCCACGGTATTGAAGTCGTAGCCGAGGCCGGCATTGAGTTTCAGCACGTAGTCCTTCATGGTAGCGAGCAGCTTCTCACCGGCTTCGCCCGTCGTTTTCATCTCGGTGGCGTAGCGCAGGTGCGGCTCGTTGCGGGGCTCGTAGGGCATAATCAGCACCTCGGTGCCGCCGATGCAGTAGCAGCGGAAGTAGTCGGTGAAGTCCACGGCTTCCTGAAAAAGCATCACCAGTTGGCCCGTTTCGGCATAAGCTCGGAAAAAATCATCCGGCGAATCCAGCTTGTACACGCTTTTCCAGCCGCCGCCGGAGTGCGGTTTCATGTAGGCTGGGAAGCCGATGTGCTGGAAAGCCGCTTCCCAATCCATCATCGAGAGGTTGCGGAAACTGCGCTCGCTAGTGTCGGCCGGCCGCTCCTTGCTGGGTAAGAGCAGGGTTTTGGGCACGGGCACGCCCAGCCGCACAGCCAGCGAGTTGTTAAAGAATTTTTCGTCGGCCGACCACCAGAACGGGTTGTTGATTACCGCCGTACCCATCAGGGCCGCGTTTTTGAGGTAGGCGCGGTAAAAAGGCACATCCTGCGAAATGCGGTCAATAATCACGGCGTAGTCCGGCGCTACGTGCTGCTCTACTTGTTCAATGTTGACAAATTCAGCGCTGATGCCGGCAGGCGCTTTCTGGTTAATGCGGTCGATGAAAGCTTGGGGAAAGGTGTTTTCCTGTCCGAAAAGAATGCCGATTTTTTTCATGATGCCGTTTTATGGGTGTCTGGTAAGAAGGATGAAATGCCACTGGCGCGAAGATGCGCGGCTAAATGGTGTTGAGGTACTGCGGGAACATCTCGCACCACACCGGCCAGTCGTGGTCACCAAACGGTTTCACGTCCAGCTTGTGATGAATTCCTTTCTCGCGCAATATGCTTGAGATGTTAAACGTGGAATGCCGGCAAAAGTCGTGTTCCGCAGTGCCCAGAATAATATTCATCCACTGAAAATGCTCGTTTTGGGCCGCGGGCAGGTATTCGGGCGGGTTGTTGTAGTACATGTTGTCGTCGTGGTAGCCGTCCATAAACTGGCGGATATCGAAGGCCGCGCCCATCGTAAATAAGTGCGCAACCTGGTCGGGGTGGCGAAACGCAAAATTCAGCGCGTGGTAGCCGCCAAAGCTGCATCCGGCCACGCCAATCTTGTCCACGTTGCACTCTTGCTGCAGCATGGGCACCAATTCTTCGCTCAGAAACTGGTCGTAAAAAACGTGGTTTTTTACCCGAATGGCGGGTTCCAGATGCTTCGCATACCACGAAAACCGGTCCACGCTGTCGATGCAGTAAAGCTTCACGCGGCCGGCTTCGATTAGCGGCCGGGCTGCCTCAATCAGCTTGAAGTCGCGGGCTTCGTTGGTGTGCCCGCCCGAGGTTGGAAAAATCACCACTGGATAGCCCCAGGTGCCGAAAACCAGCATGTCGATGTCTTGGCCGAGGTGGTGCGAATAAAATCGCCGATGTTGTTCCTGCACAGGGTCGGGGGTGAGATGGTGGAGAGGGACGTTAAAGCTGTACGGCAAACTAGTTAAAAATAACGGGCCTGCCATATTTCGGCGATAAACCAGGTTCTACCTGCTTAAAAAGGGCAGGCCGTTTCAACTCCGCAGCCGCGAAATCTGTAGAGCGGTTTTCGCTTTGGACGTCCGATTATCTAGAAAAGCACCTTCTTCCCAGCTGAATCGCAGTCCCGACTCAGGTCGTCTGCGTTACTTTGTCGTTATGCCACTTCCCGTAGTCATTCTCCCTGCTTTTGCTGTCGGCACCCGGCTGGTGCGGGAGGTTCTGGCTTCCAGTTACTTGGGCCGTGAGCTGGAGCTGACGCTGCTGATGCCTCCCGCCGACTGCGCGGTAACGTCCCCGTATCCGGTTCTTTATTTAAACGACGGACAGGACCTGGAGCGGTTGAATTTTCAGGCGACGCTCGATAATTTATATGCCCAGCGCGCCGTGCGGCCCTTTGTGGTGGTGGCCGTGCACGCCAACGAGCAACGCGTACAGGAATACGGCACGGCCACGCACGCCGATTTTAACGGCCGGGGCAGTCGGGCCGGAGCGTATTCGCAGTTTGTATTACACGAGCTGCTGCCGTTTGCGCAAGCCCGATACCAGGCTTCTGCTGACCCTGCTGAGGCCGTAGTGGCGGGTTTTTCACTGAGCGGACTGTCGGCCTTCGACTTGGTCTGGCACCATCCGCAAGCATTTGCGCGGGCGGGGGTTTTTTCAGGTTCGTTCTGGTGGCGGCAACGGGCGGTGGGGGCCGGCTACACGCCTGCCGACCGCATTATGCACGGCTTAGTGCGGGCCGGCCGGCTGCATCCCAGCCACCGGTTCTGGCTGCAAACCGGCACCCTCGACGAACGCAGCGACCGCAACGAGAACGGCGTCATCGATTCCATTGAAGACTGCCTCGATTTAATTGAAGAACTTGTGAAGCACGGGTTGGATGTGCACCAGCACCTGCGCTACGTGCAGGTGGAGGGCGGCCACCATCACCCCGACACCTGGGGCCGGGTGATGCCCGACTTTCTGCGCTGGGCGTTTGGGCAGGAGGGAAGCGCGGCCGCTATGGCCGCGCCCCTGCCGGTGGTGCGGCTGCAGCTCGACCCCGCATTGGTGCCCGTCATTCTGCCCGTAGCGGCGTCTGCCGTTGCTGCAACCGCCCCCGCGTCGCTCATTTTGCCAGCGCCTACTGAAACCGGAGTGCAACCCACGCCGGTTTCAGCTGACCTTATCCAATCATTAGAAGCCCGTCATATGCCTATTTCCCGCCCCGCCGAAGGTGATTTCCAGGCCTACGCTGCCACCTATATCAATCAGGTTCCCGAAGGGGCCGACCCCCGCGAAGTCCTGCGGGCCATCGGGCCGGAATTCCATGTCCTGTTCGGCCACCTTACCGAAGCCCAGGCTGAGAAAGGCTACGCCGAAGGCAAGTGGACGCTAAAAGAAATGCTTCAGCATCAGATTGATACCGAGCGAATTTTCGCCTACCGCGCCTTGCGTTTCGCGCGCAACGACAGCCGGGACCTGCCCGGTTTCGACCAGGACGACTACGTGACGCACAGCGGCGCCAATACCCGAAGCGTGGCGAGCCTGCTGGCCGAGTACGATGCCGTTCGTGCTTCCACACTAGCCCTGTTCGACAGCTTTACCGACGAGCAGCTGGACCGACGCGGTACTGCCAACGGCGGGGCCGCCACCGTGCGGGCGCTGCTTTTCATCGTGCCGGGCCACGAGCTGCATCACCTCCAAGTCATCCGCGAGCGGTACCTGCCCGTGCTGTAGCATTTCGGTAAATTCTCTACCTTCGCCCGGCACAATACGCTGACGGGGCTGCCCGTTAAAATCTTCAACAACCCAGAACCTACTTAAACTTCTTTTCAATTATGGCCAAAGCCCAAGACGCCCGCAAAGAGAAAAAGAAAGAGCCCGTTAAATCCCTGAAGGAAAAAAAGGCCGAAAAAGACGAGAAAAAAGTGGCCCGCGCCCGCAAGCAAGAATAATCACGGATTCGCTTGGATTAATCATGTTTCACAGATTTTGTGGACGCTCCCCACATGACAAAAGAAGCCACCCTGCGGTGGCTTTTTTTATTCCCCTGACCAGCTTGGGTAGGTGAGTGGCAGGCGTCCACAAAATCCTTGAAATCCGATTAAGCAGGTACGCATAAGTAATCGTGTTGAGTTTTGACCGTCATGCTGAGCTTGTCGAAGCATCTCTACCGCACCGTCAATACCATTCAACGGTGCGGTAGAGATGCTTCGACAAGCTCAGCATGACCCGCTTAGTTGCTACGGTTACTTTTGCACCACTGCTTAATTAGCGTAAATATTTGATTTAAAGGGTGTAATACGGCTCTTTCTCCTTGTCGTGGTGCCGGATATAGTTGTGCAGCACCAGTTTGATTAGGGTTTGAAAAGCCCGGCGCTTGCCGAAGTTCACCAGTTTCATGAACTGCGCCAGCGTGATGCGGGGATGCGTTTTCAGGTAGTCAAGTAAGGCCAATTCGTGCTTGTTGAGTGGGATTTGCTCGAAGCGGGATGCGGGCTCCTGACGTTCCAGAACCTTCTCGGTGAGGCCGCTGGTTTGCACGCTGGCATCGCGTACGCGCACGAAGCCGCGCCAGTCGTCGGGGGCGACCTGGGCCCGGTGTGGTTTGCAGCGGCTTTCCGGCACGGTCACTACCAGCACGGTGCGGCCGTCTACTTCGCGTTCTTCGAACTGTAGGTTGGTGAGCGGCGGCTCGACGTAGTGGCGGGCGGCTTCGCGGAGCACGAATAATTCCTCCTCCGCGTCGCGCACGCCAAGGATGCGGCCGGCATCGTCGACGCCTACCAGCACCAGGCCGCCGCGGGTGTTGGCCAGCGAAACCAGGGTGCGGGAAATCCGGTGCGGGTGCGTGGTTTTCTGTTTGAATTCCAACTCTTCTCCTTCGCCGCGGGCAATTAGCTCATGCAAATCCATAACGGGTTGTACGAAATTCAAGAAAAAATGCCGCCCCTGATAATCAGGAGCGGCATTTTGGTTTTCTCAGCTAACAGCTAACTAGAAGGGAAGGTCGTTGTCGTCGTCGCTGGCGATGGGCGCCGCCGAAGGCTGGGCGCGCAGGGTGGGGTTCTGGTTTTGAGCCGCTGGGCGGGGAGCAGCTTGCTGCTGCTGGCCACCGCTGTAGCCACCGGCGTTGCCACCGCCAGCTGACTCAATTTTCCAGGCTTCGAGGTTGGTAAAGTACAGCATCTGACCGTTTTTGTTGAAGCCACGGCCCCGCAGGTCAAACGTTACTTTCACTTCGTCGCCCATCTTGAAGGCGTCCACAAGGCTGCCTTTGTCCTGGGTCAGCTGAAATTTAATGTGCTGGGGATACTGGCCGTCTTGGACTTCCAGCACGAACTCACGCTTGCGGAATTTCTCGCTTACCTGCTGTTCGTCAAATATTTCGTGCAGCCGGCCGGTTACGTCGTATGCCATAAAAGTAGGGTGTTTGGGGATTAGAAAACTTGAGGGTCAAACCTACGAAAAAAAACACGGGCCGGCGGCTGCCCGTTCCCGTTAGCTACCTTTGAAGCCCTTATTTCGCCATAATTTTCTTCCTGCATGTTTGCTCTCGCCATCCACGGCGGGGCCGGTACTATTGCCCGCGCCTCGCTCACGCCCGCCGACGAAATGCGCTACCGCGCCGCCCTCGAAGCTGCCCTCGCTACCGGCTACGACCTGCTCCGCGACGGCGCCACCGCCCTGGACTGCGTAGAAGCTGCCGTACGCAGCCTCGAAGACTGCCCCCTGTTCAATGCCGGGCGCGGCGCGGTGTTCACCCACGAGGGCCACCACGAAATGGACGCCGCCATCATGGCCGGGCACACCCGTTTGGCCGGGGCCGTGGCCGGGGTGCGGCAGGTACAAAACCCCATTCGGGCCGCTCGCCTCGTGATGGAAAAAACCGAGCACGTGCTGTTGGCCTACCCCGGTGCCGACGAACTGGCCCGCGAGCACGGCCTGCCACTACAACCCCCGGCGTACTTTTTTACCGAGCAGCGCCATCAGCAATTGCAGGAAGCCCTACGCGAAGGCCGCATGCGCCTCGACCACAGCCAGGCCAACTCCGCCGAAACTGCCCCACCGGAACTGCCCGTGGCCGACCCCAACTGGAAAAAAGGCACCGTGGGCGCCGTGGCGCGCGACCAGTTCGGCAATCTGGCCGCCGCCACCAGCACCGGCGGCATGACCAACAAGCGCTACGCCCGCATCGGCGACACGCCCATTATTGGGGCCGGTACCTGGGCCGATGCCCGGTGTGCCATCAGCTGCACCGGCCACGGCGAGTACTTTATCCGGGCCGTAGCCGCCTACGATGTGGCGTGTTTGATGGAGTACAAGAATCTGTCGTTGGAAGAAGCCTGCCGCGTGGTGGTGCACGACAAGCTGGGGCCCGACGGTGGCGAAGGCGGCCTGATTGGCATCGACGCAGCCGGAAATATTTCCCTATCCTTCAACTCGGAAGGTATGTACCGCGCCTGTCGCACCGAAGGAAGTGCGGCCGTTGTAGCCATCTATAAGTAAAAAGCCGGTTCAGTCTACCACAGCTGATGCACCAGCGGCCGGATGCTGCAGTTATATACCGCACGTACAGCATCCATTTGTTTGGGTGTCAGGGCGGGCAGGTCGGCGGCTTGCAGGTTCGAGCGCAGCTGCTCGGGGCGGGAGGCCCCAGGAATTACGCAGCTCACTTCCTCAAACATGAGTACCCACCGCAGCGCCCAGGCCGCCAGCTGCTCCTGCCCCGGAAAGACGGCTTTCAACTCCTCCACGGCGGCCAGGCCCGTGGCGTAATCCACACCCGAGAAGGTTTCCCCTTTATCGAAGGCCTCGCCCTGGCGGTTGAAGTTGCGGTGGTCATCGGCCGCAAATTTGGTTTGGGCGGTGAACTTGCCCGTCAGCAAGCCGCTGGCCAGCGGTACCCGCACAATAAGGCCAACGTCGCGGCGGGCCGCTTCCCGGAACAGCAGCTCTGGCGGCCGCTGGCGGAACATATTAAAGATGAGCTGCACCGTGGCCACGTTGGGAAACTCCAGGGCTTTGAGGCCCTCCTCCACTTTCTCGACGCTAACGCCCAGGTGCTGAATCTTGCCCTCTTCGCGCAGCCGGTCAAATAGCTCGAAGATTTCGGGACGGTAATATACTTCCGTGGGCGGGCAGTGCAGCTGCACGAGGTCGAGGGTTTCGAGCTGCATGTTGCGCAGGCTGTCCTCCACAAATTGGCGCAGCGCGGCCGGCTGGTAGGCTTCGGCCACGTGGGGTTGCAGGCGGCGGCCGCATTTGGTGGCTACGTAAATGCGTTCGGAGCGGGAACGGACGAGTCGGCCCACGGCCTTTTCGCTCTCGCCGTCACCGTACACGTCGGCCGTATCAATAAAGTTGACACCGGCGTCGGCGGCGGCGTTCAGAATTTTATCGGCGTTGTCGTGACTAAAGGGTTCGCCCCATTTGCCGCCCACCTGCCAGGTGCCCAGGCTAATTTCAGAAACAGATAATCCGGTTTTTCCCAGCTTGCGGTAATTCATAAGGAAACGTTGGGTGAAAAGGAAAGAAAGGACGCGCCAGAGCACCGTGCCCGTCGTCCTATATATAAGGAGTAAGGCTGCCTACGTGTATCTAGGGTTGAAGTAGTAAAAAAGCCCGCTCATCATCAGAATGAGCGGGCTTTTATGAAGAAAATGGATGCCTTGCGCCGTCTTGCTCAGGCTGCGGGAGAGGAAACGGCGGCCTCGTGCGCTAGCGCGTGCGCGGCCTGCGCTTCCTTGCTCACATAGAATTTCCGCGCTTGCATGTCATATACATTACCCTTGGCCAGCACGTGCATGGTCACGTTCTCGATGGACAGCACGGTTCCCTTTTTGGCGGCAGCGGCATTGTTGTGCTGAATGGAATGCCCATCGAGAATGATAACCAGGTTAGAACCAATGGTTTCTACCAGATTTCCCTGGGTGATGAGTACGCCGGTATCCTCGCCCAGCCCGATACCGATGAGCTTGGGGTGCAAAGCCACCGCTTCGATGAGGCGCCCGAAGCGGCCGCGCTTCACGAAGTGCGAATCGATTACAGCGGCTGGCAGCAGCCCCAGTCCCGTCCCGATTTTTACGGCTCCCTTCAGCAGGGCATCAGGCACGGAGCCACCGCGAATCATGAGCTGCGACATGGCCATGGCCCCGGCGCTGGTGCCCGCAATCACGAAATGAGACTCGGCGTAGTAGCGTTGGGTCATGCGGTCCAGAAAATCCGACTCGCCGAACATTTCCCGCAGCCGCGATTGGTTGCCCCCCGAAAACATCAGCACGTCGGCAGCCAGCAGGCGCTCCAGGTACTCGGGCTGGCGAGCGTCCTCGGCCGTGCGAATATCCATGATGCCCACGTTGTGGCAGTTGAGCATGGCAAACGAACCCGTGTAAATCGGTCCGACTTCTTCCGGAATCATCGAAGCTGTGGTGATGACTTCGATGCGCGGGTCGGGCTTACCTGTTTCGAGCACCACGCGCTTGAGGATACCAAGCTCGAAAAAGTTGAGGTAGTACTTGCGGCGGGTACGGGGATTGGGGTAGGTGCCCTTGTCTTCGTTTCCGCCAACGGCGATGAGCTTACCAAGTGGGATGATGCTTTTCAAAGGGTATCAATTATTACTGAGAAAATCAATTCAACGGACGCCGCAGCGCCCGGGCAGGAGCAGGGCCCCGCACAAAGTTCGGGCCGGACGCCCGTTCGCGCCCTAAACTATCAGTGCATCGAGGGTGCCCGTGGCTACGGAGTGGTAATTGGCGCGCGCCTCGGCGTAGATTTTTCGGGCCTGGGCCGGGCCGTCGGGCGTGGCCAGCAGCGCCCGGTAGAGCGGCACCAGAAATTTGCGCCGGCCCACGTGGTGCAGAAAGTTTTCCAGAGCCGGAACGGCTTCATCGTAGCCCGCACGCAAGGTATGCGGAAACCAAGCGGCCAAAATTTCGGCGTTGCCGGAAGTGGTAAAGGCAAACGCTTGGTCGAGCTCGCGGAGCTGCCCGGCCGAAAGCGTGGGGGGCAGGCCGTTCAAAAAATATACCCACTCATGGCTGCTCCAGCCGGAGGTGTCGGCGTGCCAGTCGGCAGGGGAGTGGCGGCCTGCCAGCCGCGTCAGGATTTGGGCCACGGCTTCGAAGCGTGTGGAGGATACGGCCGGGGCATTGGTAGGCAGGCCGGGGCCATCAACCCAGTCGTGCAGCCGCAGCCGGTCTTCGAGGCCGGGCTCCTTGTTGAGCAACTCGGTCCGGAGGTAGCTGAGGAAGGTGGCCGTGTCCATCGCCTGAAAGCTGAAACGGGCGAAGTACTCCTTAATAAAGGTATCGAGGCGGGGCCGGCCGATGAGGGCTTCCAACGTGAGCAGTAGGGCACACCCTTTTTCGTAGGCAATTTCAGTCAGGCCCTCGTCGGGGTCGCGGCCGGCCAGCGCGAGGCGCAGGTGGGTGTCGGGGCTAGCCGGGCCAATCTCCGCTATGGTGTGGTGCAGGGCTTCGCGGCCGAGTACCTGGAGCATGTCGGCATACTGGCGGCCATACAAATGTTCCATGATGCGCCGCTCGAAATACACCGTAAATCCTTCGTTCAGCCAGAAATCATTCCACGTTCCATTTGTAACCAGGTTTCCGGACCAGGAGTGGGCCAGCTCGTGCGCCACCAAACTCGTTAGGCTGCGGTCTCCCGCCAGGATAGTAGGTGTTACAAATGTTAATCTTGGGTTTTCCATCCCTCCGAACGGAAAGCTGGGGGGCAGCACCAGCAAATCGTAGCGCTCCCAGCGGTAGGGGCCGTAGAGCTGCTCGGCCGCGGCCACCATGGCTTCCAGGTCGGCAAACTCATAAGTGGCGGCCGCCAGCGTGGCGGGCTCGGCGTAGATGCCGGTGCGATTACTGAGCGGCGCAAACTCCAGGTTGCCCACCGCCAGGGCCATGAGGTAGGCCGGAACGGGCTGGCTCATGCGGAAGACGTACTCGCCGGTAAGATTCCGCTGCTGCGGATTCTCGGCGCTCATCAGGGCCAGCAGGTGATTGGGCACCTGCACCCGCGCCTCGTAGGTAAACCGGATGCCGGGGGAGTCCTGGCAGGGCAGCCAGGTGCGCGCCAGAATGGCCTGCGACTGGGTGAAAAGGAATGGCTCGGTGCCGGCCGTCTGGGCGGGGTGCAGCCACTGCAGGGCGGCCGCCGTGGGTGCGGTGCGGTAGCGAATGCGCAGGGCCGTGGTGGCCGGCGCCAGGGTAATGCGCAGTGCCTGGCCCAGGGTAGCGTCGGGAGCGGCCAGCGAGAACTTCGCCGGGGTGGCGTTCCCGGCCGCGTCCAGCCGGTCTACCGCCTCTATGGTCAGCTCGCGCGTGTCGAGCACCACTTCGTCGGCCGCTTCGGGGTTGGCCAGCTCCCAGGTGGCGCTGCCAGCCAGCCTGCGCTTGTCAAAGTCAACCTGCAGGTCAAGTATCAGATGCCTGACCCTGACGGGGCTGCTGCCGGCGTAGCTATGCGGGTCGTTGGTCGAAGGGGGCAACGTAGGAATAGGAGGAGCCATAGGCGGCGAATTTAGAAGCGGTACAGGGGGAAATCCTAAAATAAACGAAATGCTTTTTAGCTAACTCAGGGCTGGAAGTGGCCATAATCCAGCTGCTTTGGTATGGGGGCAACAGCTTGGTTATTGGTGACTCAGCTACAGAAAGTCGCGGCAGGCCGTTTCTAAATATTCCTGCGAAAACGCAGATGGCAGCGAAACGCTCAAAAGCCACAAGTACTGAATTCTACGAACGTTGACAGAACTTAGGCCGTTAATAAGGCCAATACTGCTTTGGTGTTGCGTACTTTGCACTTAGAAGTCTTCGGACAGCCGGTGCAACCTCGCTGCCTGCTTCGCAGTACAAAGCCCGCTTTCGGCAAAGGCCCGAGGTTTCGTTATTCCCTTGTATTTATTGTCTTCAATGTCATTACTATTTCGTTTTAATTCTTTGTTTTGGGTGCTGCTGGCGGTGGCGCTGGGCGGCCCGGCACTGCAATCATGCGGGTCCGGTGCATCCGATACGTCCGACTCTGCAAGCACTGCCAAGGGCGGCTTGTTTGCTTCGGAGCCCGGTCCCCAGCCGCTGCTCGACAGCACTTACATCATCAATACGCTTCGGGCCGAGGCCGCCTTTAAACCGCAGCTACCTGCTGCCCGCCGGTTTTACCGCGACCGCAACTTCCAGTTGGCTTGGTTTAAGAACCATCAGTTGGTTCCCCAAGCCCAGTCTTTGCAGGAAATTATTGCTAAAGCGCAGGATGAGGGCTTGAATCCTAAAGACTACCAGGTTAAGGACTTTAAGAAGCTATTTGCTAGCCTGGAAGAAGCCCGGGCGGATACTGCCCGGCGCAATAAACTGGAACGGGAGATAGATGTGGCCCTGACGGGTACCTACATGCAATGGAGCTCCGACTTTTACCGTGGTATCGCCAACCCGCGCGACTCAAAAAATACCGCGTGGCAGGTGAAGCCTAATAAAATCAAGCTTCACAAGGCCTTGCTCACCTTTCTGGGCGAGCGCAAAAGCACCTACAACTACTACGAGTTTGCGCCCCTGCATCCTGAATATGACAACTTGCGCAAAGCCTTGGCGGCCTACCGCGAACAGGAGCAGGCCGGGGGCTGGCAGGTACTGCCCGCCACGCTGAAGCTGCGGCCGGGACAGTCCTCGCCCGCCGTCTCGGCGTTGCGGCAGCGGCTTCTGGGCGCAGCAGCAGGCTCTGGCACTCCCCAGCCGGCTTCGGCCCCCGTGGCAATGCCGGTCTCGCAGCAAAATAATGCCAATAGTGGCGGAACTGTGGCGGTAGGGCAGGTGTACGACCCGGAGTTGGTAAATGCCGTGAAAGCCTTCCAAGCAGACGCTGGACTCCGGCCCGATGGCATCGTAGGCGGCGAAACCCTGACCGCGCTCAACGTGCCGATTGGGACCCGCATCGACCAGATTATCCTGAATATGGAACGCTGGCGCTGGCTCCCCAAGCGCTTCGAGCCCGACTATCTGCTGGTGAATATACCCGAGTACACGCTGCACGTGGTAGAAGCCAACAAGGAGGTTTTCAGTATGCCCGTCATCGTTGGCAAGGCCCTGAATGAGACGCCTATCTTCAGCGACAAATTGGAGTATGTGGTGCTCTCGCCCTATTGGAACGTGCCTTTTAGCATCATCGAAAAAGAGCTTCGCGGCAAGCTAATGGCCAACCCCAACTACCTCGACCGGCTCGATATGGAGGTTGTGAAGGGCTGGGGCGCCAAGGCAACGCCCGTCAGTCCTAGCTCCATCGACTGGGCCAACGTGACGAGAGAAAACTTCAAGTATACCTTGCGCCGCCGGCCGGGGCCTAAGAATGACCTGGGCGAAGTGAAGTTTATCTTCCCGAACTCTAACGATGTGTACCTGCACGACACGCCCCACGACGAGCTTTTTTCCCAGACCAACCGCAGCTTCAGCCACGGGTGCGTGCGGGTGAAAGAGCCCATCAAACTTGCCACCTACCTCCTCCGCAACAAGGCCGGCTGGGACCAGGCAACCATCCTTGATACCATCGCCCGGCGCCGCGAAAAATACCTTACCCTCAAAGAAAAGCTTCCCGTTTATCTGGTGTATTTCACTGCCTGGGCCGATGCTGATGGGCATCCGCACTTCCGGAAAGACATCTACGGCCACGACAAAACCCTAGCCCGCGAGTACTTTAACTAGGCATTTGCTGCGCTAGTCAGGCGCGATAGAAAAATGCGTTAGCTCTGATTATTCCACAGTATTCCCGACAAAAAAGGCCCGGCAACTCATGAGTTGCCGGGCCTTTTTTGTCGCTTTTAGCAGCTACCTCGGGACTCCTGCAGGACCTCAGAAGGAAGTATTGAGTTGATGCGCACGCCGGACCAATCGTTCTTCGCGGTCAGACCAGAGTACCCACCCGCTTAGGGTTTAAGAGTGTGGGATTACAATTATAAATTACATAAGTAAACCAAAGCGTTTCAGTTGTCCTGACACATTTGTTAATAATTCAAGTTGTATGTATAGGCTTTAAACATTTGTTAACTAGGGCGGCAGCCGGATTTCAGCTGAGTAAATTGTGGTGTAGTACATTTGTAATTAAAACAAACTGCTATGGTCGAGCGAATTCGGAAGCTGCTGGAATCCCGTCAACTCACGCCCACTCAATTTGCCGATGCCATTGGTATCGCGCGGCCCATTGTCAGCCATATTCTATCGGGCCGTAATAAGCCCAGTCTGGAGGTTGTGCAGCGTATTTTAGGGGCCATGCCGGAACTCTCCATGGCGTGGCTTCTTAATGGCACCGGCCCTATGCAAACCGGCGTGGTCCCCGCTGCTACTCCTGAGCCGCAACAGCCGCCTGCTCAGGCCGTGTTTGCAACGCAAAAAACTCAGCAAGAGGTAATAACGCCACAGCAGGAGCTCGCTGCGGGCCTGGAACCAACCATTATTACAAGTTCCCGGCGTAGCCCGGCCACGGCAAACGCCGGGCGGCCTGCTCCCGCTGTCACTAGTAAGGCTGTACCCCGGCGTTTTACTGCTGCTTTGCCCAAATCGGCGTTCCCGCAGGCGTTATCGCCAGAAGAACCACCGCTTTCGCCAGCCGTTCCGCCAACTCCTAAAGCTGCAGTCATTCCCGATAACAGCCCAGTGGCTAGCCAACCAGCTATTATTGGTGTGGCAGAATTACCGGTCAATCCCGTGGCCGTTGCCAGTCCCACGGCATCGGCCCTTTTTGCCGGGGCAGAAAAGCCAATTCGCCGGATAGTGATTTTCTATGCTGACGGCTCCTTCGCCGACTACCAACCCGAGTAGCTGCTACCCCACGCAACCAGCGCCAGCGTGGAAGAACCGTTGCCCGGCTTTTGGGTCAGCAGAGAGCGGCGATGTGACTTGCTCCGGGCTACTTGGGTGGCAACTTGATTGACCTAGGCAAGCCGGGTTGATACTTTCCATATCAAGAGCGGAATTGATGTGCAGGACGGAGTGCAAGGCCTCAATCGGCCGTTTCTCAACTACCCCTCAATGGTTCACTCTCACCTTGTTTACCCGGCGTCAAATCATAGCAGCTCAGAGTATGATTGCTAAGTGCAATATGAAATTAATTTAATTTGGCAGTGTGAAAACAGGGGCAGTGAAACGTAGGAAATTATAAGCTGACAGATGGTGAATTTTCATTAGTATGGATATATTTTGTTTTGATTCTTACTAACTTTTATAGGGTCAACTGAGGTTTGAGTTTTGTGGAAAATATTGACTTATAAAAATCTGTAAGTCAGCAGGACAAATATGACTAATGAAAGCATTGATTTGACTTATGTGCCTGTTCCGGCGGGCTTGTTTTCAGCCATAGCGCGCTGCTTAAAACTAACGTTTCTACCTGTAGAATATGGCGCTTCTGGTTGGGGTGGTTCATCGCTGTGCTAATCCCATAGGATAGCGCGTCGTCGTAATAAATCATATTTGGGTTTCGTGCATTCAGCTTATCGTGCTAAGCCCTTGAGCGCAGTAAAGTAGTCTCGGTTGCCTGACTCAGGCCAGCGTTTCTGCCGGGTTCTCGCCTGTTGAGCGCCACAAAAATCAATGCTGGGCGAGAAGGCTGATTCAGGATACGAATGCTAAGTCGTGACCTTTTCAAACCGGGTTGTTGACATTTGTAAAGCGGAAATTGAAGGCCTCTGCCAGGTTCCAGACAAGCTCTTTGGGAATGTCATGAGGTCTTCCATCGCGGGCAATATTCTGGCGCAACGACGCGCTGCAGTTGACGATTGGTTGTTCAATTGGCGACGAGGGATTATCTTCGCAGCATGAAACTGTTCCGTACGAATCTCTGGTTGGCCGCCACCGCGGCAATGTTGCTCACCGCCTCTTGCGCCCAAGCTCCCGACGCTGAGAAAGACCCCTCGGCCGATGCGGCTTACAAGCGCGAGCACCGGGCCGAAGGATACCGGGAGGCCCAGCGCTCCAACGTCACCCGTCAATAGCCGAACAGCTACCGGCCGCTTCGTTAAATCGAAAAGAGCTTTTCAAGTCTAAAAAAAAGACCCTGCCAAAAATTTGGCAGGGTCTTTTTTTTAGACTATTTATGAGGCTCTGGCGTAAGTAGCCAGCCAAATGCGTTGGATTCGGGGTACTACCCAACAACTTCCGCAAATACCGGAGTGGGCACCGGCTCAGTAGTGAAGCTGGGCAGGGTAATATCAGCCAGCAGGTCACGCTCCAGTAGGTCGGCCCAGGTGCGGAGGTAGAGCACCACGTCGTCGCGCTGGTTGTGGCGCAGGGCGTCGCGCCGCTCAAAGCCAATGGCTGCCCGAATGGTGGGGTCGGAAATTTTCTCCAGGTGGGTGAGGTCGGAGCGGGAGAAACCCATGGCCAGCATCTCGTCGATGGTTTGGTCGATGGGCAGGCCGCTGGTGGGGCAGTAGTCGATGAGCTGCCGCTCCCAGTCGCCGTAGCGCTGCATGGCGCGAGCGTGGATTTCGGCCTTAGTAAGGCGCGTGACGGTTTGGGCGAGGTGGCCGCAGTTGCAGCTGCCCATGTGGCCCCACTGGTAGGGCGCTTGGGTGGCGAGACGCTGCGCCGTGTCGCGCAGGGCTTGGATAACTGGGAGCGTGGGCTGAGCCATAGGAACGGAATAGAAAGTAATTAGGAGCGAACAAGCACGTAATCTGCTCTAAAAAGCAGTGAGGCCCGGAAAAAGTTTTCCGGGCCTCACTGCTTTTTAGAGCAGATTACGTGCTCAGCTTTGCATAATTCTGATTCATGCAGCTCTAACCGCGCCTAGAACGAGCCTCGGCGGGTGCCGCCGGCATCGCCGCGGCGCCGGCCGCCCAGGTCGCCGCCTTCGCGGTTGCCACCTACGTTCACGCGGGCACCGCCGCTGCCAAAGCGGCGCGACGTATCCGACTGGCCGCTGCCTGCCGCCGGAGCGGGGCGACTGCTGCGCTCACCGCTGCCGCT